>JALHLK010000023.1 GCA_022844565.1 Saprospiraceae bacterium
GCTCCGTGAGGCGGTTTGGTACCTCCGCTTGTACAGCGATACCGATGGGCCTACCATCATCTTTTATACAACATTGATAAATCTATACAACGGATTTATCATTCACAGCACACCTTAGGGTAGCGGAGACCAAAACCTTGATTTTACAACTATTTCGCCTGTTTTTTATATAATTGTTGAAGCTAGTTTTTCTTTGCTACTTTTAATTTAATTTTCTTTAATTTCTCTAAATCAAATAATTCCTTTGATTTAATAGTGTCTTTTAGATTAACCATTACCATATTTTCATCATCCCTTTCGTCAAACACACCATTATTATTACTGTCAAACTGATAATGAATAAGGATTTTTGACTGATTGTCAAATATATTCCAATTTGTCACATTACAATGTTCAGGTGAAAGTTGGTTCAGTTTATCATTCTCAAGGTCGTAAACAAATAATCGTTTATTATCCTTTTTTCTATTTTCATACTTCCAGAGTTCAAAAAAAATCAATGAATTATATTCCTTCGAGAATGTTCTTTGATCATCGTCATAGTAATATACATCGTCAAAATCAGTCTGCCTTTCAAAGGTTAAAACATTGTCTATTATCACTGAATGTTCAAATAACAATTTTGTCACTACATTACTTGTGTTAACAATAGCAATGTTAAAATAAGAGTGTTTTGGCATTCCTTTGTCCACATACTTTTGTTCAAGTATAATTGGTATTGCAATATTATTTGTAGATTTAAAAGCAATAGGTTGTCCAAATTCGATTTTTGTATTCTCATAATAATATTTACTGCTTTCAGATAATGTTGAGTCTGAATTATTTTTATATGCTTCATTCAGCCCTTCTCTATTCTTCAGGTTTTGATCTTTTTTATCTTTACAACCGTAGAATATACAAATTATTAATCCTAATAGTATTATTTTCATTCTTATCTTAATTAGCTACAAAAACTAAAGATCTCATAAAACTTTCCTAATTAAATGGTAATTAACCTATAACGTCGGATATTCTTTTTATTGCATAAGCAAATATACGAATCCCATAAATGAATTCCAATTTATTTTACCTAAAAACCATACCCTTTCACCATGTTCGGCTCATTTTAGTCTACTGACGAAGTACTTGACCCATTAGTTGACGATATCTTTGACCCTCTAAATGACGGAATTTGACCCCCTAAAATATAGGACAATACTATTGTGAAGAAACTCTTATTTTATTGACTTTGGCTAATAACATGCAAAAGCATATATCCTAATGGAGAAAGCAAGTCGCAAACTTGCTTTAGCGAGTTCGGGTTTTGTGAGGGGAGACAAGTATCGAGAGAGTGGAGTCAAACTTAGGCCAGCGGTGTATCTTGAGTGTTACACTTATTTATATGAATCACACCTGTCATTCTGATAATTTTCATACAAGAATCTTGAGGTCACATTTATTTAATTTAGATCGTAATCTTGAATCAAAATAGTTGGTGTGACTTTCAAGTATTCAGATAGGTTTCTTATCATTTTCACAGTTAATTTTCTCTTTTTATTCAATACCTCTGATACGATTCCTTTGGAGCCTACGATGCCTATTAAATCCTTTTGTTTTATTTGCATTTCTTCCATTCTTATCTTAATGGCTACGATTGGATCGGGTGCTTCAATGCGATAATGCTGCTCTTCATAATCTTCAATCAATAATGCTAAAAGGTCAGCTTCTTGCCCTTCAATTGTACTTGGATCTGTATCAAACAATTCATTAAGGCGATCCAATGCTGCTTCATATTGCTCCTCTGTTTTTATTATTGCATTTTTCATCTGTTACTTGTTTTTTAATATTGATTTCAAATATTGTTTGAATCTATGGTGTCATAATCTTTATGCGTTCCAATAAATCTAATGAAAAGCCACTGCTTTTGGTAGTTTATCTTAGCTACTAATCTATAACTATTTCCTTTTATATTGAATACTACTCTAGAGTTTTTCAATATACTCACTGTAGCATAAAATTCTTTAATTTCATTTGGACTACTCCAATTTGCACCTTTTACAGTTTCGTACCAAGTTTCTAAATATTCTTTAGCATCTGGGTTCTTTTCCCAAAACTCCTTAATAGTTCGTTTGGCAATTACTCTTTTCACATGACAAAGATATAAATTGTTTTCAATATGAGAACATAAATTTAATCGGACTTAATAATCTTATAAATAATTATCAAATCGCTTCCCTAAATCTCTTTATTAAATTAATTATATCCATTGATTTGCAATTTTATATAAATTATATATTTTTGCAATGTAATATCTTTTATCATGATTAACAATCTTAATAACTTACTAGAAGCAAAGCGGATGAACTGGTTTATTCCAGTCTTGGCGATACTATTATATGCCAATACTTTGACAAATGGTTTTGTACTAGATGATGGGATTGTAATAACAGAAAATGAGTATACCCAGAGAGGTATTGCAGGTATATGGGATATCCTCACCACAGATTCTTTTACGGGATTTTTTAAAGAAAGCGATAAACAAAACCTAGTGTCAGGTGGTCGATATCGGCCATTAAGCGTAGTGCTATATGCGATCGAATATCAAATATTTGGGAAGAATGCCTTTATGGGACATCTGTTTACGATTCTTTGGTACGCACTCCTTTGTTTTATCCTCTATAAGACGTTGATGTTGCTCCTCGTTAAAATAGAAAACGGGGTGGTAATAGCGGGGTTAAGTTCTATTATATTCACCATACATCCTATTCATACAGAAGCTGTTGCCAACATTAAGGGACGTGATGAGATCTTAGCGCTCTTATTTAGTGTCTTGGCCCTATACTTGGCAGTAAAGTGGGCTGATCTTGGCAAAAGAAAATATTTGGCTTTTAGTGCTGTATCTTTATTTTTAGGATTGATGGCTAAAGAGAATAGTATTACATTTTTGGGGGTAATACCGCTTGCTATTTGGTTGTTTAGAGATGGTGGTTTAAAAAATGCAATTTTTGCAGGTTCGATGTTGATGATTCCTGCTATTGTGTTTATATTCATCCGTCAATCTATCTTAAGCAATGCGTTCGCTGCGGAATCTATGGAGTTGATGAACAACCCATTTTTAAAATTTGTTAATGATAGATATGTTCCCTTCACACCTGCAGAAAGATTGGCTACCATTATTTACACTTGGGGGATTTATTTGAAAATTTTACTTTTTCCGCTCGTTCTGACACATGACTACTATCCAAGACATATTCCGATCATGAATTTTTCTGATTTTCAAGTTATCATTTCATTGTTTGTACACATTGGTTTAGCCATTTATGCTATATTCAACTTGAACAAATCTAAAATCTTGGCTTTTGCTATTCTTTACTATTTTATGACTTTTAGCATTGTGTCAAATTTATTTTTTCCTATCGGGACCAATATGGCTGAAAGATTTATGTTTATGCCTTCGGTAGGATTTGCCCTTTTGTTGGGATATGCAATTGCACATTTATTTTCAAAATATCAGCAATTTGGTGCGGGATTATTATTGATACTATTTTCTTTTTATTCCGTAAAAACGTTTACACGCAACAGGACTTGGAAGGACAATTACACCTTATTTTCGACAGATATCAAGCATTCACCCGAAAGTGTTAAATTGTTAAATGCTTTCGGAGGATCTATCATAGACAAATATAAAGAAGATAAAGATGAAGGAGCAAAAATCAAAGCTATGGACGAAGCGATTGGATATTTAAAAAAATCTATGTTGATCCATCCAGTTTTTGAAGGTTCAGATCTATTATTTGGTAATGCATTATATTTCAAAAAAGACTATGAAGGTGCGATTGCAAAATACCGAAAAATATTGACCTACGCTCCCGATCAAAAAAATGCCAAAAATAATTTAGCGTTCACATTGAGAGAATATGGCAAATATGCAGGCGAGACATTACAGAATTTGGACATGGCTTTAGCCTCATTGTCAGAGTCCTATACGCTTAATCAGACTGATTTGGAGACGATGAGATTATTGGCGGTAGCCTATGGAATGAAGGGTCAACATGACAAAGTGATTGAGATTTTACTTCAGATTTTACAAAAAGATGATAAAAATGCAAATGTTTTTTTTAATCTTGCAAAGGCATATAGTTTTAAGGGAGATTCTGTGAATGAAAAGTTATATCTTGATAAAGCTATAGCCTTAGACCCAAATATTTTGAAGGGAAACTGAGTTATATTGTAAATTGTATTGTATTCTTATGAAGAAAATTAATATTTGGTTGATTTGTTTGGTGCTATCTATTCAATCAATATATGGTCAGAGTCAACTATCTAAAGCAGAATGGGTTGACAGTGTTATGTCCAAAATGAATCTAGATGAGAAACTAGGTCAGCTTTTTATGATCAGAGCAAATAGTCATATGGATAATGGTGATGTACCTAAAGTGCTCCAATTAATCAAAAATCATCAAATAGGGGGCATTTGTTTTTTTAAAGGTTCCCCGAGCAAACAAGCAGAATTGACCAACCAATACCAAAAGCTATCCAAAATACCATTGATGATAGGTATCGATGGTGAGTGGGGTTTAGGTATGAGATTTCCAGAAAGTACGATGAGTTTTCCTAAGCAACTGACTTTAGGTGCGATAAGAGATGATAGCCTCATCGAAGAGTTTGGCAAGGAAGTGGCAAAACATATGAAAAGATTGGGTATTCACATCAATTTTGCTCCCGTAGTCGATGTCAACAGCAACCCGCGAAACCCCGTCATCAATGATCGGTCTTTTGGCGAAGACGTAAATAATGTGAGCTCAAAATCATACCACTATGCCATTGGTATGCAAAAAAATGGTGTGTTAGCTTGTGCAAAACATTTTCCTGGTCACGGCGATACAGAGGTTGATTCTCATTATGGTCTTCCGGTCATTAGACATTCTATGAGTAGATTAGAAGAGATTGAGCTCTTTCCTTTTAGGTCACTAGCGACTAAAGGTATTGCTTCGATGATGGTAGGCCACCTCCATATCCCTGCGATTGATAATAGGGCAAATAGACCAACTACACTTTCACAAAAGGCAGTCACAGATATTCTAAAGAATGAAATGGGTTTTCAGGGCCTCATCTTTACAGACGCAATGGATATGAAAGGTGTTACCCAATTCTTTACTTCAGGCACAGCAGAAGCAGAAGCTATTGCAGCTGGTGTAGATATCCTTCTTTTATCAGAATCTGTTACATTAGCTAAATTAAAAATTAAAAGTTATATAGCCGAGGGAAAAATCACTCAACAAGGTATTGACCAAAGTGTAAAGAAGATTTTGGAGGCCAAATATACAGTAGGCTTATCAAAATATGAGCCTGTGAAGCTCGAAGGATTGATGAATGATATTAATGCTAATATTTCTAAAGCTGTAAAAAATAGGTTGATCGAAAGCTCAATCACATTGGTAGCCGATGACGAAAATCTATTACCCATGGCAGAAAACACTCTTGGAAAAATGGCAACTTTAGCGATAGGCACTACATCCAGAAATGTTTTTCAAGACAGACTTCACAAATTTTTTGCTTTTGATCATTACAATACGACATATCAAATCAACGAAGGCGTAAAAATAGCCCTCATTCACAACCTTAGAAAGTATGAAAAAGTAATAATTGGTTTACACAATCTACCAAGAAGTAGAAGCAGCAACTTTGGCTTAAACCCAAGTCTACTTTCACTAATTGCAGAAATCAACAAAAATTCAAAAGTCATTCTTTGCATTTTTGGATCACCTCAAAGTTTACGCAATTTTGAAAACATAGGTACAGTGGTTGTATCTTATGAGGATGGCGATATGTATAGAGATGCGGCCGCACAAGCACTTTTTGGTGTGACCAGCATTGAGGGAAGACTACCTATGAAAGTATCTGACAAGTACTACGTTAATCTGGGTATATTCAAACCGCCAGTAAATAGACTTGGATACAGCATACCTGAAAGTGTGGGTGTGGACGAGAAACTATTGGCTAGAATGGAAACTCAAATTAACATTCTTATGGCCGATAAGTCTTCTCCTGGTTGTCAAGTTTTAGTTGCTAAAAATGGGAGAATTATTTGGGAGAAAGGTTATGGAAAATTTAAATACGATAATGGCTTACCTGTAGACGAGGAGACGGTGTATGACTTAGCTTCTTTAACAAAAATATTATCTACCACCCTGGCTATCATGAAATTGTCAGAGCAGGGCCTTCTAAATATCAATACACCATTATCGCTATATTTACCAGAACTTGCTAAAACCAATAAAGCAAATATGACTGCATACGACATATTAGGTCATGTAGCGGGTTTGTTACCATGGATTCCTTTTTATGATGAAACGCTGGTGCAAGGTCAAAAGCCAAATACACTTTCGTCCAATTATTATTCCCCAGTTTTGCAAGATAATTTTATGATTCCTGTTGCGAATAATATATTTTTAAGAAACGATTATAGAGACACGATCTATCAAACAATTTACGACAGTGAATTAAGAGACAACACAAATTATAGATACAGTGATCTTGGACTATATATTTTAGCCAAAGTGGTAGAAAGGGTATCGGGTCAGAGAATTGATAAGTATATGGACGAAAACTTCTATGTCCCTCTTAGACTCAGATACATGGGATATAATCCTATCAATAGAATCTCATTGGATAATATCGCCCCAACAGAGATTGATAATTATTGGAGAAAACAAGAAGTACACGGTATGGTACACGATATGGGTGCAGCCATGTTGGGCGGGGTTGCTGGCCACGCTGGATTATTTTCTAATAGTAGAGACATAGCGGTTTTGATGCAAATGTTGTTGAATGGGGGAACCTATGGCAAAAGAAGGTATTTGAAGGCAGAGACAATTAAAACATTTACGACTAGACACTTGAAGAGTGCAAGAAGAGGCATTGGTTTCGATATGAAAGAACTAAATCCTGCTCGTAAACTGAATATGTCAGAGTTGGCATCTGAAAGTACTTTTGGGCATACTGGTTTTACCGGTACAGCTGTTTATGCTGATCCACAAAACAACATCATCTACGTTTTTTTAAGCAATCGGACCTATCCATCTATGAACAATAATCGTTTAAATGCAAAAGATTATAGGACAAAAATCCAAGACTATATTTATCAGGCGTTAATTCCAAATGTATGAATTTAGTTAATCAAATAGCAAAACGATACCTTTTCGGAAAGAAATCAACAAGTGCCATTAACATCATCACTTGGATATCCATCCTTGGCATAGCTATTGGTACTGCAGCGCTTGTCCTGATACTATCCGTTTTTAATGGGTTTGAAAAATTGTTGGTTGAAACTGTCGGTGCTTATAACTCAGATTTAAAAGTAACATCAGAAAAGGGTATTTATCTAACATTAACGGACAAAGAAAAAGAAAAGCTAAAGAATATAGAAGGGGTAAAAGACATAAGCTTTGTATTGGAGGAAGTGGCTCTTTTTGAATATGGATCATCACAAGAAGCCGGATTTATCAAAGGAGTCGACAACAATTTTAGCAAAGTCAATGGCATAGATCAAGTACTCCATATGGGTGAATTTGTAACGGAAGATCAAGATTTTAATTTTGGTATTTTAGGCAATGGAATGTACAATAAACTCTCTGTGTCAATGTCCGACCCATTCACTCCAATTTCTGTTTATTTACCGGATAATGAAGGTGGCCCATTGAGTTCTCCTTTTAAGGTTCTTGACTTGTACCCTAAAGGTGTATTTTCTTTTGGCGGTGAACAAGATCATCAATATATCGTAACCAACATTGATTTTGTGAGAGCATTAAAAGGTTTGGAAAATGAAGTCACCGGCTTAGAGTTGAAATTGAATGAAGGTGCAAATGAAAAAAAGGTTAAAGCTGCACTAGCTAAAATAATACCGCAAAAAATACAAACTAAAAACAGGTATGAAATGGATGAGTCCTTTCTTAAAATCATGAATATTGAGCGATGGGTTAGTTTTCTGATTGCCATGCTCACATTAGCGATTATTTCATTTAATATGGTCGGTTCTCTCTGGATGATTGTACTTGATAAGAAAAAGGATATATCCATATTGAAGTCTGTAGGTCTTACATCCGACAAAATCAAAGCGATTTTCAAATCAATAGGATTGTTAATAGGTTTCATAGGTTTTATTTTTGGGATGGTGATCGCATTAATACTTTATTTTCTTCAAAAAAATTATAGCTTGATTGCTGTTCCTGACGGGTTCTTGATTGAAGGTTACCCCATTGATATGCAAATGTTGGATATCGTACTGGTATTTTTTGTGGTAGTGGGCATTTCTTATTTAGCTTCTTTATTACCTGCTATTCGGGCAGGAAGGATTACGGCGTTTGTGAGGCAGGAGTAGGTTTCTACAATGAAAACTTATTTTTGATTTGGATAGCTATATTGGTCTCATTAAATCGTTTTTTTTATTTAAATTATTAACATTAATACTTTACTTCATAATCTACTTCTATTCTTTTAAACCTTTCTATTTGCCCAATCACAGTGACATAATTTGTTATTGGATACTATATAAGAATAATAATCTAAAAACAACAAATATCGTATACATAATATTAATATATGTTGGTTTATACACACTTTTTCAACATGATTACCAACATAATTCTTTCAAAATAGCTTGTAAATAAATAAAATTTTTCGGAACTTTACCCCTCCGTTGGATTTAACCCATATTAAGCATTAGACTTTATTCGAAAGGAAATTATGCAAAATAGTAGTGAAGCACGGATATTTTCATCCGCAAGTGCAGCCTTAGCTGCATTGAGGACGGAAAATTGAGTACTGAAACTAATATGAAGTATAATTTTCTTGCAGTTCATTTCTAATGCTTAATATGGGTTTAAGGCAAAGATTCATCAATAAAATAATTTATGTATCATAAAACAATAGTAGAAGGAAGATTAGAATTTGGGACAGCAAAAAGCTATGACACCATCTTAAAAATGTATATCAAACGCGTAGAAAGTTATCATCGAAATGAAATTTTTTTAAAGGTTGAAGACATTTTTAAAGAAGATACTTTTTCATTGGTTGTAGAAAGATTTGTAAAAGACACAATTACTGAAAAATCGTTTAAAAATACGATAAGCCTTTTACAATATTGTAGCCAATTTGCTTTAAGTGGGACAATCAGAGCATGGTTGTTAGATGGGGGAAATATCCTAAACTTCGAGCTCATCGAGCCAAATCAAGATAAATCAGCCGTACAATCCTTCCTTAAAGGCAGAAAATTAATACGAGTACAAGGAAGACAAGACGAAGCTATACAAGAATTGAGCAAAGCAATCGACAAGTTTGACCGACATGCTCAAGCTTATGAGCGACGAGCAAAAACTTGTTTTATCCTCAAGAAATATAGCGACTCACTCAGAGACTACAATAAGTGTATAGGTATAGACCCAACTATTGCTTCTGCTTACTATGGAAGGGCTAGAATTCACTTATTGAATAATGACTTAGATGCTGCCAAACTTGACTTTGATCAAGCTATTAAAAAGTCAGTAGCACTAGAGCCGGTACATTGGAAATCTAGACGATTAAAAGGATATGTACACTATCTTCTTAATGAATACGATAAAGCTATCTTCGAACTGAGGCTTTTCACCAAGCGAACATTTTCTTCAGACGATGCTAATTTCGGTTGGAAAAGATGGGGTTTTTACTATTATGGCCTTTCTTTACTTGCCAATCAAAATTTCGAAGAAGCTGTTGAGGCTTTTAATTTTGCAGCAGACCTTGAAGACGTTAGAGATGATGTCGCCAAAGAAGATATCTTAAGAAATAGAGCATTAAGTAAAAAGCAAGCTGGTAAAAATGGATATATCAAAGATCTAAAAGAAGCAGCAGATCTCGGTGATGAAAAGTCTTCGGTTTTATTAAAAGAAATTAAGAATCTTTAGTTTCTTGAATGATTGAATGCGAGATGACCGAATGGTGCGTAGCAATTTTGATATGACCGAATGGTGCGTAGCAATTTTGATATGACCGAATGGTGCGTAGCAATTTTGATAAAGATTTATCAAAATAATGAGGGAACCGAGCAAAACCTTGCGAGGCTATTTCAAATGCTAATCAGAACAGAAATAAACCTTGCGAGGCTATTTCAAATGCTAATCAGAACAGAAATCAACCTTGCGAGGCTATTTCAAATGCTAATCAGAACAGAAATCAACCTTGCGAGGCTATTTCAAATGCTAATCAGAACAGAAATAAACTTTGCGAGGCTACTTCAAATGCTCCGCAGGACCAATATCAACCTTGCGTGGCTACTTCAAATGCTCCTCATGACCAATATCAACCTTGCAAAGCTACTTCAAATTGTAATTAGAACCAAAATCTAACCTTACAAGCTTCCATTAATGCTAGACAATGCTTGAATGCGAGAATGCTTGAATACGAGATGACCGAATGGTTGCGAAGCTACTTCAAATTGGAATTAGAACCAAAATCTAACCTTTCAAGCTTCCATTAATGCTAGACAATGCTTGAATGCGATAATGCTTGAACTAAGTTACACACACGTTTGTAGCTTATACTGATGATGCGCTTTAACCCATAATCAAATCATTCATCTCAACTTACTTATTGCCTCCATCAAGAATTCTCGATACACATCAGTATTTTTTGACCCCATATTAAGCTTGCTAATGAAAGTACAGAAAGCATGACAAAAGCCACCAATCCATAACCAATTAACTTCAACAGCTTGAATTTGGTCACCCATAGATTAGTTGAATTGAGAATCCCTACTGATTATACTTCTTAATCACATCCTGAAATCCCTTATTTCTTCTTATTCTCTCGTAGTAAAAAAATGTTTCTCCTAGCACACCTTGACTTCTGTTGTAGGCAAGTTTGCGGTCTAATATCTCAGGAGTGATACTGTCGCCACTACCGATACCTACCAATACTCCTGGGCTAAAGATCAACTCCTTGAAGTTGGTATTGCCCATAAAAGCCCAAGCTTGATCAAATGAAGCCTTGTAAGCATCAAATGTATTTCGATAAATTTGTGGATGGAGATAATCTACCATATTTCTTTTTAGCCATTCTGGAGAGTCCTGAAGGTAGTTCTCAAAAGACCATGCATACGGTGATGGTGACCAAGAGACCAGATATTTGCCTCCGACGGCTTTAATGTGTTTAAATACATATTCGCCAAAATCCGAAAGTTTATCCCCTCTCCATTTCATCCATTGTGCATCTCTACTATTTGCAGGTGCATCTCTACCTGTTTCTTTTTTATATAGAGCAGTTACAGATTCATTATAGCCTCCATTAGAGGGTAGTGCAGGTAATCGATCATCACCTTGTACACCATCGATATCAGGGTATTTTTCTACCACTTCTACCATCATTCTTTTTATGAATCGCTGCACATCTGGATTGAAGGCATCTAGCCAATAAAAATTATTTCTTTCTGTAATTTTTCCAGCATTGTCTTTTGAAGCCCAACTTGGATATCTAGAGATAAGCGGACCACCTGAAATATCACCGAATACAGAGGCAAAACCGTACTCAAACCATGCTACCACTTTTATACCAGCAGGCTTTGCAAAATCTATCATTTCTCTCAGTGGGTCACGACCCTTATATTTTGGATCAATATCTGTACCCATATATTCTTTCATGACATCGCTCGGGTATTTGGTCAAGGCATTATTGTAGGTCACCACGAATATGGTGTTAATTCCAATTTCTTTACAGATATCGATACATTGTTTTATATTGGCAGGTGTAGCAAAGACATCGCTACCTACATCGCTCACCCATACACCTCTGGTTACTTGTCTTTTGAAGTCCGCAGTTTTATAGTTGCCTATTTTAACGGTGTACTTTTTAGTTATAGAACCAAATACCACATCAAATGTAACACCTTTAGAATAGTCTCTCGTGACTTTTGGGTCTGGAGTGATGGAGGTTGGATTTATGCTAGGAGGAAAAACAAAATTGAGTATATACTGTGGGGTTCCTGCAATATTTTGGGATAAGCCGATATAATCTGTTCCCGATTGTAGTAAACTTATATTTGAGGCAGCTCCAGCGTCATTTAAAACCTCTATCTTATCTACATTGAACAATGGAGGATTAGGGGCTTCTTCCTTAAGATTAAATACATATTGTTTCGTAAGGTCTTTTGTGAATTTTACATCAAAGGTTACAGGGTTTGCAAAGTCTATCGGTTGGGAAAGATCAGGAGAGACGCTAATGGGAGTTTTTCCATCTGCGTAAATAAACTCAACGATAAACTTCAGACCTGCCACTCCATCGTTTTCTGCTAGCCCATCAATCCGTAAATCATTGATATTATAATTGACATACAATGGTGTCTTATCAATGGAAAACAGCTTTATTTCTTTTATAAAATAACTATTAGGGTCTATGTTCTCGCTCGGTTTTGAGCAAGTACTCAACATTAAAAGACATGCAAACGAATAGAAAAGTCTGGAAAAAACCATATTAGGTGTTTTTTAATTTAAGTGTAAGGCTATCTCTCCACTATAAGATTTCATTTCATTAGATCTTTAACTCCAAATATAAATTAATTTTATTTAGAGCAAAACATTAAATACAAATATTAACATAACTAGCACTTTAAACTTAAAGGTTTTTTACAGTATCTTTTCATACAGATTATTAAGTGATAAAGACATTTGTTTAGTACCTACTTTTTTAAAGCCTAAATTTTCATAGTAAGCACACAGACCAGGATTAGCACTGTCACAATCAAGTCGAAGTAAATTTATTCCATCTATCCGCATTTGGCTTTCTATCGAATGGATGATTGCCCGACCAATACCTTTGTTGGTAGCTTCGTCTGAAACCACTAATGAGTGAATGTAATTGGCTTTCTCATTTTGTATACCCCAATATAGTTCATCTTCAGTTTGGAGTCTAAACATAGCTACCATTGCCCCATTGGTATCTAAAACTTTATAAAATTGTTGTTCGGCAATACCATTTTTTATCCAGGCTAATTTTTCCTCAGGTGGTTCAAGCCAGTAAGACCACTGTGTAAGTCCTTTTTGCTTTAAGCGCAAAGCAGCATTGTATAAGAATTTGAGACATACTGGCAAGTCCTCAAGTGTCATCAATTTAAAAACCATCATTTTTTAAGGCTTTTTTTGATTGGCATTACAATCTTTATAAACTAAAGATGCAATCGGATAGTGATCAGAATAGTCTTCTTTTATAGTTTTATAACTTAAAGCATGAATACAGTGATCTGTAAAAATATAGTCTATTCTTAACAGCGGTATAGACCCGGAGTAGGTGGTACCAATTCCTTTGCCCTTTTCGTAAAACAAATCTTTCATACCCTCACTTATGGTCCCATATGTATACGAGAGCGGTGTGTCATTCAAGTCACCGCAGAGTATTACACTATATGGACTTTTATTCATATGGTCTTTGATACGTTCTACTTGATTTGATCGAGTGACGTGATTGTGACCAAATTTTTTGAATATTCCTTTGATTTCGGGTATTCCTTTCTTGTTGTATAGATCACCACTTTTTACCAATTCATCGGCATCTTTTGAGATCTGATTACTTTGTAGATGTACACTATAAACTCTAAGTGTTTCAAAATTGACTACAAGGTCTACCCAAACACAAGAATTGGTGATGGTGCCAAAATCAATTTCGCCTTCATCGATAAAGGTATGTTTGCTTAATATTGCTGTTTTCTTATTGTTAATTCGATGAATACTAAGGTGTTTGAATTCTGGATTGTTTTTAACGATATCATTTGCATAAGGACCAAACTCTTGTAGACAAATTATATCTTCATCCTTAAACCGATTCATAAATTCACGCATATTTTTTTGCTTACTTTTTTTGGTCGCACTTTCATTGGAGTAAGCTTTTAGTGCATTATTGATATTGTAGCTTATAATAGAAAATGTTGTGGCGTCATTCTTAATTTCTGATTTATTAAAATTAAAAAAGCATAGAATTACTTTAAAGCCAAAAGCTAGGGTCAAAAAAGAGGGAAGACCTTTTAAAAAGTCTACAAATATCCAATAGATTATAAATAAAATGTTTCCAACTAACAGAAAAGGAAAAGCTAGTCCGAAATATGCTGGAAAAGAAAACTTAACAGGATGGATATGTGGCGCTGAGTATGCTATTAGTGTAGAAATCACTAAAAATATGTTAAGCATAAACATGAACTTATTTCCAATTTTCATTTATTATCACTCATCTTGCTCAAGAAAGCTTTTTCTGTATTTGTTAAATTATCGTAATTAGATTTTTTAATTTTTTCAAGAATTCTATTGAGTTCTTCTTCATCAGAAAGTACTTGTCCAAATCTACTGTTTTCGGTTTCCCTTGGATTTTGTGTGAATGGTTTAAGTATATCTAGGCCTAGTTTTTTTGACCTGTACTCTACTTTCATTTTTGTTTTTCTAGCTGGTCGATTGGATGATGTAGACACTAGATCTTCTACTTTATCAAAGACTTTGTTTAAACCATCGGTGCTATCTACCCCATTTTTTATACCATAGATGATCAAAATGCCTGTAATTAGACCCCCTATGTGTCCCCAATGACCTCCTGTATTTGTTTGAGAGGCTAAACCGACTAAGTCAAAAAGTACAAAAGCGATGACAATATACATCAATTTTACATTACCTATCAGGAGCAATCTGATTTGATACTCAGGTGCAATTATTGCAGCTACAGCAGCCAATGCCATTATACTTCCAGAAGCTCCTAATGCATAAGCATTTGTACCAGTTGGAGTCAAATTTGCCCACAATAAAAATGTAAATGCGGCACCCAAACCTCCAATTATATATATTGGTAGTATCCTCTTATCACCTAATAAATCTCCTACAATCCGTCCAAATATATTGAGACCCATCATATTCCACAATAGATGCCAAAATCCTTCGTGCGTAAACATATAAGTGAAAAGCGTCCAAGGTTTTTTAATAAAACTGATCAAACCTCCAGGTATTCTAAAAAACCCAAGAATTGACTCATAGGTAGAAGGACTAATATTGGTAAGTAAGATCCATAAAAGTAAAAAGAAAACAAAAAGTATGACATTAGAAACAATCAGCTTTGTAACCATATTACCAGCTGAGAAAACTTGATTGATATCGTCTTTTATAGGTCTAAGCATAATTTGTTTAAATAATAATGGATTATAAACCTTTTATTAAACGTAAAGTTCTTATATTTTTTAATATTTGAGCATGGTTTTTTATTATTTTCTATCAAAAATAAATTATTTACGCTTTTTCATGGAAGATGGCTTCAAAAATCAGGGTTTTCATCGAATGCGAGAATGCTTGAATGCGAGAATGGCGAAATATTCAAACCATTTCCCAGCTAAAAGCTAATCGCTAACAGCTAATAGCTTTTTAAATCCTCAATACTGCTTTTGCTTTCCCCAATAAAATATTAAAGCTATACCCATCACAGCCCCTCCAACATGGGCAAAATGTGCAATACCTGTAGCCCTATCTGTCAGACCACTAAATAAATCATAGGCAATATAACCACCAATTAAAAAAATCGCTTTGATTGGAATAGGAATCGGAAATACGATCAACTTCAGATTTGGAAACATGGCTGCAAAAGCACCAAGCATACCATAGATTGCTCCCGAAGCTCCAACCGCAGAAGAATTAACAAGCATTAAGTGTGCAATACCACTTGCAATACCAGAAAGCATATATAAATTTAAGAACTTTTTTGAACCAAGGCTACTTTCTACATTTGGTCCAAGGAAAACAAGGCCTAACATATTAAATAATAGGTGCTGAGGTGATCCATGCATAAACATGGAAGTAAATATTTGGTAAGGCTTAAACCCATTGTTGTATGGTTTTAACACAAAGTACTCTTCAACATCAGGGATCATACTCAGTAGATTTAATTGAATACTAAAATAAATCAGTACATTTATAATGATTATATTTTTGATGACCGGAGTAAGTTGAAACATATCTTTTCTTTTCTAAAAATTATTTAAATCTTGCATTTATATCTTGGATGCCCATATCAATAAAACATTTTTTGCCTGAGGGACTTACAAAGGGTACTTCGCATCCGAAAAGTTTATCAACGATACTTTTCATTTCGTCAGGTGTAAGTGGGGTTCCTCTTTTTACAGCAGCGTTTTGTGCATAGGATCTTGCTAAATTTTCTTCTACACCAAGCTGCAATTCTAGATTTTCATCATAAGATTCGATAATCTCTTTTAATAATTGTAAGCTATTGACAGAAGAAGGCAGACCTACGGGCACGCCATGTATGATAAATGTGTTGTTACCAAATTCACCAATATCAAACCCAATTCTACTCGTAAATGGTATAAGTACCTGAAGTAAACTACTTTTATGGCTATCTAGTTCTAATACAGCAGGGAATAATTCTTTTTGTGTTGGATGAGGCTTAGATTTTATGAGTTTTAAGTTTTCTTCATACAAGATTCTTTCATGTGCATTTTGCTGATCGATGATCATCATCCCTGATTTGATGCCAACCAATATGTATTTGTTGTGCAGTTGGAAGGGCTCTTTTGATATGATGTTTGAAGCTTCGTTACCCAAATCTTTTTCTTCGCTTATTTGGCTGGCTATGGTGGTTATCTCATTTGATCTTGTATCCAGGCCTTGGTATATTTGTTGCCAAGATTTCAGATTTTCTTGCTCTAATTTTTGAGCGTCAGATTGACTTTTTGATGGATAGTTGTCTCGTCTTGGACTACTCCCACCATTCACAACCCTTGATTCTCCAAAATTATAACTCGATCCATTCCCAACTGATTCTGTGATATTGACATTGGTATCAAAATCAATGGTAGGGGAAAGTATGTAAACGCCCAAAGCATGCTTAGTGGCAACTTTCAAATAATTGTAAGCAAGTCTTTCATCCTCAAATTTTATTTCTGTCTTTGTAGGACTTACGTTGATATCAATAAGACTTGGATCAATGTCGATGTTGATAAAATACCCTGGAAATTGATCTTTTTGTAACAAGCCTTCAAAACTTGATCGGATGGCATGATTGAGATAATTGCTCTTTACATATCGATGGTTAACGAACAAATATTGCTCACCAGCTGTCCTTTTTGCTGCTTCCGACTTAAGGATAAAACCCGATACATTGATAAAGTCTGTTTCTTCCTTCACTGTCAATAGCTTATCTTGGTAGTTCTTGCCAAAAATATTGATAATCCTTTGCTTTTGGTTGGATTTTGGTAAGTAATATAGGTCATTACCATTGTGATGGAAGACAAAATGAATATCCGTGTGGATAAGCACAAGTCTTAAAAACTCTTCGACGATATGTTTTAGTTCTACAGGATCAGATTTTAAAAACTTTCTTCTGGCAGGAATATTAAAAAAAAGATTTTTCACACTGATCGATGTGCCCGGTTGGGATTGTACGACCTCCGTTTTGTCAATTTTTGAGCCTGCCAAAAGTATCCGAGTAGCCAAGTCAGCGTTGTGTTGGCGGGTTACAAGTTCTACATGTGCAATAGCCGCTATAGAAGCCAATGCCTCTCCCCTAAAACCTTTTGTATCAATATGGAAAAGGTCCTCTGCTGTTGAAATTTTAGAGGTGGCATGCCGTTCGAAGCACAATCTAGCGTCGCTCTCGGTCATTCCAGCACCATCATCAATCACTTGAATGAGTGTTTTTCCGGAATCTTTTATAATCAATTTTATATTCTCAGAACCTGCGTCAATAGCATTTTCTAGCAATTCCTTCACTACACTTGCTGGACGTTGTATCACCTCTCCAGCAGCAATTTGATTGGCTATATTATCAGGTAGAAGCTTTATTATGTTACTCATCAGGTGATGTTAAGTTTGTTTTTTATCCTGAAATTTTTTGAACAAAATTTAGTATAAATTCTGATTTTAAGATCAAGTAAGTAATAATTATCAAAATAGCGATTATTCTTACTAAACGTATAGTTGATTGTCGTGATTGTGCGCTGGCAGATACAGGAGGTGTACCACCTTTGAAAACTCCATTTTGTTTTTTCCTAAAAGTACCCCTGATATTATCTTTAGATTTGGCAATTTGATCCACAGCAGATGATTCTTCTGCAGGTTTGTTGATATTATATCTTTTGAGTTTTTCTTCTAATTGTTCTTTAGCCTCATCGTAGTATTGAGGATTGTAGTTAAATCCTTTAGGTTTTCTAATTTTTGAAAATATTCTAATTGCCATTAAAGTGAGTATGTTTTAGAGCACAAAGATACATTCAAAAATCCTTAAAATTCAATATAAAATATCCACATGTTGTTAATTTGTTATCATAAGCTGCAAAATTTGAGTACTTTTGGGGATGAAAATTGTACATATGATCAACCTGAAATATGTCCCAGATGTGAATTTATTTATGTGGTGGATCAATTTGACCAAGACATAAATTTATTACTTTTGTAGTTATAATTGTAAAGTGAATAAACTATTACTTTTTCAGAATAATCAAATAGCAAACTATTGAAAAAAAAAATTATACTTTTTGTAATCGTTGTGTTTAGTTTGGCATTTGCAAATCAAGATCAACTTATGTTTTCTGATTGGTTGCGCGAGGTGTACAGTACCAAATCAAGTAAGGAATGGCCAAGAGCAAGGTTGCATAATATGGTTAATGATTTAACCTTTGAAGACATAGGTCTATTGCCAAAGGTGATATATCCAAAAGATAATCCCTACTCTGAAATAAAAGTAGAGCTTGGGAAAAAGCTGTTTTTTGATCCGAGATTGTCAAGTAGTGGCAAAATATCGTGTGCTACTTGCCATGATCCAAAATTAGGATGGACAGATGGGATAGCCAAATCTATAGGCCACGAAGGTAGAATAGCACACAGAAATTCGATGCCAATTATCAATGCAGTTTACAGTACTTCACTTTTTTGGGATGGTAGAGCAACTACTTTAGAACATCAAGCCCGATTTCCAGTAGAAGATACACTGGAGATGAATGAAAAAGTTGAATTTGCCGTCGAGCGAATAGCAGCGATATCCGAATACAAAAATATGTTTGCCAAATCTTTTTCTAACAAAAAAGTAAACTCCGAAAATTTATTTAAGGCTATTGCCACGTTTGAAAGAACGATTGTTAGTAAGCCTTCTAAGTTTGATAGATTCATCAGTGGGGAAAGCAACCTCTTTACGGATGAAGAGGTACAAGGTTTACATTTGTTCCGCACAAAAGCAGGGTGTATCAATTGCCACAATTCTGCTCTCTTTAGTGATAACAAATTTCATAATGATGGATTAGCATTTTTTGGCATGGAGGGTGAGGATCTTGGAAAGTACAAGCATACTGGCAAACCTGAGGATGCTGGTCTATTTAGAACACCTAGTTTGAGAGAAGTAGCTAAAACAGGGCCGTGGATGCATAATGGCATTTTTGAAGATTTGACAGATTTGGTAGAGTATTACAATGATGGAAATCCCAATTTCATAAAGCGATCCTTAACCGACCACTCTAGAGATCATTTGATACCAGAAAAAACTTTAATGCTGAGACCTTTAGGATTGACTAAAAATGAGGTCAAATCACTTGTTGCGTTTTTAGGTACTTTGAGCAGTGATTTTGAGACGGAATTAGAAGTGAAATTGCCTTAAAGACTAATTTATTCGATCTTATTATGTCTTTGTCTTAAAACAATTCCGGTCTATACTCAAAATGCATGGTATCATAATGGTACCAGTTGCCACCCCATATAAATCCATGTTTTTCAAAAATATGGACTAATTGTGGCGGTATTAAATTTTGGTAAGGTGGTACTGTATTTTCGTCTTTGCATTTACAATCCCACTGCCAATAATGGGAATATTTGAGATTAATATCCATTGCTATTCCAAAACTGTGGGTACTGAGTCTATTCGTACCACTTATCACCCTCCATTTATAAGCTCCCGCTATGTCCTTGATGTATTGTTGAAATTCTGGGTGTTTATCTAATTCATTGGAAAGAGCCTCCATTTTTAGATGAAAATTATTGACAGTAGTCACTCTGATTTTTTGATTTGCAAGTTTTGGGCACCATGTGATGGTAGTAATTTTGGCATTTACACCTGACTCAGTTGATCCATAAATCTTTTTGAAAAACTCTTCATTTCTAAATCTTCCAGGATTATAGTTTTTAGGAATTTTACCAATATCAAAAGATTTATATTTTTCTCTAAACATGTCTTCTATATCAGCAGAGTCCAAAAGCCCTTGATAACTTTTCTTTTTACCATCATCATATACCAGTTTACTTCCATCTGCAAAGAATATATAATTATCCTTATAACCAGTAACTTGAGGATAGTATTCCATCAATTTTTTGACATTGGGTGGTGTGGTTTTTTGTCCAAGACAACTTGTTATAGAAAATAGGGTCGAGTACAAAATCAGTATTGGAAGATTCAAGATATTTATTTTAAAGATACAAAAGCAAAGGTAGCGTTTTTTGTAAAAAAAAATACCCCCCATAAAAATGGAGGGTATTTTTCTTTTAACCTAACTTAGTTAAGAATAATAATAATTTCTAAACACTAAAAACCACGTACATTTAATCTTCCACCAGTGACACATTTTCCCGCTAAAGACGCAGTGGGAGTAGCGCTACCTAGAATAGCTGCCTTTATTTGAGCTGCTGTGGCAGTTGGATTTATTGATTTATAAAGTGCAGCAGCACCAGATACATGTGGTGTAGCCATAGAAGTACCGTTGTAACTCGCATAACCAGAAGTAATAGTTACATTTTTACCTCTTCCTGATGCTACAGGAACGGTAGACCAAACTCCAGAACCAGGAGCTCCTATATCTACTGTAGTTGCTCCATATTGAGAGAAACTAGACAATCCTCCTGTGCTTGTAATGGAAGCTACGGCAATAATATTTGCACTTGTATAACCTGACGGATAGCTAGCCGTTACGTCATTGTTTGTTGCACTATTTCCTGCGGCAGCAATAAAAAGAATTCCAGCTGCATCTGCGCGATCAATAGCGTCTTTCAATGCCTGAGAGAAACCTCCACCGCCCCAAGAGTTGCTTGTAGCTACGATATTTAGACCTTTTGTTTTCAAATTTGTGAAATAGTCTACAGCTTTGATAGCATTAGCAGTGGTGCCACCAGTGCTACCTAAAAATTTACCGCTTAGTAGTTTTACATTCCAAACTACACCAGCAACGCCTACTCCATTGCCACCTACTCCACCTATCGTACCAGCACAATGCGTACCATGGTCATCACCTACACCATCAAAAACAGTATTATTATTTCCAGCGAAATCCCATCCTCGCACATCATCTATATACCCATTGTTATCATCATCTATGTTATTTCCAGCGATTTCTCCAGGATTTACACCTGCATTAGCTGCTAAATCTTGATGCGCAAACATATAACCTTCGTCTATAACTCCAACATATACGGTTGATGAACCTATTTTATTTGCAGCCCATGCTGTATTTGCACCACAACCAAAAGCATTATTATTTGCAGACATTCCCCACAAAGAGCCATTTGTAAAGTAAGTATCGTTAGACACCGCTTGATGTGTATACACAAAGTTTGGCTCTGCAAACTCAATTTCACCAAAAGCCTTAGATCTAGAGATGCCTTCTAATGCATTGACAGGTAATGATAATAGATAAACACCATCTTTTGCCCCATTTATTTCCATCATTTTTGTGAAAATGTGCTCTTTCACTTTTGCACCCATTTTGCCAAAAGTTTCAGATTTTTTTTCTTCAGAAACGCCTGCTTTGAATTTTACAAGCATTTCATTGGAAACAGCATTAGATGATTGACCTGAATTATTCCGATTTTCTAAGTTCACCTCACTTTCATTTTCGGGCGTTATTAACGAATCCGAGCATTTGATTAAAAGTAATGGTAAAGTTAAAATAAATAAAAATTTAAAAGTTTTTGATTGCATAGTATAAAAATTAAATTGTGAATAAAAAGTTTGTTAATGATGACAAAACTACTAATATTTCTATAAATAAAAATAAAAGTGATAGTTAATTGTAAAAATAAAAATTTAAGTTTTGAGAAAAAAAAGTAGTTTATCACAAATTGACCACTTTATTAAGATAACGGTTTGGTTTTTTTTTATTTGAAAGTGGGAAGATTCTTTATTATAGATTCCTTTTAACGATTGTTTTGAAGCCAATTTCAAAAGTATTACTATAATTGTTAAAAAAATAGTAGCTCACTTCTTCAAACCCAAAATCCGCATTAGAAATGAACTGCATGAAAAAATATACCACCTAACTTACAATTGCAGTAGCTGTGACGGGGCGTCACAGTTCAAGACTAAATTGACTTGCGGTCAATTTTTAACGTCTTTCTTATCCTCGATGTAGCTTGGGCTACACCTGCGGGATAAAATTTCCGAGCAATGCCAACTATTTTGTCATATATTCATTCGAATAAAGTCTAATGCGGAATTTGGGTTAAAACAACCATTTGCTAATAAATTTGCCCAATTTGATAAAATTCTATATATAATTTTTGGATAGAAGAGGAGTTTAATTATATTTTTGTATTATCTCATCATTGAAATATGTATATAAATTAAATTTTTAACAATTAAAACTAAAAAAAATGAAATTTTTTTATTCTGTATTGCTTTGTTTTGTTTTGTGTATTGGTAATGCTCAAGTTTCTTGTAGGACAACTATTAATTTGTCATTAGGGGAGGATGGAACAGCTACACTTAGTCCTTTAGATTTGTCGGGTTCCCCTCTTGAGCCAAGCGCTATTTACACTATTAGTCCTAACCGTGTATATACTTGTGCAGACATAGGTACACCACAGATTGTTACACTTACAAGATGGACTATGTTTGGAATATTTGCTGGGTCATGTGTTACAACTGTAATTGTTGAGGATAAAATTGTTAGGGCTCCATTGACCATATCTGCATTTTCTTCTTTAAATGTCAATCTTGGTTTTGGTAGCACGAGGACATTAACTCCAGCAATGTTTTTGGTTGGTTCACCCTGTATAGGATGTACTTATACTGTTAGCCCCTCTGCTGTATCTTGTGCTGATGTGGGTACGGTTACCAATGTTTTGATCACAGTAAGAGATCAATTTTGTCAAGAAAATTCAGTGTTTTCAGCAGTTAATACTACGGGGGGTATAGGTTGCTCAATGAGGATGTCGTTTGTACCATTTTGGATTAATAGAAGCTATCTTCCAGGTGGTAATCTACCGTTCTTTATTGAATTGGAACAATTAACCAAAAAGCCTAACTTCAAGCAAGTTTATGCTCATTTTTATATTTCGAAAGAAAAGACTTTTGATATTAAAAATTCAATTTATGTGGGCAATGAAAAGCTAAATTTCAACCAAAAGCAGAAAAAGTCAAGTATTCAGCTTCCTCAGCAAGTAAATGGTGGTTATTACTATTTGATTGGGGTATTGACAGATAGTCCGAAAATAGGCATACCTGATCCAAATAGTAATTTTAATACGATGGAATTTTTGGTTAAGTCTTCCGATCAAGCATTGGTGTCAACTGCAACTTCATTATCCAGCAGAGGCCAACAGATTTATATCGATGGTTTTGAAGGTGGTGAAGTGAGAATTTATAATATTAATGGAAGTCTACTAAAATCTTTACAGTTGAATGAAGGTGACCCTCTCAATTTAGAAGGAATCAATAAAGGTATTTTGATTATACAAACTATAGCTAAAAGTGGAGAAGTAAGTACAAATAAATATTTAAACCCTTAGTTGTACATGTGTTTATGTAAGAGAAAAAGCCTTTAATAGGGGCTTTTTCTTTTACACATTTCTTTTACTCATGTATAATAACTTAAAGACTAATTTTTCTTTATTAAGATCTTATCGATCCTTTGTCCATCCTTATCTACAATCTGTAAAGTATACTTTTCTATGATTAGAGAGTCACCTACTTTAGGTATACTTTGGTTATGATGAATGAATAATCCTGATATGGTAGTGTACTCTTCCAACACCTCTTGACTTACGTCTAAATCGAAAGCTTTTTTAAATTCTGACAAGCTATAGTAGCCATCTGCTAGCCAAGTGTTTTCATCAGTTTGGATGATCTCGTATTCGTCTTGTTCCATTTCTGAGGCGTCTCCGATTAAAGCGTCTAGGATATCATCCATGGTGACAATTCCTATCGTGATACCATACTCATCGATCACCACACCATAATGCATTTTTTCTTTTTTAAACTGCTCTAGTACCTTAAATGCAGTGCTATTTTTATTGATAAAGACAGGCTGCTTTAGTACTTTGGCAATGTCAAACGGTTGGTTAGCATCATCAAATAGGTCTTTTAAAAGTACAATACCTTTAATGTGGTCAAGATTATTATTCGAACAAACAGGATAAGCAGAATGCTTTTCGTCATTAATTTTCTTTTTGATAGTGGTCCAATCGTCGTCCATATCGAAGAAAATGATATCTGATCGATAAGTATATAAAGAATTAACTTTTTTGTCTCCGAGTTCAAAGACTCTTTCTACAATATCTTGTTCAATTTCTTGGATTTCACCACCATCGGCACTTTCTTTGACAATGGCTTTGATCTCTTCTTCACTTACTTTGCTATCAGCAGTTTTTTTGATGGCAAATATCTTTAAAAGCAAATTGTTTGATACGGTCAAAAGCCAAACAAATGGAGAGGTAAGTGCTGAAAGAAACATCATGGGTCTAGCAATCATCAAAGCAATCGGTTCGGGAAAGGTCATGCCGAGTCTTTTGGGAAAAAGCTCACCTAAGACAATAGATAGATACGTAATAAAAAGTACGGATAGACCTGTACCAATCTCATCGGCATACTTTACCAAAGACTCAAAATTAGAAAAATAGGCTACAAAAGTTTTCGTTATGGTCTCGCCACTAAAAACCCCTAAGAGAATTCCTATCAATGTAATCCCAATTTGTACGGTGCTCAAGAATTTAGTTGGATTGTCCGAAAGGTCTAAGGCAGCTTTTGCGGCATTACTTCCTTTTTTGGCTGCTGACTCTAGTTTAAACCTTCTAGCCGAAACCAACGACAATTCGCTCATGGCAAAAACACCATTGATTAAGACCAAAATGATGATAATTAGCAGTTCCATTATTTATTTATTTATGAGGTTTTGTAGCACAAATTTGTCATGATTTGTTTTATATATTTTTCTGACATTATCTTTTATCAATAATAGAATCATATACAAATCTAACTATTAGATTTTGATGGCAAATAAAAATTATTACAAAATCACATTCACTATATCATTCAACGTAGCACTTGGTCTCATCACTTTACTCACTTTTGCAAATTCTGGATAATAATAACCACCGATATCTTGTGGCTTGCCTGAAGATGCAAGTAATTCACTAATTATGGTAGATTCATTATCATTCAAAGCTTTAGCAACAGGGGTAAATTTTGCCTTAAGCTCAGCATCATTGTTTTGTTCTGCTAATGCCTCCGCCCAGTATTTAGCAATATAGAAGTGGCTACCTCTGTTGTCAAGCTCGCCAGCTTTTCTTCCTGGTGCGTTATTATTGTTTAAGTATTGGCCAGTAGCTTGATCAAGAGTTTCTCCTAAAATGGTAGCTTTTGGATTAGAAAACACTTTGCCAAGATGCTCGTATGATACAGCTAAAGCTAAAAACTCACCCAATGAATCCCAACGTAAGTGATTTTCTTCTACCAATTGCTCTACGTGTTTTGGTGCAGAACCTCCAGCTCCTGTTTCAAAAAGACCACCACCATTCATCAAAGGAACGATTGACAACATTTTAGCACTTGTACCAAGTTCTAATATTGGGAAAAGATCGGTATTGTAATCTCTCAAGACATTGCCTGTAACAGAAATCGTATCAAGCCCATCTTTCATCCTTGTACAAGAGAAGGTTGTAGCGTCTGCTGGAGACATTATGTGGATTTCTAAGCCGTTGGTGTCATAATTTTTCAAATATTTTTCGACTTTTAAGATCAACTGAGCATCGTGAGGTCTGTTATTGTCCAACCAAAAAACGATCGGAGTTTTGCTGTCTCTTGCCCTGTTAACAGCTAGTTTAACCCAGTCTTGAATAGGGTCATCTTTTACTTGGCACATTCTCCATATGTCACCAGTTGATACTGCATGTTCTGTGAGGATATTACCATTTTCATCAATTAATTTTACGATTCCGGCACTTGCAATTTCAAAAGTTTTGTCGTGAGATCCATATTCCTCGGCTTTTTGAGCCATCAGACCCACATTAGGTACTGTACCCATAGTGCGAGGATCGAATGCACCGTGTTTTTTACAAAAATCAATGATTGCTGTATAAACCCCGGCATAGCTGCTATCAGGAATAATAGCTAATGTGTCTTGAGTTTTACCTTCCTTATTCCACATTTTACCACTTTCACGAATCATAGCAGGCATACTTGCATCTACGATTACGTCACTTGGTACATGCAGATTGGTAATTCCTTTATCAGAGTTTACCATAGCTACTTCTGGACCATCTTCTAGACATTTTGTTATTTCTGCTTCAATTTCTGCTTTTTGTTCGGCAGGCAAGTTTTGGATTTTTGCAATAACATCTCCAAAACCGTTTTTCACGTTTACACCTATTTGTTCAAAAAGGTCTTTATATTTGGTGAAAAGTGGTTTAAAATATGATAGTACAGCATGGCCAAATATAATTGGGTCTGATACTTTCATCATGGTAGCTTTCAAATGAAGCGAGTAAAGCAAATCTTCTTGTTTTGCAACTTCAAATTGTTGGTCCAAGAAAGAGACGAGCTTTTGCTTCTCCATTAAGGTTGTATCAATGATTTCTCCATTTTTTAAAGAGAAAAAATCTTTTAGCAACGTTTCTTTTCCATCATTGTCTTGATGGACTATTTTTACTCTTGTGGCATTATCAATGGTCAATGATTTTTCGTTTGACCTGAAGTCGCCATCTGACATGGTAACTACTTTCGTCTTAGAATCAGATGACCATGCACCCATTTTGTGAGGGTGAGATTTGGCAAATTCTTTCACAGACTTTGGTGCTCTACGGTCCGAATTTCCCTCACGTAGTACAGGATTTACAGCACTTCCTTGTATTTTTTTGTATCTAGCAAGTATCTCTTTTTCTTTATCAGATTTTGCTTCGTCTGCATAATCAGGTATAGCATATCCTTTTGATTGTAGTTCTGTAACGGCTTCTACCAATTGAGGAACAGATGCACTGATATTAGGTAATTTTATAATATTAGCCTCTGGTGTTAGACATAAAGCTCCCAACTCACTTAAATCATCACTTTTTTTCTGATCTTCAGTGAGGTAATCAGGAAATGCTGATAGTATTCTTGCTGCGAGTGATATGTCTCTTGTCTCAACAGATACGCCCGCAGATTTTGAGTATGCTTCTATAATCGGAAGGAAAGAATATGTAGCCAAAGCAGGTGCTTCGTCAGTGATGGTATAAATGATTTTTGCTTTATCGTTCATTATATATAATTTGAGGGGCAAAAATAACAAAAAAAAGGGATAGTAAAAGGAAAACTATTGATTTTGTTTAGTATTAGGTCTTGTTGCTACGAAGCACAAGATCGTTGCAAGTACTATTGATTTTGAAGGTATTGTATGACTTTAGACGGTAAATAGATCTTATTCTATTGTAAAGTGCCCAAAAGTTTGAATAAAATAAAGTATTCATGTAATTAAAAAGCTAAAGCATTCGATTAACTTTGTGCTTTGATAATGAAAGATAGAACGGAAAGGTATATATGACAGATTGGAGACCTATTATTGAAATCATAGATGAACACTTTATGATACCCCAACTAAACAGAACAAGAAGAATTTCTGCATTATTACCTTATGATTATTATAAATCGGATAAGAAATATTCAATTGTTTACTTGCATGATGGGCAAAATTTATTTGACGATTATGCACCTTTCGGTAATTGGGGAGTTGACAAAGCATTGGCCAAAATGGCTGCTCATGGAATAAAAGATACCATTGTAATAGCCATAGATCACGGTGGCGAACAACGTATCAAGGAACTAATCCCATTTAAAACAAGAAAGTTTAAAGAAGTTGAGGGTGAGCAGTATATAGATTTCATGATGAATACATTGATTCCAATGATTAATGGAAGGTATAGAATTCACCATGACAGAAACTGCACTGGTATAGGTGGAAGTTCGTTAGGGGGGTTGATAAGTTTGTATGCTGGGTTTAAATACTCCCATATTTTTGGTAAAATGATGATCTTTTCGCCTTCATTATGGATAACGAATGATATTTACATCCAAGCAGCCAATTTCCCTAAAGATATTGCTACTGACATTTATCTCTATGCGGGTGGTTTAGAAAGCGAAACCCATCTTGATAATGTAACTCGGCTTGCCAATGTGCTAAGGGGCAACGAACATGAGGGCCAAAAGCTTAATTTAAAATTTGTAACCAATCCACATGGAAGGCATCAAGAAGTATACTGGGGAGAGCAATTTCCATTGGCTTTAGAATACCTTTTTTATAGAAATAAGTGTTAATATAGAAGAAATTTAGCCCCGATAGGCAACGTAGCAGTTAATCGGGTAGCTTTGCCCTGATAGGTTACATGTCTAATATTATCTAAAAATGCAAATAGGTGATGGGTAGTTTTATTATATCTATCTCAATTTAATTCATTGTAACGAATCAATCTTTCTGAAATTACTCCCTTCATTAGATGGTACCAATTCTAATACAAAATCTGTCTGTAATCCTTGCTCTTTGCGATGAGAAACAAAAATGATGGCTATCTCTTTTTGTGAGGCAATCGTATTCAAAAGTGCAACAAAAAGCTGTGCATTCTGATCGTCCAATCCCACAGTCGGCTCGTCGAGAATGAGCAATGTGGGTTGTTTTACAATGGCTCTGACCAGCATGATGACTCTTTGTTGACCTGTGGATAGGTTTTGGAATTTTTTTTCTCTGTACTCAGGTCCTAGAAAGTCTAACCAATCTGAGGCAATTTTTATTTGAAGATCTGTAGATTTGGTGTAGAGTCCTATAGAATCATAAAATCCCGATATGATCATCTCTTCATTGGTGTAGTTTCGGCTGAATAATTGTAACATTTTAGTGTAAAAATACCCTATGTGTTTCTTGATTTCCCATACAGTTTCTCCCGACCCCTTTTTAATACCAAATAAGGTGATGTCTTGGCCAAAAGCTTTTGGATTGTCACCTATTATCATAGAAAGTAAGGTGCTTTTTCCGCTTCCGATCGGACCACTTAACTCCCAAAATTCACCTCTTTTTATGGTCCAAGAGAGATCTTTTAACACAGGTTTGTCGAGATAGGAGACGTTAACTTTTTTTAAATCTATGATGGGATCAAAAAAAGTGATGTCCTTAAGTCTATGAAAAGGAAATTTTTTTAAATTGATTTTTGTAGTGGTTTGAAGAAGAAAATCGATGGTTGAAATATGAGATTTTATGGCAAAGTCTTGATCAATGGTGATCACCTGATCTATGAATGATAAGATATCTTCCTTCCGGTCAAAAATTTGTATAAAGGTATATGTATCATTTTTTGTGGTGATTAAATTGATAAGTTCATCTAAGGTCTTTTTATCTATATTACTATGTATATCGTCAAGAATGATATAGTCTAGTTCTTTTTTAAATGTATGTTCGATAAGTGCCATTTTTTGTTGCCCACTTGACATGCTTTCGATACTTGTGTTTTGGTAGGCTTTCGAAATGATAAATCTGTCATATTTAAATTCTTCATCTATTAATTTGCTAATCGTAATGGCTGAAACAATTTCACCTTTCAGAGTACTAATATCAAAAGATTCTTGTAGCAGGTTTTTGTGTGTGATTTGATAGTAGAGATCACTTTTATTGATGGCATTATTACAGTAAATACCTAAGTGTTTACGCATTGCTAATTCAGTTTGTATTTTTCATTAATACTTCTTACAGAATCTAAAACTTCGGTTTGTACACTGCTATTGAGTTCTGCATTACCTATCAGTTTTTTAAAATTACTTTCAAATTTAGCTTTATCTGTTTTGTGAATTTTAAATATTTGGGTTACAAAGATGGTTTTCATACTATCCTGTTGGTCTGGAAGAAACTCTTGAATAGCGATCTCTGCGACATGTAAGTCAATCATAATAGCGATCATTTTCTCCTTAGGAATATCAAGTGTGTATTTTGGTATTTTCGAATTTTTACAAGCAATTATAGAAAAGACTAGCAATATAAAAAAAAATTTTTTCATCAACTGAATTACATTTTGGGATAATAATATTTTAGAAAATTAAGATTGTCTTGTTTGACTTTATTCCAAGAATTGACCGAAGAATCCATCAATAAAATACCACAAGTTGATATGTTGTCAATATCTTGGTCTAAAATGCTGTAAGCAAAATAAGTGATACCTGGATTATGACAAAAAATAGCAATTGTATCATATTGATCGTTTGCTTCAGCAATTACATCCATCATTGTATCTGGTAAAGAGTGGTATAACTTTGGTAAAACATGAAAATCAGTCTTTTCTACATTGTGATTATGAGCAAAATATTCAGCTGTTTCTTTAGCTCGAGTCGCAGAACTTGTGTAAATTCCTTGAACTATATAATTTAAGTCTTTCATTTTTTGAGCCATGATGGGTGCATCACGCAACCCTCTTTCATCCAATTTTCTATCATGATCGCTAAGGCCTAAATTAGTCCATGATGATTTTGCATGTCGTACCAATAATATTTTTTTCATACTTAAAGATTATGAATTACAAAGATATGAATAAGCTATTAGCTTTTAGCTATGGGCTTTTAGCTTTTTTAGATTACTACATACCAATTCAATTATCTTTATCAAGCATTCACGCATTCAAGCATTCATGCATTAAAAAATTAACCAAACAGATCACTACTCAAATACCGATCACCTCTATCACACACGATTGAGACAATAACACCATGATCCAATTCAGATGCAAGTTGTAGTGAAGCATGCATAGAGCCACCGCTACTCATACCTGCTAAGATGCCTTCTTCTTTTGCAAGTCTTCTTGTCATTATTGTAGCTTCTTCGGTCGAAACATCAATCTTACGATCTACACGAAAGTCTTCATATATTTTAGGGAGAAAAGCAGGTGACCATCGTCTAATACCTGGTATGCTTGATCCATCTTTGGGTTGTACACCAACTATTTGGATATTTGGATTTTGTTCTTTCAGATATCTACTTACACCCATGATGGTACCCGTCGTACCCATTGATGATACAAAGTGGGTGACCGTACCGTTAGTATCGCGAAAGACTTCAGGACCTGTGGTGCGGTAGTGCATACCATAATTATCAGGATTGGCAAACTGATTGAGCATATAGTATCCTTCTTTTTCGACCATCTCATCTGCGAGTTCGCGAGAGTATTCTATTCCTTTTGAAGCATCAGTGAGAATCACTTTTGCACCATAAGCTTCCATCGTAAGGACACGCTCTTTCGTTGAGTTTGCCGGCATTAAGAGTGTCATATGTACGCCTGAAAGTTGAGCAATCATGGCCAATGCTATGCCTGTATTCCCACTTGTGGCTTCAACTAACCGATCTCCTGGTTTGATATCTCCTCTCTGAAGTGCCCCTGCGATCATACCATAAGCCGCCCTGTCTTTGACGCTACCTCCAGGATTATTTCCCTCCAGCTTGCCATAAATTTTGACATTTGGGTTTTGATTGAGGTGTTGTATCTCTACTAATGGCGTATTGCCGATAAGGTCGATTAATTTCATATATTTAGTATTGATTCTACTTTTTATTACATATCCTTAAACACATACGTGTCAAACTCACTTTCGATCTCTAAATTCATAGCCGCCTTATAATAAACTTTGGTAAAAGGTGGAATACTTCTGGTCAGCCAGACGTTACCACCCACTACGGAGTTTTGACCAATCACGGTCTTGCCGCCAAGGATCGTAGCACTTGCATAAATAACGACATGGTCTTCGATCGTGGGATGTCTTTTTACAGTTGCATCTACCTTGTCTACGCTCAGTGCACCGAGTGTCACCCCTTGGTATATTTTGACATGATTACCAATATGGGTAGTTTCACCTATTACCACACCCGTACCGTGATCTATAAAAAAATATTCACCGATTGTTGCACCTGGGTGAATGTCTATACCTGTCTTACTATGTGCATATTCCGTAATAATCCTAGGGATATCTTCTATACCTTGTCTTAACAACGTGTTTGCGATTCGATAGGCCATGATAGCATAAAATCCTGGGTAGGAGCGGATGATTTCACGTTTTGATTTGGCAGCAGGGTCTTGGAAGGCTGCCTCAATATCTTTATTTAGGAGATGTAAGATTTGCGGAAACTCGTCAAAAAACTTTTGAGTTTGCCCTTGAGCTTGCTCGTTACTATTTTTACAATAATTGACTAAAAAAGACGAAAAGTCAGACTTTAGCCTTGATTCGTAGACTTTGATTTGTTCAACACTTGAAAATTTGATGGTTGAAAAATCTTGGAAAAACAAGCCTGTCAATTTTTTATAAAATTGAACAATTTCTACCGGACTCGGGCATGAAGAACATTCTTGGTGCTCAATTAATAGTTGCTGATAATAATTTTCTACATTCATTTTTTAAAAAATCTGGAGGAGTTAATCATTATGATTTAATTATACCTAAAAATCTAAAATGGATTTCCTATTACAGCTCAAAATTACTGCAAAATCAGTCGCTTCGCTCACTTTTTGCTTCGCACCATCCCGATTGCTATCGGGATGATTTGTCGCAAAAAATGCTGCTTTTATTGTACTTTTGATCTTCATTACGGAACCCATTTTAGATATTTAGGTTAGATACAATAGCAAATATAACGCCATAAAAACATTATATTTTGGTGGCATGCTATAAATTATGTATAAAATAACAAAAAATGGCTGAATGTTAAGAATTAATCAATGGGATTAACTAGCCGGTCGTTCAGCTGCTGGCAAACTAGCATGATATTTTTCTTTAATAATCCAAAGATACTGATCAAGTAATTGGGTAATTCTTTCTTGATTTTCAGAAGCAATTACAAGCCCGATGTGATATTCTTTATGCAATTTCCAGTAAATCTCTTGATCACTAAACTCAGATAAATCGGGGTGTTGGTATCTCGAAAGACTGACGATGATGCCCGCAGAAAGATTTTTTGATTTGGGAAGTTGATACTTTACACCTTTGATAAAGGCTATCTCTACAGCCGCCCATTCACCCCATAAGTTGATACCTGTTGCGGCTTCGACCATTTCTGCAAGGTTTGCACCTCCAACCCTAGAGGCAGTCTCAAGAAAATAGTAATTACCATCTTTGTCTTTGATATACTCAGAGTGAGATGCACCATATCGTAATCCAAAGGCTTTGAGCAACTCACCATTTATTTTTGTAAGTGCTTTTGCGTCAGAATGATTGTCATTGAGAGCCATAGACCTGAATACACCGCCACCGTGAGCTACTTCAAAAGGCGTATCTAAATACATGCTTGTTTTGCTGAATACTACATTGTCATCCCACACTACGGTATCTACATGAAAAACCGATCCGGGTTTAAAAGTTTCTATTAAAAACTTGTGTCTATTGTCACCTAAGGCATGTATTTGTTCCCAAGCTTCTTCTTTCGAATAAACTTTTTTAATTCCCGTAGCAGATGCTTGGCCCCTAGGTTTAATCATATACGGGGCTGAATTTTGAGTAAGAAATGCGTTAATATCTTCATCATAAAAAAGAGAAGAAAAACTTGGACTTGGTATGTTTTTATCTCTTGCTTGCAAGCGCATGGCCAATTTATCTCTAAAATGCCTTGCTGTCGTATCTCCCATACCGCCAATTCTGAAGTATTCTCTTAAAGATGCAACGATCTCTACATCAAAATCATCCAAAGCAACTAAAGCATCAAATTTTTTAGATCGAAAAGTAAAGGCTAGACCATTGATGAGGTGTTCTATATTCCATTCTCCTTTACTATCTTCATCCATGTAAAATGTCTCATGAATAGATGCCCAAGGCCAATCCTCACATTGTAATTTTGAAGATGTCAGTAGGTACATTTCAGCACCTAGATTATTACCATTTCTTAAAAATTCACTCCCTTTATAATAGCGACTGATCGCTAAAATTTTAATCTTTTTCTCCATACAAAAACGCAATTATTACCTATTTTTTAACATACTCAGCCAACAATCTGACTCCAAAAGCGGATGCAATTTTAGACTTGACTAAATCACTATCTACGAATGCAACCCCTGCAATGTCCAAATGTACCCAGTTTTCGTGATTTTCAGTAAAAAACTCTAAAAATTTTGCGGCTGTGATTGCACCAGCATATGGACGACCATGAAAATTTTTGATATCTGCAATATCTGAGTGCATCATTTCACCATATTCTTCATCCAAAGGCATGTTCCATACTTTTTCACCTAAATGCTCACCAAGTTCGAATAAAGTTGCTGCTAATTTTTGATTTTTGGTAAACATAGCGGCATATTGAGACCCAAAAGTCATCACACTACTTCCAGTGAGTGTGGCTAAGTCAATGATATTTGTAGGTTTTATTTTGTCGAGGGCATAAGAAATAGCATCTACCAAAATGAGCCTTCCCTCTGCGTCTGTATCAATAATTTCTATTGTTTTTTTACTGTAAGATACGACCACATCACCTGGTCGAGTGGCCTTGCTACTTACTGCATTTTCTACGATGGGTAGGACTCCGACTACATTGACATTGGGTTTTTGATCGGCTATTAACTGCATAGCACCAATGACGGCTGCTGCACCCCCAAGATCACTTTTCATATAGTGCATATTGGTAGATGGCTTGATCGATATACCACCTGTATCAAATGTGACGCCTTTACCGATGAGGGCATGATCTACCCCTTTTTTCTTATTGCCTTGGTAAGAAATGGTGGCCAAATAAGTACCAAACTCACTTGCCTGACCCACAGATAGTAATGCTCCAAATCCTTTGCTGATCAATTCTTTTTTGGAGATAATATCGACCTTCAAATCATACTTTTTACCAAGCGATTGTATATGCCCAACCAAAAAGTCTGGGTTTTTTACATTGGGTGGAAGATCTACGATATGCATTGCAGTTTTCATTGCTTCGGCTATCGACCTAACACTTTTCTCTAGTTTTTTACCCACAGTTTTATCAAATACTACTTTTTTGGCAGAATCTTTTGTTGATTTAAGACTCGCAAAATCATACTCCCATAAGAAAAACCCAAGCAAAACATTTTCAGCCACCGCATCAGATACTTCATCAAGGTTAATGATCGAAACAGTAAGTTCTCCTTTATATGATAGCAATGCCTTTCTAATGTAGGCGGTATTTTTACCAATTGTTGACGTATTGATTTTTAATAGGATAATCGGATCAGCATTGGATTGATCAAAAAAGGTAACCATTTCTCCATGCTTTGACGGTAAAGAAGGGATTTTTGTCAGTGAAGTTTTATCAAGAAGCACTTTAGTTGATGCTTGACTCAATTCATTTTCAAGAAGAATGACGGAAATTTGCAACTACAAAATTTTTAAATGTTTAGTAAAATGGAGTAGGAGCAAAAATTGTGCTAAGTTTTTAGGAGGGTTTGGTGTGGGTGGTTGTTCACTGGTCTTTGGTCACAGGCTGATGGTTTTGGCTGATGGTAGAATTTGTAATTTTGGTATATTTGTGAGATTTTAAAATTTTCATATGCCACACCAAGTACATATTTTAAATGGAGATTGTCTCAGAGAACGATTTCCTTCTGAATTACCTGGTCAAATCATTGTAATGCGTGAGTGCCTTGTAGATGGTCCAGTTGCAGCAAACACATTGGAGGATTTGTATCAAATTAGAGCAAAGTTTTTAATTGAAGAGTATGGACTTTCAACAAGTCAAGAATACTTCGATCATACTATTTTGGAAGTTGATAAAATAAGAAATATTCCTGATCATAGTGAAGTATGTTTATGGTTTGAAGACGACTTATTTTGTCAAGTCAATTTTTGGTTTGTAACTTATTTATTATTTCAAAGTGGTAAAAACTATAAAGTCTATCTGGTTAGACCAGAGATGCTCACCCATGAAGGTTTTACTGGTTTAAGTCATGAAGATTTGATACACATTTTTGATCACAAAATTCTTATTGAGAACGTGCAAGAAATAGCTAATCTTTGGATATACTATCAAAAGGAAAATTTCGAGTTATTATTAAAAGAGGCCAAAGAACTAAATACTTCTATGCCTTTTATATTTGACGCGGTAGAGGCTCATATTGCCAGAAAACCGACAGAAGATCATCCTGGCAGACCTATCCAAGCTTTACTTGATATTACGAGAGAGCTAGACACTAAGGAATTTGAACCAATTTTTAAGGAATTTTCTAAAAGAGAGAAAATTTATGGATTTGGAGATTTGCAAGTGAGGAGAATGTTTGATTTAATTTGAAGAATAGGAAATTTACAGATTTCTTGATTATATGACCAATGGTTAAAACTCTTTTATATGGAATGTATTTTGTGGTAAATTTATGAAAAGATACTGTAAAAACGTAGTTTCAAAGAATGAAGACTTGATCAATTTATCTCCATTTCATCATTTTTATTAGTGCTCGAACGCAGTTCATTTTTTTTGTAAAATACGGAATAACCTATGGAGCTTAATAAACTAAAAAAATCATATTTGCTAAATCTTATCTAAGATTCAAAGAGTGTTAAAATTTTAATCTTAAATTTATAAATGGATACATCGAAGTGAAATTCTTTTAACTTTACGAAAATATTTGTATAATATTAAACATGGATTTATGATGTATGTAAAGTTAAAAAAGTTTTGTCTACCAATACTATTAGTAATGGTTGTACAAGTTCTACAAGGACAAGCCAATGAAATTAAGGGTATTGTCAGATCAGGAGGGATCGTTAACGAGCCACTAATCGGAGTAAATATTGTAATAAAAGGAATAGGGACAGGTACGGTTACTGAAGTAGATGGCACTTACTCCATTAACGCAAAAAAGGGTGATGTAATTAAATTTACATATGTAGGATATATCGAAAAAGATGTTGTAGTTGGAGACAAAAACATCATAAATGTGTTTTTGAGTCCATCTGCACAAAACTTGGAAGAGGTAGTTGTCACTGCATTTGGAGTAACAAAGGAAAAACGGGCACTTTCACATGCAGCAGCTTCATTAGATGGAGATGACATTAGTGAGACAGGTAGGGAAAATTTTCTAAATTCATTATCAGGGAAAGTTGCTGGTATCACCACCAATATATCAAGTGGAGCACCTGGTGCATCTACGCAGATTGTACTAAGGGGTATTAATTCATTAAGCGGTAATAACTCGCCTTTATTTGTTGTGGATGGTTTACCCGTACAAAATAGTGTAACAGATCAAAATAATTTTGTGTCTCAAGGTTCAAACCGTGGAGATGATTTTACCAATAGGATTGCAGACTTAAATCCAAATGATATAGAAAGTATCACGGTCTTAAAAGGGCCTGAGGCTGCAGCTTTATATGGTATTGATGCAGGTAGCGGAGCTATCATTATTACGACAAAAAAAGGTAAAAAAGGGGCACTCAAAATAAATTATGACAATAACTTTAGAATTGATCAAAATACTAGACGACATAAGGTTCAAACTGCTTATGGTCTTGGTATACAAGGTAGTCCAGATACAAGAACGATGTCTACATTTGGACCTCTAATTCCAGAAGGACAACCTATTTATGACAACATAGGTGCTTTTTTTCAAGATGCATTAACCATGCGACATAACCTCAACTTCGAAGGTGGCAAAAAAGGTATATCTTACAGAGCATCATTAGGCACAACAAACCAACAAGGTACCATTCCAAATACTGGCTATGATAGATACAACGGGAGAGGAACTTTGTCTTACATATCCCCAAATAATAAATTAGATTTGTCAGGTACTTTGGCTTACACCAATTCTAAAACCATTAAAGCACTAAGAGGTGCTGGTGGATTTTTACAATCTTTATTGTATTGGCCAATTGTGGACGATGCTAAAAATTATACAAAAGATGATGGAAGTAGAAGAAGATTTTATGATGATACAGGTGTTGCTGAGTTAGATAATCCATTTTGGCAAATCAATAATGACGTATCTCAAGATAAAACTGATCGATTTAACTACAATCTTTCTGGAACTTATAAACTTACTGATTGGCTTTCTTTAACAGGTAGAGGATCTGTAGATCAATATAATACATTAGGATTTACATTTTTTCATCCACAGAGTGAAGCTTTTAGGACTGTAAGCGGACAAGTCGAACAATACACTGAAAAATATTTAGGATTAAGTGGTGTGACCTATTTATCAGCGAACAAAACATTTGGAAAGATGGAAAACTCTTTAAGAATTGGGGCTGCAGTAGATGATTTTGAAACAAAATTCTTTGCTGAAAGAGGTCAAAGACTTAGGTCTCCAAATGAGCCTTTTGATCCTACTTTTTCTAATTTAGACGGGACATTTGCTAGAATAGATTCAGCAACATATGCTACCAGTCGTACAGTGGGTAGAGACACTTTACGCATTAGAAGATTGGTGGGGCAGTTTTTTGATTACAATTTCAATTACGATCGTTGGTTGTACTTTAATGTGGCAGGGAGAAGAGATATGACGTCTACTTTGCCAGAGCAATCAAGAACCTTCTTTTATCCTTCAGCAGGATTGTCTGTGATATTCAGTGAGCTCATTGCTCCAGATTCTAAAATTTTCAGTTTTGGTAAATTAAGATTTTCTTATGCCGAAACCGCTAAAGACATTCAGCCATATGGGTCTCAATCAGTGTACGCTATCCAAACTACAAGTGGAGCAGGTGTGGGACTTGGTTTTACCAATAATAATAAAGACATCAAACCAGAAAGGCAAAAAACTTGGGAAGTAGGTACAGAATTAAATTTCTTTAACAGTCGATTAGGTTTTGATTTTAGTTATTACAATACAAACAATATTGGTCAGATAGTAAGATTAGTAAGATTGAGCTATGGAACGGGTTTTATCTTGTCTACACTCAATGTGGCGGATACCCGTAATAGAGGTATGGAATTGGTTATTACTGGTAAACCAATTTGGGGTAAAAACTTTGGTTGGGATATAAATTTAAACGCAGCAGGCACTAGAAATTTAGTCAAAAATCTACCGTCCAACATACCTGAATATTACAACTCGGATTCTTGGGTTAGTGCTTTTAGAAATGGTATTGTACCAGGTGGAACCACTACTACTATAACAGGAAATGATTATAGAAGAAATAATGAAGGACAAATCATTGTTGACCCTTCAACAGGTGTTCCTTTACTTTCAGTTCCTGATTATAAACGAATTGGTGACAGAAATCCAGATATATTAGGAGGATTTTTAAATAACTTTAGATACAAGAATTTTTCCGCTTCTATCAACACAGATTTTAGGTTAGGTGGCGACATAATCAATGGTACAGAATACGCAATGACATTAAGAGGTGTCAGTACAAGAACATTGGATAGAGAAAAGTTAATCATTGTTCCTGGAGTGCTTGGTGATGGCTTGGAAAACACTTCTAACCCTACAACGAATACAATAGCAATAAACCCGTATTATTCTAACTATTATGCGGACGGAAGATTATATGCCAGTAATTTTGTAGAGAAAGATGTAAATTGGTTAAGAATAAGGGAAGTGATGGTACGATATAAATTCCCTTCCACCAAATATCTAATAAACCCTACTTTATTTGTATCGGGTACAGACTTATTTATCTTCACTAATTACTCGGGGGCTGACCCTGGGGTAAATGCCAATAGCGGTGCAACAGGAGGCGTCGGTTCTTTTGGAATGGACTTCTTTGGTATGCCGACACCAATGGGTCTTAGCTTTGGCATGAGAGCTACGATTGGTAAATAATTTTAAAAAAGCAAATTTTAAAAAATGAAAAAATTATTAATATTTATTGTTGTTTTATCAAGCTTTGGGTGCTCGGATTATGTAGACGAAGCTTTTTTAAATCCAAATGCAAGTACTACAGCTAAGCCTGAAACTGTCCTTCCAGCTATCCAAGCCAATGTAGCTAGGGGATATCAGTTTGACTCAAGATTTCTAGGTAGGTATGTACATTATTGGACTATAACCACTGCTGGTGGTACGTGGGATAGAATGGGCTATGATCCTGGAACAGATAATGGTGGTGAAAAATGGAGGAGTCATTATTGGACTTCTGGCTTCAATGTCCTTAACATGATCACTGACGCTGAGAAAGACGGACAAATGGATTTTGCAGGAGCTGGGCATGCAATAATGGCACATGGATGGCTTACATTGACGGATTATCACGGTGAAGTAATCTTGAATGAAGCATTTAATACAAGTGCATTGACATTTAAGTTTGACCCACAAGAGCAAGTGTATCAAAAAGTAATTAAAGAGTGTGATTTAGCTCTAGAAAAACTCAATAAAGCTAAAGAAAAAGGTGCTTCAGAAACTTTTAAAAAAGCTGATATCTGGATGAATAAAGGTAACTTAGACCTTTGGATAAAGTATGTAAGTGGTATAAGAGCAAAAACTTTACATCGATACTCTTTAAAATCTACATACAAACCTGATGATGTGATAAAAGCCGTAGATGCCGCACTAGCAAGCGAGGATGATGATATCATGATTAATTTTGAGAATAATGCAATAAGTAATTTATCTGCAAATTCCTTTGGGCCTATTAGAGGTAATTTACAAGCTTACAGAGCAAGTGATCTGATCATCCGATATATGGATGGCACGGTATTTACTGGTACTATAGATCCAAGAATGGCATACATCTTCAAGCCTTCAACAGATAATAGATTTAGAGGAGTAAGAGTTGCGTCGGGAGAAGCCACAAGTGTCCCTGCTGCACAAAGAACTTCCAATTTCTTTGGTTTTGTTGCTACTTTAGCACCAGCAATGGGTATTGATACGGCTGCAAGAACCTACTTTAAAAACAGGTCACCTTTCCCAATTATGACTTATGCTGAACTTCAATTCATCAAAGCCGAAGCTGCATTTATCAAAGGAGATAAAGTTACCGCTTTAGCAGCTTACAAAAATGGGATAAGGGGAAATATCAATGCGCTCAATAAACATTTTACAGGTTATGTACCAATGACACCAGCAAGGGTTGATGAATTTATCAATAAGGTAAGTCCAGCAAACAGTGCTGACCTTACACTGAGTACCATAATGATGCAAAAGTTTGTGGCTTTATGGGGTTATGGATTTGAGGAGACTTGGGTAGACATGAGAAGATATCAATACAGTCCTGATATCTACGCTACTTTTCAATTTCCGCTCACTACTTATCCTGACAACGGAGGCTTACCTGTACAAAGAGTTAGGCCAAGATTCAATTCAGAATATTTATGGAATGCCAATGAGCTAACGACCATTGGTGCCAATAATCCAAACTATCACACACTTCCTATGTGGTTTTCTCAAAAATAATAAACGAAAAGACGTATGACAAAGAATATATTTTATGCTCTAATAGCTATCACTACCATAATCGGAGTAATAGCATGTGAAAAAAATCTGATTGATGAAAATCAAGAGTGGCAATTTACCGATGAAAATGCTGCAAACATCAAAATAGTTAATACTTGGACACATGTGGTCAAAGGGGTGACAACAACAAGATTTCTTGGTTTTCAAGATAATAATCGAATCATGGGTAATGGATTAGCCGCACCGGGTGTTTGGCCTGGAACTACCTATGCTCAAATAAAGCCTGGTGTAAGTAGTATTTTATTGTTGCAGGATAGAAAAATTGCAGCTGTTGGGACGACGCCGGCATCGATTGCCGCACCTGTACAAGGAGATACGGCTATATTAAGATCAGTTACAGTTGATGCGAAGAAGTACTATTCTATGTTTCTTGCAGGTGATAGCCTTGCTAGAGATTTGGTAGTAGTAGAAGATAAACTTGAAAATCTTGATACAGTAACTTATGCATTAAGATTTGCCAATATGGTAGTGATTTCTCCAGCTCAATCAGTAAGACTTTTTTCAAGAAGAGAAGGTAAAGACATATTTACCAATATTGCCTATAAACAAGTTACGGATTTTGTAAAGCTCAAATATGATTTAACCATTGATACGCTAGATGTATTTGCGGGAACAACTAGACTTTACAGTTTAAATGCATCGCCAAAAGGAAGAGGAAAAATGTATACAGTTTACTCTCAAGGTAAGACAGGTGTCAGAACTCCGACAGTCAACTTTTATACAAATAGGTAAAGGGAATGGAGGATTAACTTCTAATGAGGTCTTGAGAGTATTAGTTTCTTGAGACCTTTTTTTTTGCAATACGCTATGCTTAATTCAATTCTCTGCGGGGCAATATGCTGCGCTTAATTCAATGGGCAATGAGTTCACTCACCGGAGTATAAACATCCTTTGGGGTTCAATTTGCCAACATGCTAAAACGTCAAAACGCCAATATGCTAATACGACAATAAACTGCGCTTTGTTTACCAGCTTAGATAAGTATCCTTACGGGACCAACGGCAAATGTATATATCAAAGCATCCCAAAACGCTAATTCACTAAAGCGCTAAAGACTAAAGACCAATAGCCAACAACGCCCCTATTGCCCATGCTTCTTAATCGACTCTTTGATTTTCTCTCTTCTATTCTCGGGGTGAGGGTGTGAAGATTGCCATTCAGGGTTATTACTTGCACCGCCAGAGGCTTCTTCGAGGATATCCATGACGCCTATCATTTGACTTGGGTCATAACCAGCCTCAATCATTACCTTTACGCCAAAATCATCAGACTGCAATTCTTGGTCTCGACCATATTTTAAGGATGTCATATTACCTACAAAATTGGCTATCTGTGCAGCCTCCATACTACCTCCACTACCAATGAGGACACTTTGTATCAATCCTTGTATAAGACTGGATTTGGCCATTCTTTCACCACCGTGGCGATATACTACGTGTGCAAGTTCGTGGCCCATGACACCCGCGATTTGGTCTTCATTTTTTACTTTAGAGAGTAATCCTACAGTAATGAAACATTGACCACCAGGTAGAGCAAATGCATTGACAGTGCGATCATCTGCTAAGACATGAAAATCAAAAGGATAGGGTGTTTTACCCGCACTTGTATTATCGACCAATCTTCTTCCTATTTCATCTACTTTTTGTTGAACGCGCTGATCAGGATGTAAGCCACCATATTGTTGTGCCATCTGAGGGGCAGATTGGAGTCCTAGGGCAATTTCTTCTTCTACACTCCATTGGATACGTTGAGATTCACCGGTGAGAGGATTGACTTGTGTATTTCCAAAATATTTTACCACTTGGTATCCAGCCATAGCTAACCCAATAATAAGAAATAATTTGAATCTTCCAGTACCAGTTCCTCTCCCATCTCTACTGTATGGATCTCCTGTTCCTCCGTAATATCTTTGATGTTGTGCCATTTTTTTATTTTTTACTAGATTAGAACAATTCACTAATGATCCCAACGATGGTCATGCCAAAAGCTATCCAAACTGCGTAGTCGATATCGGGTATTTTTTTTATAAAATAACATCCAATGATGACAGGTATGCATGCCAAGCCTACTAGTGCAATAGTAGAAAATAAGCTAATGAGAAAAACTTGTAAATAACCTACAAAACCCAACCCTGCTCCAGCACCATGAATTACAAAGTACATCATCGTGGCCAACATGAAAGCAATCATTGCGTAACTCGCCTTATCCATCCTCATATCAAAAGTAAATTGTGCCATATCGATTATATTTTTTAATTGATCTGCATCAAAAATATATAAATCTATGGTGTAGTGTTAGTTTTTTGTACAAAAAATGTTTATGAATTATTTTTCATCAATCTTAAACCCATATTCTAATCTGCGTTAAACTTGAAAGTAGTTCATTATTGATTCATTATGTGGATTAAATCATTTTTTCATCCTATTTTTACAAAAAAATTCTACTAATGTATTTTGAACTCGGTCTACAACACATTCTCGACATCAATGGCTACGATCATATTTTGTTTGTTCTTGCGCTTTGTGCTACATATCAAGTTAAAGAATGGAAAAAGATTGTAATTTTAGTGACGGCTTTTACCATTGGTCACTCACTTACATTAGCTTTGGCAGCGCTAGATGTTGTCTCTTTTGATCCCATGATTATTGAAATTCTTATACCTGTAACCATCATACTGACAGGCTTGGTGAATATTTTTTTAAAACCTAATAGTGCTGATACTAATCTCCTTCGAGTCAAGTATTTTATCACTTTTATTTTTGGCCTTATTCATGGTTTTGGATTTTCTAATTATTTTAGAGCATTACTGAGTAAGGCTGCGGCTATAGTAAAACCCTTGTTTTTTTTTAATGTTGGTGTTGAGGTGGGGCAATTGATCATTGTGGCCATTGCGATTTTGTTATCTTACTTTTTTATCAATAAGCTGAAAGTGAATGCCAAATATTGGAACTTTGGACTATCAGGCGTTGCAATATTAGTGGCCCTTAAATTGTTATTTGAAAGAATTTAGATTTTGATAAGCTAAATCCAAACATTTTAACTTACTGAATAATACTTATAATAATGCTAAATAAATTTAATTTCTCCTTCGTATTGTGTTTTTTGATTTGTTTATTATCAAGCAATAGTAACACGCAAACAACTATCAAACTTGAAGGCACGATGCAATCCATAAAGGTAGAAACATACAATCATGTCACGGGAGTCTATCGATATGAGACCCTTTCTAAAAAGCAACCAGAAATTGTTACTTATGTCGGTTTACCATACTTTGCTAAAATTGTCTCACCGTCTGATAGCATCATGTTTTTAATAGACAATCAAAAAACTATTCAAATAAAGATCGATAAAAAGAATAAAATAACTGTGGATAAAACAGTTAGATCATTTTCTTTAACAGATAAAAATAGCAAAGAGTATAAGGTTTGGGAAAAAATCAATAAACTGAATAGCCAATCTTCGCTAAGTAGACGTGAAATAATGAGTTTAAAAAATGAAGGTGCTACGGAATTTTCACAATTTCAATCACTTACTGCAAAATATTTTTCAAAATTGCCATCTCCAGCTACGCTTCCAAAAAATATTTGTGAGTATTTTATCTCTCCGAGATTTGAGCAATTAGATCAAGATGAAAAAAGAGAATTTGAAAACATTATCAACTTGTTTGAAACTTCAAAAAAAGAGACAAATGATGGTCTCAAAAAATATGAATTAATCGAAGAGGCTTTTTCAGAAGAAGAAATTTCGAGGTTTAAATTTCAAGATCCTTTGATGAAAGTTTATATAGATAGTTTAGTAAAAGACGGAAGTATCGATTTTCATCCTAAAAAAGCAACGCTATTATCTCTTTTGGATGGGATCAATGCTGCTCAAATGTCTGTTGAAGTAATTAAAAAATTGAGAAGCGAGACAGGCGATAAAGTTTTGTCTATTTCCAAAATTCAAAATGACAAAAATATAGGTGAGAAGACTAAAAATTTGGTAATAGATAAGGCATTATTAACCAATATCTTATACCTAATGAAAAAATATGTCCCTGAAGAAAACATTGGTTTTCTTATGATGAATAACGAAAATGAAACCGTAAAAAAGATCGCAGAATTGGATGATAAAAATTTGCTGTATGACGTTTATTTTTTGAAAATAGCCCATGCAGATTGGGATACTTCTCTCATTGACAAGATAGCCAAAAATATAACTTCAAAAGAAGACTATCCAGCAAGTTTAATAAAGCAGATACAATCGGAAAGACTAAACCTCACTACCAAACTTGCAACTATTAAATTGGAATATACCGTATATGAATATCCAGAATTTACAGGCTTACAACTGCTGAATGAAATACACAAAAAAAATAAAGGAAAGGTAGTATATCTCGATATGTGGGCAACTTGGTGTGGGCCTTGTAAACAAGAATTTAAAGAATCAAAACCGATGAAAAACTATTACTATGATAAAGATGTAGCATTCGTCTACTTATGTGGAGGGAGGTGTCAAAAAGAAGATTTAGAAAGGGAAGCCAAAAAATACGGTATTAGTGGGGACCATTATTTATTAAATAGAACCCAAGAGAGCCAAATTTTTGAGGTTTTCAATACGAATTATTATCCTACCTATAAAATCATGGATAAAAGTGGCACCGTTTTACCCGAAAATGGAAAAAGACCATCCGAATTGGAAGAATTAAAGCAACAAATTGACCCATTATTATTAAACGGTAAATAAAGTAATGAAGATAAAATTCACTTTTTGGTCTTTGCTGTGCTTTTTTATAATTTCACATCAACTTAGTGGCCAAAATGCTACTTTGGACCATCTTTTTTATAAAAACGAAAAAGTACCACTACTTGTCGTGTTTAAACAGCAAGCCGACTATACCATGGCTTACCAACTTAAAAACAAGGTGGATAAAACGCACTTTGTCTATAAAGAAGCACAAAGAGTACATAACAATACATTAAGTCAATTTGTCAAGTTATGCGAAATAAAGCCGATCACCAGTTTTGCTATAGCCAATAGTGTTGTGGTAGAAGTAAATTTTCCTGAGTATCTTCTGCTTAACACACAACCCATGATACAAAATATTTTGGCAGATATTCCAAAACAAAGGTTTGAAGTAATGGACTACAGAGAAGAAATACTGCCTAGTCAAAGAAGTCAGATCACTACATGGGGCATCAAAGATAGTAAAGCTGACAGTGTGTGGTTAAAAGGTTATACTGGTCAAGGTATCGTAGTGGGTGGTCAAGATACGGGCTATCAATCAGGGTTGGGGCCCATCAAAAGGTCTTATCGAGGATATGTTAATGACACGACATCCAGCCACCAATACCATTGGCATGACGCCATCAGAGAGCGGAATACACTAAACGCAGATGACAACAATCCATGTGGATTCAACTCAAAAGTGCCGTGCGATGACAACAATCATGGCACACATACGATGGGCACGATGGTAGGAAGAGACACCAATGAGATCGTAGGTGTAGCTCCGGATGCTCGATGGGTAGGATGCAGGAATATGGACCGCGGGTGGGGTAAACCCTCTTCTTATCTCGAATGTTTTGAGTGGTTTTTGGCTCCTACTGACTTAGACAATAAAAATCCAAAACCAGAATTAGCACCCGATGTCATCAACAATAGTTGGGGTTGTCCTGAAGTAGAGGGCTGTAATGCCTCCAATTGGCAAGTGATGCAAAGAGTGGTCATAGCTCTAAAAGCAGCAGGTATATTTGTGGTAGTAAGCGCAGGCAATAGTGGTCCAAATTGTAATACAATTGACGATCCGGCTGCATTTTTTAAAGAATCATTTACTGTAGGAGCTCATAATATATCTGGAGGTATAGCTGGATTCAGCAGCAGAGGAGCCTCCTCTTATGATACGGTTGCTATCAAGCCAGACATTACTGCTCCAGGTGTAGGTGTACGATCTCTATTGAGAAATGGTACCTATGCCAATTTTAACGGCACTAGTATGGCAGGACCTCATGTAGCAGGTGCTGTAGCCCTTATATTATCAGCGGTACCCGCTTTAAAAGGTAAAGTAGAAATCGTAGAAGATATCCTTAAAAAATCAGCTAGACCAAATAGAGCAGAAAAATCTTGTGGTGGTGTTGATTCTTTAGCCATACCCAATAATACCTTCGGACATGGTAGGTTAGACATCTTAAAAGCTTTACAATTGGCTCAAACATATCAAGTGACCAATGAAGAAGAGATAGCTTTAAATCTTATCGAAATATATCCCAATCCAACTTCAGATTACTTTTACATCAAAGGACTTGATGATGCTCCTTTTGACTTAAGAATATATGATATGACAGGTAAATTGGTCATGCAGTCAGTAGAAACAAGCCCCATAATTTATCTGCCTGCGGAGGTTATTGATAATGTATATTTCTGTAAAATTGAGCAAAAAGGGAGCGTTATGATGAATAAGGTTGTGGTTTGGAGAGGGAGGTAGAACCTAAGTTTAAATTCAAAGAAATTTACACAAAAATTTTATTTTTCTAAATTAAGTCCCATTTTCATTGGCGGCAGAAATAGAAATTAGACATCGAAACAAAATTAATTTTTTCAATCCCAAATATTTTTAAAATAAAACCCATTTTTAATTGAATAAAAACATAATTTTGCATCCATTAACAATTAAAAAAAAACGTCATGGTTTACTTTGACTTATAGCTTTACCAAGGATAAATGAAGAACACATATTTTCAACTAATCAATCAGACCTATTATTTTCCACAAGAAGGGTTTGATTTAAATGAAGATTACTTAACTTTTCACAATTATTCTCTGAAATACCTGATCGAAAAATACGGTACCCCATTGAGAATAACTTTCTTACCTCGAATCGGGGATCAGATCAAGAAAGCAAAAAACAATTTTAATAGAGCGATCAAAGCCAATAATTATAAAGGTGAATACCATTATTGTTATTGTACCAAATGTTGTCACTTTAATCATGTGATAACCGAGGCTTTGAAGCATGGAGTTCATTTGGAGACTTCATCAGCTTTTGACATAGACTTGATACGAAAGCTTTTTGAAACAGGTAAAATCAGTAAGAAGACTTTCCTAATTCATAACGGGCATAAGACAGATGACTATATTGAAAAAATAGCAGGTCTGATCAAAGATGATTTTACAAATGTCATCCCTATATTGGATAGTAAAGCAGAGATAGACCGTCTTTTAAAAGCTACTGGCAAAGGTACACTCAATGTTGGGTTAAGAATGGCCATCAATGAGGAGCCTCAATCCGCTTATTATACATCAAGATTGGGTATTAGGAGTGCAGATATCGTAGAGTATTATAAAAACGTGCTTTCTAAAAAGAAACGCGTCAAAGTCAAAATGTTGCATTTCTTTGTTGACTCAGGTATACGAGACACATTATACTACTGGGGAGAGTTTAGAAAAGCACTTAAAACATTTGCAGAATTAAAAAAAGAGTGTCCAACATTGGATTCTATTAATCTCGGTGGCGGTTTTCCTATCAGAAACAACCTTGCTTTTGAATACGATTATAAATACATGATTGACGAAATCGTTCGTACGATCAAAGAAGTTTGTGAAGAAGAAGGAATCGACGAGCCAAATATCTTCACGGAGTTCGGCAAATATAGTGTCGGAGAGAGTGGTGCCATCGTGTTCAGCGTATTAGAGCAGAAGCAACAAAATGATGCAGAGCTTTGGTATTTGATAGACAATAGCTTAATGAATACCATCCCTGATGCATGGTCTATCAACGAGCGATTTATCCTTTTGCCTATCAACAAGTGGCAAAATGAATATAAACAAGTCAATATCGGTGGTATTAGTTGTGATCATTCTGATTACTACAATTCTGAAGATTTAGACCAACAAGTATTCCTACCTACGTACAAAGATGGAGATAAGGAACCTTTGTATCTTGGGTTTTTCCATACAGGGGCTTATCAAGAGGCGATCAGTGGGTATGGTGGTATAAAACACTGTTTGATCCCCAGTCCAAAACATATCATCATCGATCGAGATGAAAAAGGTAATTATACAGACCGAGTCTATAGAGATGAACAAACCGTTGAACAAATGTTATCTATTTTAGGATATTCATAAACATAACATACTTACGAAAATGATAAAAGATTTTATAAAGGACCATTACAAACATTTTAACGCAGCTTCACTTGTAGATGCAGCAGAAGGATATGTGCAGCATTTGGCTGCAGATGGCAAAATGATGATTACCCTTGCAGGTGCGATGAGTACTGCAGAATTGGGCAAATCATTAGCAGAGATGATACGTCAAGACAAAGTGCAAATTATCTCTTGCACAGGAGCAAATCTTGAAGAAGACATCATGAATTTGGTGGCACATTCTCATTACAAAAGAATTCCAAACTATAGAGACCTCTCCCCACAAGACGAGTGGGATTTATTAGAAAATCACTACAATCGGGTGACAGATACATGTATACCTGAGGAAGAAGCTTTTAGAAGATTACAAAAGCACCTTTGGGATATATGGAGTGGTGCAGAAGCCAAAGGAGAACGATATTTCCCACATGAATTTATGTATCAAATGTTGTTGAGTGGAGTACTAGAGCAGTACTATGAGATCGATCCAAAGAACTCTTGGATGCTTGCAGCAGCTGAAAAAAATATTCCCATCGTCGTACCGGGTTGGGAAGACAGTACTATGGGCAATATCTTTGCTTCGTATTGTATCAAAGGTCAATTGAAGGCATCTACCATGAAAAGTGGCATTGAATACATGATGTGGCTTGCAGATTGGTATGTAAAAAATAGCGAAGGTAAAGGCGTAGGTTTCTTTCAAATAGGTGGTGGAATAGCCGGTGATTTTCCGATCTGTGTAGTACCGATGTTATACCAAGATATGGAGATGCACGACATTCCATTTTGGTCATACTTCTGCCAGATTAGTGATAGTACCACAAGTTATGGTTCATATTCTGGAGCAGTACCTAATGAAAAAATAACTTGGGGTAAGCTAGATATCACCACACCAAAGTTTATTGTAGAGAGTGATGCGACGATTGTAGCACCGTTGATTTTTGCTTATATATTGGAGTGGTAGTGTTATAGCGTTTCAGGTATTAGGTTTTTATGTGGGAGAAGAAGTGATTTTAGGCTCGTTAATATTTTGACTAAAAGTCCCAATGCATTTACCTCTCAGTTTTACACTGAGTCGCTTATTTCCTTTACAACGCTAATTCGGCAGTCCGAAATCAAAATAAAAAAGCCCGACCAAAAAAGATCAGGCTACAATCAAACAATTAATAAAATCGTAATATCTACAACGATAATTAAAGCTTGTTAACTCACTTTTGAATACTTGCCTTTAATTTTCTTTTTGGTCACGAGTAACTATATATTGTATGTAATTATCTTAATAAAAACATGATAATTAGTTGTTTCTATTATACGTATTAGATGACTTTTAGTTTTTCTAAAATAAAGAACTATATAATTTTTTTTATTAATTCTACTTTTTTAAATTCGATAACTTTTTAGTTACCGCGACCTTCAGGTCGTGGAAAACAAAAAACGACAATTCTTTTGGCGACATTTTTGTATCAAAAATGGTGACAAAAACTAAGAAGAACATTGCTATTTTTAACTTTAATTGATTTTAAAAGCATTCTGATTTTAACTTAACAAAGTAGTATTAATGATTAGTGCTTAATATTCTATTTTGTAACTTTTCGAGGTCATATACAAAAAAGCCTGACCAAAAAATGATCAGGCTTCTAACCAAACAATTATGGGGTTTAATATCACCCTCTATGGAAAAAAAATTACTTTTTACTTTTTTCAATAGTAATTGGAATTGAGTAGATGGTATGAATATCTACATTTGTATTTCCGACCTTTTTGTAGTTGAGCGATTCTCTTACTAGTTTATCACTTTTTTGTGAAGATGTTGAGATGATCACGAGCTCTCCTTTATCATTGATAATAAAATTGAGCATGAATGTCTCCGACTCTAATTCCATTTTTGATAGAATGTCAGAGATTTCTTTTCTTACATCGGTCCTCTTGCTTGGATCAGAAGATGCTTGAACATTTGTAGCAAAAAATAGGACAACAGCAAAACTTAAAACTTTTAATACTTTCATTTTTAATAATTTTTATATCTCATAGACGTAAGAGCATCAATTAAAGTTGTACGACTTTAATTGGTCTTCGTCAAGAGCAAGAAAATATCCGATCAATTATCGAAAATAAATGACCAAAGATTTTACCAAAAGAAGCTTTATTGACCACTCAGTGGGACAAAAAATAGGGACTAAAGCAATATGATGGAAATAAACAAGTCTAAACCAACCAAAATAGATATATTTCAGGAGGCACTTACTTTAAATAAACAAATTTGATCAATTAAGCGAATTGATCCATGCTGCAATCTTGAGGCCATCTACTTTCTTGACATTGGTCATCGGGACCATGGGAGCAGGATAGTCAGGCCAGTTTGATGGTTCTGGTTTGTAGATCAACTGTAGGATTCTTGCGTCGGTATAATTTCTTTTTGCTATATCCTTGTAAGAAGGACCAATCAATTTTTTGGCTTCTGTGTGGCACACAATACACGTATATTTTTGTAACAAGGGCTCTACATCTTTGAAGGACGGTGCCGGCTGTCCTGATGTTTGATTTGTTACGATTGGAAAATCAATATTTGTTTTATCAAATGATGCAGTGATATCTGATTTGAAATTTTGAATTCCAAATAGCACAATCGTACTTACCAAAACTATAATGTTGTTCATTTATTCTTTTTATTTTTATTAATACTAAAGTACATATCTAGCAATGAATAATGCTAATGTAATTAGAGTTTAATTATTTTTTTTAATTTTTTATTCGCTGTGCCGTTACATCAAACATGCCCATTAATTTACCAGTCAAATTATCTTCGTCTTTTTTAGACAGCTGCATATTGAGCTTCATGCCATTAGCTTCAAAATATATGTTGATGCCACCATCTTGACTTTCTTCCACTTTATCTAAGGGCACTGGTTTGTCAGCAGCCGCAGTACTCAGCATAGTTCCAGATAACTTATTGTTTTCATTGGTTAAGGTCATAACTAATTTGACATCACCTCCAGGTGTACCTATCATTGTGGTATTCCATTTTCCTGGATAGAATGTTGATTTATTCGTGGTGGTGTTACCAATAGCCTCGTCTTTTGGAGCATCTGGCAAATCTAGCACAAATTCAGCTCCCATCAGAACCATTAAAGTTGATACTTCATCAGCTGGATTCGAAAATACGAAATAAACATCATGCATTTTTCCATCACTGATATGATTTACGGGTATTTTCAATTTTTCCGGCTGAAAACTCATTATCTCTGAAGCTTTGATTGAGGCCTCTCCAATCAATATCCCATTCGGACCATCAAGTCTTACCTCTATTTTACCTCCCACACAATTGGCTTGTGGTTTTGGAGCTGTTGCAGAGACAATAATTTCCTTAACTGCAAAAAGATCTATATTAGAAAGTTTCATGTACCCTTTATGAACCGGCATTGACAAATTATTACCACCAAAAGACATTTTTGTGACTTTGTCATATTCATCAAAAGCGTGAGGGTTCAAGGCGGCGTTTCTTAAAACAAAACTTTCTTCAGATCTTAGCTGCGGTAAGTCATCCATTCCTGTATCAGTGTAAGCTGCCCTAACGACGAATACACCATTTCCTTTATCATTTGGAGGCAACTTATAGGTAAACATACCCGAAGGCTCTAAAGCAGGCTTAGACTTATCTTGATTAATATTTAGAATGTATTTTGCCATTTCAGCCGCTTCTTCTGTCGATAATTGAGGATGACCTGCCATGGCTGTTTCGCCCCATACATTGGCCCCACCCGAGATGATCTTTTTGGACAAATATTCCAAAGCACCATCTTGACGTCTATATTTTCGGGCTATATCCCTATAACTTGGTCCTATAGATTTTGATTCTTTCTTATGGCAAGACATACAGTCACTACCTTCGATCAATCTCTTGCCTTTGATATAAAGACTCCCTTCTTCAGCGTCCTTATGACCCATAGCTATGATATTTTTATCAAAACCTTCAGCCAAATAATCGAAATTTACAATTACTTTCTCTGGTGAAATGCCTTCACCAATAGATCCGTCTTCCTCATCTTCTACTTTTATATCATACTTTACCACTTTATTAACGGCATAGAATGACTTATTGCCTTGTGGCATTGTCAAAGATAGTTTAGGCGGAGAATTTCCAGCTATTACATCTTTAGCACGTGTAGTCACACCACCTTTGCCATCTTTTACAGTAAGGTCAACTTTATAAACACCAGCTTTATTAACAGTCAGATCCAATGTAGGAGTGTTGATAATTCTTTTAAAACCATTTTTAGTGGTAACGGTCCAAGTATATTGGAGTGGATCACTATCTGGATCTGTGCTACCTTTAGCATTCGCTTTAATAACGTGCGGTACAGCACCGCCTTCTTTATCAATATTCAATACGACGTCAGGATTTCTATTTCCTTTGTTGTATTCGATTCTTATTAGTCTAGCATCATCATTTTGAGTAAACCAACCTGTTCCGTATTCAAGCATATACAGATCTCCATTGTTAGCAAACTCCATGTCCATAGGATTACTAAATTTGTAACTAGGCATAAATTTTTCCATAGACGCAAGATTACCATTTTTATCTAGTGAAACGGCCATAATCCAACCTCTCATCCATTCGTAAGCAAAAAACTTACCATCGTAATATTTAGGAAAAGCTCTTTGTGCTAAAGTAAATTGATCTGCGTGGTATACAGGGCCTGCCATAGCATTACGACCCCCGCTTCCTACAAGTGGAAATTCTGCAGAGTTGCCATATGGGTACCAAATGAATGCATTTTGAGCAGGAGGTAATTCATTAAGTCCTGTATTGTTTGGTGAGAGGTTCAAGGGTTTGTCGACTTGCCAAGTTTCAAGAGATTTTTTGTTTTCAAAGTCATATCTTGTATATGCTTTATTGTTGCCTATAAAGTGGGGCCAACCAAAGTTGCCGGCCTTACGTGCTTGACCTACCTCATCATGACCCATAGGGCCCCTTTTTTCATCATTTTTAGAACCATCAGGTCCTACATCACCCCAATATACAAAACCCGTTTTTTGATCAATCGATATTCTGAATGGGTTTCTATGGCCCATCGTATAGATTTCAGGTCTCGTCTTTGGAGTGCCTGGAGAGAAAAGGTTACCAGTAGGTATCGTATATGATCCGTCAGCTTGTGGTTTTATTCTTAAAATTTTGCCTCTCAGGTCATTAGTATTTGCTGATGATTTCTGTGCATCCCAAGGCCCCCTATCCGCTCTTTCGTCACTAGGACTGAAGCCGTCTGAAGCATGTGGATTGGTATTGTCACCCGTTGATAAATATAGATTTCCAGCTTTATCCCAAGCGATTGAACCTCCTGTATGGCAACATTCCTCTCTTTGTACATCTACTCTTAGCATTTCCTTCTCCGAATTGAGTGACAATTCATCACCAAGTATCATAAATCTTGATAGCTGATTGAAAGAACCTTTAGTAGAAGAATAAAATAAATACACCCATCCATTTTGTGCAAAATTCGGGTCTTTGTTTAATCCCAAAAGGCCATCTTCAGCGGTAGATTCTTTACCCTCTTTATTCGTATATTTTGTGCTTACTGGTATTGTAGCAATGGTTTTTAAACTTTTAGTTTTATTGTTGTATAAGCGTACTTCACCTTTGCGTTGGATAAATAATACCCTATCTTTATCAAGAATGGTCAACTCCATAGGTTCATCCAATTTTTCAGCCAATACCACTTTTGAAAATCTATTTTCCTCAGGTCTAGCTTTACTATAATCTAATGGTTTTACAGTTTTTCCACCAGACGCATACTTTATACCTGCATATAAATGTTTGAGAAATAAAGGTTCTGAAAACGTCTCATTGGTGTGACCCATTGCCGTATAAAAAGACCTACCACCATCAAATTCTTGAAACCAACTTATTGGATGGTCGTCACCCATTTTACCACCAATGTAACTTTTTTCATCAATTTTTACTACTACTTTGATGTTCTTAGATAAATCTTTGAAACTATAAAATTCATCTTTTCTTTCAAATTCATCAGGCATACCTTCGGTAAGTTCATTTCTCATCACCACGTAGAATCTTCCATTTTGAACATTGCTCGGGCTACTCGGATGATCCAAGAAGTATGCACCAGCTAATTTATTATACCATGGCCAATCATACTCTGTATCCGTAGCTGCGTGTATACCAACATATCCTCCACCAGCTTGTATGAAACGCTCAAATGCTTGCTCCTGCTCTTTATTTAAAACATCACCTGTAGTATTTAAGAATATGACCACATTGTATTTTCTTAAATTTTGTTCATTAAATAGACTTGATTCTTCTGTAAATGATACAGTGAATCCTTTTTCTTTAGATAATTTGGTGAGTGATGTTATACCCGCAGCAATAGATTCATGTCTATATCCAGCAGTTTTACTGAAGACCAAAACATTTAATTTTGATTGGGCAAACGACACATTTGCTATTAATAGAAGGCACGCAATGGATTTTACTACAATATTTGTTAGACGCATTTAAATTTAGATTTGAATTTCAAACAAAGATAAAAAAATAATTTATAATGTCTTTATTTTAGACAATAAAATTATACTTTTACAACAATTTAAGTTGATTGTGTTTAAAGTCTTTTTAATATGAAAAATCAAAAAAGATAAATATTTTGATTTATTAAATTTTTACACCCTAAACAGTAGCAAAAAATGAATAATTATATTGACCAATTGTCTATAGATTGTGTGGTGTTTGGATATCAAAGCAAAACCCTCAAAGTACTTATTACAAAGATTATCAACATCGACAACTGTTATGCATTACCTGGTGGCTTTATATTGCAAAACGAAGATATAGATATTGCTGCACGGAGAATATTAAATGAAAGAACATCTTTAGATCATATTTATTTAGATCAATTTAAAGCATTTGGTAAAAATAACAGACGTGATCAAAGGTTTATTCAACAAGTAATGGAAAATCAAATTTGGAATACAAATCAATCGGGCATCAAAATTGACCTTAATTGGTTAGATAAAAGATTTGTTTCATTAGGTTATTATGCACTTGTTGACATAGAAAATGTTGTACTGAGAAAAAGTGAGATTGACGAAAGTGTGGATTGGGTAGACTTGGATAAGGTCCCCCAGCTCATATTCGACCACAATGAAATCATATCAGAGGCGCTTGTAGAATTGCGTGAAAAATTTGATAAAAAATTGATCGGTTTCAACTTGTTACCATCTATATTCACAATGAGGGATCTTCAAGAATTGTATGAAGTGGTGTATGATACGCCCTTTGCTAGAAATAATTTTCAAAAGAAAATACTCGATCTTAATGTCCTAGAACGTTTAGAAAAAAAATATACTGGAGCTGCAAATAAGGCCCCATATCTTTATAGATTTATTAAGTGATGGGTTGTAAAGTGTAAAACCTGAATTTAATTCCCTTTCACTAGATCCTAGTTTCTTTAATTTGACAGAGTACAAGCCAAATCAATAAAAAAAGCCTGACCGCGCAAGATCAGGCTTCTAACCAAACAATTATGAAAAAACTTACTTTTTAATCGTAACAGGGATCGAATAGATCGTATGAATATCTAGATTAGTAGTACCAACTTTTCTGTAATTAAGACTTTCTCTCACTGTTCTGTCACTTTTTTGGGATGAGGTAGAAATAATCACCATCTCCCCTTTGTTGTTGACCATAAAGTTGAGCATAAATGTCTCCTTCTCTAGATCCATTTTTGACAATACTTCAGAGATTTCTTTTCTAATTTCCAGATTTTTCACAGGCTCAATTGAAGCATATGAATTGGTAGTAAACAATAAAACAGCAGCAAAACTTAAAACTTTTAATAATTTCATTTTACAATTTATTTTAGTACGAATTAATTAAATATTTATTTTTAGAGCGGGGCTTTCAAGTACATTATTAAAACTTATTTAACGGGAAGTTTTTTTAAATTTAACAAATAGCATCAAGGTCAAAACGGCATTAAAGGATTATAAAAGTTTGTTAAAAAAGCCTGACCGCGCAAAATCAGGCTTCTAACCAAACAATTATGAAAAACTTACTTTTTAATCGTAACAGGGATCGAATAGATCGTATGAATATCTAGATTAGTAGTACCAACTTTTCTGTAGTTAAGACTTTCTCTTACCACTTTATCACTCTTTTGGGATGAAGTAGAAATAATCACCATCTCCCCTTTGTTGTTGACCATAAAGTTGAGCATAAATGTCTCCTTCTCTAGATCCATTTTTGACAATACTTCAGAGATTTCTTTTCTAATTTCCAGATTTTTCACAGGCTCAATTGAAGCATATGAATTGGTAGTAAACAATAAAACAGCAGCAAAACTTAAAACTTTTAATAATTTCATTTTTAATAATTTTTATAACCCTTAGACGTAAGAGTATCTTGCTAAGTTGTATCAAAGTATGCTTTATTCTCCTAATTCATGGTATTCCTCGACAGATGGTATTTTAATCAAGATAAAGGAAATAGGAAAAGGATTAGAATATTCTCAAATAGTTTATTCTATTAAATTATTTGACAAAAACCAAGTTAAGTTGTATTTTATTCACACGTAAAAGAGTCATAAGTGTTTGTAAATTAGATTAATACACTTATCTAGTTTGCCCGTTTCCTCTGCCAATCCACTTTTCAGTGACTAATTTTTCCATTCCAAAAGGTCCACGAGCATGAAGTTTTTGAGTGGAGATACCAATTTCAGCTCCTAATCCAAAGACTCCCCCATCTGTAAATCTAGTAGAAGCATTTGCATAAACAGCTGCAGCATCTACGGCATCAATAAAAGTGTTGCATTCAATTTCATCTTCAGAAACGATACATTCTGAATGTCGCGAAGAATAGGTTTCTATGTGAAGAAGTGCCTCTGCTAAACTATTTACAGTTTTGATACTACAAATAAAATCTAAAAACTCTTTGCCAAAATCTTCTTCAGTAGCTTCTTCCAGAAATGGGTATTTAATATCAGAAAGAATATCAAAAGATGATTGGTCGGCTATAATTTTCACCCCGAATGGAAGCATTTCCACCACTAATTTTGACAAAAAGGATTCTAAAACTTTTTGATGAATAATAATACAATCTAACGAATTACAGACGGATGGTCTCGTGACTTTTGCATTCACTACGATGTCTACTGCTTTATCTAGATTGGCAGATTCAGACACATAAGTGTGACACACTCCAGCACCAGTTTCTATAGTAGGTATTTTACTATTCTTTCTTACAAAGTCGATCAAAGCAGCTGACCCTCTGGGTATTATTAAATCTACGTATTTTTCAGCTTGTAAAAGAGCTGGCATTAAAGCGCGGTCTGTAGGGTATAATGTAACGGCAACCTGAGGCATATCACATTCATCAAGCGCCTTTTGGATCAATTCTACCAAAAACAAATTTGTATAATAGGCATCGGTTCCTCCTCTCAATATGCAAGCATTACCAGATTTTATACATAATGCTGCAATATCAATGGTCACATTGGGTCTTGATTCATATACCGCAGCAATGACACCCATCGGGACAGATATTTTAGTAATTTCTAATCCGTTTTCTAAGGTTTTTTGAGATAAAACTTGTTGATCAGGCCTTTCATAGGCACATATTTCATGAATGCTTGTAATCAAGCCATTTATTCTAACTTCATTGAGCAATAGTCGATCTTTTTTGGGATCACTATCTTCCATTTGATCTAGATCTTTCTGATTAGCATTTATAATCTCTAGTAAGTTTAGACCAAGACTTTCAGCAATCTTATATAAAATTTTATTGCGGTCGTCATTACTTAATTTTGCTATTTCTTTTGACGCTTTTCTTATTGAAATAAACAGTGATGAAATATCTGAATTTGTATTTTCCAATTTCATATGACTACCATATCATTTGCATGAACAACGATAATATTTGTCGATTTTTTAGTTGGGTCAAGATCTTGACTATTGTACCTTGCTATTCCAACACCAATCGTTTTGCCTTTGTGCTTCACTTCCATGATTTCACCTTTGCTAAATGTATTGTACACATTGGTTATACCTACCAATAAAAGACTTTTGCGCAATAATAATGCATCATAAGCACCTTTATCTATTTCTACACCTCCACTAGCTAAACTTCCACTCGCAAGCCATCTTTCTCGAGCTTTAGCAGTGGTTGCCTTAGCGGGAAAGTTTGAGCCAATTTCTTTATTTAATGCCCTTGATATCGGATTTGCCTTCTTTAAGCCAAAAATAGTAGTATCGATGCCGAGACTTGAGGCTAAATGGGCATATGATAGCTTAGTCGCCATCCCTCCAAGTCCTAGGGTAGATTTCTCCTCTTTGACAAAATTTCTCATTGTCAGTTCTGGGTCCTCTATGGTCCTGATTACCTTTCCTTCGTTGTCCAATATACCTTCAACGGTTGAAGCAATAAGTAGATGATCAGCACCAAAACCCGTTGCTAAAAGTGTTGCCAATTGGTCATTATCGGAAAATCTGATTTCCAAATCACTCACCACATCATTTTCATTGGCTATTGGAATTATTCTATTTTCCCACAAGGTCTCAATGGTTTCACGCAATTGCAAAAAATGGTTTCTTTTAGAAAAATGCCATCGCTCCAACAAAGCTTGGGCAATCACAATATCATGTTTATTAAAAAGCTTGGAATATGTTTTGATCAAAATCGGGTTGCCAATGGCTGCTGCAGCTTTCCGATCGCGTATATTTCCTTTATAATTTGGTAAAAAAGCCTTACCATTGCCAACTGCACCAGAAGAAACAATGATTATTTTATGTCCTGCATGGTGTAAATCAGCTATATCCTCTACTACATGAGCAAGACGTTCTGTGTTAAGACCTTTCTCTTCATCGGTAATAGAACTTGACCCAAATTTTATAACTAAGACAGCCATTTATGCTTTTTTTACATATTGACAAAGAATCACAATTTGTTGATCATTTACTTTACCTTCCAGTTGATCTACATTTTCGGGTATGAGCCTTATTCTTTTAACAGTTGTCCCTCTTTTTGCGACAAAATTTGCACCTTTTACATCAAGGTCTTTTATCAATACCACGGAATCACCATTTGAAAGAAGCATTCCATTAGCATCAAAATGTTTTACAGTGTCACTAGCGTGGTTGGCCCATTCGAGGGTTGCGTCGTCAAGGTACATTTGTTCTTTTAGATTATTTGCCCAAGCCTCTGTCGACAGATTATTAAGCAACCTATAAACCATTACTTGCACCGCAGGCTCAGCATTCCACGCTGCATCATTTAAGCAATCCCAATGTGCGATATTTTCTTGTGGATTTTCTATATTTTCACTACATTTTTGGCACAATAAAACATAGTTTTCAACGATATCTTCTACTTTTGGAGTTAGTAAATATGGATTGAGCCCCATGGGTGATTTACAAAGTTCACAACAATTTTCTGATCTAGTTAATAAGGCTGCGTATGTTGACATGTGATGTATTTATGCCGCAAAACTACGATCTATATAAGTAAGGTGGTAATGATTATTAGAAATTTTACAAAATCTTCATATTCTTTGAAAACTATTTGTGGTATTTTTTATTTGGTTTAAAAATAACTAATATGAATCTACATCAAAAAGTTGCCCTAATTACGGGTGGAAGCAAAGGAATTGGACTAGCGATCGCAGAATCCATGATTTCCCATGGAATGAAAGTTGCCATCACGGGTCGCAATTTGGAGAGCCTATATGAAGCACAAAAATCCATAAATTCAGAATCTCTTTTGATCATAGAAAGCGATACCAAGCATTTTGAGTCAAATCAAAAGGCAGTAGATTTGACCTTACAAAAATGGGGCTGTATAGACGTAGTTATAGCGAATGCAGGTGTTGGGTACTTTAAAGAAGTAGATCAAATAAGTATAGAAGAGTGGAATAATACCATTGAAATCAATCTCAACGGTGCGTTCTACATATTAAAAGCAAGTGTTGAGTCTTTGAAAAAATCAAAAGGTTATTATATTACCATTGCTTCTTTAGCTGGAACTAATTTTTTCGAAATGGGTGCAGCATACAATGCAAGTAAATTTGGTTTAGTGGGTTTTACCCAAGCTGCTATGCTCGATTTGAGAAAACATGATATCAAGGTTTCTACAATCATGCCAGGTTCGGTATCCACATATTTCAATGATCATACGCCTTCAGATGCAGATGCATGGAAGATTCAACCTGAAGATATAGCTCAAATTGTGCTGGACTTATTAAATATGCCCGCAAGGACTTTACCTTCAAAAATCGAAGTTAGACCTAGCTTTCCTCATCATAAGGGGAAGTAAAAAGTAGGATATTTGAGATCTTTAAAAATCTATAGTTCATTGCCTTTTATGAAGTGGGCAGATGTCATTTATGAGTAAAACTTATTTAAATTTGTAAACTTTGATTAAACGGATAGTTGTAATCATACAGAAAAATATTTAATTAATTGTATTGCTTTAAGCTGTGTCTAGAATATTATAAAATAAAATGAAGTAAACATTAAAGGTCAATTACTTTTTTAACTGCTTCTTTTATAGCATTAAGTTTAATTTCGTCAATTACTCCTAGTTTTTTAATTAGTCGTTCGTTCGATAGTGAACGTATCTGAAAACAATCAGCAGCAGAAGTTTTAACCAGACCGTTGACATCGTTTGGTTCAATTTTGACCATCCAAGGTGCAATTGCATAAAGATCTTTCCAGTCTGTAATAGGTATAACTACTTTAAGAGGTAGCTTTCCTAATGTGTCGTCATTTATTATAATGGCTGGCCTCTTTTTTTGTATTTCAGCTCCTTTAGTGGGATCAAGGTCAATCAACCAAATTTCACTTTGTTTCATAGAATAGTTCTAAGTCAAGTGAAGTAAAAGCAATTAACTCTTTGTCTTTCAAATATTCGTCGTAGAGCACATTTACTGCGACCTCCATTTGCTGTTGGTTCTCCTCTTTCTTTATTGATTTTAATGTTTCCTCTATTACATAAAATCTTTTAACAATTGGCAAGCTTTGAATTTGTTGGATTAATTCTGATGTTTGCATATTTTATTTTTTAATACAAAATAAAACCTTTTTTCATTAATAAAGTTCCTCAAATCGTTTGGGGTGATAAAATTATCGACTTGGAGCCAAAACAAACCTTGAATCTGTGAACAAACACTCAAAATTCTTAGGAACTGTAACGAAGTAAAGTGTACAAATTTGACAAAGTAGTTTTGTTTTATTTCGAGACTTCAATGAGGAGAATAGCCTTACTTGACAAATTTATAACGAAGAAAAAAAAGTAACTATTCAGCACCCCGCCTGTCGAACCAAAAAATGTCCATTAAGTTTCGGATACGCTGAAAAAAGAGTTTCTCAGTTCGCCTCTAATACATTTATAAAATGAAGTTTAGATTCAATACTCTTTTATTTTCAACTTGCTCTACGCTGCGAAAAGTGTTTCGCAGTTCAAACCTAAATTGATACTTGGGTATCAATTTTTACGGGTTTCATGATCAATTCTTAACGGTCCTCATGGCTTTTTTTCCCCAAGAGCGATGCTATTAGCTCAAAAAAGCATGTCCAGAGCTTGCCGAAGGGAACCTCGTCTAACTTAAAATGTCCTTATTTTTATGATTTGAACGCGAGGTGTTGAATAGTTACAAAAGAACGAGTCAAAATGTAAATGATATTTCTTTACAGCTCCTTATCCTAACTTTTCAGCAGATTCATTGCTCAGTTCTATAAAAGTAATTTCTGGCCACATGCCGACTCGTCCTGGCCACCCAAGAAATCCAAAACCTCTATTTACATAAAGATATTGACCATTTTCTTGATAAAGTCCAGACCAATGTTTGTACCTGTATTGAGCCGGACTCCACTTCAATCCAGCAAAATTTACTCCAAATTGCATCCCATGCGTATGGCCACTTAAAGTCAAAGGTATGGGTCTTGGGTAGTCTAATACCTTCTCTGACCAGTGGGTTGGGTCATGACTCATCAGTATAGTAAATTCTTTTTCATCTACACCTTTTAGTGTTTTGTCAAGGTCTCCATATTTTTGAAAGAACCTTCCTGCTCCCCAATTCTCTACTCCTAGAATGAATATTTTTTCTCCATTTATTTCTATCGAATCATGCTCATTTTTCAATAATTTAAATCCCATCTCTTCATATTTGGCATGAAAATCTTTAGTGTATGCAGCGTGATCTTCCGTCGGTACGGTCTGCAATCCATAGTAGTCGTGATTGCCTAGGATCGCATATTTGCCCAATCTTGCATTCAGTAATGAGAATACATCTATATATGGGTCAATCTCCTCTTTTTTACTATTGACCAAATCCCCTGTAAAGAGTATTAAATCTGGATTTAGGGCATTGATCATTTGAATACCTTTCAGGACCGATGCTTTATCATCAAAACTACCGCTGTGAATATCTGAAATTTGAACTATTTTAAGCCCATTAAAACTGGATGGTAAATTGGCAAATGTGAGTCTAATTTTTTCAACGGTGTATTTGTATTTGCCTTTTGTGATGCCATACAACATGCTTAGGAATGGTACACCAGCCGTAACAAGGGCAAAGTTGGTAATAAATGTCCTTCGCTCTGGAATAAATGTATCAACTTTATTTCCTGAAATGACACTCGATAGGTAATTATATGTACCAAAAAGTAGTCGTCCACTATCTTGTAAAAATATACCTGCAGTAAATACAAATTTTGCCACAAATGAGCTAAAAACCAATCCTATATAAAAATTGGTAGAAGCATCTCTCAAAGGTGATCCATTAATCGTGCCTTGGTATATTTTGAATGTACACCATGCCAAAAAAATAAATTGAATTAGAAACAACCAATTAAAAATTAATCTTTGCCTAGATCCATTGATTATTGACCTAATTCCAAAATAAGTGTATAACTCCAAAAATATGGTTATTCCTGTTAAAAACAAAAAAAAGATAATTCTTCTATCCAAAATAAATTATTAAATGATTAGCGTCTCAAGCCTAACGTAAAGCAACCCAACGAAAAATTATCCTTAATGTTTTCAGACAGTAGCGTTTAGTCATTTAAAAATATGTTAATTGGACAAAACCCTTAATTATTTAATATCTTTGGCTTGTAAATAGCTTTTTGTTTGAAAAACTGACTAATTTGAATAATAATTATCAATTAGCATTGTTTGGAAAATGGCTGTAGATTATTTAGAAAACAAACCAAGAATATGAATAATTTTAGACTTTATTACTTTTTAATAGTTGTTTTAACCCTAGGAACTACAAGTTGTGTGTCATTATCAGGATTTGAAGAAGGGAGGAGTTTGAAAGAAGAGCAAAGTTCTATTCAAGTTAACTTTAACACGATGCAAGTAAGTGATGTGACGTCAAGTGACATTGTAGATCTTTCATTTTTTCCTAATTTAGAAGTTGGATATAAATATGGACTCTCCGGTAAATTTGATTTGGGTGTAAAAGCCAATACTTTTGGCAACATTGGTCTCAATGCTAAATATCAGATTTTAGGCGATCAAAGAAGTGATTTTGCTATGGCATTGGGTACTGAGTTTAATAGTTTTTTGGGTTTAGGACTTTTTAATGCCCATATACCTTTATATATGAGTTATTATCCTTCGGAAAAATGGACATTCAATATTGCTCCAAGATACGTGGTCCAATTTGGAAGTGGTTTTGGTGATGATCTGATAAGGGCTATTAATTATTTGGGAGGCAATGCAGGAGTGATGTTTGGCAGTAAGCATAAAGTGGGATTGGACATAGGGTATCATCAACTTTTTGGACCTGAAAATATTACCACAGGTATGTTAAATATTGGTATCGGAGCTAAGTTTGTGTTTGGTGGTAATAGTGAGGACATTGTACCAATCGAACCAAAAAATAATAGGAGAAGGAAATAGTGAAAGTGACTCCAATCCTCAAAAAGTTGTCAAGGAATGACTTGGCTTATTTAACCATTTCTTTATTATTGGCGGGCTTTCTTTTTAACAGGGTGGTGCATAGCGTGGGCATTTTCTTTGCGTGCATTTTTATTGTTACTACCAAAGATTGGTATAAGGTTTTAATTACAGATAAATATATTCTTAGTTTTGTAATTGTTGCTTTTAGTTTTTTGATCTTTGATATGTTTCATGCACCTGAGCTCCTTTTAAAAAGTACTTTCTTTATGAAATTAGCATTGGTAGTATATCCATTATTCATCCGTCTTTGGTCCCCCACCCAGCATGACATAATACAAGTTTTTATTGCCTTGTCTATCATTATGTTGATTAATATTGTGTATGGCATTGGTAATTACTTAATATTTAAGAAAGAACTTCTTGAAGCATATAAACAAGCTAAAGTTTTGCCAACCTTAGCATTAGGAGATCACATTAGGATGAGTTGGCTCACCGTTTTGAGTATTTGGGGCTGTGTTTATACTTTAAGAATAGACCGTAATAACCATTTTAAATGGATAGCTATAGTATATATGATAGTTGCAATCATGTACTTGCATCTTTTGTCTGCAAAGACTGGTTTACTGCTTTTATACAGTTCATTTCTAATTTTCGGTTTTTACTTTTTTATAAAAAATGACTTTAAAAAGGCTGGTTTGATTCTATTTTTTACCATCTTTTTCCCTATTTTGGCCTATAAGATCATGCCGTCATTGCAAAATAGAGTTGCTTACATAAGGTGGGACATCAAAGAATATCTTGCCGGAAATAGACAAAAAGGATTAAGTGACGGGAGTAGAATTGCCTCTTTGAAGGCAGGCGTCGGTATATTTCAAGACAATGTACTAACGGGTATAGGACATGCCAATTTAAAGAACGCTACGTGGGATTGGTATAAAAAAAACGAGCCTCAAATGCCTAAAGAAGATTATATCATGCCAAGTAGCCAATTTCTGATTATAGGTGCTTCTTGTGGTTTGATTGGGTTGATCATTTTTGTTGGGCACTTACTTATCCCACTTTTTATTACTAAATTTAGATTTGATATTTTTACGTCTATATATTTGCCATCGATCGCTACTTTTTTATACGAGACACATTTAGAAGGTCAGTATGCAGTATTTGTCTATGGTTTTTTTATGTATTTATTTTTTTATATTTCAAATAAAGATGGTAGAAATCTTTTGGAACTGAGCAAAAGTAAAAAGTGATTTCAAACTTTCAATTCTTAACCTTTTTAACATTGAGACAACTAATTCTTATCAAGCGGAACGACCTACCCAAAATGTGTTTTAAATAATATTTTGTGAAAAGAAACCTCTAAATTCGATTTGCTTAAAACATTTTTTAATTTTGCGTTAACATTAACTTAAACTCAAACATGCAAGAAGTAAAGCTGATTTCAGGAACTCGATCAAAGGTATTAGCCTCGTTAATTGCCGACCAATATGGATCCCCGTTGGCAAATTGTGAAGTAAGCAGCTTCAGTGATGGGGAGATGCAAATTGTGATTAATGAATCCGTGAGAGGTTCTTATGTGTTTTTTATATCTTCTACATTTGGCTCTTCAGATAGCTGGATAGAGTTACTATTAATGATTGACTCTGCAAAAAGGGCAAGTGCAGGTTATATCACTGCTGTCATACCCTTCTTTGGCTATGCGAGACAAGATAGGAAGGATAAGCCACGCGTTCCAATTTCTGCAAAGTTGATGGCTAATTTATTGGTCTCTGCAGGTGCAAATAGAATTATGACCATGGATTTTCACGCTGACCAAATACAAGGCTTTTTTGATATACCTGTTGATCATTTGATGGGAGAAGCGATTTTTATTCCATATCTAAAATCTCAGGACTTGTCAAATGTAATTTTTGCCTCTCCTGATGTAGGTGGAGTAAAAAGAGCAAGGTCATATGCAAAATATTTTGAGAAAGACCTTGTAATTTGTGATAAGGAACGTATAAAGGCAAATGAAGTGAAGTCTATAACCGTAATTGGGGATGTACAGGGCAAAGATGTAATTATGGTAGATGATTTAATTGACACTGCTGGTACACTTTGTAAAGCAGCGGATGCTTTAATTGAAAAAGGTGCAAAAAGTGTAAGTGCACTGGGCACTCACCCCGTATTATCAGGCAACGCATACGAAAATATAGCCAATTCTAAAATCACAAAAGTTATTGTGACAGATACTATACCGCTAAAACAAAAATTAGATAAAATCGAAGTATTGAGCTGTGCTAGTCTTTTCGCTACAGCTATTAGAAATACACATGAATTTAAATCTATCGCTGCATTGTTTGTCAAATAGTATTCTGATAAAATTTTGATTTCTTTTAAAATTGATGATCTTTTCAACAACACAAGAGTATTGTTGTTATTGTTGAAATTATTATGCTGTAATACAAGTTGATGCAAGAAAAGAAATATATCATCCACCCCCAATATATCGTCATGACATTGGTCCTCTTTGCTGTAACAGCATTATTTCTAGGGTTTTCAGGAGCTTATCTGTACAATAGAATTCAGCAAGGGTTACAACCCGTATCTATACCATCACTTTTTTATTACAACTCCGTCTTGCTGCTCGGAAGTTCTTTTACTCTATGGAAAGCAAGTAATTCGTATAAAGAAGATCATACAAAAAATTTTAGACTATACCTCTCACTCACATTGGTTCTAACCATTGGGTTCCTGATAGCACAATATTTTGCTTGGGGACAAATGTTAAATGATAACATCGGGATAACACACAGTACAATGGCTTCATATCTCTATTTAATTTCTGGGCTACATTTTGCCCATGTAATTGCTGGAATTCCATTTTTAGTTTATTTTTTGATAGAAGCACATAGGAAAATGAAGTCTCCAGTCACTGTTTTATTATATTTCTCTGATCCAGCTAAGAAAAGAGTGCTTAACTTATTAAACATTTATTGGCACTTCCTCGACGGGCTGTGGATTTACCTAATTATCTTTTTCTTAGTTAATTACTTGATAAAATAAGGCTCTATGTCGAAAGCTGTGGGCACAACCACATCTAAAAGAATTCTACGTAATCATGTAGCAATACCCCTCTATCAATAATCTGTTCTTTTGTCTTGATACATGACTGATCGATGCTTAAGCAAAATTGTGATACGAAATCACAATTTAGAGAAGGAACCGAAGAAAACATTCTGAGGGGTACCAAAAAATCAAGGCTTTAACCAAAAATACTAAAATCACTTCATAAAACCTAAATTTGAAAAAATCGCATAAATTTTGAGCTTCGATTAATAATCAATATGTTATAATACAATATCATTTTGATTTTATAGTATTACGTGCTCAAACAGTTTCAAATTTTTAACGGTTTTATTCCGTAATTTTTTAACGTATTTTTGATTAAAGCCACTTCAAGAACGAGCCTAAGTTATTTATATAACAATTTTTTTACCCACATAAATCGACTTAGAGCCTTAAATAAGTATCCTTCAACGTTTTATTCGGATTAAGGAATTGGTTATTAGTTTTATTCAATCAGATTTTAGTAATTAAGTAGGAGACAAAGGTAATAGATTTCAGTAAGAAAAAGTATAACCTTTGTCGTCCTCTCACACCACCGTATGTACTTACGTGTACGGCGATTTCTTTAGGTGGATTTGTGAA
>JALHLK010000024.1 GCA_022844565.1 Saprospiraceae bacterium
GCTTCACAAATCCACCTAAAGAAATCGCCGTACACGTAAGTACATACGGTGGTGTGAGAGGACGACAAAGGTTATACTTTTTCTTACTGAAATCTATTACCTTTGTCTCCTACTTAATAATATTACTCATGTTCCTTCAATTATGATATACACTTTTTTGAAAAGATCTTTTACCAATCACTAGGTTCTTCTTTGTTACTCAATGTCAGATTTACAGCAAGTCTTCCTTATTCAAATCCAAAGTGTACAACCAATTTCTACAAATGCTGTTTAAACTTTAACATAAAATGGAAATGAATATAGAAACGATTTGCATCGCAGGAGGAACAGGGTTGGTAGGAAACAGGATGATAGAACGGTGGAGTAAAGATTACAAAATCCATATTTTATCAAGGTCAGCCCAAAAAAACACTGAAAATATTAAGTATTTCAAATGGAATGTTGATAAAGGAGAAATTGATACAGAAGCACTCAAATGTGATCATTTGATTAATCTTACAGGTGCAGGCATTGCAGACAAACGATGGTCGGAAGAACGAAAAGAACTACTCATCTCTAGCAGGGTCAATAGCAATAAAACGCTTTTAGAAGGTCTTGAAATCTTAGGGCAAAAGCCTAAAACCATTTCCTGTGCTTCCGCTATCGGTTACTATGGCGATCGGAAGGATGAAGTTTTGACAGAAAGCACATCTGCGGGAGAAGGATTCTTGAGTGAATGCTCGATAAAATGGGAAGATTCAAGTGCCCTTTTGGAACCTTACACCGATAAGTTTAGTATTATAAGAATCGGAATCGTACTATCCACCAAAGATGGTGCCCTTCCCAAGATGTTGATGACAAAAAATTTTGGAACGCTTAGTTACTTTGGAAATGGAGAGCAATATTATTCCTGGATTCATCTTGATGATTTGGTCCAAATATTTGAATCTCTTATCAAAAATAAGTTTTCAGGAGGTATCATTAATGCAGTCGCACCAGAACCTTTAAGTAATAAGGCAATGATGCAAGAAATAGCTGCTTCGTTGGGTGGAATTCCTCTAGTCCTTCCCGCACCTGCGTTTGCTTTGAAATTAGTAATGGGTGAGATGGCTGATGTTGTGCTAAATAGTAATAGAGTTATACCAAAAGTGTTGAAGGAAAGTGGATTTAAATGGCAGTATGACCAAGTTGGACCGGCAGTGAGGGACTTAATTGATAGAGATGTTTAAAATAGGAAATTAAAATAACCAAATTTCTGTCCCATCCTTAGTAATTTATCTCTTTGTAAAATATAAAATATGGTTCTTGATATTAATGGATAATGGTTTTTAAAGCTATTAGCCTTGAGCTTTAAGAAAATGGCTCTGCTATGATTTTAACTTCGTGTGTGTAAATATATAGATTGTACCTGAGGCACTCAATAATTATTTTTAGTTTTGTGTCTACGGTTTAAAAACAGCAGTTACAAAATTTGTTAACCCTACGGGTCTTTATTCTCTTACTATGTTTACCTTCAAGTAAGAAAATTATTTTTTCACCAAGTATCTCGTACTATTGCCCCAAAAGGTCGGAAGATTTTTTAACAAAGGTTTTTAAACCGTGGTTAGTTATAAAAAGCCACTTTATTTGATTTCAAAAATTATTACAAATCCATTACGCTGGAAATTTAAACCTAAACCGATATAACCCTGAGCTCAACTCGTTGGTTTTTTGTCCTACCTTGTGGAGTAGTATCGGGGGCAATTTTCTTGCGTTTGCCGTGACCAATATAGGCCATACGCTCTGCTTGTATACCTTGGTTGATCAGATAATCGTAGACAGATTTGGCTCGGGCAGTAGATAGTATGTCACAATATTTTGCTTCACATAGGCCATTGGTATGACCACCAATTTCTACTTTTATATTATTATGTGAATTTAAAAAAGAGACTATTTCATTTAATACATCGATTGATGAACTCGAAAAATTGGAGGAGTCTGCTTTGAAAAACAAATTTTTGATTTCGATTTTACTTCCAGCTTTTATTTTTTGAATATCTAATTCCTCAAGAATTTTTTTCTTCTGTGTGTCTTGTTTTGGAGCTTCATTGGTAGCTAAATCCTTTTTAGGCTCTTCATTTGGCTTATTTGGCTGGGAAACATTTGTCGATTTTTTTACTGCATCTTCGACACGTGCACGCTTATGAGGTGGAAGGTTTTGTAATTTTTTGTCGGTAGTTTGTGCAATTTCTTTATTGCAATCTATTTGATAAAAGTGGGAGAGATTGTCCAATAATATGTGACCGTTGTAAGGCAGGATAACAGGCGTCTTGTAATATGCTTCTACCAATATGTATCGGTATTCTTCTTTTGGTTTTAAAGTAAAATTATAAGTTTTCCATTCTTCATGGTTGATAGCGCTAGATTCTGCTAACAGTTCTTTTGTGGTACAAAATCCATTTCCACCCCAAACACGCAGTACACTAGGCCTGATATAGTTTGCTTTATCGTTAGTCAGTTTGGATTGACTCCAATATTTTGGGGATTGAGCTAAGCTTACAGAAAATTCATAACACTTACCTTTTTCTAAAACACTCGTCAATCTTTGCCCTACACCTTCGTAAGAATCATTGTCTCTTACAACCATGCCTATGTAGGTTTTACCATGATTTGCGCTTACTCCATTCTCCCAAAATCCTCCAGGATGTATATCAGGGGGAGTCTCTGAGGGAAATCGCAAAGCCCCACAATCATACCAGCCACTAATAGGAATACGAAATTCCCCACCGTTTCTAGGTATTTCTTCAAATGACCCATTATTGAGGTAGACGGTGTCAATGTATTGAGCATTACACAATCCCGTAGATAATAAAAATATGATATTTAAAAATTGTTTATTTAACATGCACAGATAATAACTAAATAATTTTTTACAAATATATAAAAGTTAATTATTAATTTATAAAATTTTGCTTTTCTAACCTTTGATTTTCGTCTAAATACTTGTTTTCAAATACAAAATCACGAGCTAAGATTAAACTACTATCTATTAATGCGATAACCGGCTTAATGTATACAGTAGGTAGGGCTATTTAATTTAAAATTAACATTAATAGTCATTTATAAATTTAAAAGTCCACTTTTTTTCTTTTCATTGTTAACTTAATATTCTCCTAGTCTACTCCAGTTTAATAGCAAGCAACTTCATAAAAATGTGATAAATCATCTAGCAAGATATGTCCATTATAAGAAACCTTACTATTAGTTTTATAATATGCTTCGACTAAAATATGGCTAAATGTTTGACTAGGTTTGAATGAAAACTTGTAAGTATTCCAATTTTGATGATTTATAGGGTTTGATTCTGCGAGCAATTCTATCTCTTCGCAAAGACTATTACCGCCCCAAACTCTTAAAACAGTAGGTCTAATATAATTTGCATTTTTATTTGTCAATTTAGATCGACTCCAATATTTTGGTGATTGCGCTAGACTGACAGAAAATTCATAACATCTGCCTCTTTCTAACTCACCGTTTAAAACTTGACCTACTCCTTCATAAGTGTCATTGTCTCTTACTACCATACCAAGATAAGTTTTGCCATGGTAGGCATTGACCTTATTTTCCCAATATCCTCCAGGGTGAATATCTGGAGGGTTCTCAGATGGAAATCTCTTTTCTCCACAATCATACCATCCACTTATTGGTTTTCTATCTTCTCCTCCATGTCTTGGTACATCTTCAAAAGACCCATTAACGATATAAACTGTATCAATATTCTGAGCTTGAAGTAAGCAAGCACAAAATAAAAATACTACATATAGCATTTGTTTTTTTAGCATGAGAAAGTTTTTAAGAATCGTTTTTTACAAATATATAAAACCCAGCATTAAATTTCAATTTTTAAAAAGTCTAATTTTGGAGAATTCCGAAATAAGGAAATACTTAGTATTGAATTAAAAACATTTAATAAAAAAAGGAGCTCATTTTACAACGAACTCCTCTTTTTTGATTTTTGAAGTGTATACTAGTACTTACTTCTTCTGTCTCCGTAGCTGCTGTTGCCACTACCTCCGCCGCTACCGCCACGGTTGAAGCCACCGCCTCCACCGCCACCACGGTTGAAGCCACCGCCACCACCGCCACCACGGTTGAAGCCACCTCCTCTAGAGCCACCTTCTTCCTTTGGTTTAGCTACTTTCACTGCGATTGTGCTACCGTCAAGATCTGACTCGTTTAATCCATTAATGGCATTGTTAGCATCGCTATCATCACCCATTTCAACGAAACCGTAACCTTTCGATCTACCAGTTTCTCGATCCATAATAATTTTTACACTATCCACTTCACCGTAAGCTTCAAATGCTTCTCTTAAACCGCTTTCGTCAGTCTCGAAATTTAATTTTGCAACAAAAATGTTCATTCTAAAAAAATAAAAAAATTTAATAATAAAAACTTAGTCCAGAAAATGAGATAAATTATGACAATGAAAAGAACTTAAAGATTAAAAATGAACTGTTGCAAAAAACACTTATCTCAAAAACTAAGTCTATACCAAATCTTAAACTACCATACTTACATGGACATTTCGGTACAAAGATAAATAATAAATTTGATATATGCGCAAAAATATTTTTTTAACCAAAAATTCTAAAAATTAATTAAGCAAATTACTCTGCAACTGGAGCCAATTTCACTATTAAAAACTCAAGTTCTTCTCTAATTTTGATTTGACAACCCAGCCTACTATTGGGTTTTACGAAAAAAGCTTGATCGAGCATATCTTCTTCGTCATCCGATTTTTCGGGTAAAACATGATCACTTAGTACATAAACATGGCAAGAGGCGCATAATGCCATCCCACCACATAGACCTTCTACGGGTAATTCATATGATTTACACACTTCCATAAGGCTCATAGCCATGTCGGTTGGTGCTTCCAAAACATGGTGGACATCTTCACGATCTACTACCGTGATTTCAATAATTTCTTTCATAGAAGGTATTAAAGATCAACCTTCTGGTGCTTTTTCCAAATAGCTTTAAAACTTTTAGCCATTTTCTCAGCATTCTCAGGAGAAAGTTGGATCACTAAGTTTCCATCCGCAACTGCAGGAGCAGTACAAGCAACAGGTGTTGTAGATCCATTGTAAATTGCAACTTCTTGTATGAATGGGTTGAAATCTGTCTTTGGTAGTATCAAAAAATTATTCTTTAAATCTTTTGATGAAAGGTCATACTTCTTTTGATAGATTTTTAGACTTTTCTTTATTTCTTTTGTTTTGGGTACGATATACTTGTATTTGGTTTTTTCACCTAAATTCACCGATACAATTTCTGAAAAATCATTATTTTGCGTATCGTAATATAATGAAGGGCTTACAACCCATACTTCAGCGGCATTATCCTCTAGTTTGATTAATTGTTTTATTGTCATTTTTTTCATTTAAATGGGCGAAGTTAAAAAAATCTTGTCAATTTTCTTTTAAATGACTTAGGTTTTTCGATGTAAGAGATAAAAATAACTTCTTTAGTAAGCAGTTATCTTCTTTTTTAGTGCGAAAAGTTCATCTCTGAATTGTGCTGCACTGATGAAGTCTAAGTCTTTTGCAGCTTGTTTCATCTTGAACTCCGTATCCAATATCAATTTTTCTAATTGAGGTTTATCTAAAGTATTGGTTATTGGATCTGCGGCAAGCATCGATTCTTCTGGTTCTACATAGTAATTTTTTGACTTTTTACCTCGGATATCTAAGATTGATTTTTGGTTGATAATATCTTCTTTGGATTTTGATATGGTAGTCGGAGTGATCTCATTAGCTTTGTTGTATGCAATTTGGACAGTCCGTCTTCTGTTGGTCTCGTCAATGGTATTTTGCATACTTTGGGTAGTTTTATCTGCATAAAATATGACTAAGCCGTTTGAATTTCTAGCTGCTCGACCAGCAGTCTGGGTAAGTGAACGATTGTTTCGAAGAAAACCCTCTTTGTCTGCGTCTAAAATGGCCACTAAGGACACTTCTGGCATATCTAAACCTTCTCTCAATAAATTTACACCTACTAATACATCAAAAACACCAAGTCTCAAATCCTTGATGATTTCGACTCTTTCCATCGTATCAACTTCCGAGTGGATATACCTAACCTTGATATTGAGTTTAACTAAGTATTTTGTTAGTTCCTCAGCCATTCTTTTGGTCAGTGTAGTGACTAAGATTCTTTCGTCAATATTTATTCTTTTATTGATCTCATCTAATAGGTCGTCAATCTGATTGATGGAAGATCTAACCTCAATTGGTGGGTCAAGAAGACCAGTAGGCCTTACAATTTGTTCTACAACCAAACCTTCAGTTTTTTCTAATTCATAATCTCCAGGTGTCGCGCTTACAAAGACTACTTGATTAATTATTTTTTCAAATTCTGGAAATTCTAGTGGTCTATTGTCCAAAGCTGACGGGAGTCTAAAGCCATGATTGACAAGATTTATTTTTCTAGCCCTATCGCCACCCCACATTCCTCTTACCTGTGGGATAGTGACGTGACTCTCATCGATAATTAGCAACCAATCATCTGGGAAGTAATCCAACAAGCAAAAAGGTCTCGTTCCTGGTTTTCGACCATCAAAAAATCTAGAATAATTTTCTATACCATTACAATATCCCAATTCTCGGATCATTTCGAGGTCAAAAGTGGTACGTTCTTTGATTCTTCTTGCTTCAATGAATCGCTTTTCTGCCTCAAAAAATTTTTCATGTGCATAAAGTTCATCTTCTATATGATGGATGATCATTTTGAGTTTTTCTTTGGGGGCTACGTATAGATTGGCTGGGAATATAGCAGCATGTTCTACTGCAACGATCCTTTTAGATGTTGTGAGTTCGATGGTTTCAATTTCCTCTATTTCATCACCAAAAAAGATGATCCTGTACCCATAGTCGGCATATGGAAGATGTATATCCACAGTGTCGCCTTTAACGCGAAAAGTACCTCTTTTAAAATCAGTTTCTGTTCTACTGTAAAGTACGTCGGTAAGCCTGTAGAGAAAGCTATTTCTAGATAGGGTCTGTCCTTTTTCAATTCTGATAATTCCAGTAGCAAAGTCTTCGGGATTTCCCATACCATATATACACGAGACCGACGCCACGATCAATACATCTCTTCTCCCACTTAGGAGGGAAGAGGTTGCTCTTAGCCTCAGTTTATCTATTTCTTCATTGATAGAAAGATCTTTTTCGATATAGGTATCAGAATGGGGTAAATACGATTCGGGTTGATAGTAATCATAATAGGAGACAAAAAATTCTACTGCATTATCAGGAAAAAACTCTGTAAACTCTGAATAAAGCTGAGCAGTCAATGTTTTATTATGTGTCAAAACTAAAGTAGGTCGATCTACTTGTTGTATGACATTTGCCATTGTGAAGGTCTTTCCAGAACCAGTGACCCCCAATAAGACCTGATGCTTATCACCTTGATTTAGACCTGCAACTAACTGGTTGATCGCATTGGGTTGATCTCCTGTTGGCTGATAATGAGAAGTAAGTTTAAAGCTCATGAGGCAAAGATAATGGAAACAATCGTATCTCTATGCTGGATATTCTACATAATTTCTTGGCGTCTCCCAAAGTTTAATGAAGATGTCGTATTCCGCTTCGATGTGTGGTCTAAGTGTATTGTAAATAACAAAAGCTATGTGCTCAGCAGAGGGTATTAAAGTTTTGAATTCTTCCACTTCAATATTAAGGTTTTTGTGATCAAGTTTCTGTTCAACATATGTTTTGATAAGATTGCCTAGTTTTCCTAAATCATAAACGTAACCCGTATCTGGATTTACTTCTCCAACTATTTTTACCTCTAACTCATAATTGTGCCCATGAAAATACTGATTATTACACAATCCGAAAACTTCTTTATTCTGTAAATCATTCCATGAGGGATTGTGTAGACGATGTGCCGCATTAAAATGAGCTTTTCTGTAGACTGCTACTCGCATATGTTATACATCTTGATATGAATCTCAAACAAGTAAAATGTCACAATGTTTATGATTACGGATTGATACATGGAATAAGCCAAATAAAAAGCCTTATAAACATTTGTATTAAATTAGAAATAATTCAAAATTAATATACAATGTCTATAAGGCTAAGTAAATTTACAAACTATTTATAATTAGCTTTTCACCATTTGTATATTCAAAATAAGTTTAACCTCATCACTCACAACAACCCCACCTGCTTCTGTAATCGCAGACCAAGACAGGCCAAAGTCATGCCTATTTATTTTGCCAATAATCTCAAACCCAGCCTTTGTTTGCCCATAAAAGTCAACCATTGTGCCTCCATAATCGACATCTAAGACAACTTCTTTACTTGTACCTCGAATGGTCAAGATACCCGTCAATTTGCTACCGTCAAATGCAGAAGATACAAAATTTAATGTAGGATGATTTTCTGCGTCAAAAAAATCGGCACTTTTTAAATGACCGTCACGCTGCTCGTTTACTGTGCTAATCGAAGCAATATCAGCAGAAAAACTGATTTTTGCATCGTTCCAATTTGTTTCATCAGTCGTTTCAGCTGTTGCATCATAACTTCCAAAAGTACCTGTTACGGTACTAATCATTAGGTGCTTTACCTTAAATTGTACCTCTGAGTGGGAAGGATCTACTTTCCAAATTACCATAATTTTATCTTTTTTATTTTTATGAAATAATAATATTTGTTGCAACAAATGTTTTTGCCAAAAGGTTTAAAATCGTATTACATTTTATCCATTTAATTAAAAAAGTATTATTACCCATATCCGAAAGGGAAATAAATTTTGAAAAATAATTTTTGCTATTTTACTTAGTTTTACTAATCGTATACACTGCAAATAAGACAGCAGCAAGTATGATGATTGCACCGGATATGATAGCAGGTGTGGGGATTTCACCTACTAAAAAATATGCGATGATGATTGCTGCTACGGGTTGGGCGCCATTCAAAAGACCCACTTCACCAGCAGTAAAATATTGAAGACTTTTCATTAAAAGAAGATGACCAATAGCCGTAGTAAAAATACCCAAACTGGCTAGTGGGATAATATTTTCCGCAATATTTTTTGGTGTCTCACTAAATGCAAATGGCAATAATAAAATTCCACTGACCAATACTTGGCTGATGTGCACCGTATTGGCTGAGTATTGCTCCATAAGGGTGCGAGAAAAAATATTTCTCAGAGATAAAGTCAATGCAGAAAGCAGGCCAAGCAAGAGACCCCAAGTTTGTTGGTTGGCTAAAGAAAAATTAGGACTTAATAAATATACGCCCACTACAACAAAAATACTGCTCACAAAATAGCTGCGGTCTAACGCCTTTTTACCCAAAAAAGATTCTAAAAATATAGTTTGAAGAGGATACGTAAAGACAGCTACTATCGCAATAGCCACAGTGCTAATTTGAATGGAGTAGAAAAAAAGCACCCAATGTGCACACATTAGAAAACCGGTTAGTACAATATTTTTGTTTTTCAAAGGCAATGTGGGCCAAGTTTTTGTTGTAAAAAAGTGAATGATGTATAGGGTAATTAACCCAAATAAACATCGAGCCCAAATCACAAATGGCGGGTATAAATCCATAAACTTTGCAATACCACCACTCATACCGATCAAAACCGTAGCAAGCAATATAAAGAGATAGGGATAAAGATGTTTTTCCTTTTGCACAAAAAATTTTAAGGACGTAAAAGTCGTAGTAATTGAGGATAAATTGTACTTTTAGATGTAGAATTCTATGATTTTGATAATTAAAGAAGGCAGATGATGGTTTTTCAAATACTTATACATGAAAAAATATAATAACTTGTACATTGCGGCTTCGAGCCAACACGTAGGTAAAACTACATCAACGCTGGGAATGGTATCTGCATATATAAAAACAGGATTGAACGTAGGTTACAGCAAACCAGTAGGTCAAAAAGTTTTAAATTTTAATGATCTAAAGGTTGATAAAGACACGGTTTTATTCGCAGATTTACTGCATTTTGATATTAATCCAGAATTGCATAGTCCTGTCATACTAGGTCCTGGAGCTACAGAAAAATTTCTTGAAAATCCTAAAAGTTTTGATCTGCTCAAAAGGATAAAAAACTCAGAAAAAGCACTGAGTGAAATGCACGAATTAGTCATTTATGAAGGTACAGGACATCCGGGTGTCGGTTCAGTAGCCAACCTCTCGAATGCAAGAGTAGCTAAAATTCTCAATGCCAATGTCATTATGGTGGTAGAAGGTGGTATTGGGTCAACAATCGATATGCTTAATATGAGTACTGCCCTTTTCAGGGAAAACAAAGTAAACATCATGGGTGTAATTGTGAATAAAGTGATCCCTGAAAAAATTGAAAAAATTGAATACTACCTTGGTAAATGGTTTAACAACAACAAGCTTCACCTCTTAGGTACCATCCCCTATGAAAAAACCTTAGCTTATCCTATCGTCCGCACCATCGTAGATGCTATAGAAGCAAAAGTTGAATATGGCGAAAAATACATCGACAACATGGTAGGCAATATTTTAGCAGGCTCCCTCATCGGATTAAGTGAACTCAAAAGTAATGAAAACCTACTGCTTCTAGTCTCTACCAAGTCATTGACCTCAGCTTTAAATAAGATAAAATGGCTTACAGATATTTACAATATAAACAATAGTCCATTATCATGTATTGTGATCACAGGTTCGGGTAATATTGATGCCCGTGCCCGAAAATACATCCGCGATAACAATTTGCCCGTACTCCGCACAGAACTCGACACCTACGGAGCGGTCATCAAGATCAGTAAAATCGAGGTAAAAATCAATACCAATACGCCTTGGAAAGTAGAAAAGGCAATCGATTTGATTGAGAAAAATATTGACTTGGATTATATTCTTGACAAAGTGAAGATAAAATAAATATTATTTAAAAAAGGCCCTACAACGATTTTAATAGCTAATGGCTTTATTAAGGCTATTAGCCTTTAGCAGTTAGCTATTAGCTTTGAAATAATTATGTATTGAACCTAAAAAATTAAGAATTTCTTTTTTTCCTTATCATTTTTAGAAGGTTTTTTCTTGTTATCCTTCTTATCTCTATTCCAAAACGCTACTTTTCGCAGTGTTTTTTTCGTTGCACTCTCCCGCTCAAATAAGACATATCGCACGCCTACACCAGAATTTGAAAAAAATTGAGCCCCATCTACATCGCCTAAAAACATACCGGGCATAAAATCATAGGTAATGTTGACCCTTCCTACGGTAAATTCACCACCAAAAGTGAGCCCTAATGCAGGCGTACTCTGGATCATCGGTCTTTCTCCCGCCAAATCTTCACCCCTTAATATCGCTCCTCCACCCATAGAGACATTAAATCTACGCGTTAAAACTGGATAATGCTTTTTGTACATTAATGATGTCTGATGAATTGGGGAAAAGAGACCTGATTGATGCTCGAATTGCAACGTTTGTCTCTTTAATATCTGCGCTGCTGCTGAAATGCCTAAATCCCCATTAGCTCGCAGTCCTACGACGCCATTGTAACTTTGACCAAGTAGAGATTGAGCCGCAAATAGCACCACGAAAGCAGAAAAATACAATTTAATAGCACGCATTTTTTTAGATTTTTGGGTATAACGACAAAATTTGATCCAAAAGTGCTAAGGAAAGATTAAAAGTTTTTAGTATTTGAAAGTGGTGTGGTAAATATGCTTACTAAACATAAATAATTCGAAAAACATAAGCTACAGTGCTATATTAAAATGTCAATAAACAAAATCAAAACCTGAATGCTGTTAAAATTCATTCTTACATAATTTTCCTTCTCAAAAAAAATTGTGAAATAAAAAAAATCTCTACTTTTAATGCTTTAACATAATTTAAATATTTAGAATTAAATATGCGTTTCCCTTATGGAATTGGGACTGGCGTCGAGCACCACGTAGGATAGATATCAAACGTGGTGAAACTTGAAAAGTTGACGCTTTGCGATCAACTTATTTGATATTTTTTTTCAGGAAGAGAGGATTACAAATAAAATGATAAAAATTTCATTAGTCGGGAAAAAAGTATTGGTAGGTGGTATAACGGAAAATAAAATGAAATGAAAAATAAACTAACTTTAACAATGTTATTCATTGTAATGACTTTCAAAGGCTTACAAAGCCAAAATTTGTGGACTGAATCCGATAGAACTTTTTTAATTGAAAGATTGATAAAGACCGAATCTGAGTTGCTTTCAGAGATAAAAGACTTAAATGAATTTCAAATATCCTATAAACCTGACTCAATCTCATGGTCGATTGCAGAAGTACTTGAACATTTGGCTGTATATGAAGAACACCTTTATTGGGATTTGTTTTACCAACAACATACTCCTGAAAGACCAGATTTGGTTGTAAAAGTAAAAGGAAATGACGAAGAACTTCTTTCATATGCTACTGACCCTGCCAAAGGTAACGCACCTTGGTTAGCCGAACCAATGGGAAGATTTAATACCAAGTCTGAATTGATTCATTATTTTACCAAATTTAGGGATGAGGTAATATCCCTGATTAAAGAAACCAAAACAAATTTCAGACTTCATTTTGTTTACAGGCAACCCACCAACAGCATTTGGGATATAAGAGATCTACATCAATATACATTGGTTTGGATTGCTCATTCAGAACGACACATCAACCAAATAAGGAGAATTAAAAATTCTGATAATTATCCTAAGGTAAACGAAAAAATTTGGACAGAGGAAGACAGGCAATTCCTTCTAACAGAAATGAAAAGGACAAAAGACAGAATAACGGCTGAAACTGAAAACCTTACTTTGGCTCAATGGCATTTCAAACCTTCTCAGGATTCATGGAGTATTGGGCAAGTAGTTGAGCATATTGGATTATACGAGCGAATTGTATTGCAGGAAGCTTGGATAGCAAATAGTTTACCTCCTCAGCCTCAATTTTTTCAACAATCTAACTCCGACAGTACCTATTTAGCCTGGATGGCAGAGATAAATCCGCATGTTGCTTCAGAAAATGCGATTCCTTTAGAATTTATGAAGGGGAAAGATAACTTGGATTACTTTCTTTATGGTAGAGATTTGATTCTTAATTACATAAAAGAAACGAATATAGATTTGAAAGTTCATTTTACTCCACGGGAATCAGAACCAAATAATAGAAGAAGTATTCATGGATTGTTTGTTGTTCATTTTGGTCATACTGATAGGCATTTGAGGCAAATTGAAAGAATAAAGTCAAACCCAAATTATCCAAAGGTTTAAAATGAATAAATTTGAAGGCACGGTCCTAACGCTATGGAGAATGACAAGCCTCCTAAACGTCAGCCTGGGCCTCCGTTGGCGTTGTGTACTATTTTACCAAAAATCGTAATAATTATGAACTTTAGACTTCAAATAGTAATATTATTTTTATGTTTTAGTCAATTTACTAAAGCACAAAAGATTAAACAAAATATCTTGCCTCAACGATGGCAATTTTACGACCTAAAAGAAGATAGTATTTATGGCATAAGTGCTTTTAAAGCCAAAGAGACAATACTTAAAAGTAATAAACCATTGCGACAAATAATTGTAGCTGTAATAGATGTAGGAATAGAAATTAATCACGACTATTATAAAGATTATCTATGGGTTAACAAAAATGAAATACCCAATAACATTATAGATGATGATAATAATGGTTATATAGATGATATCAATGGTTGGAATTTTGTGGGTAATACACTATCTTCTTGCACAGAAAATATTAGAGATTATATTTTATTGAGACCAAAATTTACACATTTAAAAGACAGTGCAGAAATTAAAAGGCAACCTGATTTTGAACGTTGGAAATATGTTGTACAACAAATGGAATTGCTTTATGGTGAAAAAACAATAGCAGAAGATAAAAATTATTGGCAAGAATTTATAAACGATTATTTACAACTTTCAAAATACTATAAGGACAAACTTAATATTGATGATGTAGATTTTAAAACACTCAAAGCAAATCCTATTACTGAAAAACATGACACTATACTTCTACAAAATTATTTAAAGAGAATGAAGTTTTTAGAAGGAAACCCAGACACACTAAATTTTAGCTTAAACAAAAAAATAAAAGAGAATAAAGATAGAATTGAAGAAATTGATAATGAAGTAAATTATGTAAATACACTAATTGAAAATTCAAATCCATATTATTATTTTCATAAAGAAAACATATATCCGGAAAACATAAATCAAAAAAAATACGGTAACAATAATGTAGGCTCAAGAAATGACCACGGAACTGCTTGTGCAGGATTTATCGGAGATTATAATTACTTGACTGAAAGCAATAGCATTTTAATAATGCCTATTAAAATATTTGTAGATGTTAATCAAGATCAAAATGATAAAGATTTATACAATGCAATAAAATATGCTATTGACAATGGTGCAAAAGTTATAAATATGAGTTTTAGTAATGCCACCATCCTTAATAGAAAACTTATAGACAATGCTTTTATATATGCACAAAGAAAAGGAGTTATCATTGTGCAATCAGCAGGTAATCAATCCATAAATATTGATAATCCTATCAGGTTTCCTTCGGCTGAATTAGCAAATGGCAAAAGAGTAAATAATGTAATAAGAGTAGGCTCATCAAGCTATTCATCAAAACATCTAGCTTGTAATTTTACAAATTATGGCCAAAAACAAGTAACTTTATTTGCACCAGGAGACAATTTACATTACCCAACCCTAAATAATAAATATAAAAATGGGTTTGGAACAAGTTTTTCGACACCAATAGTTGCAGGACTTGTGGCAACACTTTGGAGCTATTACCCACAATTGACTTACAAAGAAATTATGAACTGCGTTTTGACACCTATCAAAAAAATAGAAATTGAAACAAATCAACCCAATAGTGAAAAAATAGTTAGATTCTCTTCACTTTCCAAATCAGGTGGAATTGTGAATATGTATGAAACATTTAAATTTGCAAAAGGACTATACAATAATAAATAAACAGCATTCAAAAATTGTATTGGTGAAGTACATCAAATGATAGGGATAAATGGGAATTTGGAAATTTTGATAAGGGGACGTATCTTTACTTTTGAAATGCAGGCCATGGTGGCGTATTGCGAGATGTCACAGGTAATTAAAAAAAACTCAATTTGAAAAAAATTTATTTTCTTCTTTTCTTACTCACTCTGGCTAGTAATTGTTTGGCTCAAGTTGACAAGGAAATCCTATCAGAGATAAATTTTATTGAAAATGGCTTGATTAAGAATATCCAAATTAAAGGGGATTCTGTTCATAGGTTTAACATTCAAGAACGAATGGATCATTATAAAGTTCCTGGAGTAAGTATAGCCGTTGTAGAAAACGGAAAGATAAGGTGGGCAAAAGGTTATGGATATGCAAATACTGAAACAGGAACAAAAGTGGACGTCAATACTCTTTTCCAAGCAGGTTCAATAAGTAAACCGTTAGCTGCTTTGTCTGCTTTAAAACTTTTTGAGAATGGCAGTTTAGAATTAAATAAAGATGTCAATTACTACTTAAAAGATTGGCAGATTCCAGAAAACAAGTTTACTCTTACTGAAAAAGTAACGATTGAAAAACTACTAACGCATACTGCAGGAATGACAGTGCATGGCTTTCCCGGTTACAAACAAACAGACAAATTTCCAGATATTATAGATGTTTTAAACGGAAATGGAAATACACCAAAAATAGTAGTCGATACTTTACCTGGAAGTATTTGGCGATATTCGGGCGGTGGCTACTCGGTAATGGAAAAAGTAGTTGAAGATGTTAGTGGACTAAAGCTTGATGAGTATATGTCTAAAAACATACTGTTGCCAATCGGAATGAAAAAAAGTACATATCAACAGCCAATATCTAAAGAATGGCAGAACAACATAAGTGCTGCATATAATTCGGATGGAAAATTAATCGACGGTTTATGGAATAACTACCCTGAGCAAGCAGCCGCGGGTTTATGGACAACTCCATCAGACTTAGCCTTGTATTGCATAGAAATTCAAAATATAGCACAGGGCAAAAAAGATGGTTTATTAAAGAAAGAAACGGTTCAGAAAATGCTCACTAAACATAAAAATGATTGGGGACTTGGACCTTCTTTAAAAAACGAAAAAGATTCCTTAATTTTCGGTCATGGCGGCAAAAATGCTGGCTTTACTAATGATATGAGTGCTTACGCTTATCATGGTAACGCGGTTATAGTTATGACTAATGCTGATAATGGTGGCATGATAATATCAGAAATTAAAAATGCAGTATCTAAATTCTATAATTGGTCGCTAAGCCAACCGAAAATTATAGAAGTTATCAAATTATCAGAAGTAGAATTAAAACAATTTGTGGGTAAGTATGAACTTAAAGGACAAAATTTAATTTTTGAAGTTCAATTGCAGAATAATCAACTTATCTTAACTAATACACCCTCAGGTAATTTAAATTTATTACCTATGGCAAATAATAAATTTATCGACCTAGAAAGTGGTACTTTAATTGAATTTTTAATTGATGAAAAAGTCAGCGGAATTATGATAAACAATCGTTTTAAGTTTGCAAAAATAGATTAATAACTACCTACAAAATTGGCTATAAGCAATTAGGGTTTATGGGCTTAATTGAAAATAAATGAGTAAAATAAATGACGGTGCTAAACCGAAAAATAAGGGCAAGAAATCCTCAACTACTCATAGCCAAAACGTATGTAACCCTCTATTTGGGATAAAACAAAAAACTAAATAGTATGATGAATTTTTTAAAAAGACTATTTGGAAAATCTAAAAAACCAGTGACCAAAGAATTTACAGAGCAAGAACACGAACTGGACTATGAATTGAAATCTCAAGGACTTGAAAACGTTCTTGGAAAAATGCACGACTTGGTTGGACATGCAATTATTCCATTTTCTGTCGGTGGAGCGGTTGATATGTATTATTTTCCAAATCATATTAAGGGGACTGGTTTTGCAACTATGGAACTTTTAGAACCAGACGGGACAGGACCATTACCCAACAGACTTGGAACCTATGAACTTGTAGCATTTACAAAACACGACTATAACACCAGCGAAGACACTCAGACAGCATTTAATCTTATTGAAAGGAAAATATGTGGCATTTTTACAACAATTGGATTTTTCTCAAAAGAAGCAGTTTTAAATCCTAACGAGACTTGTGAAATTCCAAACGGAGAAGGTGAAGAAAATTCTTGTTTAGTGTTTGACCTTTACCAACCAGACAACAAAGAATTTAAAATTGGAAATAGAAAGCACCACTTATTATTATGCTTGGAAGTTTTCAGAAGCGAAATGGAATTTGCGAGAGAAAATGGAAGTGAAAAACTTTTGATAAAACTAAAACAAGCTGGACACTATCCTTATAGTGACCTAGACAGACAACCAGTTGCATAAACAAAGTAAATAGGATGGCTAAATATAACGCGGGTTTTGCTTCGGGGGGGTGACGTAGAAACTTGGAGCTTTGTGCTTCTATTCAAGTTCAGTCCTGGTTGACAGTTTTGTGCTCCGAAACCCGCCCTAACTCAAAGTCCGAAAACATTAGTGGTCATTGGAAGACATCATAGACGAAACAACACAAACAATTTAAGAATGAAAATAATAATTTATGCTTTTCTTTTTTTACTATTAGGCAGTTGTAATCAATCGCCTGAAAAATCTTTGACCCAAATTAGTGAGCAAACGAAGCAAGAGGCAATTGCCACTTTAAAAAATTTTGCAAAAGTACGGACTGCTATACCACCAACCCCAAAAACATATTTAAATCTTTTTGCAAACGATGAAAGATTTGTTATGGCAAGTGATTTTGGCTTTGAAACCGGTTATCAACAGTATTACGACAAGCGAAAAAATGACACAAATTACGCCCAACGATTAAATCCAGATTGGATAACTCTATTTGATTTAGATATTCATGATTTTAAAGTTAGCAAGCTTAATGACAATATACTACTCTACACTGCATTTTATGATGAATTTGTAGTTGCAAAATCAGGAGATACGCTCAAAACCAAAAACAACGTTATGCACGGAACACTTATCAGAATAAAAGGAGAATGGAAAATACTTAGTATGATGAATGCACATCCAGGTGAAAACGAAAAAAGTGACTCTGAATTTGACGAGCGGAATCAAAAAAAGTAACATAATTCATGACTAATAATGACTAAACCAAATAAGATGAAACAACGAACCGCTAACATGTGCTTTAATGAAGGTGTGGCAGCGTCACAACCTAGGAAGAGAGTCACTTATAGGAAGTTCAGTGCAACGTATGAGATTCATTACAAAAATTCCACTCCATCATAAAGCACAACAACGTTCTCACCAATAAAATAAATTTGATCATGTGCTAACAATATAATAACTTTGAAAAAAATATTCCCATACAAACCAAAATAATACATATAGGAAATTCAAAGGGACTTCGGTGAAGTAAAACTATTTTGGAGGAGTATAATATTGGAGATACTGTAAATATAAGAATGGAAGAAAAATTCATAATTATAGAACCAATTTCAAAACCACGATCCGATTGGGCTACATCTTTCAAAGAAATGAGAAAAAATGGACATGACGAATTGGTAATTGATGACATTTTCGAAGAAGAAACAAATTGGGAATGAAAATTCGTCAAATCGAAATAGTACATGTCAATGTAGAACCAACATTGGGAAGTGAAATAAATAAGACGGTACCATATGTTGTAATAGCACCAGATGAAATGAATCATTATTTAAAGACTAACATAATTATTCCAATTACCTCAATGCTTAAAAAAATATCCAACAAGAATAAGTATTCGTCTCAAAACGTAAAAGGAGTGGCAGCAGTTGATCAAATAAGAACTATTGATAAACTAAGAATTGTTAAAATCATTGGAAGCCTTGAAACCGATACAATAGTACAATTAAAGAAAACTATTGATGAAACGTATGTTAGTAAAAATATTGGTGGCAACAATCCACTGGACGTTACCATGCAGTCTAAAAGGATAACCGTAACATGATAGACAATAGCGATAAAATAAACCAACTCCTTGACAAGTTGAACATACTCTTGAAAAGACAAGACGACTTTACTAGAGAAATTACCAATTTACAAACGGAGATTTATCGACTTAAAACACCCGAAACAGAGCAGATAACTAAGAAAGAAGCAGTAAAGCAGGACCTATCTATTGTCGACACAGAAGTTGACATTAATATAGAAAAGATGACTGTTGAATACCAAACAACTCAACCACAAAAAGAACCACTCGAACAACCTTTCCCTCCAATAAACAAACCACCAAAAGGAAAATCTGACCTTGAAAAATTCATTGGAGAAAATTTAATCAACAAAATTGGCATTGCAATTACGGTCATCGGTGTTGCCATTGGAGCTAAATATTCCATTGAAAATGAATTAATAAGCCCATTAACAAGAATTATTCTAGGCTATTTGTTTGGGCTAGGATTGCTAGGATTTGGCATTAAATTAAAAAACAAGTACGAAAACTATAGTGCTGTACTAGTAAGTGGTGCAATGGCTATTATGTACTTTATAACATACTCAGCTTATGGTTTCTATAATTTGATTCCACAAGTAATGGCTTTTGCACTCATGGTAATTTTTACTGTGTTTACGGTAATAGCAGCCATCAATTACAATAGACAAATAATTGCACTTATCGGACTGGTTGGTGCATATGCTGTTCCATTCTTACTCAGTGAAGGCTCAGGAAAAGTAGCTGTTTTATTTACCTATATGGCAATAATAAACATTGGAATTCTTGCCATTGCGTTTAAAAAATATTGGAAGCCGCTTTATTATGTTTCATTTGGTGTAACATGGCTCATATTCCTATCATGGTATGTTACAAACTATCAAACAAATCAACATTTAGGCTTGGCTTTGGTATTTAGTTCTGTATTCTATGTCATATTCTATCTAACCTTTCTTGCTTACAAACTTCTTCAGAAAGAGAAATTTGTAATGAGCGACATTATTTTTTTAATGATTAATTCATTTGTCTTTTATGGAATAGGTTATACGATCCTAGATAGTCACCAAACAGGTCGACAGCTATTAGGACTGTTTACCTTGCTTAATGCTGTAGTTCATTTTGTAGCAAGTGTTGTAATTTATAGACAAAAACTAGACGACAAAAACATTCATTATTTGATTGCAGGATTGGTGCTTATTTTCATTACCATAGCGGTGCCTGTGCAACTAGATGGTAATTGGGTTACATTAATGTGGGCTGGTGAAGCGGCACTATTATTTTGGATTGGGAGAACTAAAAATGTTACGTTTTATGAAAAACTTTCATACCCCTTAATGATTTTGGCTTTTTTTAGTATATTACAAGATTGGGGTAATGTCTATGGCTTTTACAATCCTGAAAATCCTTCGTCAAGAATTACACCTATTTTAAATGTAAATTTTCTTACCTCCCTATTATTTATTGCAGCTTTCGTGTTTATCAATGTGCTGAATCAGAAAAAGCAATATGCTTCATATTTAGCAACTCCAAAAGGAATTTTTAAAATTATTTCTTTTGCTATTCCAGCTATTCTGATCTTTGCAATTTACTACACATTTAGAATGGAAATTGCTAATTACTGGGATCAACTCTATACCGATTCGGCAATTAAAATTAATCCAGAAAATCAAGAGTACCCTACCTATTACTGGAATAATGACTTAACGTGGTTCAAAGAAATTTGGGTAATTAATTACTCTTTGCTTTTCGTTTCCATTTTGACCTTTGTTAATCTTAAAAAATTAAAAAATCAGCAATTGGGGTTGATTAACCTTGGCTTAATTGTATTAGCTCTTGTTGTCTTTTTAACCCAAGGACTATATAATCTAAGCGAGCTTCGCAATAACTATTTGGGACAAATTTTATCAGATTATTACCAAAGAGGACCACTTAATTTGTGGATGAGATACATTTCATTTTCATTTGTTGCATTGACACTTTATTCCAGTTATAAATACATCAAAGAAGTGTCTACGCAAAGCAATGTTACGGTAGCGTTTGAACTCCTTTTGCATATGACTATCCTATGGATTGCAAGTAGTGAATTAATAAACTGGATGGATATTTTCAAATCAGAACAATCTAATAAACTTGGATTGAGTATACTATGGGGTATATATTCACTATTCTTAATTGCTTTTGGAATTTGGAAAAAGAATAGGCTTTTGCGAATAGGAGCAATAGCCTTGTTTGGTATTACCCTTATCAAGCTATTTTTCTACGATATTTCACATCTTAACACTATAGCAAAGACAATCGTGTTCGTATCCTTGGGTATATTGCTTTTAATTATCTCATTTTTATATAACAAGTACAAAATCCTTATATCAGATGATGAAGCCGATAACTAAAGTACTTAGCATACTGTCAATCCTGTATTGTTCCAATTGCTATGGACAAATGGAAGCATACAATTTTAAGCGTGAATTAAAAGGAATTTCAGAACAATGGCACAAAATTATTCTTCCTGACGAAGTTTTCGGAAAAATTTCACAGGAGTTAACCGACATTAGAATTTTTGGAGTAACAGCAAGCAAAGATACTATTGAAGCTCCTTATATTCTTCGATTAGCAAGTGAGAAAACATACAGCAAAGACGTTCCGTTTAAAACCAGCAACATTGCTCATACTGACATGGGTCATTATTTCACTTTTGAAATCCCAACTATTGAATCCATTAATCAAATCAAACTCGATTTTAAGCAGAAAAATTTTGACTGGCGAGTTAAACTGGAAGGAAGTCAAAATCAGCGTGAATTGTATACTGTTTTAGAGAATTATCGAATTTTATCTATAAAAAACGAAATGACGGACTATCAATTCACCAAATTAACTTTTCCTAGTTCTAAATATCGTTATTTCAGACTGTTCATTGACACTAAAGAAAAACCTGAATTGATTTCAGCAAGTATTACACAACAAGAAATTTCAAACGGAACTTTCAGAAATTATAGCATTAAGAGATTTAATAAACAGGAAAAAAAGGAAACTAAACAAACCGAAATTGATATTGAATTACAAATGTCTGTTCCGATAAGTTATTTAAAAATAAATATTAAAGATTCATTCGACTACTACCGACCAATAACTATTAAATATCTCAATGACAGCACCAAAACAGAACAAGGTTGGAAGTATAATTATAACACATTGACATCTGGGACACTAAATTCGGTTGAAAAAAATGAATTTAAGTTCAGTAGTAAGACTGTGAGGAAATTAAAAATACTCATTCACAATCAAGACAATCAACCCTTGACTTTAGGCACTTTAAATGTAAAGGGATATGAACATGAAATACTTGCTCGATTTACTGAACAAGCCTCTTACTTTTTGGCATACGGAAGTATAATAGCAGCAAGACCTAACTATGACATTGACCGGTTTACTGACAAAGTTCCAATGACACTAACAACATTAGACATAGGTGACGAATTGATCATTGAAAAAGACCAGGTTTCTGAAATAACCCCACTTTTTCAAAACAAAACTTGGCTGTGGGGAATCATAAGTTTGACAATTTTTGTACTAGGATGGTTTACGATAAAAATGATGAGAAAAGTATAGCAATGTGTGGTAATATTAGTGCTTCTAATTATTGGGGTTAGTAAATTGTACAGCTCGTATATATTGTATCAATGTCCTTTATTAACCAAAATCGTGATTCGCTTTTTATGTTTTCGCTAATTTCGGTAAGACAAACAGGATTACAAACTTTTGGACTTGCTTTTGCTTAAGAATTTTAGTTTTTGCCTTAATTTCATTATTTAAAAATTAAAAAGTTCTGGAAAGAAATTACTATCCGATTTTCTATAATTTTATTCTACATTTTGTACCGTTAAGATAGACTTAACTACAGAATGTCAAAGTTTTTCTATTATAAATAAGTCATTAATATCGTTGGCAACGATATAGATATTTATAATTGGAGGTTCTACTATAAATTTAATAGAAAGATCAGAAATTAAGGGACAAAACATAAACCACTTTACGAGACCCTTTTGAACAATTTAAAAGGTACACTTTTTTTTAGAGCTAATAGCTCACCGCTCAAGGCTAATAGCTTTAAACCGATCACCCTATTTAAACTTCCACCTTACAAACGCCTCCATCGCCTCATATTCTGCAAGCCCTAATTGATTGTACAATAAGGCTGTGTCTCTGTTTCTGTCCTCTGCACGCTGCCAAAACTCTCTTTCATCATCACCTGGGAAAACAGGTTGATCTTTTTGAGATTGGTGCATAAAGATGGCTTTTCTTTTCTTAAGTACTTCGTCAGGACTGATAGGCACTGCCATCTCAATTTCGTCAACTGGCCATTCATGCCATGCACCACGGTACATCCATAAGTAGCAGTCGTTCCACCATTTTTCTGACCTGGTTCTTTCAAAAGCTTCAAATATCGCGTCTAAACATACTCTATGGGTACCATGTGGATCTGCCAAATCTCCGGCAGCATATACTTGATGTGGCTTTACTTCGTTGAGTAAATCCATGATGATATTGATGTCTTGGTCTGTAATGTTATTCTTTCTTACCCCACCAGTCTCATAAAATGGCATATCCAAAAAGTGAATATTCTTTGGAGATACCCCACAGTACAATGCTCCACTCCTTGCTTCTTGTCTTCTGATGAGGCCTTTTACCATTCGCAATTCTTTGATATCCTTGTCATTTGAAGACTTTTTATCTAAAAACTTTGAGATTTTATTGACAGCAGTATCTACATCTGTACTGTCTAATCCACTCGCTTGCACGTATTCCTGCATGAAGGAGGCATATCGCCATGCATCTACATCATGTACTGCAATATTGCCAGATACTTGGTATGCGATATGGACTTCATGACCTTGTTGTACCAATCTTAGTAAGGTACCCCCCATCGATATTACGTCATCATCGGGATGTGGACTGAAGATGATCACTCTTTTCTTAGCGGGCTGGGCTCTTTCTGGTCGGTTGGTATCGTCAGCATTGGGTTTACCACCCGGCCAACCTGTGATGGTATGTTGGAGTTTATTAAAGATTTTGATATTGAGTTGATAGCAGGTTGTGTGTAATGCTATTAACTCCGAAAGACCATTTTTAATATAATCATCGTCTCTCAATTTTAAGATTGGCTTATTTATTTTTAACGACAACCAGATGATCGCTTTGGCCGTTAGATTGTCGTCCCAATTGCAAATACCTGCCAGCCAAGGTGTATTAATTTTTGTTAAATCTGAGGCCGCAGCATGATCTAAGTAATATTTTACATTAGGATGAGATTGAAGAAATGTTGCAGGGATGATCTCTGTCACTTCTCCTTCAATAGCCTGTTGACTTATTTCAGATTTATGACTACCCCAAGCCATGATAAATATCTGCTTTGCCTTTAGGATGGTACTTATACCCATCGTGATAGCTCTATAAGGCACATCATCTTCCTTACCAAAGTCTTTGATCGCATCACGTCTTGTCAGGTGGTCCAATTTGACGAGCCGAGTCTTTGAACTCAGCCAAGAACCAGGCTCATTAAAACCTATATGCCCCGTGCGACCAATACCTAAAATTTGGACATCAATCCCTCCGTAAAAATCAATTTTTTTATCATATTCTTGGCAAAAAGCCTCTACGTATTCTATCGGTAAATCACCATTTGGAATATGGATGTTTTCTTTTTTAATATCAATGTGATTGAAAAGATATTCATTCATAAACTTTACATACGATTGCTCGGAGTCAGGTTTCATGGGGTAATATTCATCCAAATTAAATGTTATTACGTTATAAAACGAAAGTCCTTCTTCCTTGTGCATTCTCACCAATTCATTATATACTTTAATAGGTGACGAACCTGTGGCTAAACCAAGGACAATATGATCATTGTCTTGTTGCTTATGTTTGATTCTTAAAGCTATGTAATGTGCTATATTGATGGCACCATCGTCTGCATTATCCCATATTTTAATTGGAATTTTCTCAAAGGTCTTTAATTGATACTTTAGAGTTCCCGCTGACTCTACTGGATTAACATTTTTTGTTTTTGTTGCCATATTTCCCTTTTTAAATATCTATCTTTGATTTAGTCCTGCAAAAATAGTGCTAAAATTTGATATTTTTAACGTGTGCGTGCACATATTCAATTAAATCTTCAAATTTTGCTTCTATTTGGCTTGTTTTTATCAAAATATCGTAAATAATTAATAAATTGGCAATCTATAGTACTCAAATTTTGAGCTTAAAAAACAAATTCCTAATGTGACTCATGTAACCAAATCATCACTAAAATAGTAATTACTTTTGTGCTATTAAATAATTATAAAATCGTATACCATGCAAGTAGAACAAATTTATACCGGGTGCCTAGCACATGCTGCCTATTATCTTGAAAATAATGGTGAAGCTGCAATTTTTGACCCATTGAGAGAAGTACAACCCTATATCGATAGAGCCATTGCCTCGAATGCAAAGATAAAATATGTTTTTTTGACCCATTTTCATGCTGACTTTGTGAGTGGTCATTTGGATTTAGCTAAGAAAACAGGTGCTCAAATAGTTTATGGCCCCACTGCAAAACCAGCGTATGAGATCATCAGCGCAGAAGATAATCAAATATTTAAAGTAGGTGACTATAGTGTAAAGGTGATCCACACTCCTGGGCACACAATGGAAAGTACAACCTATATGTTGATAGATGAAAATCAAAAAGAATATGGCTTAATCACAGGTGATACCCTATTCATTGGTGATGTAGGAAGGCCTGACCTAGCGCAGCATGTGATCGCTGATCTTACTGAAGAAAAATTAGCTAGGCATTTATACAAATCATTGACAAATAAGATTTTGCCTTTGAGTGATGACTTGATTGTATATCCAAATCATGGTGCAGGTAGTGCTTGTGGCAAAAATATGAGTAAAGAGACCACTGACACTTTAGGTAATCAGAAGAAAGTAAATTATGCATTACAGCCAATGTCTGAAGACGAGTTTGTAAAACAAATTCTGACAGGTCTTACTGCACCTCCGCAATATTTCCCTCAAAATGTGCTCATGAATATCAAAGGATATGAAAGCCTAGATACGGTAATGTCTAAAGGACAATCTCCCCTTAGCCCGTTGGCGTTTGAACTTTTGGCCAATGAACACAACGCACTTGTATTGGATACGAGAGATGCGGAAGTTTTTGCACGAGGATTTATCCCAAATAGTATTAATATTGGTTTAAATGGAAGTTTTGCCCCATGGATAGGTGAGATGATTCCTGATATAAAGCAAGAAATATTGCTCGTTACCGATCCAGGTCATGAAGAAGAGACGATGATCAGGTTGTCTAGAATTGGATATGATGGTACAATTGGATATCTTGAAGGAGGCTTTGAAGCTTGGAAATCTGCAGGTAAAGAATTTGATGTAGTCAATCGTATTTCTGAAGACGATTTTGAGCAAAAATTTTCTGAACAATTACTTATTGATGTTAGAAAGAAAAGTGAATTCGATAGCGAACACATTATTGGTGCAATCAATGTGCCTTTAAATCAAATCAACCAAAATTTATCTCAGTTTCCAAAAGACAAACCTTTTGTAATCCATTGTGCAGGCGGATATAGAAGCATGATCGCAGCTTCCATTTTAAAACAAAGAGGATGGGACAATTTCGTAGATGTAAATACCGGCTTTGTAGGCCTAGCTAAAACCAAACTTGCAAAGTCAGAATTTGTTTGTCCAACTACGATGTTGTAGAATAATTGATTTATTAAAATTATTGGTTTTTTTTTTGTTCCTATAGTAGTTATTGATGACTGCTATAGGAATTTTTTTTCACCCATTTTTGAAAAGGTGTTAAAACCCGAATTACGCATTAGAAATTTACCGTGTAGGATAACATCAAACGTTGTGAACTGAAAGAAAATATAAACTACCTTACTTACAGTTGTAATAGCTGTGACGGGGTGCCACAGTTCAAAACTAAATTGACTTGCGGTCAATTTTTAACGTTTTTCATGTCCTCAATGCAGCTTTGGCAGCTAAAATTATTGGAGGAGCTAAAATCCAGTTGGTTTTAGTTCGCAGCTAAATTGATATTTCGTATATCGGTTAGTATATGAAGCGTAGCGACCGAATGGGAGCTATGATTTCATATACATTGTTGTATGCAGTTTTCATTATCTTAATTCCAAAAATTATATAATCCCCAATATCCAAATCCCAAAACTAGAATGAAGTACACCATATTATTTAATACTAACGTTGATTTAATCCAGAACTTCGCTTTATCTGACTTCAGTCTGTTTACTGTATAGACTAAAATAGGTAAGAATGATAGCAAAAGTAAAAATGGCGTATAAGAGGAAGTACTTATTAAGCTTGAACTGTGATGTTTATACGGAACATCAAAATAGAAAATACTCTGATTTGTAATTAACACGTATATATAAGCAATAAGAACCAAGTTTAAAAATGAAATTACTACAACTGATTTTGGTGAAACAAAAGTGGATTTATTCTTCCATAATAGTGAAATAATCAAAGCAAATGAAAATACAGCTAATAACCCTGCAAGTATTACAAGAAAGATTCTTAATTCGACAGTATTTGACGGAGTTTTGAAGCTGACAAGTCTTTCAAATTCAGAATTCTTCGGAAATATTTCAGTAAAATTTAGAATATGGTCTCCCTTTGATAGCTCATCTGTTAAGCTATACTGCACTAAGGTATCAAAGTTGTGGTAAAAGTAGAGGCTTACTATTTTTTCTTTGGTGTCAAAAATAGAAGTAATTAATGTACCATCTCCATTTCTGGTTCTACAAACTGACATTGTATCTGAGAGCGTAGTACAAAAGTCGAGCGTAGCAATTGCTTTATTGGTTCTTAAAAAATCCTCTCCATTCCGGTATCTTTCAAGTTTTCTAGCTTGTTTGTTATCTGTTATTGAAGGACAAAAATTAGCCAAAACATAATTAGGGTTATTACCTTCTATAAGCTTGTAAGGCTCTACAATTAAATAATCCCCGAAACTGTCAATATATATAAATACATCATTCAAAAAGAAGCTATGGTCATATTGTTCAATGTGTTTTTTCACCTCTTTTATAGTTGCACATTTATGAAGTATCTCTGATAAGTAGTCAGCTTCACTTGTTATTTTTAGTCTGTTTGAAAATGGATTGTTTTGAACTGGGTAATATGAAGTCAAACGTGAAAATGAAAGACCCTCGGTGTTCATACCTGATTGTGGAGCTGTTCTGGTTGGAGAAACTTCTCTTGACCCTGTAAAAACAGTTCCATACTCATTTTTATGTTTGGCAGTCTCAAACCATATTTTGGGTGTAGTCAACCAAGCATCGTGATTACAACCCACCATTGTATTTCCATCAACGGTTATTTTGTAAATACTGCAAGCTATTATCTTGTTTTGAAATATTGTCAAAGCAAGAGTCACAAGTAGAATTAAATGGGATTTTTTAATTATCATTTTTTGTAAACGGCATTACGGTTGTTTTAATTGCATACAACAATTTTTTACGCTGCTCATGTACATCACAACTTTTTTGTCATATTTCTTCTCGCAACAAAGTCTAATGCCTAATTCGGGTTAAATTTTGGGTAACTTCAAATTTTCCCCTCAATATGCATGATATAAAAATATTTTCACTTAGCTTTGCCCTTAATATTTAAAAGTATGAATTTTACATTCCATCATCACACACATCATCATCACTTGCATAAAGTGGGGTAGATTTGTATTGGATGGATTTTAAATATTAAAGTAAAATCAAAACAAAACGGCCCGCTTTTAGTGGGCTTTTTTGTTTTTAGTGATTAAGATAAAAAAAGTTAGCACAAAGCCAGCGGATAAAAATTTAAAAACTTAGGAAAAAATGATAAAAATAGCAATTCAAAAATCAGGTAGATTATACGAAGACAGTCTTCGCTTATTGAAGGATTGTGGACTTTCTATTGAAGATGGTCTAGACACTTTAAAGGCAGAAGTTCGCAATTTTAATGCGGAGATATTGTTTCTCCGCAATTCTGATATCCCTCAGTATTTAGAAGATGGCGTAGCAGATGTGGCCATCTTGGGTGAAAATGTTTTGATAGAAAAAGGAGTAAATATTGAGATTGTAGAGCGCCTCGGTTTTTCTAAATGTCGCCTATCAGTAGCCATGCCTAAGGGTAATGAATATGATGGTCCTCAATCTTTAGAAGGATTAAAAATAGCTACTTCTTATCCAAAAACGTTGCAAGGATTTCTCGATGAAAATGGGGTAACAGCTAGCATACATCTCATCAGTGGGTCAGTAGAAATCGCACCAAATATTGGTTTAGCACATGCTATCTGTGATTTGGTAAGTAGCGGGAGCACTCTTTTCAAAAATGGACTTGAGGAAAAACAAATTATTTTAAAATCTGAAGCAGTATTAGCCGTAAATAAAAAATCATTGGTGCAATTTGGTGACATCATCAACGAATTATCCTTTAGAATCAATGCAGTACTTAAGGCAAGGAAAAACAAATATATCTTATTTAATGTTCCTAACGAAAAGATAGCGGAAGCCAGTAAAATTCTTCCAGTACTCAAAAGCCCTACCGTTCTTCCTTTGATAGAAGAAGGCTGGAGCAGCATGCATTCTGTAATCTCGGATGATGATTTTTGGGATGTGATCGCTAGATTAAAGGCTATTGGGGCTGAGGGTATATTGGTAGTCCCTATAGAAAAAATGGTAGTTTAACATGATAAGAATACACAAAGATTGCTCATTTGACGATTTGATTAATATTACTCATCGGCCTATGATTGATGCTGCTGATCTTCAGAAAGTGATCGCTGATATTTACCAAGGTATTATTACTTCAGGAGATGCACATCTCATAGATTTGACTAAAAAATTTGATAAAACAGATATTTTATCCGTAAAAGTTGATGAAACGTCTATCGATCAAGCGTATGAAACCTTAGACAGTGAATTGAAAGTTGCAATAATTAAGGCACAACAAAATATTATAAAATTTCATACTGCTCAATTACCAAATGTGGTGAAGGTAGAGACCATGTCGGGTGTGTACTGTTATCAAAAAGCCAAAGCCATTGAGCGTATAGGTATTTACATACCCGGAGGTACTGCTCCCTTATTTTCTACCATATTGATGCTTGCGATCCCAGCAAAAATAGCTGGAGTAAAAGAAATTGTTTTGTGTAGCCCTCCAACGTTTAAGGGTGGCATTCATCCTACTATTCTAGCAACTGCTAAGATTTGTGGCATTGATCAAGTCTTTCAAGTAGGTGGTGCACAAGCGATAGCAGCCATGGCTGTCGGTACAGATGCTATCCCGAAAGTTAGTAAGATTTTTGGTCCGGGCAACCAATACGTCACTGCTGCCAAAGAAAATGCACAGAAATATGGAGTAGCTATAGATATGCCTGCAGGCCCATCAGAAGTATTGGTTTATGCTGACGACACGTGTGTACCTGCATATGTAGCTGCTGATTTACTTTCTCAAGCGGAGCACGGTATCGATAGCCAAGTAGTAGCAGTGGTGACAAATCAGGTCATTGCTGATGCAATAAATGAGGCCGTAATTGACCAATTAGAAGTACTCCCACGTAAAGATATTGCTATCAAAGCACTCCAAAATAGCCATATCATCATCGAACCCGACCGCTCAAAAGCATTTAAATACATCAATGCGTATGGTCCCGAACATTTTATCATTGCCTCAGATCATGCAGAAGATTTATCAGAACTTACCATCAACGCTGGTTCAGTTTTTCTGGGTAACCTATGTCCTGAAGCAGTTGGCGATTATGCATCAGGTACCAATCATACCTTGCCGACGTATGGATGGGCTAAGTCCTACAGTGGTGTGAATATCGATACCTTCATGAGAAAAATAACCTTTCAAAAACTTACAAAAGAAGGTATGAGTAATTTGGGACCAATCGTTGTGAAAATGGCAGAAGCAGAGCAATTGCAAGGTCATGCCAATGCCGTAAAAATTAGATTAAAAGACTTGTAATATGAACCAAATCGATATACAAAATCTAGTAAGACAAAATGTAAAGAAACTGAAGCCGTACAGCTCTGCACGTGATGAATTCAAAGGCTCAGCGGATGTTTTTATAGATGCCAATGAGAATCCCTACGACAATGGTTACAATAGATATCCTGACCCAAGGCAGATAAAATTAAAGGAAAAAATCAGTCACTGGAGAAATGTACCATTAGAAAATATCTTTGTGGGTAATGGTTCGGATGAGGTGATTGACTTAGTGATTAGAGCATTTTGCATCCCAGGGGTAGATAATGTTGTTGGTTTTAATCCCAGTTATGGTATGTATGATGTATCTGCTGGCATAAACGATGTAGAACTCATAAAAGTAGACTTAAAACCTGATTTTACACTTGATTTTGAAGCTTTGAAAAGGGCCATTACTTCTCATACCAAAGTTGTTTTCTTATGTAGTCCAAATAACCCATCTGGAAATGAGCTGCCGTACTCGGAAGTCATTAATTTTATAGAAGGAGTGAATGCTATTGTTGTTATCGACGAAGCCTATATAGATTTTGCAGACCAAAAGTCAATGATCACAAAGATTAATGACCATCCAAATTTGATTGTTATGCAGACCTTATCCAAGGCAATGGGCTCTGCTGCACTGCGCATAGGTATGGGATTTGCACAGCAACCACTCATTAATATTTTGAATAAAATCAAACCACCGTACAACATTAGCTCAGCTGCCCAAGCTGAAGCTATAAAAATATTTGAAAACATCGATCAATTAACAACTCAAACCCAAAAGATCAAATCCGAAAGAGAAAGATTGAAAATGGAATTGACTCGATACAAACAAGTATCTGAAATTTTTCCCTCTGCAGCCAACTTTATATTGATACGAGTAGACGATGCAAATAAATTATACAATTTTCTCACATCCGAAGGTATCATCGTGCGCAATCGTCATGGTCAAAAGCATTGTGACAATTGTCTTCGCATCACTGTAGGCACTCCCGATGAAAACGATTTATTAATTTACAAATTAGATGAGTATTACTATGCAGAAAATATTGTTTCTCGATAGAGATGGTGTGATGGTTTATGAACCTGAAGACCAACAAGTAGATTCATTAGCTAAGGTTAAGTTTGTTAAAGGTCTTTTCACTAATCTAGGTGAAATTGCTTCCAAATTAGATTATATCCTTGTAATGGTGACCAATCAAGATGGCTTGGGTTCGGACATTTTTCCAGAGAGCACGTTTTGGCCTGTTCAAAATTTGATTGTTGATACCCTTGCGGGTGAAGGAATAAAGTTTGAAGAGATCTGTATCGATAGGCATTTCGAAAAAGACAATTCACCCAACAGAAAGCCGGGCACGGGTATGCTTACTAAATATTTTGACAAGTCTAGGTACGACTTAACCAATTCTATCGTGATTGGAGATAGAGTGTCTGATATGGTCTTGGCCAAAAACCTGGGTTGTAAGGGTATAAGAATAAACGGATGGCAAGATATGCCAGAAGAACTTAAAGAACACATCATACTTGATACCAATAATTGGTCAGATATCAAGACGCATTTATTCAAAATGGATCGTAAAGCCAATGCGATCAGAAATACAAGCGAAACTAAAATTTCAGGTGCCATTAATTTAGATGGTAGTGGCATAGCAGAAATCAAAACTGGACTTGGTTTTTTTGACCACATGCTCGATCAGATAGCAAGACATGCATCAATAGATTTATTCATCGAGACCAAAGGTGATCTACACATTGACGAACATCATACGGTAGAAGATACTGCTATACTTTTAGGTACATTATTTCACCAAGCGCTAGGCAAAAAGGCGGGAATAAAACGATATGGATTTTCGCTACCAATGGATGAGGCTGAAGCCCAGGTTTTATTAGATTTTGGAGGAAGACCTTGGTTGGTGTGGGACGTACCTTTCACACGTGAGTATGTGGGCGATGTCCCGACGGAGATGTTTCACCACTTCTTCAAAAGCTGGAGTGATGCTGCAAAAGCCAATATCAACATCAAGGCAAGAGCAAGCAATGACCATCATTTGATCGAGTCTGTATTCAAAGCATTTGCCAAAGCAATTAAGATGGCTAAGACGAATGAAGGGCACAATGATATTCCGAGTACAAAAGGAACTTTATAATCTACATTTTTGTTTAGCTAAGTAAACTAAGTAAGATGGAAATAGTAAATATGCACGAGGCAAAGACCAACCTTTCTAAATTAGCACAAAAAGTGATCAAAGGTGAAAGGGTAATTATTAGCAAAAATAATGAACCGATTATGGAATTAGTGCCATATACAAAAGAACCTAAGAAACGAGGGTTCGGGACATTGAAAGGACAGATTTCTTTTACTGATGATTTCTGGGAAGCTGATGAAGAAATTATTAAACTATTCGAAAATAGTAAATTATTTCCAAATGAGGATAATAGTTGATACACATATCTTAATTTGGTTTACCGATGATAATCCTAGATTAAAAAGCAAACATAGAGATTTAATTATCAATGGTGAAAATGTGATTTTTTATAGTTCAATTTCATTAGTTGAGTTAAGCATAAAGATACAAAAACAGAAGTTAATTATGGGTGATAAATATATTGAAGAATTTGATAATCTTCTTTTTACTTGTTTACCATTTAATAAAAATCATGCCAAGGAATTTTCTAACCTTCCTGATTATCATTCTGATCCTTTTGATAAAATGATAATCTCTCAAGCAATAAGTGAGAAAATCCCTATAATATCATATAACAGTAATTTTAAACATTACAAAAACCTAACATTACTATGAATCTGGCCATAATAGACTACAATGCCGGCAATACCAAATCTGTCATCAACGCGCTTCGCAGATTAGGAATAGAGCCTGTCCTTACCGCTGATGCTGACTTAATTTTAAAAGCAGATAAAGTTATTTTACCAGGGGTAGGGCATGCTGGTAGTGCTATGGCGGAGTTGCATAAGCGAAATTTAGTAGACATATGCAAAGCCGTCACAGTGCCTTTTTTAGGCGTATGTGTAGGTATGCAATTGATGATGGATTGGTCAGAAGAAGGGGATACACAATGTCTAGGTTTAGCAGAAGGTGATATCATCAGATTTCAAAGTAATGAATACAAAATCCCACAAATAGGTTGGAATACGGTCAAGCATAATGACTCCCCACTTTTCAAAGATATACCTCAAAATAGTTACTTTTATTTTGTGCATAGTTACTATTTAGCATTGAATAAAAATGGCATTGCTACCACCAATTATATACAACCCTTCCATGTCGCCATAGCAAAAGACAATCTTTTTGGGGTACAGTTTCACCCAGAAAAAAGTGCACAATGGGGCGAAAAATTGTTAGAAAACTTTTTAAATATCTAAAATAATTTAAGATGCATTTTTATACTTTCCTTCATTCACGCATTCTCCCATTCCCGCATTCATGCATTCAAGAATTATAAAATATGATACAAATCCTACCTGCAATAGATATGATCAATGGTCGATGTGTACGCCTGACCAAAGGAGATTATAGCACTGAAAAAGTATACCACGAAGATCCGGTCGAGATGGCTCAATCTTTTGAAAGAGCTGGTGCAAAATTCATTCATCTTGTAGATCTTGATGCCGCAAAAAAGCAAGGAAACAATTATGATGTTATCTCAAAAATTGCATCGTCTACCAATCTAACAGTACAGATGGGCGGAGGTATCAGAGATACGGACACCCTAAAGCAAGTGCTCGATTTTGGGGTGAGTAGGGCCATCATTGGCAGTTTAGCTGTAAAGGACCCTCAATTGGTTTTTGACTGGATAAAAGAATTTGGCCCAGAAAAAATAGTAATAGGCACCGACGTCATGAATGGTTACATAGCCACAGATGGCTGGCATGTCACATCTGACAAAGATATCAATAGTTTTGTGTCTACTTACATGAAAAATGGTGCCACTACCTTCTTATGTACCGATATCAGCCGCGATGGGATGTTGCAAGGCATAGCTGGAGACTTGTATCAAGATCTACAGAATACACATAAAGGAATACAATTAATCGCCTCAGGTGGTGTAAAAGACATGACAGATGTGGTCAAAGCAAAAGACCTTGACATGTTTGGCATCGTCATAGGAAAAGCCATTTATGAAGGCAATATCTCATTAGAACAACTTTTCAATTAAGAATCATGCTTACAAAACGAATCATACCTTGCCTCGATATAAAAGATGGCCGTACGGTCAAAGGCACCAACTTTGTCAATTTACGCGATGCTGGTGACCCTGTAGAACTCGCCAAAGTCTATGCCAAGGAAGGTGCTGATGAGTTGGTTTTTCTCGATATCAGCGCTACGAATGAAGGTCGCACAACTTTGTTAGACTTAGTGAAGCGGGTAGGTGAAGCGATTAATATTCCATTTTCAGTAGGCGGTGGGATCAATAGCCTAGAAGTAGCATACAATATTCTTCAAAATGGTGCAGACAAAATCTCTGTAAATTCTTCGGCCATTGCCCGACCCGAACTTATTAGCGAATTGTCAGAAGCATTTGGTGCGCAATGTGTCATCGTAGCCATTGATGCCAAAAAAGAAGAAGGAATGTGGTATGTACACACGCATGGAGGACGTCGCAATACAGGTATAGACCTCTTTGAGTGGGCCAAAAAAGCACAAGATCTGGGGGCTGGAGAAATCCTCTTTACCTCCATGGACCATGATGGCACCAAAGATGGTTACGCCCTTGAAGCCTTAAGTCATATGAATAGTCTGCTTTCTATACCCATCATAGCTTCAGGTGGTGCTGGCAAAATGGAGCATTTTGCAGAAGCTTTACGTGATGGAGTAGCTGAAGCAGCGCTAGCAGCGAGTGTTTTTCATTTTCAAGAGATGACAATACCAGGGTTGAAAGAGTATTTGAAGGGAGAGGGGATTGAGGTTAGGATTTAAAATAATTAACATTAGATTTTAGATAATCCATCTAAAAAAACATCCGTACATAACTTTTAAAATCTACTTCACTTAATCTGTTAACTTCTTTTTTTAAAAAAAAACCTCATAACAGTTGGGCAATATCAAATAATGGCATATTTTGGCTGTATATTTTTTAAAGCCCGATTTCAATAATGAAAATTCACTTTCTTTCAGCAGAATGTTATCCCGCAGCAAAAACAGGGGGCCTCGCAGATGTAGTGGGTGCGTTGCCTAAATATCTGAATGCGCTCGGATGTGAGGTCTCGGTATTTATGCCAAAATATCACATGCCTTGGTTTTTTGAACAACAATATGTTTCTGAGTATATTGGAAATTTCAATCTTGGAAATGAATATGTAAGCTTTCATGTAGAGCGAATTGATAAAGAAAAACTAGGCTTTTACCTTTATGTAATCGATATCCCTGGCAAATTCGACAGAAATGGTGTTTATGCAGATGCGAGTACTGGCATATTTTTTGGTGACGAAGTAGAACGAAATATTGCCTTCCAACGTGCCTATCTTGACTTTGTCAATACTTGGACAGATCTTCCTGATGTCATTCACAATCACGATCATCACACAGGTTTGGTTCCTTTTTTAGCAGGAAATTGTCCTCAATATCAAAGATTAAAAAATATTCCTACAGTTTTTACTATACACAATCAAGCGTACCAAGGTTCATTTGATTGGAATAGACAAAACTTATTACCTAGATATGACTCTTGGAAATCTGGAATGATGGATTGGCAAGGAAGAATTAATCCTTTGGCATCTTCTGTAAAGTGCTCTTGGAAGTTGACTACCGTTTCTCCTTCTTACATGGAGGAATTAAAAGTTAAAAGTTTTGGTCTCGAATGGCTATTTAACTCTGAAGCTTTTAAATCTGTGGGTATACTCAATGGTATCGATACAGTCGTTTGGAATCCAAAAACAGACTCATATTTGGATCATCATTTAAAAAAAGATATTCATGCGTTTAAACTCCATCATAAAAAGTCATTACTAGAAGGTACAGGACTTGATTTTACCCAACCATTGATGACCTTCATTGGTCGTTTTGCTGCGGAGAAAGGAGCTGATTTATTACCCCAAATTATGGAGCAGTCTATCTTAAATGGACAACATATCAACTTTATCATACTTGGCACAGGAGATAAAGGTGTAGAGTATCAAATTAAAGCCTTAGCTGCTCGATATCCAAACAGAGTTATAGCGCATATTATGTATAATGAAGCTTTATCGCGCAAGATTTATTCAGGAAGCGATTTCTTAATCATGCCTTCTAGAGTGGAGCCTTGTGGTCTTAATCAAATGTACGCATTAAGGTATGGTACCATTCCCGTTGTTCATAATATTGGTGGACTAAAAGATAGTGTTTTTGAATTCGATGGCAAAACAGGCTGTGGCTTTAAATTCAAAAACTTAGAGTTGGGCGAAATCCTTTATGCTACACACAAAGCAAAAGAAGCTTACTATAGTCCTGCAACATTTAAAACCTTAGTGAAGAATGCTTTGAATATGGATTATAGCTGGGAAAAAAGTGCTAAATCATATTACGAAGTTTACAAACAAGTCATCAAGGATGAATAAATTTACATTAAAAAATAAAGACGTAATCAAATGAAGTACAGTAAATCCGTAGTCTCAAGGTTTATAACTTTTATCTTGGGTGGGGGCCAAGGCTCTAGACTTTATCCACTAACAAAAGGTAGATCAAAACCAGCTGTTCCGATAGGTGCAAAATATAGGTTGATTGACATTCCTATTTCCAATTGTTTGAATTCTGGCATTAATAAAATTTTTGTTTTAACTCAGTTTAATTCAGCTTCTTTAAATAGGCATATTAAAAATGCATATCACTTTGACCATTTTACCAATGGTTTTGTTGATATTCTTGCAGCTGAACAGTTTGATGGCAATACTGAATGGTTTCAGGGTACAGCCGATGCAGTAAGACAATCAGTGAGAAATATTACCATCAATGATTTTGATTATGTGTTGATTTTATCGGGCGATCAATTGTATCAGATGGATTTTGAAGTTGTGGCTAATTACCATATTTCTCAAAATGCTGATGTCACTATTGCAACCATACCGGTAGGTCCAAAAGATGCCACTTCTTTTGGTATAATGAAAGTAGCTGAAAATGGTCTGATCAGCAGTTTTTACGAAAAACCAAATAAAGATATTTTACACGAATGGACCTCACCTGTAGATGACCATATCAAAGCAGAAGGTAGAGAATACCTAGCATCTATGGGTATATATATCTTTAATAGATCCGTGCTTAAACGTTTATTAAATGAGAACCCTACTGCTACTGATTTTGGTAAAGAGCTGATCCCTGTTGCTTTAGAATCAGGACTGACCGTAGCAAGTTATTTGTATGATGGCTATTGGACAGATATAGGAAACATCGAATCATTCTTCGAGGCCAATATCGAATTAGCAAGTGAACTCCCAAGATTCAATCTTTTTGATAATATCAATAAAATTTATACTCGACCTCGTCAGTTACCTCCATCAAAACTCTCTGGTAATTGCGAAAGATCCATCATTGCAGAAGGTTGTATTATTCACGCCAAATCAATAACCAATTCTTTGATTGGCATACGTTCAAGAATAGACCAAAATACGGTAATTAATAATTGCTATATCATGGGCAATGACTTTTTTGAAACAATCGATGAATTAATCAATGTAGAGGTTCCAATAGGTATTGGCAAAAACTGTTTTATCGAAAATGCTATTGTCGATAAACAAGCGAAAATCGGTAATAATGTGACCATCAGAGGTGACAAATCTCTTCCTGATGAGAAGACTGATAGATATGTGATCAGAGATGGGATTATTGTCATCAATAAATGGGCTGTTTTTACAGAAGGCGAGGTTATTGGTTTGGTGGATTAAATGATTGAATGCGAGAATGCAAGATGACTGAGTGTTTGCGACTTTGGAGCAAATCGAGTGAAAGATTTCACTCGATAACGAAGGAACCGAGCAAAACTTTGCGAGGCTACTCCATATGCTAATCTTTAATGGAAGGCTTCACTCGATAACGAAGGAACCGAGCAAAACCTTGCGAGGCTTCTTCATATGCTAAACTGTAATGAAAGATTTCACTCGATAACGAAGGAACCGAGCAAAACCTTGCGAGGCTTCTTCATTTGCTAACCAGAACAAAATAATGCTTAATGCATGAATGATTGAATGCAAGATACTGAGTGGTTGCGACGAAAGGAGCAAATCGAGTGAAAGATTTCACTCGATAACGAAGGAACCGAGCAAAACCTTGCGAGGCTTCTTCATATGCTAACCAGAACAAAATAATGCTTAATGCATGAATGATTGAATGCAAGATGCTGAGTGGTTGCGACTTTGGAGCAAATCGAGTGAAAGATTTCACTCGATAACGAAGGAACCGAGCAAAACCTTGCGAGGCTACTTCATATGCTAATCAGAACAAAATAATGCGAGAATGCAAGATGCTGATTGTTTGCGACTTAGGAGCAAATCGAGTGAAAGATTTCACTCGATAACGAAGGAACAGAGCATAACTTTGCGAGGCTTCTTCATATGCTAATCAGAACAAAATAATGCGATAACGAAGGAACCGAGCAAAACTTTGCGAGGCTACTTCATATGCTAATCTTTAATGAAAGATTTCACTCGATAACGAAGGAACCGAGCAAAACTTTGTGAGGCTTCTTCATATGCTAGTCTGTATTACTATCTTATTAGCAATGAATTGATGGACTTCATCAGAATGATTCCAATTTGTATTTTTTCAATATCATAGTTATTTTAGCTTATTTGTCCTTATGTTCTCTTGAATCACCATTTCAATTGGTTTATCTTGAATTTTACAGTCCAGCCATGCGATAATATCAAGGTATAAAAAAGCCCGCCTTTCAAAGACATCTTCACGGTATTTTACCAGTTTGTTTCTTAAAGAAATGAACTCGTTTTTGAGTTGCTCATTGACCATATTTGGAATTTTACGTAAGAAAGAGAAAACTTCTTTCTGCACCATTTGTAATTCTTCCATTTTGATTAGAAATTTGAAGACTGATTTGATCTGATAGCTGATAAGAAGTTTATTGCCTAATTCATAATGGGCGATTAGATTAAGGATTCTAGCAAAGCATTGTATATCGTTGCGCACATCAATGACTGGTTGATTGATAATGGTATTGAGGTAGTCTATACAGCGGCTATGATCTCCTGCCCCGAAGTGTACACAAGCAAGTTTGTAGTAAAAGTTTAGTTTTCTATTGGCATCCCAATCATGTTTTTCGCGTTCTAATGCTACTTCAATGGGTTCTATCATTTTTACGCCATTGGTATATTCACCCGTCAAAAAAATGTAATTTAATAGATGTGTACCGTTGGCAATTTCAAATATCGACTTATCATTAAAATTAAAATTTGTCTCATTAAGTTTGCCAAAGTGCGATAACTTATAAAAATTGGGTTCAAATTTATCAATACGATTTGCCATATAGGAAGCACTTAACACATTGTGCAGACCTTTGATATAAAGGACATAATTTTGCCCTTTCCATTCAGGATTACTATCAAACAAATCTACCCACCTTTGTGCAAATCTATAATTATTGGCAAAATCTTGCATCATGTAGTAGTACCACGTATATGACTGATAGAGGTATACCTTATCATAGAAACCAAGTTGTTTATCTTTGATATCAGGTAAGTGAGATTTAAAAAATTCTTCTATCAATACACTATCCCTTTTACTCCTTACATAACCATATTTTAGGTACATGGCATATGTTTTTACCGATAGATTAGCAAGTGCGTTGTTTAAACTTGTTTTTTCCAGATAGGTATTACTTTCCTTTTCCATAATATCAGCCTTTATAGCAATACTACCCGTGACATATTGATTCTCAATTACTCTTTCATATTCTAAAGAGATAAAAGCCAAGGAATAATCTTCGTGTGAAAGCGCATTTTGCTTAGCTTTATTGAGCATATCAAGGGAAGCCTTGTACATGCCTTTAGAATTGAGCACAGTAGCAAAATCTATAATCTCTCGTGTTTTGATATCTTCATTTTTTTTTCTGTACAGCAACCTTAAATTTGTTAATAATTGGCTATAGAGATTGGCCTTTATATTTGGCAATTGAATCTTTTGAAGTTGCGGATTTTTTTTAAGAATGTCGGCTTCATCAAGATAACCGTGTTTGTCAATATATTCAAAAACGATCATAAACAATTTATCCTCTTGATCTCCTTGTCTATTTGTATAAATGTTAAAGCTTCTTTTTTCTGCTTTTGTAAGACGCCTGATAAGCTCTGTTAAATGTTCTGTTTGCTGCTTGGGCATTGTATATTAATATTATTTAAACTATTGAATTACAAATATATAAAAAATTTAAAATAGATTTAAAAATCGTATAAGATTTTATAGAAAGGATAAAAAAGAATTAAACAACTAGACTAATAATTGGTTGAAATCTCTATAAATTTGTTGTAGCAAAAGTTTGTTAATAAACTAAGTTCCAAAAATTACCATGAGGTATCATTTCAAAAATCGAATTTTTATATAAATGAGCAGTAATAAAGTTTTTATTTTCGACACTACCCTTAGGGATGGCGAGCAAGTCCCAGGATGCAAATTAAAGCAATCTCAAAAGTTAGAACTGGCCGAGCTTCTTGATCAATTAGGAGTAGACATCATCGAGGCTGGTTTTCCAATATCAAGTCCTGGGGATTTTCAATCTGTCTCAGAAGTAGCTAAAATAGTGAAAAATGCTACCGTATGTGGCCTTTCGAGATCTGTAGAAAAAGACATCAAGGCTGCAGCCGACGCTTTAGTTCATGCAAAAAAGCCAAGAATACATACAGGCATCGGTACTTCTGAAAACCACATGAAATTCAAATTTAATTGTGGGCCAGAAGAAATAATAAGAAGAGCCGTGGCCGCTGTGAAATATGCCAAATCATTTGTCGAAGACGTTGAGTTTTTTGCGGAAGATGCTGGAAGAAGCGATAATGCTTTCTTAGCTAAAGTTTGTGAAGAAGTCATCAAAGCAGGTGCTACCGTATTGAATATTCCTGATACTACAGGTTATTGTCTGCCTGATGAATATGGAGCAAAAATCAAATACCTGGCTGAAAATGTCAAAGGTATACACAAAGCTGTACTGTCTACGCATTGTCACAATGATCTAGGTCTTGCTACGGCCAACTCCATTGCAGGTGTAATCAGTGGTGCTAGACAAGTAGAATGTACCATCAATGGCGTAGGTGAAAGAGCAGGTAATACCTCTTTGGAAGAAGTGGTGATGATCCTTAAGCAGAAACTAAGTGACCAATATTATACTGATATCAATACAAAATTACTTAAACCAACGAGCGAGCGCGTTTCTTTTGAAATGGGTATGCCTGTCCAAGCCAATAAGGCGATCGTTGGGGATAATGCTTTTGCACATTCATCAGGTATACATCAGGATGGTGTGATCAAAAATAGAGAAACTTATGAAATCATTGACCCATTAGATGTAGGTGTCCCTAAGAGTTCGATCATCCTTACAGCAAGGTCAGGTAGAGCCGCTTTGGCCTTTCGCGCAAAAGAAATTGGGTACAATCTTACTAAAGACGAATTAGATATTGCCTATCAAAGTTTCTTGATATTGGCTGATGCTCAGAAAGAAGTCCGAGACAATGATTTAGAAAAATTACTAAAACAAAAAGTTTTTGCATAATTATTGCAGTAGGTATATTTCATCACATTATTTATAATATTATATGGAACTTAATAAATATAGCAAACACGTAACCCAAGATCCTACACAACCTGCAGCTCAAGCTATGCTTCATGCTATTGGTTTGACTAATGAGGATTTAAAAAAGCCACAAATAGGGATAGCAAGTACGGGATGGGAAGGCAATCCATGCAATATGCACTTAAATGACTTATCAAAATTGATCAAAGGCTCAGTAAAAGAGCAAGATCTCATTCCTTTGATTTTTAATACAATAGGTGTAAGTGATGGTATATCTATGGGTACAAGTGGTATGCGTTTTTCACTACCCTCTCGAGATATTATTGCAGATTCGATAGAGACGGTCATGAGTGCACAGTGGTACGACGGTGTAATTTCCGTAGTAGGTTGTGATAAGAATATGCCTGGAGCTTTGATGGCTTTAGGTCGTCTCAATCGTCCAGGAATCATCGTATATGGTGGTACCATAGCACCTGGATGTCATGCAGGAAAAAAATTAGATGTAGTTTCTGCTTTTGAAGCATTAGGACAAAAAATAAGTGGGGAAATAAATCAGGAAGAATTTGATCAAATTGTGAAAAATTCTTGCCCAGGTCCTGGTGCTTGTGGTGGGATGTATACAGCCAATACCATGGCATCAGCAATAGAAGCATTAGGGATGTGTTTACCTCACAATTCTTCAAATCCTGCAGCTAATGAAATAAAACAAAGTGAAACCCAAAAATTAGGACCAGCTATCAGAAACTTGTTAGAAAAAGATATCAAACCAAGAGATATTGTGACCATGAAGTCTATGGAAAACGCTGTAAGGCTGATCACAGTACTTGGAGGTAGTACTAATGCGGTGATGCACTTGATAGCGGTTGCAAAAGCTTATGATTTACCTTTAGATCTAACATTATTTCAAAAATGGAGTGATTCTACCCCGTTTTTAGCAGACTTAAAGCCAAGTGGCAAATACTTAATGGAAGACTTACATCTTGTGGGCGGTATACCTGGTGTATTAAAAATGATGCTCGAAAATGGTATGCTACATGGTGATTGTATGACGGTGACAGGCAAGACAATGGCGGAGAATTTAGCAGAATCTGCACACCTAGACAGTGGGCAGTCTGTAATAAAACCACTTAGCAATCCTATAAAACCTAACGGACATATCCAAATACTTTTCGGCAATTTAGCTACTGAAGGGGCTGTAGCAAAAATCACAGGCAAGGAAGGTGAATACTTCAAAGGTCCTGCCAAAGTATATGATGGCGAAGAACAATGCAATAAAGCGATACAAGAAAGAAAAATAGTAGCTGGTGACGTAGTAGTCATTAGGTATTCTGGCCCAAAAGGTGGACCCGGTATGCCCGAAATGCTAAAACCTACCTCTTCTATCATTGGAGCAGGTCTGGGCAATTCAGTAGCGTTAATCACTGATGGAAGATTTTCTGGTGGTACGCATGGGTTTGTAGTAGGACACATTACACCAGAAGCTTATGATGGCGGAGTCATAGCATTGGTAGAAGAGGGTGATATTATTACGATAGATTCTAAAAACAACATCATCGCCGTAGATCTTTCCGACGAAACAATAGCTGAAAGAAAATCAAGATGGGTACAGCCAAATCATCCACTTACTGGGTTTTTAAGCAAATATAGAAAAACTGTTTCCTCTGCAAGCGAGGGATGTGTAACTTGTTAACATAAGTACATTAATTTTAATGAAAAATGGAAGTAAAGACTAAAAATATAGACACCGCAGATCGTAATGAAGTAAAAACAAGAAGACTCACTGGTTCTCAAGCTGTTTTAGAATGTTTCTTAGCAGAGGGTGTAGATACTATTTTTGGATATCCAGGGGGTGCGATCATGCCAATTTATGATGCCCTTTATGATTATCAAGATCGGTTGAAGCATATCCTACCAAGACATGAGCAAGGCGGAATACATGCAGCACAAGGATATGCGCGAGTAAGAAGAAGTATCGGTGTGGCAATGGCAACGTCTGGACCAGGCGCTACCAATCTTGTCACTGGTCTGGCAGATGCATTGATGGATTCTACGCCTTTGGTATGTATCACGGGTCAAGTATTCAGTACTTTATTGGGTTCTGATGCTTTTCAAGAGGTAGATGTGATCGGTTGTACTACAGCTGTCACTAAGTGGAATATTCAAGTCACAAAAGCCAAAGATATACCCATCGCGATGGCAAAAGCTTTTAAGATCGCAAACTCGGGAAGACCTGGGCCCGTATTGATCGACATTACCAAAGATGCTCAACTGGAAGAATTTGACTTTGCTTATGATAATAATGTCATCATCAGAAGTTATAGACCTTTGCCAGCTTTAGATGTTTATATGGTGCAAGAAGCTGCAGAATTGATCAATAATGCCAAAATGCCGCTGATATTAGCCGGTCATGGCATACATATCAGTAGAGCACAACAAGAATTGCTAACATTTGTAGAAAAATCTGGAATACCTGTAGCCACAACAATACATGGATTATCTGCTATATCGACAGATCATCCTTTGAGTGTTGGCATGCTGGGTATGCATGGCAATATTGCACCCAATATTTTAACCAATACCTGCGACGTTTTGATCGCAATAGGTATGCGATTTGATGATAGGGTGACGGGCAAGTTGACAAAATATGCCAAACAAGCTAAAGTAATTCATATCGAGATTGATTCGTCAGAGATAGATAAGAATGTACTTTGCGAAGTTGCTATTCATGCTGACGCCAAAGAAGCTTTGACACTTCTTACAGAGAAAGTTCAATCTAAGTCTTATCCAGAATGGTTAGCAAAGTTTCATGACTACGACAATATTGAAGATAAGCGAATCATCTCTAAGGTGTTAGAAAAAAGAGAAGATGGCACCTTGACTATGGCAAGGGTAGTAAGAAAGATATCAGAAATGACCAAAGGTCAAGCCATCGTTGCTACCGATGTAGGTCAGCATCAGATGATTGCTGCACGATATTACGAATACCTCGGCCACGATCAATGGGTCTCTTCAGGTGGTGCGGGTACCATGGGCTTTGGTCTGCCTGCTGCGATAGGTGCTGCGATTGGGGCTCCAGATAGAACTGTGATAGCTTTCATTGGTGATGGCGGTTTTCAAATGACTTTGCAAGAATTGGGTGTTTGTACACAATGGAAGGTTCCCATAAAAATTGTAATCTTAGATAATGAATTCTTAGGAATGGTCAGGCAATGGCAAGAATTATTTCATGAAAAAAGATATTCTGTAGTCGAATTGCAAAATCCAAATTTTGTGATGATCGCGGAAGGTTTTGGTGTGAAAGCACATAGAATAGATCACGAATCGCAGTTGGAAGAAGGCATTAGAACAATGTTGGAATATGATGGAGCTTATTTACTCCATGTTATGGTCCATAAAGAAGAAAATGTATTTCCAATGATTCCTTCGGGAAAAGCTGTTGATGAAATCGTTTATTAATCAGAAGATAAAAATACAATGGATAAAGATACGATTCAGGAATTTACACTGACCATATTTTGCGAAAACATAACAGGACTCTTATCGAGAATTGTTTCTGTTATCACCAGAAGACATTATAATATAGAAAGTCTCACAGGCTCACCTTCTGCAATAGAAGGAATCTTTAGATTTACGCTTGTGGTAAATATTACCCACGAGCAAGTGAGAAAGTTGGTAGGACAAATCGAAAAACAAATTGATGTCCTTAAAGTATTCTATTACACCAATGATGAAATCATTTACCAAGAAGTAGCACTCTATAAAATTCCCACGGAAGTATTCTATGGCAGTAACTCTGTAGAGAAAATTGTAAGAAAACACAATGCTCGTGTACTGGCTATTGAGCAAGAATATATCGTGATCGAAAAAACAGGGCACCTTCAGGACACAGAAGACCTCCTTGAAGAATTTAAAAAGGTCGGCATCTACGAATTCGTACGGTCAGGACGAGTGGCCATTGTAAAACCTATGGAAAGATTGAATAAATACCTCAAATCACTAGAAGAAGACTTTTCACCAGTGTATAATTAATATTTTCTAAAATCAAAATACAGACAAAAACTTATAATCGAATGGCTAATTATTTTAATACTTTACCCTTAAGAGAACAACTCAACCAATTAGGTGTATGCGAATTTATGAACTCTGATGAGTTTAAAGATGGCGTACAAGCATTAAAAGGCAAAAAAATTGTGATCGTAGGATGCGGTGCACAAGGTCTTAATCAAGGACTCAACATGAGAGACTCAGGTCTTGATATTTCTTACACATTGAGAAAAGAGGCCATAGAGACCAAAAGAAAATCTTTTTTAAATGCATCGGAGAATGGATTTCATGTAGGTACTTACGAAGCGTTGATCCCTATAGCAGATTTAGTAATCAATCTTACACCTGACAAGCAGCATACTTCAGTAGTGAGTGCAGTAATGCCATTAATGAAGCAAGGTGCGGCACTTTCTTACTCTCACGGATTTAACATCGTAGAAGAAGGTATGCAGATCAGAAAAGATATCACAGTACTGATGGTAGCTCCTAAATCTCCTGGCTCTGAAGTAAGAGAAGAGTACAAAAGAGGTTTTGGTGTGCCTACTTTGATCGCAGTACACCCTGAGAATGATCCTGAAGGCAAAGGTTGGGCTTATGCCAAAGCTTATGCTGTAGCCACAGGTGGTGACAAAGCTGGTGTATTAAAATCATCTTTTGTAGCAGAGGTCAAATCTGATCTTATGGGAGAACAAACCATTCTTTGTGGTCTTTTACAGACAGGTTCGCTACTTTGTTATGACAAAATGATTCAAGAAGGTATCGATGCGGGGTTTGCATCTAAGTTGATACAGTATGGCTGGGAGACGATCACAGAATCACTCAAACACGGTGGTGTAGTAGGTATGATGGATAGACTGAGTAATCCTGCAAAAGTTAAAGCATTCCATTTGAGCGAAGACCTTAAAAACATCATGCGCTCATTATTCCAAAAACATCAAGACGATATCATGTCAGGCCATTTTTCTAAAACGATGATGGAAGATTGGGCAAATGACGATATCAACCTATTGACATGGAGAGCAGCAACCGGAGAGACCGCATTCGAAAAGTCTACGCCTACATCTGACAAAATAGAAGAACAAGAATATTACGACCACGGCTTATTGATGGTAGCCATGGTGAGAGCAGGGGTAGAACTCGCATATGAGACTATGGTAGAAGCGGGCATCAAACCAGAATCTGCCTACTACGAATCTCTACATGAAACGCCACTTATCGCCAACACCATCGCGCGTAAAAAATTGTATGAAATGAATGCTACCATATCTGATACCGCAGAGTACGGTTGCTATTTATTCGATCACGCATGCCGCCCTCTTCTCAAGGACTTTATGTCGAAAATCAAATCTGATGTCATTGGCAGTGATTACAACACCTCAGCAAATAAAAATGTAGATAATATCGAGCTGATACAAATCAACAGAGTACTCAGAAGTCACTCTATCGAAGCTGTAGGAACAGTATTAAGAGATGCTATGAAGTCGATGAAGCAGATAGCGGTAGGGTAGAATTCTCCTATTCACTGTAAAATTAAAATATTTGAAGCCATAGGTTGTTTTAAAAAACACTTATGGCTTTTGTATTTAAATAGAGAAATGATTTGTTGTAATATCATGTCATTAGTTTTCCCATTGGTCATTCTAATTATAACAAGCTCGTGTTCGTTAAAATAAAAATTATTATTTATACTTATAACGCAATCTTTATTTTGAGGCGTTTCATTATAGATTTTTAGGTTTTAAGTTAAGACCAAAGAAATATCAACCTCCAATTTTTTTAAATTCATAATCTAATAGTGTATATGAAGCTAATTAAAGTTTTATTCGTTTTCTTCTTTGGATGTTCTCTTGCTAACTTGAGTTGCAAAAATGAAGAGGTTGTCACAAGAACCATACCTTGGTATATTTCCTTGAGTGATAGCGCTTTGGTTAAGCTTAAAGTGGATAGTACAAATAATGAATTATCTAAATTAAGAAATGCCAATAAAGTTGATGATTCAAATTTATTGTGCTACTTATCGGATATCAATTATATCAAGGGAAATTTTAATATTTCTAGAGATTTATTTAATAAATCCTTTAAAGCAGATTCTTTAGTCGTAGTTGAAAACTACCTTTTACCAATATACAAATATTTAATTAAAGAAAGACCACAAAGGTTGACCTCTATTCCTCCGATTATCCATCATGATTTTGACCATTTTGTGAGCCTCGTCTACGAGCACTTGTAGGATGAAGTGAATGAACCAAATAAAGATAAATTGTATTTGAATTTAACGTTAGCAAGATTAAATTTATACGATCAATGGTATAGAGTACCTAATCGCAATTTTAATTTACCAAATCAGGACACTTACGATTCGCTATGCCAATCAATAATGGATAAATATTTTTATAATGTAAATTTAACTAATTATGAAGAAAGACAAGAATTGTTTTTAGTTATAATACTGCATTCCAAAAACTGTTTTTGGGTTGAAAAGTGGATTCATAAATACGTTACAGATTTTCGAGATAGTAAGTTTTTGAAAAGTCATTTATCAGCTTTTATGCATAGAAGCGAATGTAATAAAGTTATTACCATAAGAGATTTTGTTAAAAGTCAGCTAAATTAAAATAAGCGGGAAGCCCGTATATTACTAACGTCAATAGCATTACTTAAAATAGCTTGTGTTGTACGTCGCTCTTTTTAGTCAACTTGAACTCCATCAAGTTGTTTGAAATTTGCAATTTCTACCTTCCTTTCGCATCACCCCTAAATCTCAATTATATCACAAAATATTTTAATAGCAATAACTTTATTTACACCGATTCAAATAAGTTTGGTTTTAAAATGCAATAATTATTATCTTTGTTGAGATAAAAAAGTATACTATGACAAAGACGTTTGCGGAAGTTGTTGAAATGATTTATCATTTACCTCATCATGAAAAGTTACATATTGCTGAACTACTAGAGAAAAATATTTCTGAAGAACGGAGAAATGAAATTAATAAAAATTTTTTAAAGGCTAAAAGAGAAGAAAAGTTGAAATCCCTTGATTTTAGTGAAGATATACATAAACTTCGACAACTATTATAATGGAAGTAGCCTTTAGTTCAAGTTTCAAAAAATCATTTAGAAAAAAATTTAAAGACGCTGAGTTGAGTATTTTGTTCTGGGATGCGGTTACTGTTTTTATAGAAAATCCATTTCATCCATCTTTAAAAACACATAAACTTTCTGGTAAGTTAAAAAATTTATTTAGTTTTTCAGTAACATTTAGTTTTCGTGTCATTTTTTATTTCACTTCAGACAAACCTCCAAAAGCTGTATTTATTGATATTGGCTCACATGATGAAGTTTATTAATCTAATGTGAAATTTGCAACTTCAAACTACAATTAGTATCACCGAGATGCAATGAAGTCAATGAAGCAGAGCTCAGAAACAGAAATACCATTGAGTTTTTAGGAATTTGGGAAAGCGTTTATAATCCTAATTTTAATTATGGCGAATTCGACATAATTAAAAGTCAAGCGGGCTTAAATAGCTATAGATTAAGTGTAAAAGAATGGGTAGAAAAAACAAACGCAATAGGACTCAGAGCAACAACAGGCCGATATGGTGGTTCATTTGCCCATTCTGACATTGCCTTTGAATTTGGTATGTGGATTTCTGCCGAATTCAAAGTATAACTAATCTGGAGTAGCGATATAAGCAATCCCTCACAGCCATAGAACAAGAATTATTTTTAAACGAATACCAATGAATTTCAAAATCCACAAAACGTTTCCAACCTTTTAATTAGATAAATTTGTATACTTGCACAGAATATAACGTTTACTTTATATAAATGTCATTTTCTAATAATATTGAGTACAAAAACATGGATGTCAACTTTCTATACTATCATTTACTATATGAAAATTAAAACTGCAATTTTTTTTTCCACTCGATATGTAGGTATAAAAGCCGCTTGTAACCCAACAAGTCTATTTATAAAATTAGATAGTGTACTAAAATTATTTTAAACTTATGGACCTCTACGGCTTACAAAATTTTCAAATCACTAATCTAGAGTCTATAAAGGCCGTAAGTCTTACGAATAGAGTAGAATCTAAATACATGGTCCAATTGAGTCATTTGCCTACTTTTCTTGAATCCTTATCTGCAAGTTTTTTATTGCTCAATATTGATGATGAAGCCATTTGTAATTACCATACTTCCTACTTAGACACGATAAATCTGAATATGTACTTAGACCACCATAGAGGAAAGGTCAATAGATTCAAAATAAGATTACGACGGTATAACAATACAAAATCAGCTTTTTTAGAAATAAAAAGAAAAGATAATAAAGGAAAAACACATAAGAATAGAGTAATTATTCCTTTTGACACCAAGGATAGTTTTGATACATCTACAGAAGAATTTGTTCACGCTAACTCACCTTATCATTTAAGTACGGTAGTTCCTATCTTAGAAACCAATTATGATCGAATAGCTTTAGTAGATTACCAAAACCTCATAAGGATAACCATCGACACTAACTTAACCATTACGCACAAAGGTAATTCAAAGCAATTGAGTGAATTTTGCATTATCGAAATCAAGAAAGAAGGTAACGGGACTACCTCTGTAGAGGCCATACTACATCAACTGGGATATCATAAATTTTCAATTAGTAAATATTGTCTGGGGGTCTACCATTTTCTTGATGTCAAAAAAAATAAATTCAAAACTAAATTTAGAAAACTTGAAAAATTAATGGTATGACCAATTTCTTCTTTCAGATAATTGAATCAAATGCGCTAGATAACAGGTTGAGTGGGGAGACTTTATTATTCCTTATAAGACTGGGTATTAATCTTTTATCTGTTTTTATACTTATACGATTAATATATTACCGCCAATACAAGAGGTCAGATCAATTCCTGACATTTTTTGGAGTAAATATTGTTATCTTCTTTGTGACTTATTTACTCAATAAAGTAGAAATGAGTATGGGAGCTGCTTTTGGATTATTTGCAGTCTTTTCTATGCTTAGATACCGCACAGAAGGTATATCTACCAAGGACATGACATACCTTTTTCTTGTGATCGCCATAGGCCTCATCTCTGCAATAAGTATGGGAAGTTGGTATGATTTAAGTTTGATTTGTGGTGTAATAATCCTTATTATTTGGCTTCTTGAAAGTAATATACTCATAAAAAAAGAAGCTGCAAAGCAAATTATTTATGACAAAATTGAGCTTGTTAATGCCTCCAAAAATGATGAACTCATTGCCGACTTACAACAAAGATTGGGATTGCCCATAAACAGAGTAGAGATCAATGATGTAGACCTGTTAAAAGATTCTGCTATTATTACCATCTTTTACTATATTGAAAATTGACACATTATCTTGTAACTATAGACATAAAAACATGAGGACAATTACCATTTTACTATTATTGATTATACAGACTTTCGTCTTTGGCCAATCAGACCCCGCATTTTGGGTCAAAACCGGATTATCTAAAAAGGTCAATAAAAAATTTGACATTGATTTATCCTTGGAGAATAGATGGACTGAAGGACTAGCATTTCACCAGACCTATTTTGGGGAAATTGGCTTAAGCTTCAATCCAAATAAACAATTTACGCTTTCAGGATTTTATAGACTTATCAATAGACGAAAAAATGAGACGTCACCTTATAATACTAGGCATCGCTTTTTTGCTGACCTCTCCTACAGTAAAAAATTTGGCATCCTTAAGCTTAAAAACAGAGTTAGGTATCAAAATCAATTTAGAGATACCGACAACGAAATAGCCTTTGATAAAAGTTATTTGCGAAACAAACTTGAATTTGGATTAGACAATAAATCTATTTTCGAACCTTACATCTCTGCTGATTTATTTTATCAAATGGGTGGTGGCTTTGAAGAAATACGTTGGAAAGTAGGGTCAGATATAAAACTTACCAAATCACATAGGTTGGATATTGGAGGTTTTTTAAGCCAACCAATAGGTCTAAATTTTGGTAATAGAAGGTTTGTAATAGATGTTAGTTACAAGTATAGGTTTTAGAGTAGGTTTTAGGGATTAGAGGTTAGGTTTTAGAGGTTAAATACACTTACCTTATGTGAAAACTTGTTTCTTCTATTATATTATCTTTGTAAATTGTTTTCCTCCAACTACTATTATCATTTAAGGGAATCCACCTTTTTTCTTCAGTTCTGTAGTGCCAATCTTTATCTTTTTGATAATATAATTTAACATCCACACCTTCAATAATTTTAAGAATTTCATTATCGTGATAATTTAACTCATCAAAGTCAGTATAAGCTAACTGTGCCATTTCAGAGTAAAGTTCATTAAGTTGAAACAATTGATCATTTATTATATTGTCTAACTCCTCGACATTAAGACCAATTTTTTTTGCTTCATGAATTGTAATAGGATACGAATGAGATGGATAATCAGAATTTAGGGAATTGCTAATTTTTTCGGCTTTACTTTTATCTTTTAAATGGTAAGATAAAATTTCGGTTGTTAATTTAATTGACAATGAAGTGGCTCTATCAACTGACCCAATGACCAGTGGATGTATAAAATTATAAATTTCTGAGAAAGGATTTTTGTTTTTTTCAACTTTATTTTCATTCCACAATTTTATAACCCTACTTAATTCATTTTGACTCACGCTAACTAGATCATGATTAACATCAATTGGTGACAAATCATGCGTTATTGAAGTATCTATTGCAGATAAATATGCTAATGGCCCCATTTTAATTGTATCTGCTCCTAAAGCCAACATTGTGGCGGCTGATGCGCAATCTAATGGTACAAAAGCTATTATTTTTTTATAGTACTTTCTTAAAAGATTAACTATCCTCAGAGAGGACTCTCCAGATCCACCATCACTTTTTAAAAACAGGTATAGAATATCTTTTTTATTCCTATTTTTGAATACCTCATAAAATGCAATAATATCGTCACCAGTAATCCGACTATTTCTAGATATCCAATAAGTAATAAAATCACCATCTAATTTTTGAGCAATTTCCGCTACAATCGTTTGTGTCTCTTTAAAAAGCTTGGGTGGCTTTTTGACTTCTATTTTCTTTGCCATATTTTATGATTACAAAATTCAAAATATCAAATTCATAAAGCTAGTGCTCCGTCTAAATAAAAAATTAAATAATTTGTGGCTCTTTTTGAAAATCTCTTCGTTAAAAAGCCTCGCTGAACTAGCCAGTTCAACTACGTTTTTCGCCTTGATCTATCCAGAAATAACTCACAACTTAATTTAAAAAATTAATTAGACGCAGCACTAGTTATTTGCAAACTTAACAATTTTTTATAATTTTACCCAACAGTTATTAATCTAAAAAATTACTTTTGCTTTTATATTATTTGAATATTTGTAGTTATAATTATACGTTATTTGAAAACTACATTTTACTTTTCTTTCATAATTTCAAGCACACACTTAAAATTTACCTTATCTTTGCATTATCATAAACAGCAACATCAAAAATGCTTAAATACCTACTTATCACTATAGTTATTTTTTACATTTTCAGAAACTACATTTCTGTTAAAGTCAATATAGGTAATGATGCCCATAAAGCTGATCCTCCAAAGAAAAAAGAGGAAAAGGATGTACCAGGCTATTCTGATTATGAAGAGATAAAATAAGCTGTTTACGTTACTATAATATCTAAAATTAAGTCTTGGAAGAAATTAAAATTGTTTTTGAAGATAAAGCAATCATTGTTTTGTCAAAACCCCACGGTGTAGCTAGCCAATCGGCTGAAGGAGAAAGTCTTACTACGATGTATCCTGATTATCATTTTATTACAAGATTGGATCAACCCGCGGCAGGTTTGATATTGATGACTAAGTCTGAAATCGCCTCCATGAATATGACGAAGTTATTAAATACGGGTGGTATTGAAAAAAGTTATTTGTGTCTCGTGGAAGGGTTGGTTCCTGTAGATAGTGGTCAAGTATCACATCTTCTTATAAAAAATGGTGCAAAATCTTATATCAATGAGAAAGGTAAACAAAGTGATTTGAGTTACACGGTACATAAAAGGCTTGATAAATATACCTTCTTGAATGTAGAAATAAAACAAGGTCGTTTTCATCAAATCAGATGTCAATTGGCCCAAATAGGATATCCTATCAAAGGTGACCTCAAATATGGCAGCAAAAGAAGTAACAAGGAGGGTGGTATATACCTCTGTTGTAATAAAATATCTTTTGAACACCCTTTAAGTGGAGAGGTCATTGATTTAAAACTTGACCCTTCGGAGTTTCATTTGCCACTTTGGAAATTGGCTTAGCCACTTTAATTACAATTTGCTAAAATCTAGGTAGCAAAGCTAGTCCCGCACCCACAACTTTCTGAGGCATTCGGGTTATTAAATGTAAAACCTCTGTTGTTTAGTCCTTCTAACCAATCAACCTCCATTCCTAATAAATATAAACCATGGGCCTTTTCCATTAAAACTTTCATACCAGCAACTTCATAGACCTCATCTTTATCTTTTTGCTCATCGAATCCTAATATATAAGAAAATCCTGAACATCCACCACCTTTGACGCCCACACGTAATCCATAATGAGCGGGAACATTCTGGTCTACCCAAATTTTTTTGAGTTGTTTTACAGCACCTTCTGTAAGTAAAATGGGTTGTGTTTGATTAATTGTTTCTGTCATTTGATAAAAATTATACGATTCTAAACGCAAAATTAGTTATATAAGTTCGTAAATTGCATCACGAATTAAAAAAATTGATTTTATATGGAAATTTGGGAAGTTGTCAAGTATTGTATTCCTGCATTAGTAGTATTTATCACAGTGTATTACCTTTTCGATTCATACCTAAAAAACCAAATTAAATTGAAAAATTTGGAACTCCAAGCCCAAAGTAAGGATAATGTTGTCATAGCCAAAATGCAAGCATACGAACGACTTATGCTCTTCTGTGAGAGAATTAATCCATATCAAATGAAGCTGAGGCTTGAGCTCCCTGAAATGAGTGGCAAACAATTAGCGGCAAGTATGATCATCGCAGCAATGCAAGAATTTGAACATAATGTCTCCCAGCAACTATATGTCACCCCCACACTTTGGAAGATTATCCAAACGGTGAAAGATCAAACTTTGGAAATCATAGGTAAATCAGCCGAAAGTTTAGGAACAAATGCCTCTATAGATGATTTTATGAAAAACCTAGATCAAGCCATCTACAAAATTGGCAATTTACCTACAGAAAATGGGAAACAGGCTATCAAGCGTGAAGCAGGGTTGTAAGATGAGCGTTTTTAAAAGTTGATGAAAGTTAAGTTTACAAGTTAAGGGTGGTTAAGTTTTCAAGTTAAGGGAGGTTAAGTTTTTTCCAAGGGCTTAACTTTTTTAAATGTTGATCAAATAATCCTTAAAAAAGGAGAACCTTGCAAATATTTTAAATATTTTTGTAACTTTTATACCACAAATTTCTATCGTCAAATGAAAGATATTTTCGAAAGAGCAATCCAAAATCCAGGACCATTAGGCCAACATGCTGAAGAAGCAGAGGGATACTTTGTTTTTCCCAAACTGACAGGAGAACTTGGAAGCAGGATGCAATTTAATGGTAAAGAAATAATCAATTGGTCTATCAACGACTATCTTGGTTTGGCCAATCATCCCGAAGTAAGAATTGCAGATGGAGCTGCAGCAGTTGATTGGGGGCTTGCTTATCCTATGGGTTCTCGATTGATGTCAGGAAATACAGATATACACGATGAATTAGAAGCTCAACTAGCTGCTTTTGTACATAAAGAAGATGCCGTCTTGCTCAATTTTGGATATCAAGGTATCATGTCTGCCATCGATTGTCTATTGACTAGGCGAGATGTAGTAGTATACGATGCAGAGAGCCATGCATGTATCATAGACGGGTTGAGAATGCACAACGGCAAACGTATTTCATATAGACATAATGATGTAGACAGTCTAAGAAAACATTTGATCACCGCTACTCGAATTGCCCAAGAAAATGATGGCGGTGTTATGGTCATCAGTGAAGGCGTATTCGGTATGCAAGGTGATCAAGGTATATTAAAAGAAATCGTTGAACTTAAAAAGGAGTTTAGTTTTAGATTTTTGGCAGATGATGCACATGGATTTGGCACACTTGGGGCAACTGGAGCAGGTGCTGGCGAAGAGCAAGGCGTTCAAGATGGTATTGACCTTTATTTTTCGACATTTGCCAAGTCTATGGCAAGTATAGGTGCTTTTTTGGCTGCTGATAAAGGGATTATCAAATTTCTAAAGTACAATATGCGGTCCCAAATATACGCTAAATCATTGCCCACGCCTATCGTACTTGGCATACTTAAAAGGCTAGAATTGATAAAAACAAATCCTTCCCTCAAAGCAAAATTATGGGAAAATGTAACTCTTTTGCAAAGTGGATTAAAAGATGCTGGTTTTAATTTAGGCAAAACAAATTCTTGTGTGACACCCGTCTTTTTGGAAGGGAGCGTCTATCAAGCGATGAATCTAGTAAAAGATTTGCGTGAAAACTATAGAATATTTTGCAGCATCGTCGTCTATCCCGTTATTCCTAAAGGTATGATCTTGTTGAGATTAATTCCTACAGCTTCGCACACAGTACAAGATATAGAGGAGACTTTAGCAGCATTTAGTGCTATCTCCAGTAAACTCAAAGATGGGTTTTATGACTAGTGCTCTGACTATTAGTTAATTACACTTTATAAGTTAATTCTACGACATCAGACTCCGGTCTAGCCTGACAAGTCAAGATATACCCTGCTTCTACCTCATCATCATCGAGTGCATAACAGACTTCCATCGTTACTTTTCCACTGGTTACTTTCGCCATACAACTTGAGCAAGCCCCACTCGTGCAAGAATAAGGTGGATTCTTTTTCATAGCGATCAATTCATCAAGGATGGGCTTCTTCCCATCTGTTGTAAATTCAATCAACTCACCATCTAAGGATACTTTGACTAAAGATAAGCCCGATTTTGTTGCTTTGGCGTTTTCTGGAACATCTACAGGTGTAGTTTTTGTTGAGAAATATTCTTTATGGATATCTTTTTCTGATATTCCATTTGATATTAACACTTTTGTAGTGCTTTCTATCATTTCTCCTGGCCCACAAATGTAAAAATTGACTTGATCGTGTTTAGATTTGTGATTGGCTAGAAAAGATTTAACTTTTTCATTATTGATACGACCTTTTTCCCCTTTCCACGAAGACGATTCCTTTTTAAAAAACTTTAATAAACCTTTTTTCTTTTCACTCTGCGGTCTTGAAAGGGTATAAACTACTTCAAGTTGCCCTGCATATTTGATAAGTAATTCATCAAACTCCTCTTTGAAGATGATATTCTCTTCATCTCTATTTCCGTATAAAAGATAGCATTTACTAAGTGGCTCTTCCTCTAGTGTTTGCTTGATCATAGAAAGAATAGGTGTAATGCCACTACCAGCTGCAAAAAAGTAATAGGTCTTTGGCTTAAAAGGCTCTGCTAGTAAAACAAATTTGCCCTCAGGAGTAGCAACTCTTATCTTTTTACCAATTTTATAATTTGAATGGGCATAAGTAGAGAACAAGCCTCCTGGTAATCTTTTGATCGTAGTTGCTAAAGTACCTTCAAAAGGTGCTGTACATATAGAATATGATCTGCGCACTTCCTTACCATCAATTTCTTCACTCAATGTAAGGTATTGACCAGATTTAAATTCAAACTTAGATTTTAGATCTTCTGGAACTTTAAAGTAAATTGTAATTGTGTCTGAAGTTTCTAATTCTTTGTTTGAAATCTCTAATTCGTAAAAATTCATATGTCCGTTATTTCTTTAAACTTTAAGGCTACCTTGTAAATATTACAATTTTTACCCCTATTTGTTTTAAATATTTTAGCTTTGAGGCACAAATTTAAGAATCTTTTTAGAAACTACATGTTAATAAGTAAACTATCCATTATTATTCCAGCATACAATGAAGAAAGGACTATTCACTTTATCCTAAATAAGGTGAAGGATGTCCAGTTGGACCACGGTATATCTAAAGAAGTGATCGTTGTAGATGATTGCTCCAAAGACAACACCGTAGTAGCAATTGAAAATTATGCAGCTTCCAATCCAACGTTAGGTATTAAAATCTATAAACACGAGGTAAATAAAGGGAAAGGTGCTGCCCTCCATACTGGGATAGCCAAGGCAAGTGGTGACTTTCTTGTCATTCAAGACGCTGACTTAGAGTATGACCCAAATGAATACAATCTGCTGTTAAAACCAATTATCGAAGGCTATGCAGATGTTGTATACGGATCTAGATTTATCGGAGGAAAGCCACATAGAATTTTATTTTTTTGGCACTCCATTGGAAATAAAACTTTGACATTCATCTCCAACGCTCTCACTAACCTGAATCTAACGGACATGGAGACTTGCTATAAAATATTTAAAACTAGCGACATACAATCTCTACAGCTCAAAGAAAAACGTTTTGGATTCGAACCTGAAGTTACAGCAAAGATCAGTCGTATTCCCAATATCAGGATTTATGAAGTAGGAATTTCTTACTATGGCAGAACCTATGCCGAAGGCAAAAAAATCAATTGGAAGGATGGATTTAGAGCCATTTACTGCATTTTGAAGTATAATTTGTGGGCTAAGAAATAAGTGAAAGCAAAAAAAAATATAAATTTTGTATTAAAATTCATAACTTTGACATGAAAAGTAACGCTTTTGCTAATCAAAACAGTTGATAGCATCGCTAAGTACCTAAGTGAAAATACTTTAGAATGGAATATTTCGTTCAAAATGAAAAAAATTAATTTTAAAATGAAAAAAATTATTCTCCCACTTTCTTTGCTTGTTTTCGCTTCATTTAATTCTTTTGCTCAGACCATTTCTGAAAAACAATTTTTCTTAATCAGCAAAATTACAGCCGATTGGTGCCCAAAATGTGGTGATTATGGCTGGAGTATTTTCAAGGATTTAGAGAAAGAATATACGAACAAAGATGTTTTAGTTTTAGCTATTCATAAGAGTTCAAGTGGTATAAAAACCAAATCTTCAGAAAAGATTGCAGAAACATTTGGAGGATTTGGGCAGCCTTTATTCTTTATTAATGATGCTGAAAAAGAGGGAGTTAACTCTGACAATTGGAAAACAAAGCTTGCAGAACTTAAAGATGATGTAAATTTATTATCCTTGGGGGCAGCACCATTTTTAGGGGTTAATTCCATTGTACAACTACAAGCTAATGGAAAGTATAAAATCATTGTGAAGGCAAAGGCTTTTGATAATATAAATGTAGGTGAATACTATGCCGGGGTATATCTTATTAATGATAATCTCATAGCACCTCAATCCTCGCAGTCGAGCATGGCTAAACATACAGGAGTACTCCGTGAGAATCTACTTGGAGAAGAAAATACGTTTGGGGTCAAAATGTTGACTACTCCACTTGTGAAAGGTAAAGAAGCAACATTTGAAAAAAGCGATGTTGAGATAAAAATCGGTAGTCAAAGTGCAAAAGATTTTAGAATTGCAACGATTTTATGGAATAAGCGCGGCGATAAGTTTGTATTTAATAATGCGGCAGTAGTTCCACTCCAAACACTGCTTTCGAGCGATAAAGAAATTGCGGAAGAAAGTAGCTTAATGGTCAGATATGATGCTGGTCAAAAGATAATTGAAGTCAAAGATTCTCAGTATCCCATCACAGCGTTGACTTTGTTCAACCAACAAGGCCAAGTGGTAAGTATTAAAACAATGGCAAATAATGAATTTGAAGGAAAAATTAGCCTTACTAATCATATACAAGGTATGTATTTCTTAAGAGTGGGAAGTAATGATGGCAGGATACAAACCAAATCTGTGTTAGTTTTAGAATAATATTGAAATCAAAGTTTGTCGATAAATCGTAATAATGGATAAAATCCAAGGCCAAAAATTTAGTTTTGATGACTTTTTTACCAAAGGTCAATTTCAGATTCAAGAAGAAAGGTTGGCAGTAGCCCAATCTAAAAAGGATCTAACGATTGGGTTGCCCAATGATAGCGGACTCACAGAGACAAGAGTACCTTTGGTTCCTAACTCTATTAGGTCATTGATCGGTTGCGGGTACAGTGTGATCGTAGAAAGTGGTGCGGGATTAAAATCCAATTTTACAGATAATGATTTTGCAGAAGCAGGAGCTGAAATAAAATATAGTCGCAAAGAAGTATTGGGTGCACATTTTGTAATCAAGATGTCTCCACCCTCATTAGACGACCTAGATGATATGCCTGGCAATCAAACCTTACTTTCACCCCTTCACATTCCTAGATTAAGTAAGGAAATACTGGAGAGCATAGCTCGTAAGAAGATTGTTGCTTTGGCCATGGAATACTTGAAGACAGAGCGAGGAGACTTCCCCGTAGTCCGTATTCTGAGTGAGATCGCTGGTATGTACGCTATCATCAAAGCTGGAGAATTACTAAGCAGTACCAATGGGAGCAGAGGTATTTTGCTAGGTGGTATATCAGGTGTCCCTCCTGCAAAAATTGTGATCCTTGGAGCGGGTGTAGTGGGTGAGTATGCTGCAAAGACAGCCATCGGTTTTGGTGCTTCGCTACGCATATTTGACAATGATATTCATAAGCTCATGCGTCTACAGACCAATGTAGGCAGGCAATTGCACACTTCTTCTATTAATCCCGTGTATTTAGCCTATCAATTGACAAGCGCAGATGTTGTAATCGGAGCGATACATTCTAAGACAGGTAGGTCACCCATCATCGTCACGGAAGACATGGTGAGCAATATGAAAGAAGGGAGTATCATCATGGATATCAGCATAGACCAAGGCGGCTGTTTCGAAACATCACAAATGACCACTATAGACAAACCCACTTTTATCAAACACGGCGTCATTCACTACTGTGTTCCAAATATCGCTTCTCAAGTGCCACGTACCTCATCCATTGGTATAAGCAATACGTTGACTCCAATCATCGTAAATATGGGAGAATCCTTATCCATCGAAGATTTACTCTACAACAACCAAGGTCTCCGCAACGGATGCTACGCATTCAAAGGGCATATTACTAATGAATACCTTGCGCGAAGATTTGATATGAAGTATACGAATTTGGATTTGGTGTTGACGAGTGGGATGTAGGGTATTTTAATTAGTACAATAATTTAGAAACTACCCAAATTTATACACATTTGACAGATCGTATGGGGAAAGATACTAAAAGGCCAATAAATGATTTGGATGTATAGATTTTTTAGTTTAGTTTTACTTCTGAAATATATGCCATGGTGGTGAATAGCGAGATGTTACCTGTAAATAATAAAAAATGAAAACTGAGTGGAAATAATATTCTTATGGATTAGAGATTATCCTCCCTTTGAGGAAAATAAATTTACTTTTAATGGTAGATTCAATGCGGATTTTAATAAAGATGAAGAGGCTAAGACAATAGCAATAAATATTACTGAAAATCTATCTTTCCCTCAGAACTTCTTTGGGAATACTATTTCAAATATCAGTTGTCTAATAGGGAAAAACGGTTCTGGAAAAACAAGACTTATTGATTTCTTAAAATCAGTAAAGACAAAACAGTGGTATTCTATTCATGACTATTTACAAATCACTTTCGATAAAGTACGAAATGAATTTGAAGTACGACACAACATGTATGAAGAATCAATCAATAGATTTCCAAATCAAATTATTGCTGGAGATGAATCGTACGATTTAAATGTAAACCTACCAGATGGGTTTGGCTTTGCAACCAAAGGATACTATAAAGAATCTCAAATTGTATACTATACACCTTTCTTAGATTTAAAGAATTTTCCTACAAGATTTGATACTAAGGCATACGTAGATGTTTCTACCGATTTTCTTGTCCTTAAAGACAAAGACTCAAGTTCAAAAGACAACCCAGATGTTCTAGAAATACATCGTTTTAAGAACATAGAAAGGCAATTCGAATTTGTTCATAGGTTTCAAGAAAACCATGCAATTAATAAAATTATCACGATTCCCGAGGGTATAGAAGTTTATTCTTTAGAGCAACGACCCGATCAGAATTGGGGATATAACCTCTCTTACTACGCACAAGAAGTTAGAGCATATTTTATAGGTGATGGCACACTTGAACGAAGAGGAGTTATTTTCGATAGACTATATGATTTAGAAGGTAAGATTTATCAACTAAATCAAGAAGGACGTGCAGACTCTGATGAATACAGGACATTAGAGTTTGAAAAAAGGAGATGGTTCTTCTTGGAAGGTTTTATACATCACTATTTCGCTGCATGGAATTCTCAGAATTATTGGTTGGACTTAAATATTGGTATTGGCCTAAATGAATTTGAAGGAATGGATCCTTGGGATGCATGTCGTCACTTTGTTATCAGAGAACAATGGACACTTGACAATGGAGCAACCGCATTAGAATTTTTAAATATGATTGATGAATTGTTAACCACTAACAATTCAAAGGTTTCATCTTCAACAGATAACAGAAGAATTCAAACTAATAATCAAACATTAGTTTTAAATATTCTTAGGATTCAAGAAAATTACTTCAAAACTCTTCCAAGCAATTCTGTAGCATTTAAAACCTATGACGTGATTCAGATAGACTGGAGAAATCTAAGCTCTGGAGAAAAGGCATATTTGGATATCTTTTCAAGATTGAATTATGCATACACAGAATTAAAGAATCGAGAAATGAATAAGTATACTCAAGAGGTTACCCTTACTGAGTGGCTTTATTTATTTATTGATGAAGGTGAAATTGGTTTTCACCCTGAATGGCAGAAGAATTACATTGATTTATTGTATAAAATGGTTCCAATTATATTTACTGACCTAAAGATTCAAATTATTCTAACATCACATTCTCCTTTTATAGCCTCTGATATACCGCTTCAGAATATTATTTTTTTGGACAAGATGGAAGGAAAAGTAATAGTAAACAAAGAGCTAAATTTCCAAAATACTTTCGCAGCAAACATCCATACATTACTCGCAGATGGCTTTTTTCTCAACAATGGCTTGATAGGTGATTTTGCAAAGAAAAAGATTCAAACAGTTATTGACTGGATAAATAACGATGAAGCAGACTTAACTTTAGGAGATGAAATGAAGAAGGTGCTAGGACTCATTGGAGAGCCTATTGTGAGAAATAAGCTCATTGATGAATTCAATCGAAAACTTGGTATTGATGACGAAATCGATAAAATTGATAATGAGATGGTGCGATTACAATTACTCAAAGATGAGCTTTTAAAAAAGAGAGACGATGCTGAACCTCAAGACTAAAAAATCACCAGAGATTGCAGCTAAGCATTTTGAAGGTGTAAAATATTACATCTATCAAGTTTTGGATTACTATATAAATGCATTTGACATATTAATAGGAAACTTATCTCCAACTGATGCAGTCAATATTTTGTATACAAGTTCTAAGCTAGATGCTAATTCCATTAATACTATAGGTGGGAAATTGTGTTACACTAAAAAGGCAGAAACTAAAATTACGATAGGGAATATTATAGGAATCTATACAAATCCTACTAAGAACTTCAATAATCTATTCCTTACCCATAAATCAGAATTCAAGCAATTCTTTGAAGAATTAAAGTCATTAGTAGAGGATATAATAATTTCTGAACCTAAGGAATTACTAAATATAGAACAAAAATTAAAAACAAAATATCCGTTTATCCAGAACACAAATGGTTCATATGAAGAACCGGTCAGAAGGCTATTACTTCTTAGTGTTTTTAACTACAATAAATTCAGTGATAAAACTGGTTTTCCTAAAGACAAAAGCAAATCAAAACATTGGAGGAGATACGATCTTGCTGATGCTCTCAATGTAAACACTTGTGCATACTGCAACAGGATTTATACTTTTTCAGTATTTAGTGAGAAAGGGAAAGGTCTTATAAGTCCTTCTATAGATCACTTTTTTGATAAAGCGAAGAACCCTCTTTTTGCTCTTTCTTTTTATAATTTGATACCTTCTTGCACCAATTGTAACTCAACCTTAAAGGGAGGCAAAGAGTTTGCATTGAGCAATTATGTACATCCTTACTTAAGTGGATTTGGAGATCATGCTAAATTTAAATATAATCCTCTTGATATAGACGCATCAATTGGGGAATCCAGAAATATGGAAGTTTATATCGAACCAGATAAAAATAGCCCTATCAAACGACAAGTAGAAAACAGTATAGAGCTTTTCCAAATAAACAAAGTGTATACACAGCATGCAGATCAAGTGCAAGAATTAATAAAGAAGAAAATAATTTCAAATAGCAGATATTTAGAAATACTTAGAAATGAAACCTATGAAAATTTAAATCTATCACTTGATGACTCATATAGACTAGCTTTTGGTAATTATTTTAATGAGGCCGATTTTCAGAAAAGGCCATTAGCAAAATTGACTAAAGATTTAGTAAAAGAATTGAAAATGATTTAAACAGAACCTACAGGTAAAAATGTACAGGACGATCATGTCGGCAAAAAGCCGCCACATCGCATGTACTCGTCGTTAACACCAATTTAAAAAGACGCATGCAGATAGAGCTTTTCATAAAACGACTAGATAAAATTCAGCAATCTAAGACAGGATTTGAGTACCGACTTGGAAAGCCTTTGCAATTATCCGACATCACAACTACAGAGATTAAATTGGGGGTTGTGATCCCTGAGAAAATTAAAGATTTTTATATCGTTGCTAATGGACTCATGACAACAAACCCAAATTTTGAAATAATCGAGCTTGACTTATGGACAGTTGAAGCTGGATTTATTCATTTTGCCACCTTTGATACCGTTAATCAAGTGTTCTTTAATGTCGCTGAACTTAACAGCGCAGGAGAATGGACAATTGTGAGCAAAGACAACGACTACCAAATCACGTTGACAATCAGCAGTTTTTGGACAAATAAAATATGGCATTGGATTGAGCAAAACCATAAGATTTGGAGTGACAACTGGTTAATTAATTGAAAGACAAATGAAAACTGGTGTTAACAAAAACTATATGTCAATTGGGGTTTCCGTGCGGACAAGAATGTCCGCAGCCCGCAACAACGGCATCGGGATTCGACAGGAACGAAGCCCGCAATCCCCAACTGCCTCTAGTTCCGTATGTTAGCGGTCAGGCTAAAAGACCACACAAATTAAAAATGAAAGGACAAGATTACATAGAAACTGAAAGAACAATTTTGCGAAAACTTAGAATTGATGACGCAGAAGAAATTTTTGCTTTAAATCTTGACAAAGAAGTATTGAAATATACTGGTGACCAACCTTTTGAAAACATACAGAAATCTAAGGACTTTTTGACAAACTACGACCAGTATGAAAAATATGGAGTTGGACGACTAGCTGTTATTGAAAAAGCGACTTCAAAATTTATTGGTTGGTGTGGACTTAAATACAATCCTGAAAAAGATGAATACGACATTGGTTTTAGATTTTTCAGAAATTATTGGAATAAGGGCTTTGCTACGGAAACAGCAAAAAGATGTATTGACTATGGATTTGAAGAATTGGTTATTGCAAGAATTGTAGGAAGAGCTATGAAGGAAAACAAAGCTTCAATTAAAGTGCTTGAAAAAATAGAAATGACATTCTATGAAACATTTGACTTTGACGGAAACGATGGAGTGATTTACGAACGAACGAGCAATTTCAATCAAAAGAGAAGCCCGAACCGCTAACAGCATTCAAGCGATAGCCGATGGTTCAGTGCTAATTTTGAAGTTCGTATTTCTTTTATAAATTTGTAATAGGTTTGCAGTTCAGTGCTTCGGTATCGCGCCCATCGCTTGCATGCAAATCGATATGATGCATTAAATAAGAAAAAATGAACTATAAAAACTTGGAAATGTTATCTAAATAGCTAACTTCGTATAATGAAGTCAATGTTTGTTAGAGAAGTAGCTTTTTTCGGAGAACATTTTCGAAATTTTTATCAAAGACTAAATAAAAAGGCCAAACTAAAAGTAGATTGGACTATCAACTTGTGGGAAACAGTTGAACATATCCCAGAAAAATATTTCAAACACTTAACTAACACAGATGGACTTTACGAGATTAGGGTAGAAATTGAATCAAATATTTATAGAATTTTCTCTTTTTTTGACGCTGGAAAATTGATTTTAGCTATCAATGGCTTCCAAAAGAAAACAAACAAAACCCCTAAATCTGAAATAGAGAAAGCACTTAAAATTAAAAAACAGTACTTCAATGAAAAGTAGAAACTTAACATCATTTAGAGATCATCTTGATGAACAATACGGAAAAGAAGGTACTAAATCCCGAACTGAATATGAAGAAGGATTTGAAGCTTTTAAATTAGGTGTATTACTTCAGGATCTACGAACCAAAGAAGGAATGACCCAAGAAGAATTGGCAAACAGATGTGGTACAACAAAAAGTTATATCTCAAGAATCGAAAATAATGCGTCTGATATAAGATTGTCAACCATCATGAGAATTTTCAGAAAAGGCTTTGGAAAACATATAAAATTATCGGTGAATTAAATAACACATCATAACAAGTGCTTTGAAGATTTATCGGCTAAACGCCGATGGGATCGCAAAGTACAATCGTTAGCAACAATTCCTCCTATCTCTCGAAAAAAGACATATCTTACTCCGATAACTGAAGCTTAAAAATTTAGTATATATATCCAAAAAAGAAAATGAGAAAATTGAAGATAAAAACAAGAAATATTATTTTGATTATAATCGCAGTTTTAATTATTCTTTTCGCATATGGAACTTATAACTTTGAGAATGATAAACAAACTCTCCTAGATTTAAAAATAAAATCTGGAGCAGGGGAAATACATTATGTTTTAAATAAAATGGAAAAAATAGAAAGTCTTCCTAATCCTCTTGTAAACTATAAGTATCAAGAGTTTAAAAAGAAAATGTATGCACGTTTTATTTCAAATGATGAAATAATTGAGAATACTTCAAAAAATAGAATCATAAATGATATTTCAATTATTTACCGCAATTACTGGAGGGAAGAACTCAAAAAACAGAACCCAAAAAACAGAACTGATTCTACGCTCTATAAGAACATTACAAAATATTTGATTTCAAATAAATTGACAGTATTAACTATTGATAGTTTGTCTAAAACTATACAGAATGACTCCGAATTAAAAAGAGTAATTGAAAGCCAAGGATTTAAAGTGAATTTTAACTTTCGAAATGGTTTTCAAGAGTTATTTATTTGGGATAAAGAAAATACAGAAAAGTATGATGTGATTTTGCCAAAAGAAACTATCAAAACTACTGTTTTATTTATTGAAAGTTATCATATAAACGGCTATGACGATTATGCTACTTTTGGTTCCTCAACTGTGGGGGGATGGGCTACAAAAGATTCTACAATGCTTTACTGTAACAAAGGCACTTATGATTTAAATTCAGAAAAATTTAAAGTTTCTTATTTAAAACATGAAAGCATACATTTTACAGATTTAAATGAGTACCCAAATTTAAGTTCTGCGGATTTGGAATATCGAGCTAAAATTATTGAATTGATGTATTGTACAAAAGAAACCATTTATGAC
>JALHLK010000025.1 GCA_022844565.1 Saprospiraceae bacterium
ATTTTAGTTTTGTATCCCATAGTATTTATTATCTAGTTATGTAACTAGATACAAAAGTCCATAAAAAAAGGGAAAAAACAAAATTTTTCCCCTTTTTTTTGAAAAGTGCCAAACTCCAGACAACGGATTTTAATCCGTTGATTTTAAAAAATATATAACTTTGAGAGCCGTAAGCTCGATACATATAAACATAATGCAATAAAATATGACAATTGTTACCTTATCAACCTTAGGCATTAATATTAGATAAAAATATCATCAAAACCATACCGAAAACCTAAATTTCCCTACCTTAGTCAAAATTTTCAAATCTATAAAAAAGCAGGATTATGTTTGATTTATCTGGTAAAGTAGCCATCGTCACAGGAGCAAGTAAAGGAATTGGCAAAGCAATAGCATATGCATACGGTAAAAACGGGGCTAAAGTTGTGGTTTCTAGTAGAGATCAAAGCACTTTGGATGAGGTGGTCGCAGAATTTGCACTAGAAGGGATATCGGCCATTGGTATTGCAGCTCATGTGGGGAAGACCGACGATTTGGTCAATTTAGTGCAGAAAACTATTGATAACTTTGGAGGAATAGACATCATCGTAAATAATGCTGCTATCAATCCTCATTTTGGTCCTTTAGAGGATCTAGATGAGAAGGCTTACCATAAAATCATGGACGTAAACCTCAAAGCACCTTTGGAATTGGCGAAATTGGTTCTACCCTACATGAAAAAATCTGGAAAGGGTTCAATTATCAACATCAGTAGTGTAGAAGGTACAAGTCCATCGCCTGGATTGGGCATGTATAGTGTGAGCAAAGCAGCCCTCAATATGCTTACCAAATCTATGGCCGTAGAATGGGGTAAGTACAATATCAGAACCAACTCCATATGTCCTGGATTGATACAAACCAAATTTAGCGAAGCGCTCTGGACCAATGATCAAATCATGAAATCATTGATGCATAAAATTGCCCTAAAAAGAATTGGTCATCCTGAAGAGATCGCAGGATTAGCGCTTTTTCTTGCTTCAGATGCAGGGGCTTATTGCACAGGGAGCTTGTTTACGGCTGATGGTGGGTATTTGATTTAATTTTAGGATTTTAGATATCTAGGTATTAACCCAAAAATATCTAATTCTTAACCTCCAATGTTTTTGTCTTAATCGTCTTAGCAATAAAGAATAAGAGATAACCAAATGGTCCAAACATAAATGTAAATGGAAGTATCAAGGAATATATCCATCGTGATAATCCTATTTTTTGAGATTCCCTCACAATGTAAGCTCCCACAAAAAGATCAAATGCTAGGTAGTGAATCCATCCTGCAGCAACTGCTTCGTCATTTTGGAATAAAGCTTTTACATTAGCAAGTGTACTAAAGCTATTTGGATCAAAATTTCCGATACCCTTACCTATCATAATCGTATATAATACGGCTAATACAATAATTACACCACTAATCACAGAGGATTGTGTATGTTTCCAATTGGGTAAAATCAATAAAAGCAACCAACCTATTAAAACAAAACCGTTGCAAAAAGAAAAAATTGATGATGGATCCATTATAGCATAATTTATCATGCAATATAGTAACGAAGTGTGAATAGTTAAGAATTTTAAAGACTAAATCTATTAGAAAACCAAAATTACCTTTTAGGCTTCATCGCTTTAAGCACCTTTAATGTTGGATCATTGGAGCGATTTTCATTACTTCCCTTTCGGCTGCCAAAAATTGCTACCCTTCCCTCTTTATCACAATTAAATCATTACTTTACATCAGGAAACTTTATACCTCGCATGATTAAGGTTTCTCTTATTTTACCTTCATGCCCCATTAGCAAAGCTTTTCTATAATACTCAAAGGCTAAATTAGTATTGCCATCTTTTAAAGCTTTATCGCCTAAGATTTCTAGTTCCACTGGGTTGACATTCTCTGTCTTAATTCCCCGCATAAACTTTTCTTCAATCGTTAAACCGTCCTTGACCATTTCTTTTAATAAATTCAAGTCTTTGGCATATTTAGGATTTCCTCCTGATACCATAATCCCCTCTTCGATATAATCTTTTGCATCGGCAACCTTATTTTGAATGACCAATGTTTTTGAAAGAATAATGTAGCTTTCTACCCGAGTAGGAAAATAATCAATTGCACTTTTTGATACTTTTTCAAGTTCTGTGTAATCTGCCAATATATCCAAAGACCTCATCAGATTTTCCCAAACTGCATAATTACGATCATTGAGTTTAAGTGTCTTTTGGTATTGTTGTACTGCGCCTTTGTACTTATGTCGAGCATAGAGTACGTCGCCATAAAAGGCTTGTGCTTTTGCTTCCATAGGATGTGTAAGTGACAAGTTTTGCCCAATATCAGCCAACTCATCAAGATAAGACGTATCATTTTTTTCAACAAAATCTTTCAGATAAGGCATCAATTCCTTGATTTTTTCGTCAATTGGAATATTCTGATTTTTGATCAGAGGCATGATCGTTCTTAAATATGCAGATTCTGCATTTTTCTTAGTATCAGCCGTTTTTAAGATAGCAAGATTTGCTTCTGTATCGTTGGGATTGATTTGTTTGACTTGTGCATACACTTTTTGGGCCTCATTCTGATTACCTTTTTCTAGGTGAAATTGTGCTAATAACTTAAGGTACCCTATATTATTTTTGTCTTTGGCGATTAGTTTTGTAATAATGGATTCTTTTTCTTTACAATTTGTTAGATTACAAACTTCGAAGCTACGTTGGAGGATTTTTTCACTTTCGCCAAAAGTTGTTGTCATTTTGGATAAAACTGGCTTTGCAAGTGCATATTTCTTATTTGTTAATAGGTAGTCGATGTATTGATCATAATAAGCGACTTTTTTTGAAGAAAGGTTAATTAGATCACTGAAGTATCTTTCGCGCTCAGCGTCATAAGGATAGTTTATCAATTTAGATGTATAATATTCAAGGAAATAAACATTCTTAGGTTCATTTCGAATGGCTTGTTCCATGTAGCGCTGAGCGTCAACCCAACTATTTTTTTCAATATAAACCTTTGCTAGTTCAAATGCTACGATTGCATTTGTTCGATCTTTATTGAGTAATCCTTCCAATTTGGATATGGCCACATCATATTTACCGATAAAAACATTCTTCTTAGCATCTATAATGATCGATTCCGCATCAGATTCTTCCTTGTCTTTATCTGATTCTAAAGTAACTTGACAAAAAGACACTTGAGTCACCCAAATAAGTGTAAAAAAAATTAAAAAAGTACGATTTGTTTTTTTGATCATTTTACAATAAGTATTTTTTAAGTCTTTGAGGAATCAATGAAAATACCTCATACGAAGCTTCTTGAAGTAAACGTAAAAATAATCTAAAGTTATTAAAAACTAACAACATTAATGTTTTAGTAACCTTTCACAAAGTAGTGAGATTTTCTCTCTGTATAAAAAACTAAAGGGAGGCAATTTATACCTCCCTTCAAATTATTTCTTAGCTCGATGCTAAATTTCACTAAATTGTATGATCAAAGTAGAGAAAGCTTTTGTATAACTAAGCCTTTTGAGCTTCGATATATTCTATAGCCTGACCTACAGTTGTAATTTTTTCAGCATCTTCATCAGGAATAGTAGTATCAAACTCTTTTTCAAACTCCATAATAAGCTCCACTGTATCTAATGAATCCGCACCCAAGTCATTGGTAAAGCTAGCTTCTGATGTAACCTCAGACTCATCAACACCTAATCTGTCTACAATAATTTTCTTTACTTTTTCAGCAATTTCTGACATTTTTTATCATTTTAAGTTAAAACAAAAATTTTCTTCAGAATCAACTAATTAATTCTTAAAGTCGATTTGATAATGCAAAGAAAGGCATAAAGAGATTCATAAACAAGTACTTTTATCATTTATTTAACAAAATCTCATATTTGGTTTAAATGAATATTATTTCTTAAGTAATCTTCAACAAAGTTTGAAGAGTATTTGGTAATGATGTGTATACACCCTATTTTTGGTCGTTATTTCAAAAATGGAAATCCACATTTATTTAAATCAGATAATCTGGTTTAGCTATTTATAAATTAAAACAAAAATCAAGTTGAACAAAGAATTAAACGCTGTAGAAGTGCAAAAAACAAAAATCGTAGCCACAATTGGACCTGCGTGTAGCAGTTATGAGGGATTACTTTCATTGGTAAATGCTGGGGTAGATGTATTTAGACTTAACTTTTCACACGGTTCTCACGATGAGCATCTTGAGGTAATTGAACGAATTGTAAAAATAAATGAAGAATATGATACACACGTCAGTATACTAGCAGACTTACAAGGTCCGAAGTTAAGGGTTGGAGAAATGGAAAATGGTGGTATTGATATTGCACCCGGAGATATTCTTACCTTCACTAATGAAAAATGTGTAGGTACAAAAGATAAAATCTACATGAGTTATGACCAATTTGCACAGGATGTAAATGTCGGAGAAAAAATATTGGTAGACGATGGTAAAATAGAGCTAGAAGTTTACAGCACAAATAAAGTCAATGAGGTAAAACTCTTAGTTAAATTCGGAAGTAAACTCTCGTCTAAAAAAGGAGTAAACTTGCCAGATACCAACGTTTCGTTACCTTGTCTTACCAAAAAAGATTTAGAGGATTTAGACTTTATTTTAACAAAACCTGTCAATTGGGTAGCGCTATCTTTTGTAAGAAAAGCTGAAGATATTATCGACATCAAGCAAAGGATAAAGGCTGCTGGGAAAGATATGCTAGTGGTCGCAAAAATAGAAAAGCCTGAAGCAATAAGAAATATAAAAGAAATAATCAAAGAAACCGACTGTATAATGATTGCTAGAGGTGATTTAGGCGTAGAAATTCCTATTGAGAAATTACCATCATTACAAAAAATGATTATTAAGAGATGTATACAAAAAGCTAAACCAGTCATAGTAGCAACCCAAATGATGGAAAGTATGATCACCAATCCATCACCAACACGAGCGGAAGTGACAGATGTGGCTAACGCAGTATTGGATGGAACTGACGCTGTAATGTTAAGCGGAGAGACCTCAGTCGGAGCTCATCCTGCTAGAGTAGTCGAAGCTATGAATGCAATCATCTTAGATGCAGAAATGCATTATGAAATGATGGATAAAAGGCCCAAACCAGACAATGAGTCAGAATCTTATCTTTCTGACGTAATATGCCTTACCGCACCAAAGATCGCTGAGGAAATTGGAGCGAAAGCCATTATTGGTTTAACTGTCTCTGGTTATACAGCTTTTAAAATGTCAAGTTATAGACCAACGGCTCCAATTTATATGTTTTCTGATCGTAAACACATGTTGAATACGTTAAACTTAGTAAGAGGTGTCAAGTGTTTTAGTTATGAAAAATTTACTACAACTGACGAAACTATTCATGATACGATAGAAATTTTAAAGGCAAAAGGACTTCTGCAAGCAGGTGATCTAGCTGTCAATACAGGTAGTATGCCAATACAAAAAAGATTTAAAACCAATACCATTAAGATCTCAATTGTAGAGTAGCTATTGCTTATTATTATCTTTTTTAAATCAAATATTTGTTAACAGAAGTTTAATAGTATAAAATGTTACCAAACATTCGAACTTTCGTCATAAATTTGTGCTATTGATAAAAGTTTGCAACATTTTGGTTTGATTTTTGATATAATTATTAATCAAAATCATTAATGGTCAAAATTTTATGAATACTATTAAAATAAATTTATTAACTTTGTAAAAAAATTAAATACAATGAAAAGATTTTTCTTACTAACCGTACTTTTCACCTTTATTGCCTTTACCTCTAATGCGCAGACTGCACCAGCTACAAAAGGTCCTAAATTAACTTTTGATAATGGTCAAGATGCAACCGATGTTGATTATGGAAATATCGAATTTGGTTCTGATAGAGTTAGAAAAGTAAAGTTGACCAACACAGGAAATGAGCCTCTAATCATCAATAGTGCTACGGGTTCGTGCGGATGTACGGTACCTACTCCTCCTAAAGATCCAATCTTACCTGGAGAAAGTGCTTTCTTAGAAATCAATTACGACACAAACAGACCTGGAGGTATCAACAAAACAGTAACTGTAAGAACTGCTCATGGTACAGAACACTATATCAGAGTATTAGGAACTGTTAAGCCTCAAGCTGCTAAAGAAATAGCTGTACCGGTAGGTAATAGCATTATTAAGACAGAGGGAGGAAATAACTAATCTCTTTTAGTTTTAAAGTCATACATAAAAAAGGCGAATCAAATATGTGGTTCGCCTTTTTTATTTACTAATATGGAGAAAATCGGTAAATTCCCCTTTTTAAAATTATCCAAGAAACTTTGCATTAACCCCCTTATTTCCTACATTGATTCCAATAAGTTAGCCCAATGTTTGTACTGCCATGAATTATATAAATTACAATTTTTGTATAATTTTTTATAAGCAAAATAAGTTTGCCAAACCACATAAAAAAACTCCTTTTGCACAAGCCAAATCATATTCAATAGAATGCAATTGATTGAAGCTGGCACTATCTCAAAATGATTTTTCACTATTTTTGAATAGGACCAATCTACCAAGACCATCTTCAAAAAAACTACTTGATTGGTTCTGATATTTACTGTGCTTTTATAATTTTTTTGATAAAAGAAAAGTTTTTAGTAGCAACTTCTACAAAATAAATACCCATATTCAATGAAGTTACATCAAGAGGAACCACATTTACCCCACTTAATAAAGTGTTTTTTAATTGAATTCTAAGACTTCCATCATAAGTATACACTTTTATACTTGCTTCTGAAGACTCTTCGGTATGTATAACGATATTGACATTATCCATTGCAGGGTTAGGATAAAGGTGGAATTTATTAGCATTGATTTGAATTGTGTTAAGGGCCCCACAATTAAAGTTGTGGTCTATTGTGCTATTTTTAAAACTGCACAAGGTGAAAAAGGCTGCGTCGAATATACAACTTATATCATAAAATGTAATGGGGTAACTAATACTACCTATACCTTCCACGAAAACAATTGAATGATCTTGTGAGACAGAAGTTTTGCGCGCATCTTTCAAGGTCCACTGCCTTACAGGCTTATTAGCAATGGTGATTGTTTCTAGATTTACAACTACAAAAGAAGATAAAGAATCACTACAAGTTCCTTTCTTTGAGGTGACTAGTGTGTCACCTTTTTGCAAGTTATAACGGAAGAAAAAAATAGATTTACCTTCTTCATAAATAAACAAGCTATCATTTTTTAATGCTATAAATTGATTACTGAATATCTTCTCATCTCCACATTTTAAATCAATTTTGTTGTAAGTAAGTCCCGATATCATGGTATCTTTTACCACGGTTGATTGCCAAATAGTCTGTAAGCCTAGCCAATCATACTGATAATTCCATACACTTCCAATCTCCGCAAAACTACTTTGTCCCTGAGCTATTTGAAAGCATATAAGAAGATTGAAAATGATAACAATTATTTTCATTTTTAGGAATTAGTAATGAATTTGTTTTCAAAGATTATAACAAATATTGAAACTGCTTATCTAAATTTTGAGTAGTGTGTATATAACATATTGCACAAAAATGTTTCTGATTTTACCCACTAGATCCCTTGAAAGGGAAAACCAAATCAAAAACATTCTAAAATGAGCAGTGTGTGTATATCCTATTATTATTCAATGATATATACTACCTCAAAAACTTGCTTATCTCCTCCTTACATTCTTTTGTCATCAAAAGATTGGCACTCTGTTGGGCCCTTTCTTGAAGCAAGCTGGTCCAATGTGCTGTATTCTCCCAAAGCATTTGTTTTACTGCTGTCATAGCATTTTGACTCGTTGTCAACATGTTTGCTATATAAGTCTCCAAATACGCATCCGCTTGTTCTTGCGTCAAAAATACTTCGTTATAAAGTCCTCTTTCTTTTGCCCAATGAGCCGTTTGCCATTCCTTGGGGTTTAAAGCTAAGGCGATAAGGCTATGTAAACCCATTTTTCTTTCTACCATTGGACCTATCACTAATGGGCCCAATCCAATATTTAGTTCACTAAGACGAATAGTGGCATACTCACTTGCAATCGTATAGTCACAAGCAGCTGCGAGCCCAACTCCACCTCCTATTGCACTACCATGAATTCTACCAATTACAATTTTTTTACAATTGCGTATGGCTAATATCAAATTACCAAACCCCATAAAAAACTCTTTTGCATCAACCAAATTATCAATAGAAAGTAATTGATTGAAGTTTGCTCCTGCACAAAATGTTTTACCACCACTTTTGAGTAAGACCAATTTTACTTGGTCATCTTCTGATGCCTTATTGACATAAGAAGCCAATGTTTTAAGGTCAGCTAATGTCAGTGAATTATGAGCTTTCGTTTCAAAATAAATGTGAGCAACCTGGTTTTCAACTGTATAAGATATCTGTGATTGGTCCATATATTTACTGTGCTTTTATAATTTTTTTGATAGAAGAAAAGTTTTTAGTAGCAACTTCTACAAAATAAATACCTGTATTCAATGAACTTATATCAAGAGGAACCACATTTACCCCACTTAATAAGGTGTTTTTTAATTGAAGTCTAAGGCTTCCATCATAGGTATATACTTTAATACTTGCTTCTGAAGATGCTTCAGTATCTATGACGATATTGACATTATCCAAAGCTGGGTTAGGATAAATGTTGAAGTCCGCAAAATTCTTTTCTATTGTGTTGGTTGATACACTACTGTTTACGATTACGATATTTTCACCAGTACAAGCCAGCTTGTCTTTCACTTCATCATTGATACACGCTAATGTTACACCAGTTATGGCGTCCATTATTTCAATATCATCTATCCACCATCCTCCATTTATCAAAGTAGTAGTATCCGTAGATCCAAACCTGAATCTAACTTGAACACTTTTCCCTTTATATGCAGAAAGGTCAGCATAGGAATCAATGAAAACATCTTTAGTAGACCCTGTGAAACCCTTTAGATTTGGTATAGCAAACGTATTATAGTTAATCGTTTCGTTGGGTCCATTTGCTAGAAATTGACTATCCAAGTTTTCCCAGTTTACTCCATTATCAGTGCTAATAGAAACGTAACCTCCATCTACTATTGGCCTAGTGTTATATTTATGAAAAAATTTCAAAACAGGTTTTTGTCCGCTTATTTGGATGGATGGTGTGATTAAAGCGTGATCATTTTCATTGTTAGTAACTGGTATAAAAAAGGCTTCTTTACCTGATTTTGCCCCTTCACTTACAATACTCCAAGTATCAAATCCTACTTTAGGTATGATATTAAACCCATCTACACCACTATCTACATTGTATATTGTCTTCGTGGTAGATTTTGGACCCACCACATTTAGTTTATAAGTGATATTTTGCACATCCTCATAATTCATGTCGCCGAGTAAAATCCTAAGTTTGCCATTCTGTACAGTGGCTGGTTTATTTGAAGATCCTGGCACATATTCATAACCTACTGGAATATCGTCTTCAATAAATACATTCTTGACCGTTTTAGGGATATGATTGATGGCTCTTAGTTCTACACCAATGGTAGTGCCTGTTTCAACAATTTGAGGAAATTTCTTACTAATCTTTAATTTTTCAATGCAAGTGGGAAGCACTTCAAAGTTTTCAATTCCATCATTTCTATTGTTTGAGCTACCACCAAATGCTAAGTATCCAAGACCTCTTTTGGCAAAAACCTCCCATATCAAACAGCTATTCTCCCCATTGAATAATAATAAATCCGCACCAACGATCGCATCTCTTCCCTCAATAAAACCAGGTCTGCAAGCTTGAATTTTCATGCCCTCCATTACGAGTTGGATCGCTTTACCATTTCCTGAATTGATATTCGTAATATTAGGATCAAAACCATATTTATCAGCCATAGCCCAATATAAGTCCCACAACATATCTGCCCAAACTTCGCCAAGTGGATGCGGAGCTGTACTACCTTTTATATCATTGAATGTTTGAGGATTGATCTTCATATCTGTCGAATAAGGATATCTACGGATACCATCTCCGTCTACTGGTTGTTTTAACGAATAAGTGCCAATACCTCTTTTTAACGAACCTCTATCGCCTGCCTTTACACTTGTTATTAAGGAAAAGAAATCGCTCCAACCTTCGCCCATCTGTTCGTCATTATTTAGACAGCCACTATTGTTAGGCCCTCCGGTCAACCGAGTAGAAATACCATGACCATATTCATGAGCGATAATACCATTATCAAAGGAGGCATCTCGATATCTTGGCCCCGCCAAAGTAGATTCTTGAAGTTTCATTACTACATCACCTCCTCTAGCTATTACTGCTCTAATACGATCGCAATCACTTTTTCGCATAAAGAGAGAAGGGATGTTAATTTGTAAAGTACTATTTGCGGGCGGTCCCATTCTTACCATTTCTTCACCATTACCACCATTTATACCTGACACATTGCATACAATACAAGCAATAGCACCTGCCCTTTGAGCAAAATTTACTTTGTCAATAAAATTGCATTCACCTCTATCTACCAAAGCTATTTTACCTGTTAAGTTTTGGGTTATTGACTGACAAGCTAAGGTTGGAAAGGATGTACCTGTTTGTCTTACAACTTGGATTTGGCTTTCTATAGCTTTTTCACTACTCAGCGGTAATTTAGGACCAAAACTCGCAACTTCATAAGTGGTTATATCTCTCGCAATTTCAACGGGAGACGTAATATTAACTGCTGCAGATGATCTATCCCATAAAAACATCTGCATTGTACCAGAATTACCATCAACAGGTGTAGTGAAATTTGCATTATTCAATTTGGGTGTAGAGGCCTTAAATCCATCAAATGCTTGGCTTACTACTGCATCAGTGCCTCTTCCTTGACCTGAATAGTTCTTGGTTTGAAAGTTACCCGCCACTTCCGTAAATCCATACAAGTAGGTAAGATCATGCATCATATTATTAGCATAAAAAAGATTGACCTGAGCCGCTTGTTTAAAAAGATTTGGATCCTGATTGATATCATGTGGGAAATCAAAATTTACTGAATCCATAGGCACAACAGCTGACCCTGCATCTTGCTGATCATTATCATCTTCATCAAGAAAAGTAGTCGTATTGTTACCACGTGTGGTGTTGACACCCTTGCCGTCGATCATATTCCAACCTTCAGGTGAGGCTACTTTTATGGATGGGTCTGTTAAGAGTTGATGACTACCGTGACTTGGACTTTCCGCTGGAAATGGGTAAACTCTATATTTTGGAGCATTTTGTACCAACTCCTGAAATTTTGATTTTGGTGCAAGATCTCTACTTATTATTTGATTTGCTTCACAATTTTCTTGGTGTTGCCATTTATTATGTGTGTGTGTGCAGTATACTGTAAGGTTGTTTTTTGAAATAAAGTCACTACTTCCTTGTGCAACACTGATTTGCCAATAATCGGCTGAATTAGCCATGTCCATCGTTATTTCATAACAAAGTATAATTTGATTTTTTCTATCATCATATTCATAAATTGGGCGAGCCTTAATATCTGACTTGACGTAACTCGTCTTTGCAAAAATAATATCTCCTCCATTAGATCTCTGAAAGGTGATAGGTTCCTCCGGCCTTTCAATACCTAAATGTTGAGCCGCAGAGACTACCAATTTAGAAGGTAATATTCCTGAAGTAGTAATCTTTTCAATTTTGGATAGTTGCTCAACACATGAGTTTCCGGTATGAATGACTTTGCCATTTTTATTCATTACCATCACCATCATTGCATTTTTAATGGGAATACCTTGATAGGTCTGGTCTAAATAAATATATGTTGCTTTCGTGTTTTCATCGGTATATGTATGATTAACAACAAAATTATCAATATCAGATTTTTCAATTTTTAATTTTTTATTGTTTTCAAGCAAATATTGAAAAGCTTGTTGCAACTTATTTTCTTCTTGACCCACACATAAAAACGAAAAAAATGTCAAACAAAAAGCTAGCGAGAATAATTTGATTAAATTCATAAAAAATTTTCAGTTATAACGATGTTTTATTAATTGATGTTTATAAAGTTTTTATTTTTTTTGTAAAATTAAAATTTTTATCAATTAACTCTTTAAATTACAAAAAAATATGTAAAATTGAGTACATTTTGGTAAAATCAAACTTTATGTATTGTTACTAATTAGTGTTTAGGGTTTAAGTAACGAATCATATTTTTCTTTTAACACATGAATGATAAAATGTTAAAGCAAAATTTTAAATTTATAACGTTGAAAAAAGAAAAAAGATCAAGCTTAAAGATTTTAAAATTTAATTACATTTTGCTATGCATAAAATACTTTATATGATGCGTATTTACTCTGTTTTCATACTATTCTTTTCTGTAACCATAATCGGTTTTGGCCAAATTTTACCAAAACAATGGGCCGTTAAAAATAATAATATAGTAGCTGGGCAAGACAATCATAACGATATTTACAATGAAGATAAAGTTGAAGAGATTCGCCTGTATTTTAGTCAAGCAGACTATTGGGCCAAAATGACACAAAACTATAATGCCAAAATTGATATCCCTGTCAGGCTTGTATATAAAGGTATATCATATGATAGTGTAGGAATAAGATTCAAAGGTCAAACATCCTATTCAAGAAATAATACTCAAAAAAAATCTTTCAACATTTCAATGGACAGTTGGAAAGAAGATCAAGAGTTACTTGGATATAAAACATTAAATCTTAATAATGCTTTTGAAGATAATTCCTACATGCGTGAAGTTATGTACAACCATTTTATAAGAAAATATACGCATTCTGCTAAAGGAAACTTTATAAGGCTTTATATCAACGATGAAGATTGGGGAATTTACAGTAATATCCAACAGCTCAACAAAACTTTTCTTAAAGAATGGTATACAGATAATGATGGTATAAATATAAGAGCAGATAGACCTGATGGCACATCTATAACCCAACCTGGTGGAGGAGGCCCCGGTGGAATGTGGGGCGATGGCACAGCTGGCATGAATTATTTGGGTTCTGACACTACATTGTACAAACCACATTATGATCTTAAGAGTTCGGAAATAGAAAATCCTTGGCAAAAGCTTGTTGAAGCCACAAATATCCTAAATAATACACCAATTGAACAAAGGGAGTCGGTATTTCCGCAGTATTTTGATATTGACAAAATTTTATGGCATTTGGCTTGTGAAAATGTATTTGTAGACGATGATAGCTATATTTTTAAGGGCAAAATGGATTATTACCTTTATTATGATAAAACTACACAGCGGTGGACCTCCTATGAATATGACGGTAATAGTTCTATTTCTATATCTAGGGCTGGACAATGGAATCCTTTTTACAATGCAGAAAAGGTAAATTACCCTTTACTCAATAAAATATTAGCAGTCCCTGCGTTTAGACAAAAATATCTGGCTTATTATAGAACAGTTATGGGTGATGTACTAAATGATACAAATTGGGCCAACCTTATTGATAAATATGATGGACTCATTAAAGATATTGTAGCAAAAGAGACAAAAAAAGGAATTAATTATACCCAAAATCAGACAAACGTTACAAGTCTAAAAACCTATTCTAGGATAAGAAGATCCTACTTACTTACCAATTCAGAATTAAATACAGTTTCACCAACCATAAGTGAATTGAAATATACGGTGAATGGTACAGATTTTGGAAGTGTATCTAACAAAGATCAAGTGACAGTCACTGTAAAAGCTAGCTTCATAGAAGGAATATCCAAGGTCAATTTACATTACGGGATTGGTATTGATAGCAAAAGAACAGAAATAGAAATGAAGGACGATGGAAGAAGTGGTGATAAAATCGCAAATGATGGTGTTTTTACTGCTACTATACCTGCTCAAAGATCCACATCATTGGTATGTTTTTACACAGAAGCAATTGCTAAAAACGGTAGTCTTTCTAGGGCTTATTTACCGGCACAAGTAGGACAAAATTTGATGTTTTATAATGTCCAAGGGCTTCAAAACAATGAAAAAACCGTAGTAATAAATGAATTTATGGCCTCAAATACTGGGATTATTAAAGATCCTTCTGGTGAAAGTGAAGATTGGATAGAACTCTATAACCTTACCGATCAAGATATTAATATGTCTGGCTATTATATATCCGACAATTTTGCAAATGCTAAAAAATTTAGATTTACAAATAGCACTATAATTAAAGCAAAAAACTATTTGGTACTTTGGGCAGACGAAAATGGTAGCCAAGGCCCTCTCCATCTCAACTTCAAATTATCAGCAGGCGGAGAGTCAATTATCTTGTCTGATTCAAACTCCGTCATCTTAGATAGCCTTACTTTTGGTAGTCAAACTTCGAATAAATCTGCTGCGCGAAAACCAAATGGTACAGGTTCATTCGCAATAGGAGATCATACTTTCGGCAAAACCAATGGAGGAGGATTAACAAATACGTTACTTGAGGAATCAGAAAAACTAAAATTGTTGATTTATCCAATACCTAATGCAGGTGACTTTCATATTGAAAATCCATCGGACCAGGAAAGGGATATTCAAATTTTTGATGCTTTAGGTAGAAGTATAAGGCAACTCAATTTAAAAACCAAAGAAAGGATTTTTGTTGAAGGATTACATAAAGGGGTTTATTTTGTATATAGTGAGGGAAAAAGTGAAATAATTGTGGTAAATTAAATAATTACTCAATTCATTCACAAGTTAAATCCTATGTATGAGTTGGTCTACATGGTACAAAATCTGTGCATAAACATCTTCCATAGATTGCTCACCATCGATGACAATCACATTCTCAGATGTTTTTACTACTTCTAATGCGTTATAATAATTCTCACGAACTTGGGTTATGCGTTCTCTACTTTCAAATAGATCAAACTGAGTCCTATTATTAGCAATCCTTTTCAAACTAGTGTCAACAGAGATGTCTATAAAAAATGTAATATCGGCTTTTAAAAGAGAAGCTGCTATACTATTTGCATCAACTACCCAAGGTAGAGATACATAAGGTACATGGTATGCATACGACGAGATATAATATCGATCACTGATGACATGATGTCCTTTCTTTAAAAATTGCTCCATACCATAATCAAGATTTTGCACATGATCCAATCTATCCGCAGCAAAAAGAGCGGCTATAGACTGTTCATTCATTACAATTTCTTTGGTTATTACTTTTCTAATTAATGAACCAATTACATATTTGGTGGGCTCAAAAGTAAAGTGAGCTTCCTTTTCAGGAGAAGATAGATATGCTGCCAATCTTTTAGCATAAGTAGTCTTACCACTTCCATCGATGCCTTCGAATACGATAAATTTACCTCTCAAAATTCAGATAATTTTAAATTTACATACAGCAAAGGTAATGTATATAATAATTACTTTAACCCTAAGTTATTTACAACTTAAAATAAGGTGTATATTTGATCATCATTTTACTATAAAAATACTTTCATGGTAATCAAATCGTGGTCAAAGCTAAGTTTACTTTTTGTGATTTTTATAATCATCTTGCTAGGATGTGAAAAAGATCCAAAACAAGATGATGGTCAGATTACAGACGGTATAAGCTTCACTTCCTTTAAATTAGAGAAAAAACATAACCCCCACTTAAAAGAAGATATCACCTTTGTAATTGGTAAAGAAAGCATTGAGACTAACGGCTTATCAAGATATTTTCCAAAAGTTGTCCCTACCTATTCTGCAAATGTTGATAATATAGAAATCAATGGAAAGAAACAAACCTCAGGACTGGACACGCTAGATTTAAGAGAAAATTTGAAATACACATTGATCTCTTCTGATGGCCTTAAAAAAACGTATGAAATTGGTATAAGATGGAGCTCCGAAATAGCACAACTTAAAATAAAAATATTAAATCAAGCTTCGATCACTTCCAAAACTACTTATGTTGACGCTTCAATTGCCTTTGAAGGTAAAAATTTCTACAAGGATTTAAATGGAGACGGGCAAATAAGAGGTAGAGGTAATAGTACCTGGGGGATGCCTAAAAAACCATATAAAATAAAACTTAAATCCGATGCCTCCCTAGCTGGTTTAAAACCTGAAAAGGATTGGGTTTTGTTGGCCAATTTTTTGGATGGAACACACCTTCTGAATCCCGTTGCCTTTAAAATAGCTAGCCAGTTAGAAATGCCGTACACAAACAACGCCATACCGGTAGAGCTATCATTAAATGGAGCTTACGCTGGTTTATATCTTTTGACGGAACAAATCGAAGTCAAAAAAAACCGAGTTGATATTGGCAAAGATGGTTTACTCTTACAATTGGATACGTATTACGATGAAGAGTACAAATTTAGGTCAACACCTTATAATTTACCAGTATTGATTATGAACCCAGAATTAACTAGCCAAAGTCAAGTTGATCCTATAAAAAATGACTTCAATACGTTAACAAACCTGATTTCTGCACCTCAATTTCCTAACAATAATTATTCTGATTTTTTTGACATTGATGCTTTTGCTAATTTTATGATTGTGAGTATGTTGACAGATAATGGCGAGCTCAATCATCCTAAAAGTACATTTATTCATAAAACTACAACTGGCAAATACTCAATGGGCCCAGTGTGGGATTTTGATTGGGCATATGGTTACGAAGGTACCCAAATTCACTTTATCAAATCAAATAATCCAATATTTTGGAATTCTAATCCACTTGGGAAACAATTTTTCAGTCAATTAATCAAAGACCCAAAAAGCAAGGCGCTGATCAAACAAAAATGGGCTAATTACAAAGCAAATCACTTTAACAACCTTATGACATATATTGATGAATATGCGTTTCTTATTTCTGACGCTAGGCAATTAGATTTTGAAAAATGGAAAAGAGGTAACTTTAATTACAAAACAGATGTAGAAAACTTAAAAACGTGGCTTCAAAATAGATCAGAGTATTTAACTACCTATATAAATACTTTATAATCATGATCATCATTAAAAATATCGTTTGGCAGCTACAAGAAGTTGGCTATCACGAAACACAAATTTTCTTTTGATAACCACAATTCAAATGTAAAACAAATTTTCATTAGAAGCAAAATGAAGTTAATATATTTTAGCCGCTGTTAGCAGATATGTGCTTAACGTTTAACCCAATTTTCGATTCTAATGCCTTTTATTCTGTCAAACTCTTTAATGTTTTCAGTTACCATAATCAAGTCATTTTCAATTGATGTGCAACCAATTAATAAGTCAAAATCACTAATCATTTTTCCTTCGCTTTGTAGTCGTGCTTTTTCTTTACCATAAGTCTGAATTGCGTCAAATATGGGTAAAATACTCAGTTGTCCAATAAATTTTTCAATGAGTTTATGATTCTTTTTAGGATTGTCACTTTTTTCTGCCCCAAAAACTAACTCCGCCAATGTAATTTCAGAAATTGCACAATTGTCTATGCCTATTTCATTCAATTTTTCAATTATGTTGTATTTACCCCTTAAAAAATGAATGCAGATATTTGAGTCTAGCAAATATTTCATTATAACTCAATTGATTTCTTTTCAACTCTTGAATTTCTTATATCTTTTATTATTTCATCGGAAGTTCTTGTGTCTTCCCATGCACCATACAAACTCTTCAAGTCGAAAAGTTTCTTCTCCTTGACCTCTATTGATTCTGTCAATTTTATAATTAATCGTTTCTTTGATATATTGTCAAGTTTGGTCAAAAAACCAAAGTACTTGTCGATGGTAGTATTTTTTAACGCTATTCTCATAAACTTTTATTTTTACAAAGGTACAAAAAAAATAAGTCCAATTTTCTTTAAATTATTTTTGTATATTTCTTATAACGTCGAGTACATGCGTGGCGGCGTTTAGCCGGCATGATCGCCATGTATATTGTTGTGTGATGTATTTATTTCATCTCAAATTTATCATTAATTAATTCGAAATTGGATGAATCAAGTAAACATTTTTTTAATAGTTCTTTATTTTCATCAATGCTTAACTCTTTATCTAAACTTATTCCCCTGAATTTAGCGCTACTAATTTTTGACTCGAAAGAATATTTAAATTCGTCATCACCTGAATAAGATAGAGCTATTTTACCATCCCATTCAATATCAAAGGTAGATTTATCCAGCTGTTTAGTAAATGAGATTTTATGAAAAGCACAATTATCGTGACCAAGAAGATATATATTAAAAGCTAATACTTCGTAGTTATATTCTTGTTGTTCAAAGATTGAATCAACAATTAAAGATCGGCCTAAAAGTTTTTGGAATTCAAATTGGTTATTCTCGGTTCCAACTAACACTCCGTTTCCTTCCCAAAAAGTTGAGGACATTGTACATTGTTGATAATTCCCCCAAGCTTTTTTTGAATCCCACCATAATTTCCCCCGTTCTTCGTCTTCTGAGACATCTTCAGCACAATAATAATCAGAAACAAGATGAAAATCAAAAATTAATCCCTTCCTTTTTATTAATCGGCCACTCCAAATAAATTCTTCAATTTTATGACCATTTGGATAAGGGTTTCCTTTAAAATAAATCCTATTCATTTTTAGGTTTTTTTATATCACATAACACAACACTTTTACGACCAAGAAGCAACTCCTTCATTAGCATTTTCTAACATTTGCGCGTAATACCCATTGTTTAATTCTATCAATTCTTCATGGGTACCTTGTTCTACAATTTCGCCTTGGTCAATCACAATGATCTTATCAAAATTTTGAAGACTATGCACTCGATGAGTAATAATGATAGCTGTTTTGTCTTTTAATGCCTCATTTAGATAACTTAAAATATTTTGTTCGGTCTCAACATCTACTGCAGAAAGACAATCATCTAAGATAACAAACTTAGGGTTTCTCACCAAAGCTCTTGTGATGCTTACTCTTTGCTTTTGACCACCAGAGAGGGTAACACCTCGCTCACCCACCATGGTATCATAGCCATCTTTCAGTTTCATGATTTCTTCGTCTATACAGACACTTTTGGCATATTTTCGTGCTTCTTCTACATCTAGATTCTCCACTCCAAAAGCAATATTGGCCAATACCGTGTCTGAAAATAAAAATACCTCTTGGGGCACATAAGCCATTTGCTCTCTAATCGAATGAAAATTGTATTCTTTTAAGTCCAAACCATCGAGTAATATTTTTCCAGAGTTCGGGTCGTACATGCGTAAGATTAGTTCAGCTATGGTACTTTTGCCTGATGCTGTTTTCCCTAGCACAGCTACTTTTTCACCCGCTTTGATATGTAGATTAAAATTCTTTAAGGCACTAATGCCTGTCTCAGGGTAAGTAAAGTTAACATTATCAAAAATGATATCACCCTTAAGATTTTCTACTTCTTTACTTCCATTTGGCAATTCTGTTTGTTCGTTCATGATAGCATTAATCCTAGCTTGAGATGCTTCTGCTTCTTGGATAATACTTGCTATCCACCCGATGGATGTTACGGGCCAAGTCAACATATTGACATAAATGATAAATTCTACGATATTTCCCGGTGTAACGGTACCGTCGAGAACATACTTTCCTCCAACTAATAAGACAATTAGGGTACTTAAATTAATGAGCAGTATCATCAAAGGAAAAAAAAGTGCATTAACTCTTGCCAATTGCAACGACTTCGTCTTGAAATTCACACTTTCAGCTTCAAAATATTCTGAAAACATTTGTTCCTTACCATGACTCTTTACAACTCTAATACCAGAGTAAACCTCTTGAGTAATAACTGTCAATTTCGAAAGTTGCTTCTGTATAATTGTACTATGCGTATGAATTTTATCACTTACATAATAAATAGACAAACTTAAAAATGGTAAAGGGAGTAGCGTCAACAAAGTAAGCTTTGGACTAACTAAAAGCATCGCATAAATTGTAAAAACAAAAAGGGTAATCAAATTAAATGCGTACAAGATGCCAGGCCCTAAATAATTACGAACTTTCGAAACATCTTCGGCTATCCGTGACATGATATCGCCCGTTTTGCCTTTTTTATAAAAACTTGTATTTTGCTCCTGTAAATGCGCGTAAATGTCTTTTCTTAAATCATATTCTATTAATCTTGAGACCACAATTACTGTTTGACGCATCATATACATGAAAAACCCTTTCAACAATACGAAAGCTATTACAATCAAAGAAAATTTTATCAATGCCACAGATAAGTCATCTGCTTTAGCTGTTTGCGAAACTTTTTCTAAAGTATCCCTTACAAAATCCAAAGCTTCACCTATCTTTTTTGGAATGAGCATACCAAAATAATTAGCCAAGGCTACAAAGATGAATCCTAATACAATTCTACCTCTGTATCTAATTATATACTTATTTATCGCTAATAATTCTTTCAATTGGAAGTTTAAATGATTAAAAAGACAAATTTACACCTTTGGTTGGTAACACCTATTCTTTACTAAGAGTTTAAATAAACTTTTAGACTTATCATGTGATTATCGGAAAGAAATGCAAAGTCAGTTTAAGTCAAAACTACTTAAACTTTAAGAAATTATTGTCAATTTTCATTCAATAATTAACTTTCGTCGATTTTTATTAACCTTTCATGGATATTTTGTTCGTCAGGTGTAACATTACCTTAACCAAAAAGTCTTAGATTGAAAATGGCCATTTTTGACATAGATTACTTAGTAATGTGTATTGTTCACTCTGTAAGTTATCACTTTTGATTTAAATTATTAACTAAAAATTAAAAATGTATTATTCATGAAAAATTTATTGAATTTATTTGTTTGCTTGTTTTTTGCTTCTTTTACTTCATTTTCTCAGTCTTTTATTGATCAAAATTTTGGGTCAGAAATTAATAATGATGGTTACACCAGAGTTACTGTTGGGTCCAAAGCTTTCTCGCTTCTAAATTCTTTCACTACAAATATGAAAGATGAAGAAGCCAAAAAGATGGGAGAAATTATATCGAAGGTCAAATCTTTTGACTTGATAGCTAGCGAAAAAGTTGGTAATGCAGCTTCTCTTTACACTATGGCTATGAACAAGGCTCGAAACTTTGAAGAATTGGTAAAAGTAAAATCTAAAGATGCAAATGTTAGTATTCGTATCAAAGAGAAAAACAATATCATTTCTCAAATTATAGGTATCGTAGCTTCAGATTCTACTTTTGTGGTTTTTGACTTACAAGGTGACCTTAATGTCGAAGAAGTTGGTGCAATGACAAGTAAATTGTCTGAATCGAATATTAATAAAGTATTCAAAGGTAACAACCTTGATTTAACTGACGTAAAGACGTATCCGAATCCTGTGAGAGCGGGTAACAAAGTCAATGTAGATTTACCTAAAAACATGGAAAAAGGCAAGTTGACGATTCTCTCTATAGAAGGTAAAAAAATGAAAGAAATCAATTTAGACGGACCAACTTCTGAAATTGATACCAATAATCTACCAAAAGGTACTTATAGCTTAGTTATTGAAAATAATGGAGTTTCGGTTACAAGAAAATTAGTAGTGGTAGAATAATCCCTGAGTATCTGAAATTTTTAAATGAAACCCGTTGTTTGGTTAGAAAGGCTTGTCATTTTTTAAAGTGGCAGGCTTTTTTTAATCTTTTTAGTCTCTATATACTTTTAGACTTTCTTCGTATGCTATCATATCTTTTGGTTTTACCTTTGCTTTGATTACAACTCAATTTTTTAAAGAGCCAAATCGTTCGCATAAACCATCTATAAACATATTGGTTTCTTGCTTAATAATCATCCTTTTTGGGTCCGCTTCAAACCAATCAATTGTATGCTTAATGCCTTGTGAAAACAGGATAGTTGCGACGTAATCAGGTACAAATCTTTTGATTTTAGTATTGTCAAAGATGGCACAGTGACTTTTATCTCCCCAAAGACTGCCCTCCTGATCTTCATATGCTACTTCTCTTGCATACTCTATTATTCGTTGTGTGGGTACATGAACAATATTTGCTGTACAACCAACAGCCGCGGCCAATTGTTGATAAATTTGGTTCCAACTTAATGCCTCATCACTCGTGATATGAAAACTTTCTCCTATCGCAAGATGATGTCCTAATAAGCCCAAAAATCCTTTTGCAAAATCATGGGCATGGGTAACTGTCCATAGACTAGTCCCGTCGCCTTGTATGACAATAGGAAGACCCTTTTTTATTCTATCTAACGCTGTGTATTCTATCCAACCACCTATTGACAAAGGAAATATCGAGTAGTACGTATGTGAAGGCCTGACAATGGTCATGGGGAAGTTTTGATCTCTATACGCTTTCACAAGTACTTCTTCACAAGCAATTTTATCTCTTGAATATTGCCAATGTGGATTTTTCAATGGGGTAGATTCTGTTATGATAGGATGAACAGGAGGTTTTGAATAGCAAGAAGCTGAGCCTATAAATATATATTGATTGCATTTATTGGTGAAAAGACGAATATCTTTTTCGACTTGATCTGGAGTAAAAGCTATCCAATTTACGACAACGTCCCAATGATGATTTTCAAGGGCATTTTTTAAATCATTGTAGTTATTATAATCGGCATAAATCGTATTGACACCGACAATCGGTGTATGATTACCTCTGTTCAAATGCCAAAGATCAATTCCTTTGTTAATAGCCATTTCGCTAACTGGCGTACTAATGTTACCTGTTCCTCCTATAAAAAGTACTTTCATTTTTAAGTTATTATTTTCACATAAAATTACATTGACAAAAATCACACATATAAAAAAAGGAGACTAGCTTAATCCAATCTCCTTTTAATAAAATTTAAAAAGTTAACTTTTATAATTTTTTATCGCTACCTAAGATATACCGCACTGTCAAAGCGCCATATCCGCCTCGAAATCTATTGTAACTTCCTCCAAAATCATACGTATCAACTAGAACGATTCCAGGTGCATAATCTACACTCACATTGATTGGAAGATCATCAAAAGTATATTCAAGACCAATGTCAAAATGTGCTGTAACTTCTGTATACCCAGAACCCACAAAACTCCAAGTAGAGAACGATCCTCCACCTCCTATAAACCATCTAAGATTATCTACAGATTCTATGTCTTTGTGAATTTGATAAAAAGCTCCAGCGACAAATCCGCCCCATCTAAGTCCTCCAAAAACTTCAACGGCACTTTTTTCGTTCAAAAAAGTTTTGTATGATCCAACAAGACCATATCCCACTTTTGCACCAACTGAACTCTTATAATCTTGAGCTTGAGCCAAAGCTCCAAAAAACAACGCAAAACAAAATGTAAAAATGATTTTTTTCATGATTTTATTTTTTAAAAAATGATTAATTAGTATTGTAAAGATAAGGTGAACATTCCAAACTAAAAACAATTTGTATCAATATCGTGGTAAACACGGATTAAAAATGATTAAATGGTGGTTTTTTTGAATTGAAATGATTTTATAAAAATTACATAAATTTCATTTTATAATCTTTTACGCTTAAAAATACCCCAATTTTAATTACATTTGAATGTTGGATGCCTTTACATTGTAACTATATTCAAGGCGAAGTTAGAAATGCAAAGAATTTATTTTTTTCTTACACTTATAATAGCCATCAATTTAGCTTTAATGGCTCAACCACCTGTGTGTGATTCTACCGCAACAATGAAACCTACATGTAAAGAAGCTTGTATAATATGTGATATTGACGGTTTTAAAGGCAGAAATACTAGTACAGTGTCGGGAGAACTACCCAATGACTTTTGCACCACTGTAAAGCACAATGGACAATGGATAGGTTTTCAAGCAGGAAGTGTTGATTTGACCATACAATTTACGGTGTCCAATTGTCAAATAAATAATGGTCTAGAAATGGGTTTATACTATGGGAGAGATTGTCAAAATTACGAAAGGATAAGTCTTTGCGATACAGATGTTAGGCCAAATACTTCTGTAAGTTTTTCAAATAGTAAGCCGCTTATTATTGGACAGTACTATTGGTTGGTCATTGATGGAAGTGGTGGAGACAGATGCGACTATGCTATGAAAGTTACAAATGGCACCACCAAAATTCCCATAATTAAAGAATCGGGAATACTAAATATCGATCAAATCACATGTCAAGGCATTGCAACTCCGATTAGTGTAACTCCTCCTCTCGGTGCAACAGAATTTTTATGGTCCGTCAATGGACAAAGAATTCCATACAACAATCGTAACATCAACTACATTTTTGACAACGAAGGTGATTATGAAGTTTGTGTCGAAGTTTTTAATACTTGTAGTAAAGGACCAAAAACCTGCAAAAAAATTACGGTCACTCCTCCCCCTCCCACTTTTGATACAGTCTATATCTGCCCAAATGCAAAGTTTTTTGTAAATGATAGTAGTTACAACCTTGGCTCCCACAGTGTCCTTTTTAGAGATCCAACTCGATGCGACTCTTTAGTTAAATTGACAATTTTGCCATTAAAAGTTGAAATACCAACCATTTATCTGCCTTTATTGCCTGAAGTGGTAATGGGTGAAAATTTCACAATTGAAGCTAAATCAAATTATTCTGTACTTTCAAAAATAAAATGGACTCCTGACCATGAATTAAGTTGTAATGATTGCCTCACACCTACTTTAAGGACTATAAAACCCTCCACCTTAGCTTTAGAAATTTGGACAGTTGACAATTGTTATGCCATTGATTCCTTTTCTTATAAGGTCGTTAAAAATATTTTGTATTACACGCCTAATATAATAAAATTCAAATCATCCAATAATCACGAATTCAAAATCCAAACCGCTGGATCCATTAAAGAAGTTGCTAAAATCCAGATTTATGACCGCTGGGGCAATTTATTATATGTTTCAGATGAACTAAATCCGATTTGGGATGGTCACTTCAATGGAAAAGAATGCGAAGAAGGTATTTATTCATGGATTGCTACGCTTTTACTTTACGATGGAAGCACCATAAACATAACTGGCAACTTAACCGTTTTGAATGAATGAATCTTCCTCCCTAATGATAAATAAGAAGAGTTTATACAAGTTTGTCCATTTACTGACCATAAGTTTACTCTTTAGTAATCTGATAATTGCTCAATTGAAGGTTTGTAGTATAAATAGTGTACCTCCTAATAATTGCGCTGCTGCATGCATCTATTGCGACATACACAATCTCAAAGGTCGTAATACTACTATAAAAGGGAACTTGCCCGCCACATTTTGCACTCCAATCACAGATAATGCACAATGGATACCTTTCATAGCAGGTTCAAGAGATTTGACGGTCACTGTCGATGTGGCAAATTGTATCAAAGGTGATGGTTTAGAAATGTCACTTTTTGATGGCGATGGGTGTTCAAATTTAGCCATTATATCCTCTTGTTTTACAGATGTTTCTGACAATACAAGCGCTAGAATGGTTGTAGTACAACCTCTTATTATTGGTGAAATGTATTGGCTTTTGATAGATGGCAATAATGGTGATGTATGTGACTGGCATGTTCGCGTAACTTTAGGAAGCACCGTAGCTCCAAATTTTAAAGATAATGGAACAATCATCGTACCTGACTTATTGTGTCAAAACCAAGATATGGAGATCAGGTATAATCCACCTATTGGAAGTGTATCTTTTGACTGGACTTTAGATGGAGATACATTGCAAGAAAAAGGTATAGACTTGCCTATAAAGTTTAAAAATTCAGGAGTTTACGATGTTTGTGTAACTGCTTACAATGGCTGCTATCGAGCTAAACCAAATTGTAAAAAATTAGTGGTCGTTCAACCACCTTCGGCAAGTAAGATCGTATCAATATGTGCTAACGAAAGATATAGGTTTCGTGATTCTCTTTTCAATATTGGTGTTCACACGATTTCTGTACCTAATTCCCAAATGTGTGATAGCATAATTCTACTACACATAAAACCTTTACCCAATGAAAGTCCTGACAAATTACCATCAAAATTTTTTACTTTAGATTTCGGAGATTCTCTTGACTTAAGGTCGATCTTTAGGTCATTTGGTGGGGCTATTTCCCATTCTGACCCGTCTAACTTTTCATGGTGCAAAAATTGCTTTGGCGACATTGTTAGGCCAAATGCCTCAGGATATCTTCCATACAGATGGTTAGACAAAAATAACTGTCCTCATTCTGATTCTATTTATTTTGACCTCGAGCACGAATCCCTAGTGATCGCTCCGACGATCATCAAAAGACATTCTACTCAAAATAGTACATTTCAAGTTATTCCAATAGAAAATCAGACTTATACGATTACAAGTCTTAGTATATATGACCGATGGGGCTCTTTAATCCATACTTCTCCAAATGGAATCATAGATATGATATACCTTAATAACAGCATAAGTGGCAATACAATGATCTGGAAAGCAATCATCACTGATAAAGATAAAAATCAACAACAAGCATACGGGACCGTCATCTTGGAATAAAAAATCTTCAAAAAGATGGTGATCGCCTAAAAATTAAACAAGTTGTTGAAATGATCTCCATTTAACACAGTTTACACAACAGAATAGAAGAACTAAAATCTAAATTAGATTTAAAATGTTCAATCTTTATGTACCCCCTAAAAAGACAACAAAATTAAATTTATTGATTTTTAGTATCTTGCACCCTCAATCAGATAATAACATGACACAACACGAAGTAAGAGTATATCCATCCAAAGAATATTTAGCAAAAGAAGATCAACTTGCTTATAAACTCGCAAAAACAGCCATATATGATGCCCCAATCAGTCCAGAGGTCGAAGACATGGTGATCAATAGAATGATAGACAATGCTTCCGTGGCTATAGCCTCCTTTGGTAGAACTCCTGTCATCAATGCTAGGGCTCAGGCCTTAGGTCATACGCGAAGCAGTCAAGGCGGCAACATTTTTGGTCTCCCTAATGATATAAAAGTACATGCAGAGTGGGCAGCATGGGCTAATTGTGTGGCCGTAAGGGAATTGGACTATCACGATACATTCCTTGCAGCTGATTATTCACATCCCGCTGATAGCATTCCTGCGGTACTTGCTGTAGCGCAACAAAAGCAAAAGTCAGGAAAAGAACTGCTCAAAGGCATCATTGCGTCGTACGAAATTCATGTAAATCTTGTAAAAGGTATTTGCTTACACGAACACAAAATAGACCACGTAGGCCATCTGTGTCCTGCTCAGGCGGCAGGAGTTGCAACACTGATTGGTTGTGATGTAGATACTACCTACCAAGCTATCCAACAGGCCCTCCACACTAGCATCAGTACCCGTCAATCTCGCAAAGGAGAGATATCGAGCTGGAAAGCATATGTACCTGCCCACGGAGCAAAACTGGCAATAGAAGCCGTAGATAGAGCGATGCGTGGTGAAAAAAGTCCAAGTCCAATCTACGAAGGTGAAGACAGCGTCATAGCATGGATATTGGGTGGTAAAAATGCAAAATACTATGTGCCTTTACCAACTTTTGGTGACGAAAAAAGAGCCATCTTAGAGACTTACACTAAAGAACACTCCGCAGAATATCAGTCTCAAGCATTGATCGACCTAGCATTTAGAATGAAAAACAAAGTTGACAACTTAGGCGATATACACAGTATACTTATTGAAACTTCTCATCATACCCATTATGTAATTGGTACTGGAGCTAATGACCCACAAAAAATGGACCCTCATGCATCTCGTGAGACATTAGACCACTCCATTATGTACATTTTTGCAGTAGCTTTACATGATGGAAAGTGGCATCATGTTGATTCATACACTAAAGAAAAAGCAAATACACCATCCGTGATTGATATTTGGCATAAGATCAAAACTATAGAAGACCCTCGTTGGACAGCATTATATCATGACCAAGATCCTGATAAAAAAGCTTTTGGTGGTAAAGTCATCATCACTATGAAAGATGGATCAACTATAATAGACGAATTAGAAAGAGCCAATGCACATCCAGCAGGCGCTCGACCATTTACTAGAAAGGAATATATTCAAAAATTTCTAACGTTGACAGATGGGCTAATTAGCACTGATGAAAGCAATAGATTTTTAGATGTGGTACAAAATCTTTCAAATTTAAGTGGTGCCCATCTTGCTGAATTAAACGTCCAGGTGAAGAGCGAAATTTTTGATAAGTACCCTGAGATGCAAAATGGAATCTTTTAATAGGTCCTTCAAAATTTAAAAAAATGATGATCAACCAAGCGATATCTGCTTCACAAAAAAGAAAGACATTAGTTGAACAGCTAAGTTCAGGCAAAATAATACGCTACCCAGGAGCTCCAAATGCATTGATAGCTAAGATGATTGACCAAATTGGATATGATGGAATCTATATCTCTGGAGGTGTGATGGCTAATACACTTGGTTATCCTGATGTAGGTCTTACCACTCTGACGGAGATATGTACCCAAGCAAAATATATAGTCAACGCTACATCCCTACCCACCATTATTGACGCAGACACAGGATTTGGAGAAGTACTGAATGTGGCACGAACTATACAAGAGTTAGAAATGATTGGCCTCGCAGGATGTCATATCGAAGACCAACAGAACCCCAAAAGGTGTGGCCATTTAGATAATAAGTCAGTTCTAGCAACCACAGAAGTTGCAAAAAAGATTAATGCAGCGCATCGTGCTAAAAATGATACAAATTTTATGATCATAGCGCGTACGGATGCGCGTGCAAGTGAAGGTATTGACAAGACAATAGAAAGAGCTAAAGCCTATGTGGACGCAGGAGCTAGTATGATCTTCCCCGAAGCCATGCAAGATGAAAGCGATTTCGAAAAAATGCGTAAATCACTTGACGTACCGATTATGGCAAATATGACCGAATTCGGAAAATCTAAACTTCTTTCTGTTAGTGAATTAGAAAATCTTGGAATCAATATGGTGATTTACCCTGTGACTTTGCAGCGAATCGCAATGAAAGCTATTGAATTAGCATTGTTAGATATCAAAAGTAAAGGGCATCAAAATGATCAGATTGTGAATATGCAGAGTCGTGCAGACTTGTATTCACTTTTAGGGTACGAAGCTTATAATGAATTTGATGAAAATATATTCAACTTCAAGTTATAGAAAAAAGAGTCGGCATAACATGAAAAAACGAGAAGTGCCTATCAAAGTCTTTCTCTAGCGTTTGAGATGTCAATTAATTCGTCACACCGACTCCATCACAAAACAAATAATCAATTTCTATAGAACAAAGATAATCCACTCTAATGTAGTTGATATATGATTTAGATCATAAGAGAGAGTGATCTTGGTTGGAAGTTACTGCCTAATAAGGAGTTCTAAAAACGCTATTTCTATTACAAAAAACTGCAAACCTAATTGCTGCGTTAAAAGTTTAAAAGTGTCCTCACTGGATTATAGCTGCTATCAAAAATTCTCTTTGCTAGGGCACGCAAGCCCCATTTCAGAGCTAAAAACGTTTGCGACGATTTTGTTTCGCTCTTCATGCCTTTTTCTCAGCTTTTTCTTAATTTTTTCACTACTAAAAGGAGTTTTTAGAACTCCACTAATCTTATTTGGCAGTAAAAAAATCAGACTTTTTCATATAAATAGACTCCACTCTATCTACTATTCGACCAGAGACCTCAGAGGCATTACGGATTTCTACCCATTTTGGATCATTTCTAAATCCATCCCATGATTGTTTTGCAGAAGATTCACTTTTGTGCTGCAAGAAGTATATCAATTTAGGCTGAGCACCATCTTTTTCAACAGTATCAAAGTAGACTACATTAACCATTCCTTGCTTTGACAACAACTCCCGAGAATGGTCTTTAAATCTTTTTACAATATTTTGATATCTATTTGGCAAAATGTAGTATATCCTCATTTCATAGGTGAGGTCTGAAGAAAGTTGTTTAGAAAGCTTTTTAGACGGCTTACTCAAATCCTCATTAATGTTCATCAAGATTGATTCAATCTTTGAAATGATTTTACCATTTTCCTCTGATTTTTTTTGCACGGCTTTCCAAGCAGGGTCTGCAACAAAATCTTGCCAAGATTTATCCATAGCAGCTTTATCCTTATGAGCCACAATGTAGTACAAACTCTTATTACCTTCTTTTGTGGGCGTCCAATAGCCAATATTCTTCATACCATGTTTTTCGAAAAGGGCCATCGTATGATTCTTAAATCGCTGTTCTAAATCTTTTAATTTCCCGTCTTCACAATGGTAAATTCTCAATTCATACAAAAGAGGTTTCTTCTTAAAAGCGGTGAATATTAGAACACACGACAATAAAAAGAGAATAAATAATTGTGACTTTTTCATTATAACTTTTACTGTTTTAAAAAAACCTTACGGCAAGAGAATAAATAAAATCTTTGATTAATTGAGGTTGTTAATAATGATTATAACCATCACCTATATAACGTCACTTCTCCTTTTCTATCTAAGGTACAATCATTTTGTCTGTATCTGATGAAATATACATAGACATCTGGGGGTGCTTTATCTCCGTTTATATTGCCATCCCATGATTCTGTAATTGTCGTTGTAGCAAATATTTCTTTACCCCATCTATTGAATATTCTAAACTCAAAATCAGAAATACCTGATACCGGACAGCCTACAGGCATAGCTCTAAAAGTCCTATTGGCAATACTATCCGTCGAATTGTTTGACTCTGGAAAAAAGATTTTTGGCATTTTTATACAGACAGGGTCTATTTGGCCTATTTGAGTACTACTCGTTTTATTACCACAATCATCTGTAGCGGTTACGGTAACATTGCCAAAGTTATTAGCTACTTTTATGTTCTCTCCAGTTGTTCCATTGGACCAATTGATCGCTTTAGCTTGCCCGTTAACAATTGCCCTCAACCCAACCATATCATCTTTACAAACATCTGAAATATCTTGCTGGATGCTCACACTATTGACCACTTTAGGAATATTGTTATCAACTACGGTTGTGGTCGCTATTTTTTGATTACGACAAATATCAAAGATGGTGACAGAGTATGTCCCTGGAGCACTTATTTCTATAGCTTGACTAAATCTATTATTACCCCAACTGTAGCCCGAAACGGAAGCATCTGCAATAGCTGTAAGCCTTCCCGTTCGTGTAGTACAAAAACTACCAAAATCTTGATTTATAGATACTTGGTTGATCAGTCGAAGAGGCACCACATTGATCGAAGCTGTTGCAACTTGTCCACAAGTATCCGTGATTGTTATTGATACTGGACCCGAGGCGATTTGTATTCTATTAGTATCCCTTGCACCCGTACTCCAAACTATACTTCTTATGGGAGCTGAAGGAATAATGTTAGCCCTTACCCTCATCAAGCCATTAGTACAAAAATTACCATCTTCTTGTAATAACTCAACCATAGGCTTTTCATACACTGAGATCATAGATGTATCACAGAAGGTATAACATTCATTTGTATTTACTGTAACTATGACGCTGTATTCACCTTCTTTTGTTACCAATAGCGTATCTGTTTTTTCACCAGTTGCCCATTCATAAGAGACAGCACCTTTTGTAGTAGCTCTTAAAGTAATCATTATGGGTTGATTTGGACAAAATGTCTTACTTTCTAAAGTCAAAATTGGTACATCATACATGTTTGATTTTGAAGTAACTTTTATTTTTTTTGTTGTGACATCTTGGACAATACCTGATGTAAGAATAATGGTGTCTTTTTTCATAGGAAGGTCAAACACAATTTGGTTTGTAATTGGGTCCTCACATCTAGCTCCACCATTTACATCCATCCTGATAAAATTAAGGATTGGTTCTGCCTGCTTTTTGGTCTTTGTTATAGAAGAATAATAAGAAGCTCCGTCCTCAAGTTTTAAGATACCGCCAGGAAATTCTCTTATGCCCTCTACTCGTGGATACTTCTTAGAATAGGTTAATACACCAAAACTTGATAAACCGAGTGAAAAAGGAACTACATTTCCTGTTAACGAATCTGTGTATGTACCAACTACTACGATGTTACCACCAACAGATTCAGAAACATCATCAATAACCACTGGGAACCCCGCCGAAATATCAACATACTTGGTCCAAATCAAGCGTCCTAATGAATCGTGTTTTGCCACAAAAGACCCAAAGAATGAGTCACTTACATTGGCAGTATTAATTTGATAGTATCTACCTGATACGATGTAACCTTTATCTATTGAGTTAACGATCCTTTTTGGTAAGATTTGTTTGACTTTTGCGATGGTATCTGTGTAGGTATTGCTCGTGATAATCCTATTTAATGTGTCAAGAATAGTCAAAATGTAAGAATCATTGGATGGCGTACTTCCCAATAGACCAGTTCTTCTATTTTGTGGATGATACGAGATATCATTCACCTGCAGGTCTTTACCAGCTGACCTTATTCTGTTTGTCCTCACAATGGCACCATCAGAAGACATTGTATTAATATAAATCAAACTATCCCTGCCAAGATTCGCTGCATGATAAAAAAGTTTATCTCTAAAAGATGTTAGTCTGTTAGGTCCTTTAGAATTACCTTCTGGGTTAGAATCAGCTATTATTTCTATTAGTTCACCAAAACGACCATTTACAGACAATCTACCGATGACCTTATTTTTATTATTGGGGTCATTAAAATTAAAAGCAAAAAGAATCGAGTCTTTAGGAATCACTGTGGTCGAAAATTCAAACTTATTAATTTTAAACTTTTTATCACTTGGCATTTCAATCTGATTGGACCAAATTATGTCACCTTTTGGTTCAAACGCTGTTGCAATTATTGCGTGCAGAGTATCATTTTTAGACAGACCTGTGAATACTATTGGCGTTCCTTCATAAGTAGCACTTCCTAAATATTGACCAAAGGAATCTCGCACCATTGGATAGGTCCTATGAAAACCTTTAGGTTGCATTTGTTGACCAATTAGTGTAAAGCTCGCAAGTACAAAAAGTAGTAGAATATTTTTCTTCATGAAAGAGTTTTAAAATGTTGAGTTACCCAAGATAAACTTTTACAAAGCTATATTTAAATTTCAAAGATAAAAACGTTTAGGAATTATAAAAAGTTATTTCAGATATAAATAATATTAACATCCAAAGTTTAATGTACACACGCTGAGATGTTTTCTATTTTTTATACACTTAATTTGGATTCCCAAAAATTGATAATATCTCTTAAACTATCTTCTATCGAAATTTCTGGCTTCCAACCTGTTTCAAGGCATATTTTAGTATTATCTCCTATAATTATTGGATTATCATTAGGACGAATAAAATTATTATTAACAATTGAGTCTACAGAAACTCCAGAGTATTTTTTGAGTAAGTTAAACATCGTTTGTAAGTCTTGACCTTTGCCACTACAAATATTGTACACTTCACCACTTCTACCATGTTTCAAAAGAAGTAAATAAGCTTTTACCACATCGCGTACGTCAACAAAATCTCTTACAATTGACAAATCCCCTGTTTCAATTGACTCGGAAGAATTATTTAATTTTCTTTCCACGAGTTGTCTAGCAAATGATGGTATGACAAACCTCGAATCTTGTCTAGGCCCCGTATGATTAAATGACCTTGTCATAACAATATCACATCCATAGCCGTCTACATAAACTTTAGAAAGTAGTTCTTGAGAGACCCTAGCAACTGCATAAGGACTTATCGGATTTAATTTATGACTTTCTTGTAAAGGTAATTCGTCTTGTGAAAATTTTCCATATTGCTCAGAAGATCCGATTGATAAAACCCTACAATTAATATTTAAAATTCTGACGGCTTCTATAATATTTAAAAAAATGTTCACATTATTATTAAAGCTTTTTATGGGTTCTTTCCAACTAAATCCGACACTACTGTCTGATGCCAAATGTATGATATAATCAGGTCTGTGGGTATTTAATAATGAGTAGATTGCATCATAATTTGTCAACTCAACATTGAAATTTTCAAATCTTGAAAATTCTTCATCAATTTTTGTATTACGGGTTGTTGTAATAATTTTAATATCTTCATTAGAATCCACTAATAAATCAATTAAATATCTGCCAACAAAACCGGATGCTCCCGTAATTAAGTACTTCTTCAACTGAAAATCTTAAGTTTTATACAATCAAAATCTGGTTTCATAATATTGGGTAAAAATCTAAAAGTAGTAATTAGACTATTAAGCGAAATACTTCTGAATATTCTTTAGTCATTTTATCCCAAGAATAATTCTCAATCGTATACTTGCCTGCACTAATACCCATTTCATAAGTTTTTTGCGGGTCATTCAGAAAATAATTCACTTTTTCTACCCATTTTGCCTGATCTTCCGTTGGCAATAAAAAACCATTATTTTGATCACTTATTGCATCTTTCAAACCTTGTAAATCCGCTGCCAAAACTACTTTATTTCTGATTGCTCCTTCTAAAGCGACTAAGCCAAATCCTTCTGCGTCTCCCTTGACATCAACATTTGGAACAATAAAAAGATCGGCCCGCTCTATTAAGTAATTGAGCTCTGGATAACTTACACCACCTGTTAAGATAAGTTTTCCATCCTTGATCTTCTGTAATTCTTCAAAATCTTCTGGAAAACCAAGTCCTAAATTTATATAATGATTTGTTTTGTTAGGAAGTACTAAATTCCTTAATTTATGTCCAAAGGATATCTTAGGGAGTGGACCAACGACCAAATATCTTACATTACTTGCTAGCTTTGGTAACACATTTTTCGCAAACCAGGAAAATCCTTTTCTTTTTACAGGCCTACCTATCGAAAGCAAAATTTTAAACTCTTCTAAATATTTATATTTCTCATCAAATAGTTGTCTTTCTGCCGTACTCAATTTATAAATATCACTATCATTTCCGCATAAAATGGTGATGCTTTTACTTTTTAATTCGTCAAATTTATCCACTACATCATTAGTAAAGCGGCTATCGCAAATGAGTTTGTCGAAGTGTCTTAATCGAGGTACTAACTTTTTCTGATAAAATTTTACTGGAAAAGTTACATCAAGGCCGTGAATAGTAGAGATAAACTTAACATTGGGAAATTTCAATTTAAGGTCAGCTATGATTATCCCTAGTAGACCATCATTTACATAAACCGAATCTATTTTTTTGGATTCAAGTTCTTGCATCATCCTTTTTCGGACACTTCGAAAAAATGAAATGGAAGATTCACCTGGTTGGATGATGATCGGAATTAATGTATAATCCTTTTCTAATCTAATTTTAAGGTGATAATTATGATTTTCCATACCACCAATCGATGGAGGGTGTTTATGTGACACAAATAGTATTACTTTTTTATCGTCCATTCTTGTGATTGACTTTTATTTACAAGCATATCTTGATAATATTAAATATAGATACTTTGTACTTGCTTTTGTTAATAATAAAAATAGAGGTCAAAAGTACTAATTTCAGGTTACAAAATTTAAGATTTTAACTGATTTTATTAAGAACCTACTTTATGATCTCCTCTTTAATCATTAATAGGATTTCCCGCAATTAAAAATTAATTTTTAGGATTTGTGATTTGAGCATACCAAAGATACAATAGAGAAAGAAAAATCCAAAAAAGCTGTCTAATCCTTCTCATGATGCTAAATCCTAACCACACCGCTGAGGTAAAACTTCCAAATAGAAGTAACATATAACTGTTGCCTACTTCTTCGATACCCAATTGAGCAGGTATAACTTGTCCGACAGTTTTAAACGCCATAATCCCATATTCCATTATCACAGACTGAAGAGGTGGTACATTAACATTCAATAACTTCATAATACCATATACTTCTAAACTACCTATTATCCAATGTAAAACCAACAAAATATTAGGCAACATATGCTTTCGAGAAAACTTTAAAGCTGCTATTTGCCCAGTGAATACTCCAAATTTTTCTACTATTATCGGTTTTAGTCCAAAATATTTGTTAGAAAAATTTAACAAAGCAAGAACCAAGGAAGGCAATTTCTTTAAGATTTTAAATAGAAATATAATAATAGAAACAAGAAAAACCAATAATAAAATATGGGGCAGTCCTATGTTGTCCTCATAAAAGATGACATAGGTAGCAAAAGATAAAGCAACTATCCAAAAAAACGACACAATTGAATACATTCTAAATAAATATAAAGAATTTTTCATCGTTGCCGGATCAACTCTTTGCTTCAAAAGTTTATATTTCAGATAGTCACCACCAAGTGCTCCTGTTGGATTAAGTTGACCTAACGATTCACCTGCTTGTCTAATAATATACAGTTCCCATAATGGAAGTTTTTTTAATTGCTCAGAATCATCAAGATATATCCAAGCAAAAGTGGCCATTAGGTTGGCAATTAATGTGAACAATAAATACAGAGGCCATCTATCATCAAATGCAATCAAAAGCGCTTTAACTTCAGAAAACTTCACTTGTCCAATTAAAGCAACCAAGGAATAAACTGTAAAGGCAATAACTAAGAAGATCAAAAACTTTTTCATAACAAGGCAGATTGACTTTTTGGTTTTAACAATACTTCATTCAGCCTGTCCACAAATTCATAATATATTTCTCCCCAACTTTTGCTTAGTTTATTATGCAATGCCTCCTTTTGAAAAGTGGAATAATTTTGTTCTTGCAAAATGTGATTAAAAGCATTAATGTAACCAGTTATATCATTTTCTGAAACCAGTATACCATTTATTCCATTGCCTACCACATCTGTATTACTTCCACCCAATGAAGCTACAACTGGTAGGCCACAAGTCATTGCTTCAAGGACGACATTGCCAAATGTTTCTGTCACAGAAGGAAATAAAAACAAGTCTGCATCATTATATACATCACACAAGTCATTTTGGTTTACCTCTCCTAAAAATAAAGCCCTTGGCATAGCATCCTTCATTTTAGTGTACCCCACCCCATCTCCGACTATTATAAAATTGAAACTGAGCTGATTTTCATTGCAATAATTATAAATCTCAATAATGACCTTTAAATTTTTCTCCCAAACTAGTCTACTAGCAAATAAAATATTTTTATGATCGTTTTTGAAGAATTCTTTAAATCGATTTGATTTTTGATTTTTGAAAAAAAATAAATCTTTGTTTATTCCTCTTGCCATGATTTCGAGCAGATCGCTTTTTACTCCAAGTTTTATCAAGTGTTCTTTCATACTTTTGGTAGGACTGAGAATCTTGTTGCATTGGTTGTAAAATGACACATATTTTTTTAAAACGAAGTCGTATGCTTTCTGACCAAAATATGTTTTTGTATTAATATAGTAATCCACATACGATATAAAATTTGTATGGTAAATGGTTGTAACAGGAATATTATGCTTTTTTGCTACCCTGAGCATAAAATTTCCAAGCCAAGAGGGTGTAGTTATGTGAACTATGTCTGGCTTAAATTCTGAAAATACTTTATTGATTTTTGCACTTATGAAAATTGGCAATGCCATTTGATAATCTTTATTAAATGGCAAAGTAAGTTGTGGTACTTTTTGGTGTCGCATTTGAGGTGGGAAATTCTCAAATACACTTGCTACACAATAATATTCTATTTCCCTTTTTTCTAAACTTCTATCAAGTAACTGGAACAATGTCCTGTTACATCCATCAAAATCCCTTCTTAATATATCAGCTACAAGTAAAACTTTCATTGACCAAAATGATGGGCAAAGATATCAGATAATCATAAGTTTGTACCGATTATTAATTTTTATTTTTAGTCTTAAGAAAATAAACTTCGTACCAAAAAGAATATACATCTCAAAAAACTATGACTTAAGTATTAACAACTTGATATAGGTCAACAAATTAGAATAAATAATTTGTACTTTTACATTTTGAACTTTTAAATTCTTTCTTGGTGTGACTTCTACTTGAGCAAAAGTTAGATTTAATTTGATAGCCTGAAGAAGGTATTCTATTTCAAATAAAAACCCATTAATTTTGCCGCTTTTGACCAATTGTACAGCATGTTGAGAATATCCTTTTAAACCAGCTTGTGTATCATTAAACCTTCCATTAAAAATAAAATAATTAACAAAAAGTAAGATTTTTGAAATAACTCTTCTTTTAAAGGGTAACATACGATAATAAGCTGGACTTCTCTTTGCTAGGACGATGTCAATACTTTTTGTAGATATTGTATTCATCACATTTATAATCGAATCAGTCCCAAAAGGAATATCCCAGTCTGTGTATACATAATACTTCGATTCAATTTCTGACAATCCCTTTCTAACTGCACTGCCTTTCCCTTTATTGATAGGTTGAATAAGAATCTTGTACAGGTCTGCATTTTCTTTAAATGGTCCAAAATTGAGCTTTGATTTAGAACCATCATCTACCAAAAGTACGATAATTTTTGACTTATGAAAATTGGATTGAATATTTCGAACTGTTTCCATAATTTCCTCAGCCCAACCAATTGATGGATTATATAAAGGAATGATGATCGCAAAATCACATAAGATTTCTTTCAAATTTGCTAAATTATAGTTTCTGAAAGAAAATGATTCACCAAGACGATATTTTATTTATTTCGTATAATATAATAAATAATAAGAGGCATTGCTCTTACAAATTCTTCATCATAATTGCTATCTATGTGTTCTGTAAGTCTGGTACTAAATATTCCGACTTCATTGTCTACTTTATTTAAATACGCAACCTTTTTTTCATTGACTTCTAAAAGATTACTCTTACCATCATTACTTGACTTTATACGTGCTTTTACTCCTGTAGAAGTGTTATAGGTAAGATTTTTGAGGTTGATAACCCCTATTTTTTTTTCATTTATAAAAACCTGTGTTTCGTTTGCATTACCTACAAATGTCAACTCAATATCATCCACTAAGACAAGCATAAGAAACTTATTTTTAAAACCTAATTGAGTCTTTTTACCAATTAAGATGAGGTTTTCATGAAAGATAGATTTAATCACTCCAACTTCAATTCCATTTAAAGAAAATTTTCTTGTGAGCTTGTCATAACCTGTACTTAACTCTTCCCATTGTTCCATAGGTAGTTTTATAATCTCTATACCAGTTTTAGCCATTTCGGCTTTGATTGGGGCTATTTGTTTTTTCATCCAATTATTGTATGAAATTGGAAAAAACGAAAAACTACCCACTTGCCAAGCTATGTAAGAAAAACCTGAGAAAATTGCTGCACCTAGGATTATTGAACTAAACACGATCTATTATAAAAGTTTGAGCTCAAAATTAATAATAATTTTGGATTACATGTAAAAAAAGTTGGAATTACATCAATGGCTAAAAGAATACTTAGCTCCTTTTAAAGTTTAAAATATTATTCAAAGGTAGTCATATTGTTTTTAATCATCATTTTTCGAAGTCTTCGCAAAGCCCTATCTTTTATTTGTCTTACCCTTTCTCTTGTGAGTCCGTATAGGTCTCCAACTTCTTCTAAATTGAGTGCTTTAGCATGGTGACCTATACCAAAGTAGGCTGAAAGAACCTGAACCTCTCGTGGCGAAAGTACTTGTAAACCAAATTTAACTGCATCTTTAAGGGATTGCTCCATCAACTTTAAATCTGGACTGTCATCATCTTCTGACGTCATGGTATCAACTAAAGCAATTGATCCTTCTTCATCATTTAATGGTGCATCGATAGACAAATGTTTGCCTGCACCTGAAAGTACACATGCAACATCCTTTTCTGTCATCTCTAAAAGTTCTGCTAATTCTGCATTAGTTGGTTCCCTTTCAAATTCTTGAACAAAAGACAGAAAAGCTTCGTTGACCTTAGAATACATATTTACCTTATTAAGAGGTAGCCTCACCATTCTAGAATATTCAACTATTGCTTGTAATATCGATTGTCTAATCCACCAAACAGCATAAGAAATAAACTTAAATCCTCTTGATTCGTCAAATCGGTTGGCTGCCTTCATTAGGCCAACATTACCTTCATTGATGAGGTCGCTTAATGAAAGTCCATGATTTTGATATTGTTTGGCTACTGAAACAACAAATCTAAGATTGCCCCTTGTTAATTTGTCAAGTGCATCTGTATCTCCTTCTCTAATTCTTTTGGCTAAACTGGATTCTTCTTCTAGAGTTAATAATTCAATTTTACCAATATCATTAAGATACTTGTCAAGAGCTAAGCTCTCTCTCGTAGTGATTTTGTTTGATATTTTTAGCTGTCTCATATTGGATTTTAAGTATCTTTTACATAATACACTTAAAAGTAAAGAAAAGTTTCAAATAAGTTTTTATTGAATATTTTTTTCTTCGTTCGTAGGTAAAAGTGTCTCTATTTAGTAATTATAATCCCAAGACTTCTAACTTTTGTACAACTTTCCCTTATCCAATCAAAGTAATTATTTACTAAACGACAAAATCCTATTTTTTGATATAAGGATCAATATTTTCTGAAATAATTACTTGAACTACCTTGTCAATATCCTCTTCTAAGTCTACACTTATACTTTCATAATCCGTTAGAATACATTTGATTTTCATTCCATTTTCTAGCCACCTCAATTGTTCTAGGCTTTCTGCCTCCTCAAGCTTAGTTGGCTTTAAGTCAGAAATAGCCAATAAGGTTTGACTTCTAAAGGCATAAATACCTATATGTTTGTAATAAAGTGTATTAAATAACCATTCTCGATAAGGTAATGATTTAAAAGCAGGTATGGCATTGCGACTGAAGTATAGCACATCATCGTTCTTAGTTCTTACTACTTTTACTATATTGTAGTCAAAAAGATCTTCTGAAGTAGTTATTCTATTGCAGGCTGTGACGATTTGAGGTTCTTCCACATTAAATTCAGAAATAATAGCTTCAATCAAACTTGGGTCTATTAATGGTTCATCCCCTTGTAAGTTAATAATGATCCCACTTAAATTAAGCGTTTTGATAGCTTCAATTATTCTATCTGTTCCATTGAGATGGTCTGGTGAAGTCATAAGACAATTTCCCCCAAAAGATTTGACCTCTTCCTCAATTCTATAATCATCCGTCAAAACATAAACTTCTTCAACATTTGGTACTTCTGTCGCGCGCTCGTAGACCCACTCGATCATAGATTTTCCTAAAATATTAGCGAGCGGTTTGCCTTCAAATCTTGTAGACTTAAAGCGAGCAGGTATGAAGATATAAACTAGTGTAGAACTATTCGCCAAAATTTTTCAATTAATTTACTTTAAATTTTCGTAGTAATCTGGAAGTTATTCTAAGAAAATCTCCTTCTGTTACTATCCCAATTAATTCATTATTTTGTACTACTGGAAGGCATCCAATTTTATTTTCTTGCATTTTTGTCAAAGCATCAACGATATTGGCGGTTGGTTCAATGGTAATAGGGTCTGAAATCATCATTTCTTTGACGATTACTTGCTTTTTATTATTTTTATTTCTCAAATAGAATTGAATGATCATCCTTGTTGTGATCAATCCTACAAGTTTTCCATGATTATCTTCGACAGGTACAAATCTAATATCTTTCCAGTCCATCATTTCAGTTACTAGATCTATAATATCATTTTCATGCACAGTAAATATATCTGTAGTCATAAATTCTGAAACATGTAAGTGATTTGGGCGATACCCAGTAATCATATCTTCAGATGGCATTTCCCATTCATGTACACACTTACCACTAATTTGATTTTGCATGATGACTTCAGTTATAGCTGCCGCTGCTTCGTCCTCAGGTGCTTTAGACTTAAGGTCAGTATATGCCCTTAATAACCACCTACTGCCGTTCATATGCCTTTTGGCCCTTTCTTCTATGATACCTAGATAAAGATCAATATCTCCTTCATCTACCTTTTTGATTCGAAGACCATGCCTAGCTAAATCAAGTAATTCATTTTTAACTAAGTCAACTGCATTAGTCTTTGTATCATTATACCACGTAAATTTAGAATCAATTCCAAACTTCGCTGCCTTCAAAAAATTATCACTTACATCATCAAAAGACATTTTTGTTCTTATATCTTTTTCCGTATCTGTCATTCCCGACATCATTCCTAACCAAAAACAAGCATTGGCGATTTCATCCGTAACGGTAGGTCCAGAAGGTATGACTCTACTTTCTATTCTTAAATGAGGCTTACCATTGTCACTAATACCGTAGCAAGGTCTATTCCATCTATACACTGTAGAGTTGTGTATTAATAATGATCTTAATTTTGGAACTTTCCCATTTTTTACCATATCCAAGGAGTCTTCCATTGGTTCGTCACCAAGTAGGACCCTAAATCGTGTGATATCTTCTTTGTATACATCCAAAGGAGACTCATTAATCCAACTCTTACCAAATGTAACCCTTGGACTTCTTTCACGCATATGGTCATGAGAAGTCCTTGTGTCTAAAGCTTGTTGGAATAGAGCGATTCTGGACTCATGCCATAATCTTTTACCAAAAACGATAGGCGAATTTGCTCCAATCGCTATTAAAGGGGCTGTCAAAGCTTGTGCAATATTGTATTGTCGAGCAAAGTCATGGGAAGGCACCTGTAAATGCACTTGAAAACTAGTATTTGACGCCTCTAGCAAAGGAGAATCGTGTTTAAGATTTAATTCATCTAAACCTTCTAGTCTAACTCCAAAATTATTGCCCATCATATTGTCAGTAAGAGCTTGCATTAATGCAAAGTACCTATCTTTGGGAGTCAAATTGTCCATGGTTAGATGGTGTTGTCTTAATGTGGGTAGTATCCCTGTTAAGACGAGCGATACATCCATTTCCGAAAGGACATTTTGAATAATGTTAAGCTTTATGGCATTTTCATTTTGCATGTCAGAAAAGCATTTGCCTGTAAACTCTCTTGGGTCAAGATTGATCTCCAAGTTAAATTTTGCCAACTCAGTGGTAATCCAAGGATGATGGTCGAGTTTTTCCAAAGCTTCCATGGCTACACATGCAGGTTTATATGTGTTTTTATGAACCAAGACCATCTCTTGCTCTGCCCCAATTCTGACTATGTCATTTTCAAACCAGTTTTGCTCCAACATTGTCTCCATCGCCCTTACATCATCTAGTAAGGACTTCATGAATTTTTGCATTTGCTTTTGGTCTTTAACGATCTTAACCTTTTGCTCTCCCATTATGTATGTTTATCCGAATTCGAAAATAAAAATAGAAGCAATATTTATATTATCCAAATGGATGCTTCAAAATCTACTTAATTATATATCAAACAATTTATAGCAAATTTTATGCTACATTTTAAGACACCAAATAATGCGTCGTTCTAAAAACCCTAAAGAACATTAAAGTCAAAAAAAAAGACTCACCAAATTAATGATGAGTCTCACTTTCCAATTGCTTTTATTAGGTTAAGTTAATAAAAACGAGATCTGTTGTCCTTAATTTTGGTAGTTGTTTTTATAGCTGGCCATAAAGTGTATGGCAACATCATTCTATTGTTTGAAGTGATAGATTGTCTCATCGTCGGCATATTATTGTTAGCTATACCAGGTGTCTTTGTATCTGATTTTACAACATATACCCCCGTACTTCCTATGATTGGTTTTGAAGTTTTACCTTGCTTCAATCCTGTCATGGTAGCGATTGCTTTAGGTTCTCCAGCTAATTCAGCAGAACCTGATACATAATTTACACTTGCAATATCTTCTACTTCAATTCCTACCGCCGAAGCCATTTGCTCGATCGTCGAACCTTTTAATTTCTTAATGATTTCTTCACCTCTTTTTTTGTTAAGTACTAAAGTATTGATAGTCGCTTTTGCTGCACTCACTGACATTAGACCAGCAGGATCAATTTGCTTTAACCCAACTAGTGTAAAGGCTTTTGAATAATAATTTACATTGTCTGTGTATTCATAAACCATCGGTGCTACTTCACCTACATTTGCATTATGAGCCCATTTTACAATATCTCTACTTGTTTGTCCTCCTCCAAAAGATTCAAAAATATAGTCATTCAATTTTAGTGGTGCAGAAGTTGAAACAGTTAAACCTGCTTTCTCTGCTGCTTTCTTCATGGATTCTAAAGTCCTATTATCCATCAAAATCTTATTCAACTTATCTAAAGCTGCGTCTTGAGTAGCTTGAGAAGGGATAATTGGTTCGCTGATGATAGCTGCTTTGTATTTAGGTTCGTTGGTACTAAAAATTCTTTTTTGTACTTCAATTAAGTGAACACCAAATTGTGTAGTTACTGTATATAAACCTCCATCCTGACTATTGTTAAAACAAGCTTCATTAAATTCAGCTACCATTCTACCTTGAGCAAATGTACCTAAATCACCTAAAAGTGACGCCGATCCTGGATCTTCACTCGTTTTCAAAGCTAATGAATCAAATCTTTGCTTACCAGATACAATTAAGTTTTTGATACTGTCTATTTGAGCCCTAGCTTTATCTACAGAAACACCTCCTTGGGTTGATTTTAGAATGTGCCTTGCTTTTACCGAGTCTGGCATCATTTTCTTATCAATCAATTTTGCCACAAAATAGTTTGTACCTTCAATAAAAGGAGCAGTAACCTGACCTGGATTAAGACCTTTTATTACGTCTTTTAGTGCACCTTGAAAATCATCAATACCTGAGTACACAGGAGACACTAAACCATTATTAGAAACGGCAAATAATGAGTCATTCGTTGTAACTTTAAAGTCTTCTTCTAATTTTTTTAATCTTTCAAAAATTACAGTAGAGTCAGCCAAAGTAGGTATAACATCAATACCCACATAATCTAAAATTCTAGTCTCTTCATCTTGAGTAAACTTACCTTTGTTTTCATTCAAATAAGTTTTATAATCTTCGTCAGTGAGTTTAATGCTTTTCTCATCAATATATTCAAAAGGAACCTTCAACATTTTTCCTGTTGTGGTCTCCGTCTGAAGCTGCGTTGTAAGATCAACTAACCAAGTTGGAGTATACATCGCTTTAGCTACCAAATTTGAAATTTTCTCTTGAACCTTTACTGATTGAACTTGCTTTTCTTGCGCAGCCCAAGTGAATTTAAATTGATCATTCAATTCTTGTCCACCTTTGATTGCTTCTTTTATTTGATTAAGTTGTTCAAAGTCGGGCATTCCAGTTTGTTGGTTTGTGAATGCATTTCTTATTACAGGACTTAACTTATCAAAATCAAATAATAGACCATCAAGTTCCTCTTTACCAACTCCAAGACCAAGTTTGTCTGCAATCTTACTAGCTATCTTGTCATTAACTACATAATCCCATAATGAAGCCCTTGAAGCATAAGGATCTTGTCCTCCACTAAAAAGTGCTCTTTCTATGTTACCATATTCAAAATAATCTACCTTTTCACCATCTATAGTAGCCACGTTGGTTTGATTTAATAATCCACCTGCGCTATTACTGCCCATGACATCCATAAGGATAAATGAAGCAAGAGCCAACCCTAAAAGGATTAAAACGATCCAAAAATTTCTTCTAATCTTTGATATTAAAGCCATTCCTAAGAATTAATGTATTAATTTTTTAATAATTTGTACTTTTGAATCACTTATGCTAAACACACAAGTATTTCAAAACGGATGCAAAGGTAGATTTTTCTATCAAATAATCAAACTTTAATCCTGAAAATCTAAAATGGGTTCCGTAGTGAAGTTCAAAAGTACAATAAAATCAGTATTTTTTGCAACAAATCATCCCGATAGCACAGCTTTCGGGATGGTGCGAAGCAAAAAGTGCTGATTTTGCAGTAATTTTGAGCTGTAATAGGAAATCCATTTTAGATTTTTAGTTTATAATCCTCATTCTTTTTAACATGTACAATTTTTTAAAATTCTTTAAACATTTAATATCAAGGATATTTTAATTTTTCGAGTTAGTCACTTTTTAGTAGAAAATGAAAGAATTCCCTTTGTTAACTGTACCTTTGTGGTCTAAATTTAAAGAAAATATGCTTCAAGTAATATATGAAGACAATCATTTGATAGCTGTCAACAAACTTCCAGGTGTGTTGGTACAAGGTGATGAAACCGGTGATCAGTCATTAGATAATATGGTAAAACATTTTATAAAAGTGAGATATAATAAACCAGGAGATGTTTATTTAGCCACTTTACATCGATTAGATAGGCCTACAAGCGGGGTTGTAATCTTTGGTCGTACATCCAAAGCTGCTGAAAGAATGAGTAAATTGTTTCAAACAGATGGCATAGAAAAAACATATCTTGCAGTAGTCAATAAAAGGCCTGACCCCCTAAGTGGAAGTTTAAAACACTATATTTTGAAAAATAATGAGACTAATATCGTAAAAGCTCATACCTCAGAGAAAAAAGGCAGCAAATTAGCATTGTTGGATTATGATTTTCTTGGTGAAATAGATAAAAGCCATCACCTCATTAAAGTAAATCTACACACAGGTCGGAGTCATCAAATTAGAGCTCAATTGTCTAAAATTGGCTGTGTGATCTACGGAGACTTAAAATATGGTGCAGATGTTCCTAATATGGATATGTCAATCAGCCTACATTGTAGGTCTATGAGCTTCATCCATCCTGTAACCAAAGAAAAAGTCAAAATCAAGGCTGATCTTCCTAAAAATGTACTTTGGAAGGATATCGAACCTTTGTTAAAGCAAGAAGGAATTTAGAAATTACATCTAAATACAAAATATGTTTTGATCATTATTATAGTATATATATTCAATAATCAATATAATATACATTATTTATTTTCACATAATTTAGAAATTTTATTCTAAAAATGTTCTAAACGACATTACTTTAGTATTTCTGTTATTAATAAATTCCTTAATTAAACATTTTTTTTAATTTTACATTTGAAAATTATTATTAATAAAATATGGAAAATACAATACAATACATAAAAACAAATAAAGATCGGTTTTTAAACGAACTTTTAGATCTTTTGAAGATTCCTTCCATCAGTGCAGATGCTAAATACAATGGTGAAGTGGCTAGAATGGCCGAAGCCACCGCAGAAGGTTTGACAAAAGCAGGTTGTCACCGTGTGGAAATTTTCCCGACGAAGGGACATCCCATTGTATATGGTGAATTTACAAAAGATGCTTCATTACCCACAGTTTTGGTGTATGGGCATTATGACGTACAGCCTCCAGACCCTATTGATCTTTGGGAAAGTCCACCATTCGAGCCTGTGATCAAAAAGACAGAGATCCATCCCAATGGTGCCATATTTGCCAGAGGATCGTGTGATGACAAAGGTCAGTTTTACATGCATGTCAAAGCTTTTGAGGCTATGGTTGCAACAGGTGATATACCATGTAATGTGAAATTTATGATCGAAGGAGAAGAAGAAGTAGGCTCTGCCAATCTTGGAGAATTCTGTAATCAAAATAAAGAATTGTTGGCCAGTGATGTGATCTTAATATCGGATACCTCGATTATTGATATCGACACACCATCTATTACGGTAGGATTGAGGGGACTGAGTTATGTAGAAATCGAGGTAGAAGGACCAAACCGCGATTTACATTCCGGTGTGTATGGTGGTGCCGTGGGCAATCCTTGTAATATCCTTTGCGAAATGATCGCCTCTTTGAAGGATGAAAATAATCATATCACGATTCCAGGATTTTATGATGATGTAGAAATCGTGAGCTTAGAAGAAAGAGCTGCAATGAATAAGGCCCCTTTTAATTTAGAAAACTACAAAAAAGACCTTAAAGTAAACGATATTCATGGCGAAAAGGGTTATACCGTATTAGAACAAACGTCCATTAGACCTACGGTAGAAGTTAATGGTATCTGGGGAGGATACATCGGAGAAGGAGCAAAGACCGTGTTGCCCTCTAAGGCTTTTGCCAAGTTATCTATGCGGTTAGTACCAAATCAAAGCAGTGATAAAATCACAGAAATCTTCCAAAAACACTTTACAAGTATCGCACCACCTTCTGTGAAAGTAACAGTAAAACCACATCATGGTGGTGAACCCGTAGTCACACCTACAGATACGATAGAATACCAAGCTGCGCATAAAGCTATGCAAAAAACTTTTGGTAAAGACCCAATACCGATGCGAGGTGGAGGAAGTATACCGATTGTGGCTTTATTCGAAAAAGTATTGGGGGTAAAATCAGTATTGATGGGCTTTGGATTAGACTCTGATGACCTTCATTCTCCAAATGAGCACTATGGTATCGACAATTATTATAAAGGGATCGAGACCATACCCTATTATTTCAAATATTACAGTGAGTTAAAGCAATAAAATCTACAAAATGAATATAGATAGAAGGAAATTTGTATCACACCTAGGGCTGCTTAGTACAGCCACTTTGATATCCGCCAATTCATTAATCGGAGCAACAAGACCTAAAAAGACTAAATTAGGTATTGCATTAGTGGGTCTTGGGTACTATAGCAAAGACTTGTTGGCACCAGCATTGCTTGATACCGAGTATTGTTACTTAGCTGGTATTGTGACAGGTACACCTGCAAAAGCTGTGGAGTGGAAGGCTAAATACAATATTCCCGACAAAAACATCTATAATTATGATAATTTTGATCAAATAGCTAACAATCCTGATATTGATGTAGTCTATGTAGTACTACCTCCCTCCATGCATAGAGAATATGTGGTCCGAGCAGCAAAAGCAGGAAAACATGTCTTTTGCGAAAAACCTATGGCCCCTACTGTGGCTGATTGTGAAGCCATGATTAAAGCTTGTAAAGACAATAAAGTTAAGCTAAGTATAGGATACAGATGCCAACATGATCCCAATATTCAAGCATACATGAAAGCTACCAAGGAAGGAAAATTTGGCAAAGTACGAATGATCAATAGTGCCGCAGGATATTTTGATGGGAGATCAAATCATTGGAAACAAAATAAAGCCTTAGGCGGGGGTGTAATGGGCGATATGGGCGTCTACGCATTGCAAGGTGCTAGATTGGCAACGGGCGAAGAACCCATCAATGTCATAGCTCAAGCATCGACATTTAGACCAGAAATCTACAAAGAAGTGGAAGAAACCATGATGTTTCAACTAGAGTTTCCAAGTGGGGCAAGGGCTGCTTGTCAGACAAGCTTTGGAGTCAATATGAATCACCTACAAATTCAGTATGAAAAAGGGTGGATTCGCATGGAGCCCCAATCTGGCTATTCTGGCAATAAAGGCAGTATGTCTGACGGTACACTTATCAACTTTCCATACCTCAAGAAAATGCAACAACCAATCCAATTGGACAATGATTGTAAGGCACTCTTAGATGGTACAGATTTGTTGGTGCCTGGAGAAGAAGGTTTAAGAGATATTAGAGTGGTAGAGGCTATTTATAAATCTGTGGCTACGGGAAGAATGATTAATCTCTAGAAAATATCTTACCCCATTGAAATAATAAATGTAATTTTTTGATGACTATAAAAGAATTAAAACCTAGAAAGGCCTTAAATAAAGCCTTTTTAAAAGTAAAACCCAATAGAATTGAAATTGAAGTTTTTAAGACTAATTTGATTCAATTATTAGACAAAATATCGGTTGTAGAAAATCTACCTAAAGACGAATCAGAAGAGCATCTTAAAAATGATATAAGGGATTTTTTAAGGGACACCTACTATAAAGAAAATTATGCCATAAATACTAAAGACAAAAAGGATTTAGTCATTTATTTAGGAAAGGATACCAATAGAAGTGCTGGAGTAATTATTGAAGCAAAAAGGCCCTCGAATAAATCAGAAATGATTAATAGCGAAAATCTTAATAAAAAGGCTTTTCAGGAATTGGTGCTTTACTATCTAAGAGAGCGCATCACACACAAAAATCTAGATGTAAAACATTTGGTAGTGACCAACATCAACGAGTGGTTCATTTTTGACGAACATTTATTTGAAAGGCTTTTTGCACAAAACAAAACATTCGTAAAACAGTTCGAGAATTTTGAATCAAGTAAAAAAAAGACCGAAGTTTTTTACAAAGAAATTGCCGAACCGTTTATTGCCAATATCACGTCCGAAATCGAATTTACCTACTTCAATATTCAAGATTTTCAAAAACCACTTCGCAACAAAGACAAAGAAGATGACAAAGAGCTGATTGCTTTATTCAAATTGTTATCTCCTGAGCATTTACTCAAATTGCCCTTTACCAACGACAGCAATAGCCTTGATAAAAGATTTTACAGTGAATTATTACACATCATCGGCCTCACTGAAACCAAAGAAGGCAGCAAAAAACTGATAGAGCGCAATAAAGTAGGTGAAAGATTTACAGGCACTATATTAGAAGATACGATCATTGAGATGGACAGCATCAATATGTTGAGTCAAATGAATAGGCCAGCACAATACGGCACTACACAAGAGGATAGACTTTTTAATATAGCACTTGAACTCTGCATCACGTGGATTAACCGAATTTTGTTTTTGAAACTTCTCGAAGCCCAACTCATCACCTACCACCGAGGCGATACATCGTACACCTTTCTTCATTTAGATAAGATCAAAAATTATGACGATCTGAACCGCTTGTTTTTTCAAGTATTGGCACAACAATATGATAAACGCAATGAGGATGTCAAAAAAACATTTGAAAAAGTACCCTATCTCAATTCGTCTCTTTTTGAGCCAACAGAGTTGGAATACAAAGTCTTTACGATAAAAAGCTTAAATGATAAATCTATCCCCATTTTTGCGCAAACGGTACTCAAAGATCAACAAGGTAAAAAACGTACCGGACAGCTTTCTACACTGCAATACTTATTTGAGTTTTTAGACGCTTATGACTTTGGAGCAGAAGGAGGAGAAGACATACAAGAAGATAATAAGACACTCATTAATGCATCTGTACTCGGATTAATTTTTGAAAAAATAAATGGATACAAAGACGGTTCCATTTTTACTCCTGGATTTATCACCATGTACATGTCCAAAGAAACCATTCGAAGAGCTGTAATACAAAAATTTAATGAGACCAAAGGATGGAAATGTAAAAGTTTTGAAGAGCTCAAAGAAGATCTTCAACAGGAAATCAAAGCAGGTAATAGAAAAGAAGTACGAAAAGAGGCCAACATAATCGTCAACAGTCTCAAAATCATTGATCCTGCTGTAGGCTCAGGACATTTTTTGGTTTCTGTGCTCAATGAACTGATCGCCATCAAAAGTGAGTTGAATATACTGATAGATAGCCAACTTGAACCCTTGAATAAATATACCGTGGAAGTAGTAAATGACGAGCTGATCATCACAGACGATGAAGGTATTTTCTTTCACTACAATCCAAACAACAAAGAAAGCCAACGTGTACAAGAGACACTTTTTCACGAAAAGCAAACCCTCATCGAAAACTGCCTCTTTGGTGTAGATATCAATCCCAATTCAGTAAAAATATGCCGCTTGCGATTATGGATTGAGTTATTAAAAAATGCTTACTACAAAAACGCAACAGAATTAGAAACCCTACCCAACATTGACATCAATATCAAATGCGGCAATTCCTTAGTAAGCCGATTTGCCCTCGATGCCGATATCAAACAAGCCCTCAAAAAGAGTAAATGGACCATAGACAGCTACCGCTTAGCTGTACAAACTTACCGCAATGCTCAGAATAAAGAGCAGAAACGTGAGATGGAGCGCTTAATTGCGGATATCAAGTCAGACTTCAAAAGCAACATTGACCACCCATTTAAAAAGAAAATAAGCGCAGCACGAGGTAAGATAGACAATATAGCCACCGCCATCAACACCCAAAAACAATGGGGAGAAAACATAGATAAGAAACTGATAAAAGATCTGGAAAAAGCAACAGAAGCCTTCCAAAAGCTAGAAGACGAAAAGGAAGAAATAGAAAATAACCAAATATATGAAAATGCTTTTGAATGGCGTTTTGAGTTTCCCGAAGTGCTCAATGATGAGGGTGATTTTGTGGGTTTTGATGTTGTAATTGGGAATCCACCTTATATCAGACAAGAAGAATTTTCAGATTTAAAACCTTATTTAAAAAACAGATTCGAGGTATTTCATTCTTTAGCCGACTTATTGACCTATTTTGTTGAGTTAAGCCATAATATTTTGAAACAAAATGGTGTATTTCAGTTTATCATTTCCGGTAAGTTTACAAGGGCTGGATATGGCAGCTTGATTCGTAAATTTTTATCAGAAAAAACAGAGTTAACTCATTTTATTGATTTTGCAGGTAAGCCTATTTTTGACGAAGCAACTGTAGATGCCGCCATAGTTGGATTCATAAAAAAAGAAGTTGATAAAAAAGCTAAAATGATTTTCAAAGAAGTTCTAAAAGAAGACAATGTTTCATTAGATTTTGCCACCTATATAAATACCAATGCGACGCTATATCCTACAGATAGTTTGTCTGAAGTTGTTTGGAGTTTTGATAACCCTAAATGGCATTCAATAATTGAAAAAATCGCTAATAATGGTGTCCCCTTGAGTGATTGGGATATTACAATAAACTTTGGAATTAAGACAGGTTATAATGAAGCCTTCATTATTGACGAAGCCAAAGGAAATGAACTCATTCAAGCAGACCCAAAGTCAGCAGAATTAATAAAGCCATTGCTTAGAGGGAGAGATATTCAGAAATATGTTGCAGATGATGTTATGAATTGGGTTATATGTACATTTCCAAGTAAGAAAATTGATATTGATAAGTATTTAGTGGTAAAATCGTACCTAGAAACTTTTGGAAAAACAATACATCAAACAGGTGAAAAAGGTTCTCGAAAGAGAACATCGCATAAATGGTATGAAACCCAAGACAACATAGCTTTTTGGGAAGATTTCCAGAAACCTAAATTAGTCTGGAAAAGGATTGGATCAATTTTACGTTTTTGCTACGATGAAAGTGGTGCCTATTGTTTAGATAGTACTTGTATTGCCACAGGAGATAAAGTTAAATTTTTGTCAGCAGTTTTAAATTCAAAATTATGCAACAAAGAGCTTTTCAGACTTTCACCTAAAACCGGAACAGGCGACTTAATCATTAGTGTTCAGGCATTAAATCCTTTGAGAGTTCCTATTCCAAATGAAAGACAAGAAATAGAAATATGTGATTTGCTTGATAAAATTCTAGAAAATAAAAAAGAGAACCCTACAGCCGAAAACATCACTTTAGAAAAGCAAATCGACCAATTGGTTTATCAATTGTACGGATTAACAGAAGAAGAGATCAAAATAGTTGAAGGGATTTAGGATATCTATAACATACTAAAATAGTTTTTTGTAAAAATAAATTACGAATAATAATAATATTTTATTTTACATAAACAAATTAGTAGCAAATTTAAAAAACAACAGAATTTATTATATAAATTCCAATGGAAAAAATAACAGGAAAATCAAATCCAATGGGCATCGAACAATTCTTATTAGAAAGAGAAAGAAAAATAGGGGAAAAAAAAGGAATCGACCTCGGTTTTGAAAAAGCAATGAAAAAAGCAATTCTCAATGGGTATGACAAAGGTCTTTCAATTGCCATGATATGTAATATTAATGAGCTTTCTGAAGAATATGTACTTAAGGTTTTACGAGATAACTGAAAGATGAATTAGTACCATTTACATAATAATCAGCTATTTAAACGCTTAACAAAATTACCTCACTTCAAAAAAAACTTCACCAATTTCTGCTGACTCGGATGATCGTTATTATTCAACATAATGAATGTTTCTTTTGACATAGGTTTTCTTACGATGATGGTAGCATATCCTGGATTGCTACCTGTATGATAGATTAATTGCTCACCATTCTTTGTTTTAGAAGTAACCCAACCAAAACCATAATCAATTGGTTTACCATCGTTAGTTAGACCTGATCTGAAAGCTTCTTGCAAAGTTGGATACGATACTAGTTTTTCACTGTATAATGCTTGATCCCATATTAATAGATCATTGGCAGTACTACTGATCCTTCCTGGACCTTTTCTTTTACCCAACCATACGGTGTAATCAGAACTATGAAATTTGTTGGCATTGACATAAGTTGAAGAAGTATCGAGCATATGTCCATAAGCAAAACGCTTTGTCTTTAATTTTTCTTCATTGCTCCGAAGCTTTGTGTCATTCATTTGTAATGGCTTAAATATCCATTGGTTACACAAGTCTATAAAATCCTTACCAGTTACTTTTTCGGCTATACTTGCGAGAAGCACATATCCAGTATTGCTGTATTCGTACTTATCAGCAGACTGAAAAGAGACTGGTACAACGTATTTATTTAAATATTCAATAATGTCTGTATTGCCAGCTATTTTAGTTTTATCCCAATGTTGATCCATGATCGCTTGATAATCAGGAAGTCCGCTTGTATGGTGTAACAATTGTCTTATCGAAATGCCAGAGTAAGGAATAGTTACATACTTATTGATGGGATCATCAAAGGAAAGTAATCCCTTTTCTTTACACATCATAATGATCATAGCGGTAAACTGTTTGCTTATTGAGGCAAGTTCGAAAATATCAGTATTAGAAAGTACACTTTTAGATTCAAAACTTCTATATCCATTGGCTAGATGAGATAATATTTTACCATCTTTCGCATATAACACTGTACCACTGTATCCTTCCATAGCTACCTGTTTAAATAAGCTATCTAAAGTGGATTTTTGTGCTAAAAGACTCACAGTAACACCTATACACAAAGAAAGAATAAATATTTTTTTCATGATTTTCCGTTTACTTTTTTAAAAGAATTTTCCCAAACCAATACATGCACCAAACCACTCAAAAGTATTAGAATTAATAGACCTAATGCTTTAATAAATCCAAATATAAAAGAAAAAATAACTAAAAATAATATCATCATGATTAAGTAAGAAATGAGGCCAACTGCTAATGCCACTGGCATTTTAAATTCTAACTTTTTGACTTTTTTATTTTTGTAAAAACTGCTAAGTAACCGTGGTACAAAAGTGAAGATAAGGGAAGGAATGGCTAATGGCCACAGAAATGGTAGAAAAGTGTTTTTATTTCCATTTATTATCGGTAGGTGATCATTATTGGTTTGATTCCGTTTATTAGCAAGATCTTCTTTAATTTTTGAAAAAAAATCAGTATCACGAACGACTTTTGGAAAAATTAAGTTATCGTCTTTTGCACCTGAAGACCAAGCTTTTCTAATATCAATGATAGGCATGGTATCATCATCTACGAGCATCAACTGCTTCATTTGTAGGTGAGTATCTCTAAGCAAATCATTCATTCCGGAGGCTGCTTTTGATGGCTCTGTGTCAAAATAAGTCTTTAAATCAATTGGATCGCCCACATTGAGTATGACATCGCTACCCATTTTATCAACATTATTAAAAGAAATACCAATTGGCACCACTTTTATATCCAAAGAAGGATCTTCAGTTAATGCTTGAAAACCAATGCGAGCAAATCCCTTTTGCAGGGGCCGTGCGTTAAAACAATACGATGTATTGCCTTCTGCAAAGACCAAGAGTGCTTTTTTTTCCTTCAGTGTTTGGATTGCTTTACCCACACTTTGCTGATTATTTCTTAAACTAGAAAATCCATCAACAAAACGAAATATAGGAATTTGATGAGTTGCAGTAAAAACGTAGTTATAAATTTTATTGGCAAACAAATCTCCTCTCGTTAGAAAATATAAATCTCGTGGAAAATAACATGCCATAATCAAAGGCTCTACAAAACCTGCAGGATGATTGGAAGCTAAAATATATGCTTGACCGTCTTTTAACTTACATGCTCCGTTTATATAAATTTTACGGTAGAATATTTTTAGGGTCAAGCCCATAATATAATATATGAATCTGTACATAGAGCTTTAAATTCTATAATTAGATTTTGTTAATAGATTCAATGGTATTAATTTTGTGTTCGATGTACAAAAGTAAAAAATTATTGGTCATTGTAGGTCCTACTGCGTCAGGAAAAACAAATTTGGCCATAAATAAGGCCTTGGAATACCAAACCGAGATTATTTCTGCGGATAGTAGACAGGTATACAAAGAACTAAAAATAGGCGTTGCACGACCGAGCGATGAAGAAATGAGTCAAGTAAAGCACTACCTAATTGCTCATACCTCGATACATACTCCATACGATGTATGGGATTTTGAAAAAGATGCCAATACAGCAATTACTCAAGTTTTTGAAAAATCAGATACGGCAATTTTGGTAGGCGGTACAGGTTTGTATGTAAACGCTGTCTTATATGGCTTGGATAATATGCCTACTGTAGCTGCAAACATTGTCACTGAATTAAACCAACTATGGGACAAAAATAGTGAAACTATACTTGAAGAATTGTTTATCAAAGATCCTGTGTATTACAATGTTGTAGACAAAAACAATAGTAGGAGAGTTATCAGAGCATTGTCTGTGATAAGACAAACCAACCTACCTTTCTCATCATTTAGATCGGGGCAAAAGAATGAAAAGTCTTACAGCATAGAAATAATCAAACTTCAACCTGACCGAGAAGAGCTATACCATCGAATAAATGCTCGGGTAGAAACCATGGTGAAAAATGGGCTCGAAGAAGAAGCATATAATCTTAAGGAGAATTGTCATCTTAAAGCTTTGGATACCGTCGGTTATCAAGAATGGTGGCCATATTTTGAAGGCAAAATCAGTAAATCAGAAGTCATTGACAAAATTAAACAACACTCAAGGAATTACGCTAAAAGACAGGTGACTTGGTGGAGAAAATATTGAATATAACAGCTTTATATTTTCATGATTTTAAAATAATTAAAAAAAAGATATTCAAAGTATCAATTTTATAAAATCTTTTATAAATTTACAATTCATTTTGTCAAATTGCATATTGAGTGAGTAATTTGCAATGCAGCTTAACTTAATAAATTATATTATATGCTTAATAGATTATTTTACACATTTGTTCTTGTAGTTTCTTTTTCTCTTTTAGGAAAATCCTCTTCACAATTGGGTCTAGCTGTTGATAATTTTACATTGACGGATATAAATGGGGTAACTTATGACCTTGATCAAATGATGACAGAAGGTACACATGTTATCTTAAATTTCGGCACAACATGGGCACCATCTTCTTGGAATTATGAAAAGACGCAAACACTTTCAAACATCAATAAATTGTACGATTTAGACGGAGGTAATAAGGTCGTTACGCTATTTTTAGAAACAGACATCAATACAAATGTAAGTTGTATTAATGGAACCCAGAATTGTAATTTCTCTTCGATGGGTGACTGGTCCAAATTGGTAGATTACCCAATTATAAACTTAACTCAAGAAGAAATTAACATGCTAAAAAATTACGAAATTACAGAGTTTCCAACTGTTTACGGTATAAAACCCGATCGTAGTATTTCATCTTTGGGCCAAGCTGATATGAACAGGGTACTGAATTGGATAAATGGTACTTCATTTGCCTCTGATATAAAAATTATAGACTACCTAACAGAAAAAACACAAGGCGACATGCTTCAGCCGTTACAGTTTGGTAAAGTACAGTCAAAACAAATTTTCAAAAACTCTTATTCAATAGCCAACTTAAGCCAAAAAACCACTGAGCTATCTTCCTTTAAATATACAAATAAGTTTGTTGAGGAAAATTTAGAGGAAAAAACAATCAATATCTTTGAAATCTTAGAATTGGTAGAAATAGATATGAGTGCTGAAGATGCTTATACAACCGTAGAATACAAAGAAAAGCGAGATCAGCAGAACTAAATATCTTACCGAGATCTCAAAGTCATTAATTTATTATTTGTGGATTATAAAAAGAGGAGTATAATTTTTAATTATACTCCTCCTTGTTAGTTAAAGAATGTGAGATATTATTTACCTCTCATTTGCCAAAGAAACATGAATCGGGGGGATTTAAGCTTCTTTCATGATTTTGTTTCCAAACAGAACCAAAACCGCCAGTGTAATCGAAAATATAATCATGGTCTAAATTTTTTACAAATTATTAAATAAATTTCACTTTGTCAATAGCTGCTCTTGATATTGTACATAGTGCAAGAACCATACCCAATTTATTAGCACGAATTTCATATAGTAAAACAATAATCTATAATAAGCTATAATTGTGTGAAATATAGATTACACATAAGTGTATATACTGAATAAAATTCAGGGTTTATACTAGTGCCTCTTTTTAAAATCCAGTACTAATACTTATGTAAACTTTAACACTTTATTTTCATTAATTTTTCAATAGAAGATAAAAGTTACTTACTAAAGGATAAAATGCATAATTTTACAGTCAATAAAATAAAGCATGTGATAAACGAAAAACTTCCACTTCTTCAGATAAAAAATCTTTCTATATGCTTTCCAAGTGATGAAGGACCACTAAAGGTAATCGACAATGTCACTTTTGATGTTAAACATAGCGAAGTATTAGGTATAGTAGGTGAGTCAGGGTCAGGTAAAACACTCAGTAGCCTCTCGATAATGCGGTTACTTCCAAATAGCGCACAGATTAAAGATGGCTTCATTTACTTTAGAACTGGTGAAATGAGCCAGAATATTCTGGAACTTGATGAAAAGGAAATACAAAAGATAAGAGGTAATCATATTAGTATGATATTTCAAGAACCGATGAGTTCACTTAACCCTGGAATGAGATGCGGTGAGCAAGTAGAAGAAATAATCAGAATTCATCATCCTAATAAAACTAAAGATTCGATAAAAAATGAAGTGTTGACATTATTTGAAAAAGTTAAGCTACCTGATGTAGAAAGAGCTTACACATCTTATATACACCAACTTTCTGGTGGTCAACTTCAGCGTATAATGATTGCCATGGCTATTGCCAATAAACCAAAACTTATAATCGCTGATGAACCAACAACTGCACTTGATGTGACTGTACAAAAGTCTATCTTAGAACTACTTTTAGAACTTAAAAAGGAATTTAATTGCTCTATCATATTCATAAGTCATGATCTAGGTGTCATCAAAAAAATAGCAGACAGAGTAATTGTGATGCAAAAAGGTATTGTAGTAGAAAGTGGTACTGCTCAACGTATATTTGAAAAACCAAATCATATCTATACAAAAGGTTTAATTGCCTGTAGACCACCTTTAACAAATAGATATACAAGGTTACCCACTGTAGCAGACTTCTTCAAAACAGAAGATAACAATCAAGAAAGTATCATTTCTAAACTTATTTTATCAAAAGCAGATTATGAAGCAAGACTAGAAAGTTTGGAAAATAGACCCAATATTTTAGAAGTTAAAAACTTGTCTAAGTTTTATCCTACTAAGAGATCATTTTTTGGTAAAGTCACAGGTTTTACTAAAGCAGTAAATGATGTTTCTTTCAACCTCAGAAAAGGGGAAACACTTGGGCTTGTGGGCGAGTCCGGTTGCGGCAAATCAACATTGGGCAAAACTTTATTAAGATTGATCGAACCTACAAAAGGAAGTGTCCTGTTTAATGGGACAAATGTGGGAAAGCTAAATAGTGAAAGTTTAAGAAAATTGAGAAGAGATTTTCAAATTATTTTTCAAGACCCTTACAGCTCATTAAATCCTAGAATGCGAATAGGCGATGCTATCAAAGAGCCTATGGATATCCATAAAATTTTCACGAATAATAAAGAAAGAATCAATCATGTAAAAGAACTACTTGAAATCGTAGGCATGAATCCAGACCATTACGACAGATATCCCCATCAATTTTCAGGAGGCCAAAGACAACGAATAAACATTGCTCGAACACTTTCGCTCAAACCGCAATTTATAGTTTGTGATGAATCTGTGTCAGCATTGGATGTTTCCATTCAAGCTCAGGTACTAAATTTACTTTCTGACTTGAAAGCGATGTTTGGGTTAAGTTATTTATTCATTTCGCATGATATCTCAGTCGTTAAACATATAAGTGACCGTATTCTTGTAATGCAAAATGGTGTTATTGTGGAAGAGGCTGATTCAGAGACTTTAGTAAATAGCCCAAAACATCCTTATACCCAAACATTAATAGATGCTATTCCAAAATAATGTTTAAAATTTGTGCATTTGGAAGTAAATGAAATAACATATTTTATTTATACTCAATCTAGTTTTCAATATCTGGGTTAAATCAGAACTACGCATTAGAAATTTACTTCGAAAAAATCTGACTTCAAATCTATTTCTGTACTCATTTTTTAGTCCTCAATGCAGCTTTGGCTGCTAAAATTATTGGAGAAGCTAAAATCCAAGTGGCTTTAGTTCGCTGCTAAATTGATATTTCGGATATCTATTTTTTACTACTCATATGAATCACAACTTTTTTGTCATATTTCCTCTCGCAACAAAGTCTAATGGGTAATTCGGTTAAAAAATACTCCGTCGTAACTCTTACTTTTATGTTGGTGCTTCTGGCACAGAGGCCACGGTTCAGAGCTAAAATAGTTTGCTACGTTCTTTATCTTGATCTTTTAAAAAAAAACTTCAATGATCACTTTACCACGTTGAATTTCAAATTTAAGATAGAAGCCTAATCTTCTGAATTTATTAGATAACTCCAAAGTGGTTAAATAATTATCAGGACAAAGCTCTATGAAAAATCTAAAATATTACCCATTTCGTAACAAACCCTGCATCTTGGCTCATATTTATCTTTTTCGCCAATCACCACTGTGGCAGCTTCTGAGCTTAGTCTATAGGAGTGAGTCGCTAAAGCTCCACAGTGAGGACAAATGGCATGCACCTTTGTAATATATTCCGCCGTTGCAAGTAAATGAGGAATCGGTCCAAATGGCACTCCTCTAAAATCCATATCGAGTCCAGCCACTATAACCCTAACCCCTTTTAAAGCTAATTTTTCGCATACTTTAGGTAAATCTAAATCAAAAAATTGTGCCTCGTCAATTCCAATACAATTCACTCCTTCTACATATTGATATATATCTATACTTTTTGAAATCACAAGTGATGGAATACTATTACTATCATGAGAGACCACGTCATTTATGTCATATCGAGTATCAATTGTAGGCTTAAAAATTTTAATATTTTGATTGGCAAATTGGGCCCTTTTTATCCGTCTGATTAATTCTTCGGTTTTACCAGAAAACATTGATCCACAGATTACTTCTATCCATCCACTTCTCTGACCGCGAAATCCAGGCTCTAAAAACATATTAAATATCTCATTTTTGACCCACAAAGAAAACAAAAAAGATTTGTATTATGTGAGAATACTCTAATTTAAATTACTGTTCTTATTATGTTGAAACAATAAATCTCATAATTAATAAATTTAAAGAAACCGATAATTAGGATAAGACTCTATCTATCGGTACAATCATTTACTGAACAAATTTCATCCCTATTTCTTTAGAAACAACTTACTCAATATCCACCTTTTTTTTAGACTTAAATTCATTACTCTCGATTTGATAGCATACTACCTCTGATGTAAATGTATTCGTATTAGGTCACAACGAATCTAACCCATTTAACCGAGATTATGCATTAGAAATTAACTGCAAGAAAATATAAACTACCTAACTTACAGCTGTAATAGCTGTGACGGGGCGCCACAGTTCAAGACTAAATTGACTTGCGGTCAATTTTTAGCGTCTTACATGTCCTCAATGGCTTATGAACCATTTAGAATAGAAATAGCTAAAATCCAGTTAGTTTTAGTTCGCAGCTAAATTGATATTTCGGATATCAATTTTTTACACGGCTCATGTGCTTCACTACTATTTTGCCTTATTTCCTTTCGAATAAAGTCCAATGCGTAATCTCCGTTTAAAGCAAAAACAAATGTCTGAAACTGGAGAAGCTGCTAACAAATCTTTTGTTATCTTAATATTGCATAACTACATCATTTGAACATCGGATAATTGAACCCATTTCAAAAACTCGACTTTGGCTAATAATTTGTGAAAATTTATTTATTCTATATCATTGATTATCAATTTTTTAAACTAATTGATTCGTGGATTTTAGACTTTTAGGAGTAGACTCCTAATTAAACAATCTGGAATAATTTGATAATTTTAACCCTTAAAAAAGGCACCAAAAACAGAAGTCTTTGATGCCCTTTTTCTACTCAACCTTTTTTAATTGTTAATAATTATTGATTAGCATTTTAAGAAGCCTCGCAACGCTTTGCTCGGTTCCCTCATTATTTTGATAAATCATTATCAAAATTGCTACGCACCATTCGGTCATTCAATAACCAACATTTTTCTCTGTGTGCTGAACGCTCCTGATTCAACCTTATAGATCAAGATACCTGATGCTCCGTCAAGGTGCTCACGCGTGATTGTTGCTTGATTCTGTCCGGCTTCGCCTTTAGAGTCATACGTCCGTATGACTTTACCGGTTACGTCAAGGATTGTCAATTTCACTATACCTGCTTGTGGCAATGTATAGTTGATCACAGTACTTGTCTTCCACGGGTTTGGTTCGTTTTGTCCTACCTCGAATGGTCGGCCTTCTTTGCCTCTCATTTCCAGTACGATGCCGCCTCGCTCCATGTCTGTACCTACATATGCTTCTGCTCCTGTCACTTCACTGGTGATTTGTAATGCTTTTGATAATTGCTGTGCTTTTGTAGCTCTGAATGTCATTCGCATTACTTCACTGCCTTGGACTACTGTTTTGCCATTTGCAGATGCCCAGCTCATCGTAGTTTTGTCTTTGCTTACTTTTCCTACGTGGTCTGCTGTCATCTCGATCGCTCTACCGTCTATGCTTATTAACTCCATTCCTAAATGGCTTAGCGTCAGCTGCATACCGTGTACTTCGTTGAACTGTTCTGCTGTCAATGATATTTCTACCTCTTCACCTGCTTTCATTACTCTGTCTTCTACACTCAATCTCACGCCTGTGCTTCTAGGTTG
>JALHLK010000026.1 GCA_022844565.1 Saprospiraceae bacterium
TGCTTCACAAATCCACCTAAAGAAATCGCCGTACACGTAAGTACATACGGTGGTGTGAGAGGACGACAAAGGTTATACTTTTTCTTACTGAAATCTATTACCTTTGTCTCCTACTTAATGGCTCTTCGACTGGCTTCAAAAAGACTTCATTTGTATTCATTCAAAGCCTTATAACCATTCAGATAACTTGATTTATTTTATCCAAGTCAGTTACCTTATTGGAAATTCCGGCCCATATCAATGATTAAATGTTTCAACCCTTCTTTATCTACAAGCCTAAGGGGCAGGGGACAGGCTTGAGACTTTCATTGAGTTATGATCTTGTCAAGGCGCGTGGCGAGGAGTTGAAAGTGGAGATAGCTGAAACAGAAGGTAGCGTATTGTTTATTATACTCCCTTGTTGATTATGAATGTATGTGAAGTAAATGAATGTGCGGGATTATTGCATTTTAAAACCCACATATTTAATGTTTAAACATCTAACATTTTTTAAATCCTATTTATATTGACTTATAATAAGCCGGCAACATTTTAACAGTTTTCCACTTTTGATAAAAGTTAGCACTAAATTTGTTATAACGTAATCAAAGGTTAACTTAATAATGATTAGTTTATTAAATAAGTCATCGCTGTTTATTATTATTGGAATATTTATAATTAAAAACTTTGCAACGAGTCAGCGAACATTTTTTCATGAAAGTGCTCCGCCGGATTCTTCTTACGCAATTCAATTTATTGCATTAAAGGATTCAAAACGAACTTTTCCCGCTTTGCAATCGTTGGGAAAAGTGTTTATTGAATATATTTCCGCCCGAAATTTGTATAGATATAATGTAGGATATTATGATAATCTTACTCAGGCAGAAAAAGTACTAACGACGCTCCGCTCAAAGGGTTTTAAAGATGCCTTCGTCAGAAAAAACCTGTTCATCTCGTCACTTCCTTCCGAATTGAAGGTTAATGTGAATGAAAGCATTAAAAAGGTTACACCTAAGCCTAAAACTAAAAATCCTGATGCTACTCAAATTGTAAGTACCGCCTATGTCCTGCTAGTCGACTCCATTCCAAAATTATTGGCATCGCCATCCAACATTAAAGATGTACGGGTAAATATGCTATATACAGGTAAGAGCTTCGGAGTATTGGGCAATACAAGATTCCAAAGTGAACATGAGATGGCTACAGAGTATGCTGTGGAGAATGAATTAGAATTTAAATTGGTGAGTCATGCTTGCTGGCGTGCTAAAGGGCTAACGGTATTTCTCCCTTCTGACGACCCGGAAGGTGGTGAGCTTGACTTAATATTGAAGGAAAGAAAAAAATGGGAAGACTTGGGTCCAATAGAAGCACAGGAAACTCATAACGTCCTCTTGTTTCAGGATCCTGACCGAACTGATATTGACATATTAAAGATCATCCTCAATAACAAAAAACTAACCATTAAATATCCTGAAATTAAAAAAGTACCAATAAAACTTTACCGCACGCAGATTAATGGCAAAATGGAATGTCTTATTGTAGAAGAAGCCAATGCTTCATGGCCTTTGGATAGAGCTCACTGGACTATTGGAGAAATTAACAGAGTCGATTATGGAAAGACCGGGAGGCTTTTTGAATTACCTGTCAATCAAGGTGGATTTGGAAATCGTGCGTTGTTATTAAAAGAGCTGACTGCTGAAATTTCTAAAAGTGGGGCCCACATTTTGAAAATTGATATGGGTCATCGTAATGCAGATTTTGAATTGCCCAACAGCCATAGATATCGGGTGGATTTAAAAGGACTCGATAGTCTGGGATACTCCATTCTGATGCCTTATGAATTTGAATTTCTGCTGGGAGTTGATTCTTTAAGTGCTCTATTTAAGGAACATCCTTCATTGACATTAATGGCAACAAATGTTACTTCCCCAAAAAATCCTGGCTTATTCACACCATACAAATTGATTGAAATTGATAGTGTTCGTATCGGATTTCTAGCTGTGGTCGATCCAACTTTAGAGACTAATCTTTCGGGTAAAATACTAAAAGAGCTCAAATTTGAAGAATATATCAGTGCCACGCAGAAGACAGTGGATAAACTCCAAAAATTAAAACCTGATATTATCATCGCATTATCCAATATGAAAAATAGTGATAATACCCTATTATCTGAAAATGTCAAAGGAATCCATCTTATTTCTGGCAATTTTACAGATCATGCCATCAATTGGACAACGTCAAAAGAAATAACCTTAAATCAGAATGAAAAACAGGGTGACGGTGCACCATATGATATCAGTTCAATCCGAGATTTTGGAGTTGAAATTGGACGGATTGAGTTGAATTTTAATCATCATGGTCCTAAAATAGGGTATAAACTCAAATCAATTTCGCAAAAGAGCTATAAAGTCTCTGACCGGCTTGGTGCTGATGACAAGCTTATGAAAGATATCACAAAAGGAGCTTTAAAATCATTGGGAGGAAAGGGAGAATTGCTTTTTCCCGCTTTTATAGATTTAATAGAGCAAAATCCTGAGCTTGAAAATTTTGATGCGATTACACAAAATGGGAGAATTTCAAAACCCCTTTGGGAAAAATTTATTGCCAGAATGTTGACAAATGGAGCTCCGGCTGAAGTGGCTATCATCAGAAAAATACCTACTTTTTTACCTTTGATTGGAAAACTTCATGAAAGAGAAGTCAGGTCCTGGCTTTGGTTTGAAGATGAAATTGTATTGATGGATATGAAAGGAAGCGATATAAAAAGATTACTCAACGCCGACAACAATAAAACGCTGACCACAAGCGGTATTGAGTCCATTCCTATTCCAGGGGGTGCATTTTATAAGATCATGGGACGACCAGTTTTAGATGACGTCTATTACAAAGTCGCAACGACAAATGTGATCAGTAATGGAGTGCTCAAAGAATATTTCAGATGGAGTATAAGGCACTCATCCAAATTTGAAATTCAAAAGAATGGAGAATTAAAAGATTCTAAAAATGGTTCAGTTCTACCAGTTAGAGATTATGTCCTCAATGAATTACGACGTATCAGATCATATGGAAAAGGAAAAGCACATCATAAAAGAGTTGCAGAACTGTTAGAACCCAAATTACCTTATCAGAAATTATTTTCATTTAATTTTGTCAGACCCACACTTTGGACTTCGTTAAACAGAACATACAAAGGTGATGGTTACGAAGCGATACCTGAAAGCCGCATAATATCAGGCAATTCTTTTGTAATTGGTGCTGAAGGTGGATTCATGGCAGTGTTGGATCTGGAAAAATCTGAGCTAAATTTTGGAATGAGACTTGCTTTTGCGGAACAAAGCCTGGATCTTGGCAATGGCAACACCCAGAAGACAGAAAACGCAGATGATATCAATCTGAATATAACATACCGGTTTAAAGGTCGTAAAAGAGAATCATTCCGTCCATATACACGAATAGAGTATGATTCAGAATTTACTCCCACCATAAATAGAAATACAGGACTTGAAAACGGAAGACAAAAAATACTTAGAAACGTCATCGGACTTTCTAAAGGTAGCACTCCAAGATGGCCAATAATGGAATTAGGTCTAACGGCAGAAAATGATTTCAGCAACAGCAATTATCAATATGGGTTTCAGGGAAGAAACTTAAACAGGTTTCCTCTGGATAAAGGTTGGAATGTAATATATTCATTGACCAATAATTTTAATTACTACCTGCCAAATAAAAATGACAGCGCAAGAGATTTGTCATTCAAGTATAACATGGTACATGAATTATTGATACCATTATTTGGAGATATTTCCCTATCCATGGCGGCGGATTTATTTTTCTTCAAAGGAAAAACGGAATTCAACAGCGAACCCGGTATGAGCATGCTCATGAAAGTTGGAGTGAGTTACAACCGATTGTGGAAACCTAAATTTCAATCACTCTTTTAATGTTTGTGTGGAAAATCATAAAATATACTAATTGAAGTAAAAGATTAATATTTACAATTAATATTCCCACAAATTGAAAATGTAGTATATTAGATCATTTTTTGGAACTTCCATTTAGTTTAAAAAATTAATACCATGATCCAGAAATCTTCTGTCGCGTATCATAGATTATTAAGTTTAGGTCACTCATTTAAAGCTATGCTTATCATTGGTATGCTTTTTAATTTTGGAGTAGTCGCGTTTAGCCAAGCTCGAAAACCCAAAACCTACGCCTTAGTGATTGGCATATCTAAATACAAAGATGAAGCAATTACCTCACTCAATTATGCTGATAAAGATGCGCAAGCATTTGTAGATTATTGTACTTCATCACAAGGTCTAGGCATTGCAAAGGAAAATACGAGAGTACTTACCAATGAAAGTGCTTCGTATTGGAATATCATAGACGGCCTCGATTGGCTCAAATCAGTGGCAAAGAAAGATGATCAGATTTTTATTTACTTTTCGGGGCATGGCGATATGGAGAGCAAAGAGTTGAAGTTTGGTTATCTACTCGCACATGACTCGAGGCCTATGAATTATCTTGGTAGATCGCTCTCACTCGATTTGCTCAATAAAACAGCACACACGCTATCAATTGACAAAAAGTCTAAAGTATTTTTAATAACAGATGCGTGTCACTCGGGTAAATTAGCAGGTGTTGATTTTAATGGAAGCAATTTGGTAGCGATCGACCTTATGCGATTAGTGAGTAAAAATGAAGTGCGCATTACCTCTTGTAGCGAAGATGAGCTGTCATACGAAGATCAAGCATGGGGTAATGGGAGAGGTGCTTTTTCTTATTTTCTATTGAAAGGTATGGCCGGTGGAGCAGATGGAGTAGGAGGCATAAAAGATGGTACTATTACTATTGGGGAAATTAAATCATTCCTAAATGGCAAAGTACCTGATAATGTACAAACTGTCAAAAGGGCTAATCAAAATCCAGTTGTAATGGGCAATGAAGCTACCATTTTGAATACATTTAAGACCTCTGCCCTCAACCAAAATTTTGCTCCAACTGCACTCCAAAGCAATGAACTTAGTACCAATACCGGTGCGAGAAGTGTTTCAGCAAAATCCATCAATGCTCTAGAACAGGATATCATAAAAAACGTTTCTACTAAGGCCAAAGATAAGGGTATCGATTTTAAGTCCTTATCTTCGAAACCTGTTTCAGTTATTGTAGCTGTTCTCTTAGATTCGTTACTCAAAGAAAAGAAATATGATATAAAGGAACTAAAGTCAGAAGAGGCACAACAAATGGTCGCAAAAACCCTTTACGGTATAGTACAGCACATGATAGATCTATATCTAGACGGTGATGCAGCAGAGCTAGAAAAAAGGCGATATTACTCCCAAGTAGAAAAACCATATGACCAATATCCCTACATATTAGAGATTGCTATCAAACTCCTACCGAAAGACCATTTGCTAATTTCCCCTTTAAAAATGCAAAAGGAATATATTACTGGACTTGCTTTTCGACTTAAAGTCCCTTTTACTAAAGAATATTTGGTTTTGATTGACATTGCTTTGATTCATCAGCAAAAAGCATTGGCTATGGACTCAAACGCTGCTTATATCCATAATGAAATTGGAATATTGTATGTATATAAAAATAAGTATGACTTAGTGGAGTATCATTTAAATAAAGCAATGATCATCTCACCATCGTGGTCACTGCCTTATACTAATCTTGCCAATTTGTATTTTTTAAAAAAAGATAACATCAAGGCCAAAAAATATGTAGATTTAGCGCTAAATAAACAGAAGAATCTCCAGAGTCCGTATCTTTTAAATGGAAGTTTATATGAGGAAGATAATAATTTTCTTTTTGCTGAAGAGCAGTATCAACAAGCTATTAAACTAAACAACAGATATTATTACCCGTTTGAAAAACTAGGGGAACTTTATCTTAATACGCAAGATTATATCGAATCTAACAAATATTTTTATGAGGCTGATCAAAGAAAGTTAGGTCTGTTGATGGAGGAGCCATTTCCCCATTTTAAAAGCATTCCAAGACGTCGAAACTTGAAAACATGTGAGATTGATTCATCATTGGTTAGTGTTGGTGATGTTATGGCACATTTTGTGGTTGGCAAAGCTTATTTTGATAAGAATAATTACGAGCAGGCTCAAAAATGGTTTGATAAAGTAGCAACATATGATGTTGCACACCCATTAGTATACCATTATTTAGGTCAGACGGCTTATTATTTTAAGTCTTATGACAAAGCAGAATTTTATTTTAAAAGATCCATAGATCTTTATTTATCAGATACATTATTCAGCAAGCATTTATACGATACTGCCCTAAAGTCTAATTATTATCAGCAATTGAAAGATAGTTGTCTTTATGTTAACTATGAAAAATCGCGTTTTCTATTATATGATTCCAAACTATATCTCGCCAAAACTTATGAAAAATGGAATAATTATACCAGTGCCATCGATCAGTATAATGAATGCATCAGCTTGGAACCTACCTATAGAGTAACTTATTATATGCTTTGGAATCTCTTTAAAAACAAAAATGATCTATTATCAGCGGAAAACACCATTCAGAGATTTGGGAAATATCATTCTGATTTGTTGGATGATGCATTAGCTGACTTCTATTCATGGGCCCTTTATACGCATAAGGAAGACTTACAAAAAACGCAATATTATGCTTACAAATATGGCCATCTTATGCATAACTACATGACGAAGTCACCAGAAAGAGACTGGGGAGAATCTTTAGCGATCACTACAGATAATGTGGAAAGAGATTTTCCAAATGACTTTGACTCCTTAATTATAGTTGCTCCTAAAGATGAAAAAGAAAGGCTAATAGAAGAAGCCGTATTTATAAAACCAAGAGAAATAGAAAAACCGTTATCTACAGGTGTGGCCATGTTTAAAAGATTGACTTCTATTTTAGCAGATAAAACTATAAATGCTGATGCATATGGAAAAATGGGTGATTTTTACTTCCGTGCCAAATCTGACTACAAAGCATTGGAAAATTATGAAAAATCGCTCAAAATAAAAGACGACGATATCGGAATACGCAACAAAGTCATAGTATTTGCTGATAGTAGCTATTTATTTCATAAAGCCTTTGACCAATTAACTCAACTCAACGAATCACACCATTTGAACTATGAGGGTACAATTTTATTAGCAAAATACTACATGAAGGCAGGTGACAGTATTAAATCATCTGGTCTCTATGCTAAAATAAGCAACACACATCCTTTCTTAAAAGAAATGATAAGAAAAGATGTCATAAAGCAGTCTCTTAGATTCAAAGGATATCAAAAAACTATAGATTTGATAAGTCATTATTTAAAATCTGACGCTACTGATATGACCATCGAATATATGCTTGCTAGGTGCTTTGCAGGATTGAAAAAACCTGAAGTAGCATTAAAACATATTCAAAAGGCTATTGATCAAGGATTTGATTTGGCTTATGTCTATAAAAACGATCCTATTTTTGATACGTATCGGACACTCAATGATGATTGGGATAAAATTGAAGAGCTCATGGACTCATTAATTTTGAAATTAAATGACGATAATGATTGATTTTTTATCTAAAAACATAACATAAAGAATAATTAAAAAGCATTTTGTATTATTACATGATTTATGAAAAAGATATTAATTCTACTTTGTTAACTTCAATAATCTTTAAGTTACCGCGACCTTCAGGTCGTGGAAAACAAAAACTAATAAGAACGTTGCCATTTTTAACTTTAATTGAATTTAGAGGCATTCTGTTTTCAACTTAACAAAGTAGAATTAATTATTTAACCTTATACATTACTATGGATGGTGCTAAAAACTCTTCTGCCTCTTCATATGGAATTTCTTCTTCATCTCTAAAAGCGCTAACAAAGGTCAAATGAATTTCATCTGGAAACTCTTCATCAAAATCAATCAGATAATCCAAAACTAAAGAAGAGCCATCATAATCATACGTTAAGGTGATAAAATTATATTCATATTCATCTATTTCCTGCTTTCTAACTTCCCAAGTGCCTCGGTCATCATCCTCTTCTTCGGGATATTCATCTGTAAATCCATCAGTGGTGAATGTGGTCAATACTTCATCTTCTAAATCATCCCACAACCACTCGCCAAGGAATAAAGTACTAAAATCTTTAATCGCAATGGATGAAAAGTTATCTTCATTTATATCAGCATCCTTTACAAACATCTCACAATTACCTACTTCATCAATAGCAAGAAAATAATCCCCGGCTTCCAATTCAAAATAATAATCACGACCCTCATACTCATATCCAACCTGCACTTGATTTTGATTGATGATTATATTTGTTCCCGCATCTAGGACCATCTCCTTTGTATTCGATTCAAGCCATTGCCCAGAAGTATTATTGTTGTCCAAAAATATAGGTAAGTCATAAGAAGTAAAATTATAAATATTTATTTTGAGGGTTGGGATTGGGGTATTTGGCGGAACAGGATTCTTACTTAACGTTTTGGGTTTGGGCATAGAATAGGCTTTGGCAGTTTGATTTTTAATCCCATCCCTAGCAAGCTTGGCTTTGGTATCGGCGTCCATTCTCATAAACATCTGCGAAGTCTTATCCTTTGCATCATTAAAAATATCTGTCCAACTGTTGATAGGCTTTTTTATAAGACCCTCCTTGATAAGATGGTATGTAAAAAATCCACCGTGAATTCCATCAGAATAAGCTAACTCTCCTTCTGTTGCAGCATTTAAATGCATAGTGCCTTCATATCCCAAAAATAAATCTTTGTAGATCGGGTCGAATTCACCTGCTTCTATTTTCTGACCACTTCTGTTTATACTTCTAGATACAGCAATTTCATCAACAGCGTTTGAACAACAATCAGAAATAAGCATTTTTAATCTTGCATTTTTTGATCCAATAATGGATGCAACTTTATCTCTACCTAAGTTTTTTTCATCTGCGGTTAACATGAAAGTTTTTCCGTTTTCCATTAAACCATGACCCGAAAAATAATAAAGTATAATATCATCCTTACCTGTTTTTATATCGTTTAGAGCATTAACTATATTGGCCATGGTAGCATTAGTACCTTGTATCACCGTTTTTTCTACTTTTGCAATATTTCGTTTTTCCAGTATCTCCAGCATTTGTGATACGGTCCCTAGGTCTACCCTCAGACTTTGAGCTATTTTATTATTATCTGGTGAGATATAGTGATCACAAATAACGATTATTGCCCTTATATTTACTGTACTCGAAGGCCTTTCTATCTTTTTGAGGTCTATAAAAGACTCAAAGACTGGGGGACTTACATAACATATGGCATTTGTGGATGGGTCTGCATAAATACGATTTATGCAAAAAATAAATATAGTAAAAATTAAACATCTCATTTTTTAAAATTTTTGACTTAATATCTAACTACAAAAAATATATCAAATAAATAACAAAATTAAACAACTTAATTTGATTTTTTTAATGTTAGTAGAATTTAATATCAAATTAATACTCTTAAGCAAGTATAAGTTATCTTATTAAGTGAATGGTTTGGCCTTATTTTATATTTCAATTTTTATAAAAAAGGAATCATATTGCTGTAAATAAAATTAACTATTGGTAAACCCCTTCCGTTATTAAAATATCGCCGATTTGAAGAGTGTCCAAAAGTTATAGAATTGATTAAACAGCACTTAGAAAATGGCTGGTAAATAGAAAATTTAAATGGCTTAGGTTAAGAAATATTATTGTAAGGATATAGTGTTAAAGTTTGAAGAGTAAGTATAAAACATTGTAGCTTTAGCTTTTTAATAGATAATCAAACCCAGTGTAATCTGCAAAACTTAGGAGAAATGAACTCTTTTACAGTATTAAAATTAGCTCATTTATTTTCTAATCGAAAATATTGGTTTTTAAATTTCGTAAAGGAAGGAAGATTTCAAATTGTTCTTTTGTTATTGATGGTTTTTTGTATTGACGCTGTTAGCCAATTTCGAAAACCTAAAACCTACGCCCTAGTTGTTGGGGTTTCAGAATATAAGGATGAAAATATTTCTTCTCTAAATTTCGCACATTTGGATGCGGAAGTTTTTGCTAATTTTTGTTTGTCACCAGTAGGCTTAAATATACCTGCGGCTCAAGTTAAGGTTTATACCAACGATAAGGCCTCTCATTGGAATATTATGAATGGGCTCAATTGGATAAAAAGCGAAGCTAAAAAAGATGATATTGTATATATTTATTTTACAGGTCATGGCAGTATTGAATCCACAAAATTAAGAGATGTATTTTTACTACCTTATGATACAAAACCATCACATTTAATCATTTATGCTATTCCCCTTATCGTCTTGAATCAGTTGGTAGAAACATTATCTGTAGATAAGGAAGCAAAAGTTTTTGTGATTACCGACGCCTGTCATTCGGGTCAATTGTCGGATTCTTTATTTAATGTCAATAATCATATTACCAGTGAATTATCCAGATTAAGAACCAAAAATGAAGTGAGAATCACCTCTTGTAAAGAAAATGAATTGTCGTATGAAGATACCGCTTGGGGTAATGGACGAGGAGCATTCTCTTATTATCTTGCTCAAGGAATGTCAGGGGCTGCAGATGGAGCGGCACTCGAAAAGAAAGATGGTAATATCTCAGTGGCAGAAATCAGAAGCTACCTCTCAGAAAATGTCCCCGATCAAGTCGCTAAGGTGAAATCAGCAAATCAAAACCCTATGGTGCTAGGCAAGGATAATATTGTGTTTAATTCAATAAAGTTTAAGCCAACCAATCAACTACAACGCTCTTTATCCAATACGTTGCCGATTACTGCTTTTTCTACATCGAACACTAATTTAACCTTGGATAGTAAAAATGAAAATTTAGAAAACGATATTCGTGCAGCAATAAATAAAAAATCATTTAGTTTTAGAATCCAATCTTCTGAACCACCTAAAACGGTGGTAGCTGAATTGCTAAGTAGCTTGTATGAAGAGAATAAGTATGCCCCTAAGGTATTAAAATCAATGGAGACTGATGAATTAGTAGCAAAAGTCCTTTACGAAAAAGTTAAACACATTATTGATTTATATCTTAAAGGTGATTTGGCAGAATTAGAAAAAAGAAGATATTATTCCGAAATTGAAAAACCGTATGAGGAGTACCCGTACATGCTCCAACTTGCAATAAATTTGTTGCCTTCAGATCATTACCTTGTTCCTTATTTAAAGTTGCAAAAGGAGTATTTGAGCGGCCTAAACTACAGACTTAAAACACCTTTTGTGAAAGATTTAAAACCACTCATCGAGGCTTCTATCATCCACCAACAAAAAGCACTGGCCATAGATTCAAATGCAGCACATGTTCATAACGAACTTGGAATACTATATGCATACAAAAAAGAGCATTACAACGCTCACTACCATTTTGACAAAGCGCTAAGTATATCGCCACTTTGGGCTTTGCCTTATGCTAATTTAGCTGATTTATACTTTACTGAAAAGGACTTTTTAAAGAGTCGCTATTATTTGAATTTAGCTAATGAAAAGCAAAATTCCTTACCTACAAATTCCATCATTGAAGGTAATCTATATAAGCAAGAAGATAATTTGCTTTTTGCAGAGGAACATTATCATACAGCAGTAAGACTAAATGAAAGAGATTTTCTTCCTTTTGAAAATTTAGGAAAAGTATACCTTGATCTTCAAGATTATGAAAAAGCTGAGCAATATTTTTTTGATGCTGAGCAAAGAAAAATGAATTTAGTTAATGAGGATAATGTAGCTTACAATGTCCAGTCTGGTCGTAAAATAGATGGGAGGGGTGGGGTAATTAAGAATTTCTCTGAGGACACTTTACATTTAAAAATGCCTTTAATCGATAGTCTTTATTATGATGGAATTGATTTTTTCACCAACAATGACTATCAAGCTGCTAAGGAAAATTTTGAAAAGGTTATTAATTTAGATGTTAATTATAAAGGTGTTTATCATTATTTGGGTCATATTTATTATTATTTTAAATCGTATGATTTAGCTGAATACTATTTTAAAAGCGCCTTAGACTTCAACGAAACAGATACCTTATTAGCAAATAGATATCCCGCTACTATTTTTAGTACGTATTATCTCAATCTTTACATCGGAAGAACCTATCAAAAGTTGGGAAATTTTAATGATGCCATTGAATTTTACAATAAAAGTATTGATTTGTCACCTCAAGAAGAGGTAGCTTATGGCATGCTGTTAGACTTGTATAAAAGTCGAAGCGAGTTGATTGAGGCCGAAAATACCATAAGAAGATTAGCAGCCATTCAGCCACAATATTTGGATAATGCACTCGCTCAATTTTACCAATGGGTATTAGATACATACGTAAGCGATTTACAAAAAACGGAACACTATTCCTATAAATTTGCATTACTTTTATATCCTCATGCATTAAAAGCTCCATATAAAAGTAATACTGAATACTATACGGGTTATGCGGTAATGAGTAACGATGGTCGTCTGTTAGATGAAGTTAATTGGGAAGAACCTGGAACAATAAAAAATATTACCAGTACATGTTTTCACATGTTGGAAAAAGTTGCATCCATATCACGAGATACAACACTATTAGCTGATGTCTATTCAAAAATGGGATATTTGAATCTTAATCTAAGTAATGTAAATGAAGCTATTGAAAATTTTCAAAAAATGTTACTTTTGAAGGAGGATGATAGTGGTATTAGAACTAATCTTTTGAATCTACTTAATACAAGAAATCAGTTTAGTAAGAGTTTTGCAAACCTTCAATTTCTAGAGAATAGTAACGTTTTAACGCTTGAAAATCTCCAATTATTAGCAAATTATTACATGAGATATGGCAACAAAGAGAAAGCTCAAACATTATTGAGTAAATATGCAGATGCACACCCTTCACTTAAGTCAGCGTCAGCCATAGATTTTATCATTGTATCTATGCGTTTTCACGATGATGCTAATGCTGTTGATTTATTACAACAACATATTTCAAAGGTTGGTCCGTCTCGTAACTTAGAATACATGCTCGCTAGGGCATATGCTAAACTAAATAAAGGCCAAGAAGCCCTTTTACACCTTCAAAATGCTTTAAATTTGGGTTTTGACTATGGCTTTGTTTATAAGTATGACCTTGCTTTTGCGTCATTTCGAACTGCTGATGATCAATGGTTGGCTATCAATAGTAAAATGGAAGGTTATGTCGCTGAAAAAAAGGCACAAGTGAGGTAGTGTTTTCAAGAAATGGAATCAATATCAATTTGTATGTAATATTAGTAAACACAATAAATTAGTATCTAGAAATAAACTATTAATAACTAACCTTTGTTACTAATTATTTAAACAGTATATTGCACGATATTCTTGAAAAATATAAGTAACCATAGGGGAAATGAAGTTTCTAGTAGTAGATGATGAACATGATGTTGAAACGCTATTCCGTCAAAAACTGAGGAAAGAGATCAATACGGGGCTAGTTGATTTGGTATTTGCCTTTTCTGCTCAAGAAGCATTGGATATTGTCAAAAGTAAAAATCCTCCTGATGTAGTTTATATTTTTTCGGACATCAATATGCCAGGAATGACAGGTATCCAGCTTTTAGAAAAAGTAAAAATTGAATATCCAAATATACAAGTTAGCGTCATATCTGCTTATGGTGACAGTGATAGTCAGAATTCAGCAATAAAATCTGGGGCAAAACTATTTTTCTCAAAACCAATTAATTTTGAGCTTGTAAAAGAGGAAATTAACAAGGTTATGTTGGAATTTGAGCACCAATAGATCTACGACCAAAGTCTTATCAAAATACATATTTCCACCAAAACAATAAATAAATTACAGTTTATCTAATTTTATCGATATTTTTGTTTCTGAAAATTCAGCATATGTTTTTAGATAAGTCAAATGGAAATAAATTAGTCTTTTTTTATGTTTTCATCTGTTCCGTTGCTTTGTTGCTGAATGCATGTCAGGAAAAACAAGATGCCGCTTCTCCAACTAATACTTCTTTAAAATTTGAAACGCTCAAAGCAGAACAGACTGGCATAACCTTCGAAAATAAGCTTGAAGAAGGATTAAATACCAATGTCTTAGTTTATGAATACTTTTATAATGGTGGGGGAGTAGCAGCAGCTGATTTTAACAGTGATGGGTTTCAAGATTTGTATTTCACTTCCAATATGGGTGAAAATAAGCTTTATCTTAACGAATCAACTTCGGGCTTTTCATTTAAAGACGTTTCTGCAACGTGTGGTGCACAAGGTCGTAACGGTCCTTGGAAGACAGGTGTAAGTATTGTAGATATCAATACGGATGGCAAGCCAGATATTTACGTGTGTTATTCTGGGTCTATGCCGGATGAAAAAAGGCGAAATCAACTTTTTATTAATACCACGCCCTTAGGAAGTTATGAGGTGAGTTTTGAGGAAAAGGCTGCAGAATATGGTCTAGATAGTCCTGGTTATACTTCGATGGCCTATTTTTTTGATTATGATTTGGATGGTGATCTTGACGCCATTTTGCTCAATCACAATCCAAAAAACTTACCCAATTTGAATGAAAATCAGACCAAAGAACTCTTTGCCACACCAGACCCTCTGAAGGGGACCAGATTATACAAAAACGAAAACGCTAAGTTTACAGATGTTACGGAACAAAGTAATATCAACGGCTCAGAGTTGAGTTATGGTCTAGGTTTGGGGATAAGTGATGTAAACCAAGATGGTTGGCCTGATTTTTATGTATCCAATGATTATAATGTACCCGATTATCTTTATATCAACAACAAAAATGGCACCTTTACCAATGTAATCAAAGAGGCAATGACCCACACCAGCCATTTCAGCATGGGTAATGACATAGCAGACATCAACAATGATGGGCTGACCGATATATTGACTTTAGACATGTTACCCGAGGACAATACTCGTCAAAAGTTGCTCTTAGCTCCCGACAATTGGCCCAAATATGATCTCAATGTAAGAAATGGGTTTCATCATCAATTTATGAGAAATATGCTCCAAGTCAATAATGGCAACGGCACCTTTTCTGAAATGGGACAGATGGCAGGAATATCCAATACGGATTGGAGTTGGTCTGCGCTTTTTGCAGATTATGACAATGATGGTTGGAAAGATCTTTATGTTACCAACGGCTATTTGCGAGATTTTACCAATCTAGATTTTATCAATTTCATGGATCAAAAGATCAAAGAGAAAGGTCGATTTATGCGAGAAGATGTGTTGGAATTAATCGAAAAAATGCCTGCTTCGGATGTGAAAAACTATATGTTTAAGGGGAGTGAAGTATTAAAATTTGATAACGTATCTCAATCTTCCGGATTTACAGAAGCGTCCAATAGTAATGGTGCAGTGTATGCAGACCTTGATAATGATGGTGATCTTGATTTGATAGTCAATAATATCAATAAACCCGCCTCGATCTTTAAAAATCAATCACCAAAAGAAAACAACAATCACCTCATGCTTGAACTAAAAGGGGATGGTAAAAATACCCTTGGCATAGGTGCTACCGTATCCCTTTACGCGGGTGATCAGCAGTGGATGGTCGAGCAACATCTTGGTCGAGGATTCCAATCGTCTGTGAGCCCAATCCTTCATGTAGGTCTTGGAAAAACTACCGCCCTCGATAGTGTAGTGATCAAATGGCCATTGGGTGCCTCCCAAACACTTACCAATGTCAAAGTCAATCAAAGATTATACATCAATGAGATAGAAGCAAAAAGAAAATCTACTACATCTACAATTTCAAATACACTTTTTACAAAAATTGACAATCCCATCAATTTTAAAGATGAGTCATACGGAATAAGGGATTTTGATCGTCAAGCCCTTATTTTCAAGGATTATTCAAAACACGGACCTTGTATAAAAAAAGCTGATTTGAATGGTGATGCCATAGAAGATATCATTATGGGGGGTAGTAAAGGACAAACCGCAAAGGTATATTTTCAAAACAAAAGTGGACAATTTATACTCCAAAATAGTACAGCCTTCGAGGCAGATAAAGAATGTCATGATACAAGTATTGAGGTATTTGATGCCAACGGTGACGGTCATCAAGATATTTACATAGGCAGCGGAGGATATCACGATTTTACCGCTGATGATCCTCGATTGGTGGATCGGTTGTATATAAACGATGGCAAAGGAAATTTTCAAAAATCAGAAATGAATTGGAAAATTCCTATATCCACAGGCATAGCGAAGGCCAATGATATCAATGGTGATGGGTTTGAAGATTTATTTATTGGGGGTAGATTGGTGCCAGGCAGTTATCCTCAATCACCTCAAAGCTTCATCCTCATCAATGATGGCAAAGGTCAATTTTCGGATAAAACCAAGGATTACAGCTCAGAGATCAGTACTTTAGGTATGGTGTCTGATGCCGCTTGGGTTGATCTAGATGGGGACAAAAATAAAGAATTAATTATGGTAGGGGAGTGGATGCCACTGTCGGTATATTCAATAAAGAATGGTAAAATGATCAATGCTTCAGCTGAGTTTTTTGATGTCGACCTTTATGGATTGTGGAACAGTATCACTGTAGCTGACCTAAATAAAGATGGAAAACCTGATTTTCTTTTTGGTAATATCGGGCTCAATCACCAATTGAAAGCAAGTCCGGAACGACCAACAGAACTTTTTTACAGCGATTTTGATAAAAATGGATCTATAGACCCTATCTTATGTACCTACATTATGAATCAATCTTATCCATTTGTCACCCGCGATGAGCTGCTGAAGCAAGTAGTACCTTTGAAGAAAAAATTTACAGATTATGCTACATTTGCAACTGCTAAGCTAGAGAATATATTTTCTAAAGACGAAATATCAAATGCCAACAAACTAAAAAGCTCCCATTTTGAAACCATGCTTTACCTCTCTACAAAAGATAAAAAGTATACTAGAAAAGTCATCCCTGATATCATCCAAGCTTCATCAGTATACGCTACCGCAGTAATAGATGTCAATAACGATGGTCATATAGATGTGGTAGCCTTTGGCAATGATACATACTTACCCATTAAACTTGGTATGATGACAGCTAATCGTGGTCAAGTATTCCTAGGTGATGGTCAAGGAAACTTCACTTATCTGCCTCAGCATCTTTCGGGCCTGAACGCACAAGGGGATGTACGAAGCGTCGTAGTAAACGGAAATAAAGTGATCATTGGGGCGTCAGGAAGAGAACTGCAAACGTATGAAATAAGATAAATTAGACAATAGATGAAAAAATCCTTTTTACTTTGTTGCCTTTTTACTTGCCTTCTATTAACAAGTTGCAAAGAGGAAGTTAAGCCAATATCTGATCAGGAATTGGTAGAAAGTTGGTTGGATATGGCTTTGCATATTACAAAATTCACTCCATCCAATTCTCCAACTTTTGCTTCGAGGTGTTTTGGATATTTCGGATTGACAATGTATGAATCGGTAGTGGGTGGAATGGGAGATCACCAATCGCTATCTGGGGCTATAAATGGATTAGAAACCTTACCAACAGTATCTCAAAACACAGATTATAGTTGGCAGTTATCCCTCAATGCAGCACAAGCGGAGATATTGCGCTCGATCTATATCCAAACTTCTGACATAAATAAACAAAAAATTGATAGCCTCGAAAAAGCCAATGAGGCGAGAATAATTTCAAACATAAAGGATAAAAATATTGTCAACTCCTCAAAATCATTTGGCCTCAATGTTGCTAAAGCTGTATTTGATTGGTCAACAAAGGATGGTGGGCATAGAGGCTATTTGAAAAATTTTGATAAGAAAATGGTTACTAAAGAGTGCTTAGGTTGTTGGGCTCCAGCCTTATTTTCCCAATCATTTAGCCACTTTCCACTGCATCCATATTGGGGTGGAAATAGGCTTTTTGTACCAACCAATGACACCCTCCCTATTCCTTATAAGATACCTTTTGACACCTTATCTACTTCTCCATATTACCAAGAAATGATGGAGATTTACAACAAAGGCAACACATTGACCCTAGAAGAAAAACAAACCGCCATTTGGTGGTCTGACGATCCAGACTCCACGTATACGCCTCCCGGTCACTCCGTGTTTCTGCTAAAAAACGCTTTAAGAGATCAAAAGAAAGATATTTTTGAGTCGGCAAAAATTTATGCAGCCGTCGGAATGGGTTTGGCAGATGCCTATGTAAAATGTTGGAAGTGGAAATATCATTACTTCTCTGAAAGGCCAAATGCTTACATCAATAAATACATAGATCAACGTTGGGAGTCTTTTTGGCCTGACCCTCCTTTTCCTGCTTTTCCATCGGGCCATGCTATACAAGGGAGTGTCGCTGCTCAGATTCTAACACATTTCTTTGGAGAAAGTTATGCTTTTGACGATACCATACATGAAGGGCGGTATTGGGATGATATACGTGAGGTAGAATTTGTTTCTCGAAAATTTACCACTTTCAAAGCAATGGCAGAGCAATGTGCTGAGTCTAGATTTTTAGGAGGAATCCATATGCCCCAAGACAACAAAGCCGGGATCGAACAGGGCGAAATAATAGGTAATAATGTACTAAACTTACCATGGAAAAAATAAAACATACACTTCACTTTTTATTCGTTCTTGTGCCTTTTTTTATCTGTGCACAAATGAAATTTACAGACATAACCAAACAAGCGGGTATCAGTCATCAATACCAAGTTCATGAAGGTTTTTTTGGGGGAGGCGTTTGTGTCTTGGATGTAAATAATGATGGTTATCAAGATGTATACCTGACAAGTGGACTAGGAGAAGATCAATTACTCATCAATCAGAAGAATGGTACATTTACCAATATTTTTAAAGGGAGTGGACTCGAAATTTCTGCAGATTATATCACGTTAGGCGTAACCTCAGCGGATGTGAATCGGGATGGTTTTGTCGATCTTTATATTACCACTTCGACTACAAAGGATTTAAAAAACAAGATTCCGAGGGCTAAAAACTTACTTTTTCTTAATCAAGGTGATGGTACTTTTAAAGATGGAACTTCAAAGTTTGGGCTAGACAAGTTTTCATCTTTTAGTACGGGCGCCTCTTTTGGTGACTTCAATGCCGACGGATATCCAGACCTATATGTGGGCAATTACTTCCAAGATTACGAGGGTCCTTTGAATGAAATTAGCGATGCCACCATCGTCAATGCCAACAATACAGCCAAAGATTACTTATTTTTAAATCAAAAAGGTAAGTCTTTCAAGAATGTATACTATGATTATGGATTGACACACCAAGGTTTTGGATTTGGTGCTAATTTTACTGATTTTGACAACGACGGAGATCTTGACTTAATGGTCATCAATGATTTTGGGTATAAAGCCAAACCCAATTATTTACTTCGTAATGAATTTCCAGAGAAAAAATTTACCTATATCGAGAAAGAAAAAGGTATGGATCTTCGCATCAATGCCATGACCGCTGCCACAGGTGATTATGACAACAATGGCTTGTATGATTATTTTGTAACCAATATCAAATTTAACCGATTTATGGTGCAATCCAAAGCGGGTTTTGTTGATAAAGCTGTAGAATTGGGCACTTCTTTTTTTACCATCAGTTGGGGTGCCAATTTTGGGGATTATGACCATGATGGAGACTTAGATTTGTTTGTACTGAATGGTGATCTCAATCCATATACCCAACCAATGGGCTCCTACTTATTTATGAACGACACTTTAAAGTTTAAAGATATTGCCTTTGCCTCAGCTATCAATGATTATGGCATCGGTCGGGGCAGCGTCACCTTTGACTTTGATAAGGATGGTGATTTAGACATCCTTGTGGTAAACCAAAAGCCCGTTAAACAAGGCTATCCTGTAGAATCCATGACCCATTTGTACCGCAATGATTCTACCAAAGGCAATTGGCTCCAAGTACAATTAAGAGGCAATCGTTCCGACCGACTAGGACTCGGTGCTACGGTCAAAGTTTTTGCCAACTCGATACAAATGATGCGCGAAGTAGACGGAGGTGGTTCTTCCCATTTGTCTCAAAATAGCAGTATTCAGCATTTTGGATTAGGCAATATCGATCAGGTGGACTCTATAGTAGTGCATTGGATAGGCGGTACACCTCAAAAGCTGACGAATGTCATGGTAAATCAGGTGGTCGAGGTGAGGCAGGTGGAGGAGATGAAGGTTGAGAGAGGTGGTAATATACGTTTATATTTTCTTTTATTTGGTGTGGTGATAATTGGAGGTATTTTTCTATACAAAATGACTTCAAAAAGAGCTGAATAATAAATCGAACTCATTAAAGTGGGGCCTGTGTTTTACCTCGTCCCAAATAAAGCTTTATTGGCCATATTTTAAAGTGTTTTTAATTTGGTTTTCCCTTTCATGGAGTCAGTGTGTGAAACTAAAAATGTTTTTGATTTGGTTCTCCCTTTCAAGGGAGTTAGTGGGTAAAATCAAAAATGTTTTTATTCAATTTGTAATACGCACAAAGTTATTAATTTTAGCCCCTTTGTAGATTAATTTTCTATCTTTGATGTACAATTTTTTTACTAAATTAAGTGATTAAAAATTGAAAATTTTAATAGTAGAAGACGACGAAGTACTAGGTGGATTACTTCAAATTTTACTTGCTGAAATAAGTGATGATATTCAGTGGGTAAACAATGGGTGGCAAGCACACGATACGATATTGAAAGACAAGTTTGACTTGATCGTCCTAGATATAATGCTTCCGGGTCTGAATGGTATGGAAATATGTAAGAAGGTAAGACAGCAAGGCGTTGTGACACCTATATTGATGCTCACTTCCAAATCTGAGGAAGAAGACAAGGTAAAAGGACTTGAAAATGGTGCTGATGACTATCTGACTAAACCTTTTGGCAATAAAGAATTGATAGCACGATGTCGGGCACTTACACGAAGGGTGGAAAAGATCAATAATGAAAATGCAAAACAAAAAGGGGAATTAACAAATGGTGACCTTGTGATCAATGAAATGGAGCGAACCTTATTGAAAAATGGTATAGAAATAGAACTTACGCCAAAAGAATTTGATCTTTTGATGATGTTTATGTCCAATCCTGGAAGGAGTTTTTCTCGAACCGAAGTTTTGGATAGGGTTTGGGGTGAAAACTTCGAAGGTCTAGAACATACAGTTAATTCTACCATCAATAGACTCCGTATGAAAATAGAAAATGATATTGATAATCCTACTTATATACTAACTGTGTGGGGTGTAGGATATAAATTTAATAAAATAATTCCATCTTGATAAGGCAACTATTTAAAGATAAAAGATATATTAGAATTCTATTGTTGTTTTTGAGTTCGTATATCATTATTGTGGTTTTTTTGACGTATGGTTTTTATAGATACAGTCTTAAGACACTTCAGCAGAGTGAATTAATGAAGCTAAAGGGTATAGCCAATGCTGTAAGTTTACAAATAAAAGGAGAAGACCACGAAAAGCTTTTTGCCATGTATGCTGACAAAAATGGAATATCTGGACTTGGGCAAGATAGTTGTTACGACAATATACATACCTTGCTCAAAAATCATATCGAAGCCAACATGCAAAAATCACCCTTATATACCCTTGTAAAGTCAAAAGATCAAAATAATTACGAGTTTGGTATTACTTCTGATACCACACCTTACTTCAGGCATCCATATAAATCTTTTCCTGCACCTTTGATAGATATGTATCTTACTGGTGGAATTTTAGAGCCTTATCAGGATGAATATGGCTCATGGCTGTCCGCTTTTAGCACGATAAAAAATAAAAAAGGTGAAATTGTAGCCCTTCTAATGGTTGATGAAAAAATAGAAAACTTTAAACAAAAGTTATGGGCTGGAATATCCAATTCAGTAATCATTATTTTTATCTTTATTTTTCTAATACTGTCTATTCTAAGTTATTATCTTTTGGATTTTCTGACAAGAGAATGGAAAGATAGAAAATTATTACAAAACACATTTGATGAAAATCAGAGAATGAGTCTAAGCTTGCAAGTTGCCAATGATAAATTGTCAGATATTGATAGCTTCAGAAAGGAAATGATAGCCAATCTTTCTCATGACCTACGTACACCTTTGGCATCTACTTTAGGATATTTGGAGTTGGTAAAGGATGACGCAAAATTAGATGAAAAGTCAAGTAGATATCTGAATATTGCCTATCACGAAGGTCAAAAATTGAAGGAAATGATTTCTTCATTGTTTGAATTATCCAAATTGGAATCGGGCTCAGTAGTTTTGCATAAGGAGCTTTTTAACATTCATGAATTGATTACGGATGTACTGTTGAAGTATAATTTTGAAATAGAAAAGAAGAGGGTAAATCTCTACCAAAACTTCGATAATACTGGTCAAGCTTTTGGTGATATAAAATACATAGAACGGTTGTTCCAAAATTTATTAGACAATGCGGTAAAAAATGTAGACGAGGAAGGATTAATTAAAATTTCAATTATAAACTTAGAATCAAGTATTCGAGTTAAAGTCTGTAACTCTGGAAATCCCATTCCCGTTGAATTGCAAAAGGACATTTTTGAGCGCTACATAAAAGGAAATGGGAGTGGTGGTACAGGACTAGGATTGGCAATCTCTAAAAAGATATGTGATCTACATAATTGTTCGATTACTCTTGAGGTGAATGATAATATTAACTCATTTTGGTTTAATCTTCCTAAAGCTACTTAAAGCATAGGTATTAATGCTAAACTGTTGTTGTATAATGGCTGCTAAGCATTACAATCTTGCCTGTAAGATAATCTTTAAATTTCACACTGAGTGTATCGCTGATATGTATTTGTAAAGTTGATACTGTTTTAATTTCTTCACTAATTTTAACTCGAAAGTTTTTACTTAAATTTATACCTTCTTTACTGTGTAATTCAAAAATATTATCTGCATCTTTTGTTAAATCAAACCAATCTTGAAAGTATGTTTTTCTATCTTTTTTAGTCTGTGGGTCGTATAAAGTTGCTGATGAATATACCAAAGGAATATTACTGATATCCGTATCATTTAAACTCAAATCTTTACCATTCCAAACGGTTTCAGTAACTATAAAATCTGTATGGTTTACTTTTAAAAGTGTAAACGGTTCATAATCCGGCATATTTAGCCTAAATAGGTAGTCTTCAAAAGTCAAATCAGACGAAAAATAATCTATGATGAGTGTTCCTCTACTTTTGGCATAGATTGTTTTTTTTTCATGTTTTTCATAAGCACCATTCAAGATCGCTAATGTTTCATTTTTGGTAGTACCAATCCACGTACCTCCAGAGATTGGATCAATTGGAGCTGTAACGATTTTATTTCCAATTTTGTGTTTAGATGGCTCTTGAGACCATGGTCTATTAATGGACTCATCGCGATTGTGGGTGATTACGATGTCCTCAAAAATTCTACAAATAGATAAAAAACACATACATTTTTTGTTTTAATGGTGACAAGCTGCTTCCTGATGTTTGATCGTAGAATAGGCAACTCCAAAACCTTGAGGAATTGCTATATGACTAAAATTTTCTTTAATCGCAATATTAATAATGGCAAAATGGTGAATATTATGCTCTATCAGATAGATGAGTTCTCTCTCAAAACTACTGTTGGCTGATAAAACTTCTCCATTGTACTCTATAATGTTTACTAGCACTCTATTTTCTGTTCTAGCATCGTAAAAAAGTGTATTCAAATATTCTACGAGCATTAAGGCTGTTTTAGCACACTCACTCAATGTACAGTCCCGTTTTCTCGCGTCATAGTTTACCACTCCTGAATCCAAACTATCCGATAGACAAATATAAAATTCTAGGATATGCCGCACATGCTGGCCAATACTACTTCCTCCTAATATGTCAAGTGATGCCTGATATTCATGCGGGTTTAACTGATCAATGATGCTCCTCAGTTGATCAAAAGTGTGCAAAGTTATATTTCGTAACATGCTGTAAAAGGGATTATTTTTTCATTAATTCAGCACTGCCAAAAAGGACAGAAAACTGTTTGCACCATATCAAAATAAAAGGCTTACTATCAAAGTTTTTGGTATTTTCTAGATCTACCGTGTAAGTACCATTTTTAACCTGATTGGATAACTCCACAAAATTTCCAGCTTTTATATCTGTTGCTGCATAAATTTTTAAGTCTGGACCTGCATCAGTTTTAAAGTTGATAAATTGCAATTTTTCTTTACCATTGATTAGTACCACTTTTACATCTCCCGAAGTATTATAGCGGGGAGATCCCACAAATTTACCTTCGTAAAGTACTTTTTCTACCGTTCCAACTGTTTCTTCTACCTCTTCAAGCTCTTTCTGACAAGAGATAAGGGCACTAAATAAGATCAACATCAAAGACAATTTTATCAATTTCATAGTTTTAATTTTAATAATATTAAATTTTTTAAAAAGCAAATTTCACTCTTGATTTATAATCCAAAACTAATATAAAGCTATCACAAGATTATCACAATTTTAAAATCAATTTAATGATTGAATAAATATTAGTGAGTTTTATCCCATTTTTAGAATTTTCAATACTAATTTTTGACATAATTGACCAATGGTACATAATATCCTTGAGTGAGTTGATAAATCCAGTTTTTTGATCAAATATGTGGGCAGGGTCAGCGCTAACTCCATTTAATTATTATTTACTAATATTCAAATTTATCTTCAAATCATCAGAGAGCATTAGACTTCTTCCTCCTACATTGTATGTCCTTCTATTGATGGGTATTGTGGTTGAAAAAATATTTTTTGCACCAGATTTTTTAACCGCTACTTCAAATGTTATCGCTTTTGTTACGTCTTTGATCGTAAGATTTCCTACAACTTTTAATTTACCTTCCGAAACCTTAGACAACGTGGTTGACGAAAACTTGATTTTAGGAAATTTTGCGACATCAAAATAATCTTCTTTTCGTAAGTGATTATCTCTCATATTGTTGTCGGTATTGATGGATTTGACGTCTATTTCTCCACTAAATTTTGAAGCATTTGGATTACCTTCATCATAAGTTATTTGACTTGTATAGCTGCTGAAAAAGCCATTTACGGTGAAGCCAGCATTCTTTATGGCAAAACTTACGCTCTTATCTTGTGCTTCAATGGTAGTCATGGATAAGACCAACAAAACTGCAAAAATTAATTTTAGCATGTGCATATAGCGTATAATTTATAAAGATTTATTTATTGCTAAAAAGACGAGCCCTGCTTTGTATCTAAATCGATCATTGTCTTGGGTCAATTTTTTGGTTGTGGTATATTCTGAGAATGTGTAGTCCAGTCCTCCTCTTAATCCAAGACCATTTTTAAGTTTATAAAAAAGGAAAATTTCTGATTTTAGTTGACCGATGTCATTATTGCCTACCAACAATACGTTAAAACTTGTAGGTGAGGCATTTTGTTTAGATCGATTTAATGAAGGTGTCTCGTTTGTAGTGAAAATACCTTCTTTTTCACCACCAAATCCAAAACCCAATGCATCAATGTTAAAGCCTATTCCAAATTTTTCATTAAATTGATATTGTAAATTTATTAAAGCACTTAAACCTATCGTATTAGCTCCTGCCATGGTGAGTGTGTCTACTTTACTTGCTTCTGCTGCTAGGTCTGCTGGAGCTGTACTGTAAGCTAAGTTCGTTCCAGAAAAAGATGAAAGTCTCACTCCATAACCTATTCGAAATTTATTGGAACTTCCTAAACCGTGCGTTCGATTCCATGATAATGCAAGAGAAAGGCTGTTGCTGCCAAACCCTACCGCAGCATCAATATTTGCATTTTTTTTAGCAATTTGTGTATTTCCAATTGATAGGAATCCTAATATAAAAACCATTAAAAGAGAAAATTTTGTAGTCATGTTTATACTTTTTAATTTGTAATTTCACCAAAAGTATGATTCAATTATCACGAAATTATCACTATAGAACTGATGCTTACTTATTTCCCAATCTTTACAGTTACTAAGCATTATTTTAATTACTTTTGTCCTTATTATTTTTAAAACTTCAATTATGAAATTAAATATCGGAGTTCTTTTGGGTGGAAAATCCACAGAACATAAAATATCATTGTTATCTGGAAAAAACGTAGTAAACGCAATCGATCGTTCAAAATATGATATTACGGTGATCTATATCGACCCCAACGGAAGATGGTTCTACGCTGGAGATCAAGTAGCATTAAACAATGAAGACGATGCACGCCTTGTATCATTTGCGGGAAGTACTACACCAGTTATCTTTTCTCAAAATGCTGACGATCACAGCTTGATGGAATATGCTACGGCTAAGGTAATCTGTAAATTAGACGTTTTGTATCCGGTATTGCATGGTAATTTTGGTGAAGACGGTTCGGTACAAGGACTTGCAAGATTGGCCAATATTCCAATAGTGGGATGTGGGATATTAGGTTCGGCAGTGGGGATGGATAAGGATATGACTAAACGTATACTAAGAGACGAAAATATTCCTGTAGCCGCCTCGATCACAGCAAAAAAAGGAATTAATCACGACATAAGTTATCATGAAATAGCTAAAAAGTTAGGCCATGAAGTGTTCATTAAACCAGTTACCTTAGGAAGTTCCGTAGGCGTATCGTATGTAACCAATGAAGAAGAGTACATAAAAGCTATGGAATTGGCCTTTAGCCTTGACAATAAAGTATTGATAGAAAAGAAGATAATCGGTCGCGAAATAGAATGTGCGGTAAAAGGTAATATTTATCCACATGCTTCGGCAATTGGAGAAGTTATCCCCAAAGATACATGGTATTCATTCGAAAGTAAGTACATTGATCCAAATGGTGCGGTTTGCGCTATACCTGCAGATTTGACATTTGAAGAAGTAGAATATGCACAAAAAATAGCTGTTGCAACCTACAGTGCATTAGAATGCCGAGGCCTAACAAGAGTAGACATGTTTTTGACACCCCAAGGTGAAATTTTTGTAAACGAAGTCAATACATTGCCTGGATTTACCAAAATAAGTATGTACCCTAAGTTGTGGGAAGTAAGTGGGGTGGCTTATCAAGATTTAGTGACAGAGTTGATCAATTTTGCTATTGAAGAGCATATAAGGGTTAATGAGGCGGATAAGGTGTAGTAAGGAATACAAAAACCTAAAAACAAAAAGGGAAAGCGCTCATCACACTTTCCCTTTTTTTATTATTTACTGAAAGATAAGTTTTCTAAATTATTTTACGTCTTCCACCTCTACATAAAATACAAGTGGAGCGTTAGGTGGAATAGATCCAGCACCTTGCTCTCCGTATCCTACTGCTGCAGGGATAAATACAGTAGCCTTATCACCTACTTTAAGATTTGCAAAAGCGATATCCCATCCTTTGATCACCATACCTTGTCCTACTTGGAAAGAGAATGGTTGGCCTCTTGAAAATGAATTGTCAAACATTGTTCCATCTTCCAATACACCATAGTACTGAGCAGTTACTGTTTTGCCATTTGCACCTTGTGTGCCTTTACCTTTTTCATTGTAAAATACTTTGATACCTTCTGGAAGATCTACCAAAGTCAATTTTTTAGCTTTATAGTCTGCTAATGTTTGCTTAATGTCTACCGCTATTTTGTCTGCTACTACTTGACCTTCAGCTGCTTTTTTGTCAAATTCTTCTTGTTTAGACATTCTGAATTTTTCAAAAGCTTGCTCATTCATGATTTCTTTTACCGCTATTGTAAATAATAAACTCTTAGCGCCTTCTAATTCTGGATTAGGGTAAGGCATAGAGTCCGCAGGCATAATTAAGGTAATGCTATCACCTACTTTTGCATTGAGAAATACTTCATTCCAAATATTGCCTTTAGCCTCTTCAGACTTTGGATCAAATATTTTTAAAGGTTGTACTTGCGATGGATCGGTTACATTTTGTAATTCTTTTCCAAGGTCAGTAGAGGTTTTGATCGTGTATAAAAGATAATCATTAATCTTTGCCTGATCTCCACTTCCTGATTTGTGTATTTCATACTCATATCCACCTGAAGTCTTTTTCTTTTGACTTCCTTGACTACAGGCAAATATGCCTATGAAGCCAAATAAAACTAAAATGTGTGCTACTTTCATTTATAAAAATTATTAAATTATTTAATTAAACTATTTCTTTTGTAATGATAGAAGGTACTACATCCTTCCATTTTTGAATGACGTCTTCTAATTTTCCATTATAGGAGCCGCCACTTGCATTCCTGTGGCCACCACCATTAAAGAGGGTGCTTGCCAAAGTTTGTACATTTATATCCCCTTTGCTACGTAAGGATATTTTGATGATACTTGGTTGCTCTGTGATAAATGCAGCTACTTCGATACCTTTGATCATCAACATGTAGTTTACTATTCCTTCGGTATCTCCTCTTGATATTCCAAAGTCTTTGTAATCTACTTTAGTTAAATATATCATTGCTGCACCATGTTCTAGATTGACCTCCATCCTATTGGCAAGGCAATGTCCAAGTAATCTCAAATGTTTTTCATTGAGCGCATTAAAAATACGATCTTGTAAGCTATAATCATCAACTCCTTTCTCTTTTAACGCACTGCATACAGTATATGTATAAGATCGAGTATTATATTTGAAAGAACCTGTATCTGTAATAATACCTGTAAAGATGGAAGTGCCAATTCTCGAATCTATTTTATTAGTCCAGCCTAAATCATCAATAAACTTAAAAACCATCTCACTTGTACTGCTTGCTTCGGTATCTGATATAATGAAATCTGCAATTGGCTCAGGATCTATATGATGATCAATCATGATTTTATCTGAATCAGAACTGTGGATCATTTCTCCTACCCGATCTATTCTTTCTAAACTATTAAAATCGAGGAAAAAGATTAACTTAGACTTGGTAATGGCATTTTTTGCTGCCAATTGATCCAAATCGTAAATTATGATGTCGTTGATACCTTCTAGAAAATCAAACATGGGTGGGCACTCACTCGGGAACACAATGGTGACACTGTGCATGAGTTTTTTAAGAAAATATCCCAGTGCCAGAGAACTACCAATAGCATCACCGTCAGGATTCCTATGCGATAGGATGACCACGTCTTTTGGTGAGGAAAGCAGTGCTTTTATCTGTTGTATTTCTGTCATCGATGTAATTAAGTGCGAAAATGATAAATAATTAGATATTTTCAAAAATTTTATTCTGTAAATTTAAAAAAAGCTTGATTTGATTGTTAATTTTGCACTCCATTTTGATAATTTATAAAATAAAAATTTAAATCATGTCAGGAAACAGAACTTTTACGATGATAAAACCAGATGCTGTAAAGGCAGGTCATATCGGTGCTATTTTAGCAGATATTGCAGCAGGAGGCTTCAAAATCGTCGCTATGAAATACACAAAACTATCAGCTGAGAAGGCTGGAGAATTTTATGCCGTTCACAGTGCTAGACCTTTCTATGGCGAGTTAGTGGATTTTATGTCTTCAGGTCCTATCGTTGCTGCAATTCTTGAGAAGGAAAATGCAGTATCTGATTTTAGGACTTTGATAGGAGCTACAAATCCTGCTGATGCTGCTCCAGGTACCATCAGAGCTAAATTTGCAAAAAGTATCGGAGAAAATGCAGTGCATGGATCTGATTCAGACGAAAATGCTGCTATCGAATCTGCATTTCATTTTGCAGGTACAGAGATTTTTAGCTAGAACAAGAAAGTGTATTCATATTCAAGATATACGGGGACTAATTGTACGCTCCGTATATCTTTGAATTTTCTAAAATTGTGTCCAATCCGTCAATTCATTTTCGATTAATTCTACTTTCTTAAATTCAATAACTTTTGAGTTACCGCGATCTTCATGTGGTGGAAAACAAAAAACCACAATTCTTTTGGCGACATTATTGAAACAAAAATGGTGACCAAAACTAATAAGAACATTACCATTTTTAACTTTAAATGAACTAATAAGGATTCTAATTTAAACTTGACAACAAAGTAGAATCAATTTTTAAAATTTTATTAATTTTAATTCATTGATAACCAATTAAATGAGAATTTAAAAATGTTGTGAATTTTGTATGATTCTCAACATTTGAACATTTTCAACATTTGAAAATTTTCAAAATTTGAACATTGAACCCAAATTCCGCATTAGATTTTATTCGAATGAATATATGACAAAATAGTTGGCATTGCTCGGAAATTTTATCCCGCAGGTGTAGCCCAAGCTACATCGAGGACATAAAATTGAGAACGATGACAAATATGAAGTCAGATTTTCATGCAGTTCATTTCTAATGCGGATTTTGGGTTAAAAACTTAATTCTCAGCCTTCACCCTATTTTTAAGAAATTCTGTAAGGTCTGTTTTTGTTTCCAGCATATCGCCAAACTCAGATCGATACCTCAATCCAAATCCGAATAACTGCCTCCTACCTGAGAAAGCGATTTCATCAAAATCGTATCTACCGTATAATCGGAAGTTCAGTTTCCTGTCTTCAGTAAGGGCGATATTAACAACAAAATCTGGTACAACATAATCTTGATTGATGGTAGCTTGGCTAAACTGACTCCCTCTTACATAATTGCCGCCAAAATTAATATCTACCTTGTCGCTAAGGAATTTAAATTTCGGACCTAGTCTTACTTCTATTTCTGTTGGAAACAGAGAATTATTATCAGCATTTTGATTTCCAAACCCAGCATTATTTCTCATGTTTAGGTTGAAATCAATTCCAGAGATGAGTCCATTATCCGTAAGTGCTTTATTTAGTATATTGGTTACAAACATCGAAAATTGGCTTGAAACAAATTCACTAAAACTATTTAAGCCTGCCGATGCTACACTGTTTAGGCTCACGATATCAGAAAGTGTATTACTAGGCAAAAAGGAATTAAGCATCAATAATGCAAAAACCTGACCATTGAAGTCGGTTTCATTTCCTTTTAATAGACGTGTTTTAGTGGTTGCATAATTCTTTAATTCTCCAATTAATTCTGGAAAGTCTAAATTGAAACCAATACTCGGATTAAATAATGTGTTACCCAAAATTAGAGTCACATTAACAGCCGTGGAAGGCTTAGCCCTATCTTTTAAGTCTTGTGTTACTAAAAATTCTTCATTAAGATAGGTGAAAACGCTAGTTCTCACCAAGTATTCAGCTTCTAGATTGATAGAAGCATTGATAGGGTCACCTGTCCATCGTATCAAGCCCCCTGGCTTAACTTTAAAGGGTTTTGCCATAAAATCCTTAGCCGTAAACAAATATTCACCTCTCTGAATTTCAAAACTGCCATACATTTCTAGAAGTTCAAGCCTAGGTGAAAAAATTCTAATATTGCCAATACCATTGCCTTTTATGACATCTCCTACTCTTTCATCAAATATAAGATTTACTTGAGCTTCTGGTGTCATGTTAATATTCATCTCTATTTGAAGACCGTCGAGTTTGACTTTTTTTGCTACAGCAGTTTGACTTTCGGCATTGTATTCGTTTCTATCTACAAAAGTTACAAAGCCCTTAGTCTCACTTATCGCATTTGCTGAAATTGGGATATTCAGTACGGTCCCGGCTGCAGTTGTAGCATTAATGATCATATTTGCTTTATAGGTAAGACCTGATATATCCACGATTACACTGCCTTTACCTATACCGTAATATATTGGGTTATCTGACTTCGTAGTATTAAGTGCTATAATCTTATTACTTTCTACCCTGACATTAAAAGCAACATCTTTAAATAATTTATGACGTAATCCTCCCGTTATTTCTGCACTATTTCTCTCACTATCAAATAGTTTTGCACCGGTTAGGTCTATATTTTTTTCTGTAATTTTGAATTTTTCATTATTAAAAGTGTATGTTTCACCTAGATAGACTACCTTGACAGACCCATTATTTGCAATACCTGAAGCATTTATCTTAAGATCTTTTATAGGACCAGAAACAGTACCATCTAGATCTAAGTCTCCTTTCATGTCTTTTACATTGTTTTTTAAGATGTATTCCAGCCATTTTAAGGGTACCTTTCTACCTTTTACAGTTGCACTGATAAATTTTGTTTTTGTATCATAATCTATTGTTGATTTTAAGGTTTGTTTTGTGGCTTGGTGGTCTATAGATAATATGGCTTTAATACTTTCATTAACAGGTTTAGATATGTCGAGATTGATGTCGCCATAAGGATCATTATTAATAGTAAAATTGTTTACAAGTAGCGTACCATAGATGTCGGGCGATTCTTCAAAAATATCATTCATTCTCATCGAAGAAATAAGTTCGCCTCCAAAACTAAAATTTTTATCTTTCAAAAATGTATTTACCGCACTAAATGCAAATTTATTGGCTTTTACCAATACACCCCTATTATTAATGTCAGAGATCTCTAAGGTCCTATTACCATCCGAAATATTGAAGTTTTTTATTTCTATATACTCTTTACCAAAAGCGATGCTATTTTCACTACCAAATTTCCATCTTTTGTTGTACAATCTTAAGTCACTATTCAATATTTTTAATACATATCCTCTGGGGTGGGGTGATAACTCACTTTTTATTTCTATACGGCTTATAGAGTCTCGTAAATTTTTGGATGAAAAAGTAATTCCAATTTTATCACCTTGAATTTTTGAATCAATATCATAATTATAGAATTTTATGCCTTCTATTTCGCTACTATCACTATGAAAATTGACCTCACCCGATTGATTTAATAGGTTAATAAAAGTAGAGCCATTATAAAACTTTTGTTTTTTATAACTCAACTCAGGAAAGGATCCGACAATATTGATTTCATTTTTTTTCGTATTGACATTGCCTTTAGCTCTTAAAATAGACAATTGAATATCGTTAAAACCGAAAATTTCGTCAAAAGGTGAAATACTGCTTACCAATACGTCGAACCTGAAATCTTGAGCCTTATTTGAATAACCTTTTTGTAGTCTCCAATCCTTAGTGTAGTATGGAAAATTAGATGCCACGAGTAGCTTAGTATCCTCGATCACATGCGTATAATCAATATTTCCTTCAAGTGCAATATTTACACCATCTGTCTTTAACACGATGCTTTTTGTATTATTTTCTAAAATTTTAGAATTTAATTCAATTTTGGAAAAGACATACGTACTATCACTTTTGGCAATGACAACATTTTCTCCAAGTATTTTTCCAACAAATGAATTTAAATCGTTACCAAATCCATCTAATTGGATGTTTCCCTTTATAACAAAAGGCACTTTAGTAATACCCAATTTGTATAAATCAATATGATTGACATTCGAATAAAAATTAGTTTCATAATTTTCACCCTCTTTGTTGACAAAACCATCAAAATCAAAATTAATAATTGGATCGTTGCTTTTAAGTCTTCCTTCGAATTTACCTTTATCCAGAATACCGTCCATTAAAATATTTCTAAAAGTATTTTTACCGTATTCTATCTTATTAATATCTCCATTTACAATAATAGTAGATGTATTAAAGTCGGTACCATTTGCATCTAATTCTCTAATTACAAAGGAAGTTCTCCCTAGTTCTTTTACACCTATTAGTTTTCCAAGATCAAAATCATCGGCACTGATTTTTCCTTTATATTTTTGCTGTCCCTTGTGGGCTAATGTCATGTCGATTTTTGCATTCCCCAAATCAGTTTTTAAAAATCCATTGATACTTACGTTTTTATTGTCATATCCCACTTTGCCTGAGTAGGATATGTTGTTGAGCGAAAGTATTCCTTTAGAAGGTTTAAATGATTTGATAACTTGATCTAAGCTACCTACTGTAGTTTTGAAATCAGCAATATCAAATATGATTTTTGCATTACTTTTTGTTATGTTTTCTATTGCAATATCGCCTTTATAATCCAGCTTATTCCTAACAGATAGTTTTATGTTTTTTAGGGATAGATCGTTTATAAATCCTTCTATTTTACCATCTAAGTAGATTGGGTCTTTTCCTAAATTTGCTACAATTGGATTATTCATCACACTTGGAACAAAATATGCCAAGTCTTCAAGATTTATGTAAGAGTAATCAAATTTACCATCTATATAGGAGTCTTCCAAAAGCTTTTTAGAGTTACCCGTCAATGCGAGACTTAGGTTGTCTTGCAATAGACTTCTAGCTGTTTTTAATTCGTAATTTAATAACTTTATTGATTCCTTATCAAAAATAAATTCTTCAATATTTAATTTATTCAGACTCCATCGTTCATCAACGACTAGGTTGAGTGCACTTATTGACCCCGATATTACTTCATCAAAAAGGAGATTTGAAGCCTTAATGTTGATTTTTTTAACAGCATAATTATCTTTATTAAAATGTGCTAATTGTGTATTCGGTACTTGGATATTATAGTGCTCAACTGCACCTTTTAGAATAGATAAAGTATTGATCTTTAAGTATAATTTTTTTGAAATTTTATTCTTAACTTGAACTTTTGATTGATTTGTATTATCTAATGAGGCCTTATTACCAACCCGAGTTGTGAATAATTGAGGTTCTTCAATCGAAAAATCGTTTATTACAAATTTATTGTTGGTTGGCTCAAAAATGTCAAATTGTAAATTTAATTTTTTAATATGTAGCTCTTGTACATTATTACTATTAAAATTTTTTATATCCGCTTTGAAATTATTTAATGTGATATCTTTTAAATCGAAAACAAATTTTTCTTTGGTTTTGTCAGTTCCTGGTGGGCCGGAGAGTTTGTTAATGAATTTTTGTATATTACTTTCTGTCTCACCTGTGTTTACGAGCCAAAGTACAGAAGCATCATCGAGTGTTATATTTTTTACATTAAGTTTCCGATATCTTAGAGAATATAGAGAGTTTAATAAAGAAATATTTAAAGATCCTATATCAGCAAATGTTCCTGCATAATCAGCAATTTTTAAACCTTTTAATTTTAGACCCTTAGTGATACTTATCGAAACAGAATGTAAGGAAGCATCTGTGTCAGTCCTTTCTGCTATATAATTTGTAATTTTTTTGCCAACAAAGCTTTGAACAGCGGGTACCTGAAGTAATAAATAAATAGCGGTGAATAACAACAAAATGCTTCCTATTATCCACAGCACAACTTTTGCGGTCCTTTTAAACACATTTTTATTTTGCTTTTCTTCAGACATACTAGCTTTTGGCTATCTATTCATTTAAAAACGTAAAGATAATTTTTTAATAATTAAGGAATGGTTAATTTTAAAAGAGTCTTATTTGTAAAAGGTTAAATTTATTTGAAAGTGCTCAATAATTTTTACTTTTTTAAGAAACCGTGTGGCTAGAATTAAGAGTGGAAACTAATTTTATACATTCTTGTGCTTCTTTTACATCGTGTACTCTTAAGATTTGTGCACCTTTTATTAAGGCAATAGTATGGAGTACTGTAGTACCATTTAAAGCTTCTTCTGATGAAATATTTAATAGTTTATAGATCATGGACTTACGAGATAAACCAACAAGAATAGGTTTTTGGAGCATGGCAAAAAGATGAAGTTGGTCAAGCATTTGATAGTTTTGGTGGATATCTTTACTAAAGCCAAAACCTGGATCAATAATTAGGTCTCCACCTCCGGTTTCCATAAATTTTGCTATTTGCTTTGAAAGATGTTGAATGACTTCTAAAGTAACATTGTTGTAATTTGTGTTTTTTTGCATCGTTTCTGGTGTTCCGATCATATGCATTCCTATATAAGGTGTTTTGAGATTTGCTACAATAGAAAACATGTTTTGATCTATCGTACCGAATGAGATGTCATTGATAATCAAAGCACCATTGTCAAAACATTCTTGTGCTACCTGGCTATGTACGGTATCTATAGAGAGGATGCAATTAAATTCTTTAGAAACTGTTTTACAAATCTTTGACAATAATTCAGCCTCTTCTTTTGCATTAGAAAGCTGAGCTCCTGGACGAGAAGACATAGCACCGATATCGATTATGTCAGCTCCTTCAAGTAGATGTTTTTCTGCTTTGCTTAAAATATCTTTTATAGTTGTAGCCCTGCTGGTTTGATAAAAGGAATCCTCATTTATATTGATCACTCCCATTATTTTTGGAGTCTCAAAGCTTAAAATCCTTTCCCCGGCTCTTATTGTATATGTCATAATTAAAATGTCAAACAAATGTACATTTTAAAAAAGTTTTGTCGTTAGTAAGTTTCTTAATATTTTATAGAAATGTACGACATAGAAAAATTTGATCAATCATATTGGGACAAACGATATATAGAAAATGATATTCCTTGGGATATTGGTTATGCTGCTCCAGCAATAATTGATTATCTTTCAAAATTGGATTTGACGGATAAGGATATTCTTATTCCAGGTGGAGGTAATTCTTATGAAGCACTATGGTTGTTGGAAAATTCATCTGCTTTTGTTACGGTTATTGATTTAAGCCCTACTTTGATCGATGTTTTGAAGGAAAGATTTCTTACTTTTGGTTCTCGCATTAGGCTAATACAGGGAGATTTTTTTGATCATTTTGATACATATGATATGATCATTGAACAGACGTTTTTTTGTGCTATATCTCCTCATTTGAGATCAGAATATGTTCGTAAGATGTATGCTTTACTCAAGAAAGAAGGTACATTGTGTGGACTGATGTTTAATGTGACTTTTGAAAAGAAGGGACCGCCATTTGGGGGCAATGAATTGGAATACCAAGCGCTATTTGAAAATCATTTCGAAAACATAAGAATTAATAAAACAGCTTTGTCTATCCCTCCAAGAAAAGGAAATGAAGTTTTTATTGAAATAAGCAAATAAAAATAATTGTATATTTTATTCATTAATAACTACTAGAGATTAGCTATAAACAAGTTAAATAAATATTTAATATATTAAAAATGAGTTATTTATTAATCGAAAGTTTGGATAGTTCAATTCAAATTATTTACTTTGCACAGCTCCAAGCAACGGTTGATCCAAATTATTACTCAAATTGTCTTTTTAAGACGCTCAAAACTTAGATGTATGTACCAAAGAAAGAAAAGTTTATTTGGGAAGGACGTTTTATTGTCCAGTCTACTTGCGATAACCTTAATTTTTGTTTACAACAAAATATTCTCACTTGGAGAAGATTTAGATACTTTTGAGACGATATCTTTTATCAAAAAAGAACCAAATATCAAATTTGGCTTTGATCTAAATGAAGTTGACTTCGAAACAAAAAAAGTCCAAAAGGGAGAGACACTTTCAAGTATTCTTAGCTCATATGGTGTAGAAGATCATAAAATAAAAGCTCTTGAAGAAAAAACTAAAAAGGTATCTTCTACATTTACGAGATTAAAAACCAATAATAAGTTGTATGTCCTCAGAAATGATGATTGTGGTCTGCCAACCAACGTAGTATACGAGCCTAGCCCATTTGAGTATATTGTTTATGACTTGCATGATGAGATTGACTTCAAATTGAATCGAAAAGAAACTCAAGCATGTACAGAGATTTCGTCAGGAAGAATAAAGAAGTCCTTGATCCACTCTTTAAAGGAACGTGATATAGATACTGATATAGTAAATAAGCTCGAAGATGCTTTGTCATCTACAGTTGACTTTTACCACACAGAGCAAGGTGATGAATTCAAATTTATCTATGAAAGAAAGTATATCGACGAACGTGATATGGGTATAGGTAAGTTACTAGGAGCATATTACAAAAACGACGAAGGAGAATTTTATTCAATATACTACGACAATGGTAAAACGAAGGGATATTACGACCTTGAAGGAAGGCCTGTTAAAAATACTTTTTTGAAAGCTCCTGTGAGAAATGTAAGAATCACTTCAGGATTTAGCATGCAAAGAATGCACCCTGTATTAAAATATGCTCGCCCTCATTTTGGTACAGACTATGGTGCGCCTTATGGTACACCGATTTTGGCTGTCGGTGATGGTGTAGTGGAGCAAGTTGGTTATAATGGTGGTAATGGTAAATTTGTAAAAATTAAGCACGATAGAACCTATCAAACCCAGTATCTCCATATGCAGGCTTATGGAAAAGGTATTAAGAAAGGGACTAGAGTACGAAGTGGCCAGACTATTGGGTACGTAGGATCAACAGGATTATCTACGGGTCCCCACGTCTGCTTCAGATTCTGGAAAAATGGACAACAAGTTAACCATTTAAGACTAAAATTCCCACGTGCTCAGCAAATGAATAAGAAAGATATGCCAGAATTTTTAGCAACTAAAAATAGGGTGATTGAGCTGTTCGAAGGTATTGAAACAACACCATCTAACTATGCTGCAAAAATTACAAAAAAGAAGAACGCATAATATTTAGCCGTATTACGTAGTTTCTTTAATTGGACGGAGCACTTGATACAAACCTAAAAACAATCATTGAGTGCCATAGGCACGTCCATATTGCCCCACACAAATCGACATAGAGCCATTTTATTCATTTCATTTCTCATAAAATACACGCCTTAGGTTTAATGAATAAAGATGTGTTTTAAACCCAAATTTGGATTTATGAGCAAACATGTTTGTGCATAAATTCAAATTTGGGTTAAAGATAATGGGGAAAAAACATTCCAAACTTTTCTAAGAAGTTTACTATATGCGATTGCTTATTCATTGCTTGATGAAATCATTTTATTCCATTTATTTGACAGTTGAATAAATATTATACGTCTTAATAAGTATTTTTGAAAATTATATATTATATTTGTATTAAATCATAGTATAATGAGGGCAATTTTATTTTTTTTAAGTGTCATTTTTGTCTCATCATGTGCAGTCTATACCCCAAATTCTTTGAATATTACAGGATTTAATAAAAAGGGACAAGTTTCAGTAAATGCAAATGCAGGTAACACTGCAAACCTACAGGCTGCAATTGCAGTAAGTAACAATTTTGGAATTATGGCCAATCTTATGAGAACTTCTCAAGTGGTCGATTCTGATAACATAAAGAGGGATGGGAAAGGTAATTTATTTGAAGTCGGAGTTGGCTATTTTAAAAATACAGATTCTAAAGTCCGTTTTGAAATTTTTGGCGGTGGTGGAATTGGGAATGTAGATATTACTAAAATTAATGCTTCGGTTACAAGAAATTTTTCAACAAAAGCTAGTAGACTTTTTTTACAACCTACTATTGGTTTTTCAAGTAAAGTTTTTGAAGCTTTTATATCCACAAGACTGGCAAACGTCCGTTTTAATGACATTGAAACAACATATTCTACCCAAGATTTAATAGATGATAGTTTTGTAGACATATCAAATTCAAATTGGCTATTCATAGAACCAGCCTTAACATTACGGGCTGGTTTGAAAAATATTAAACTTCAAATGCAAGTTGGTCGCTCAATTAAATTAAACACAGAAAAGCTTGGATATGATAGCGGTTTGTTAAACTTTGGGATTTACACAAAATTTTGATTATCTCGTTGATAAGTTTTATTGAAAAAATGAATTGGTTAAGTAATTTTTAAACCATTATTCGAACAATATTTGCCATCAAAAATCATTTTTCTTTTATATATTTAACGATACTTTAATTAAAAATAGGAACCTAATCGTATATTTGATGTTTATATATGTCGAAATAATTATTTTCATAACAATTAAATTTTATTAAAATGGCATTTGAATTTACAGATTCAAATTTTGAAGAAACGGCTTTAGCCCCTAATACTACAGCTGTTGTTGACTTTTGGGCAGAATGGTGTGGACCTTGTAGAATTGTTGGTCCTGTGATCGAAGAATTATCAAAAGAATATGATGGAACAGTAAAAATAGGTAAACTTGATGTAGATAGCCATCCAAATGTTACCATGAAATATGGTGTGAGATCTATACCAACTATCATATTTCTTAAAGATGGAGAAGTAGTTTACAAGCATGTAGGTACTGCAACTAAAGTGGCATTAGATAAATTAATTAAGGAGCACCTTAATTAAGATATCCTTCGAAATATTTAAAAAGGGAAGTATTTATCACTTAAATACTTCCCTTTTTTGATTAAAATTATGTGCATTAATTAAATTAAGTATTAAACATTTGTCTAATTGCAGATTTAAATATAAAGAGATATCTTTTGATATTGGTGGAACCACGGTTATGTTGAAAGAGGTTACTAATTTTGACGAATTATTCAATTTATTGGTCATAGAGCAAGGAAATAGCCAAATTAGTTTAGATGATTTTATCCCATATTGGACCGAATTGTGGCCCAGTGCCAAGGGATTGAGTAGCTTTTTAGCTGAAAATTTGCACATTATTAAAGATGAAAATATTTTCGAAATAGGCTGTGGGCTTGGCCTTCCTTCATTAATATCTGCAAAACTAGGAGCGCAAAAAGTAGTTGCTACTGACCTTATTGAAGATGCATTGGATCATGTCATTTTAAATGCAAGTTTGAATGGGGTTTCTGAGTTAGTAGAAGTAAAGATTGCTGATTGGACTAAAATGGAGGTTTCAGATTGGTCTTCCTTTGAGGTGATTTTAGCTGCCGATATAATTTATGAAAAGAGATTTGTAGATGAATTTATCAATTTTATATCGAAGATCATTTCTTCTCATCAAGAAAAACTTGTTGTCATTGCTGAACCACAGCGACAAGTAGCAGCCACCATGATCAAAGAATTAAAAATGAATAGTAAACTTAATATTCAAACGACTTCTGTAGAAGTTGAGTCAAGGGGTACAATCTTTAATATTCTGGTGCACTGTATATTTGTAGGAGGAAAATAATTTACTCAGGAACTGTAAGAAATGTATATGTTATTTCTTTACACCTCCCTACATTATTATTCAATTTTTAAAATATCTCCCTTTCTCAACACACCTTCTTTTAAGCAAACTGTATTCATCCCAAAGATGATTCCATTTTCACTCATTCGATAAACGGCTAAGGTTTTAGTAGGTTCTAACATTTTTTCAGCTAAATCTTGGTCTATATTGATTACTTGGCATCGTACACAGGGCTTTATTAGTTGCATGGATACATCGCTTGTTTCGCATTTACTCCAAGTATCTTCTTCGTGGGGTATAAACGTCTTGACCAGTATGTTAGGCCTAAATCTATTATAATGTATAGGTGTAGAACTTTTTTCATTTAAAAAATCCATACTTGCAGTTCCCAATATTAGTGCGGGATATCCATCAGCAAAACTCATCGTTGTAGAATTCTTTTCTTTCCCATATATTTTGATTCTTGCATTTCTATCCGTCAGGCTTACTAATTTACAAGGCCAATCAAGCTTGTTACTCAACCAATAGGATATACTTGTATCAACTTCATGGCAATTGACGGTGTCATTCCATACGGTCACATCGAGACGTAAATCAGGGTTGTACAAACTTACGTCGAAACTTACATAATCTTCTCCATAATGTATATACAACTTACCATTTTCAATCTTAGTCTTAAATAGTGCAAGTTGAGGATGTGAGCGCTGACTGATAAACTTTTGGTCTTCGACGTCTACAATCATCCATCTTCTGTCATATTGAAGCCCTTCTTTTTCAAAAAGGGCCTCTTCTACTTCTATACCTTTAAGTCCTTTTACAGGATAGACATACAATTTTTCAATGGTATAATTGTTCATAAGTCATTAGTTGATTTGAGCAGCTATCCAATCACCTACCTCACTCGTAGAGTAAGCTTTATCACTACCAGCAATATCAATAGTAACTACACCCTCTGCCAATGATTTGTCAACGATATTTCTAATTTCTGCGGCTTCATCATTTAATTTGAAAGCATATTCAAACATCATTGCTGCCGAAAGAATTGTCCCAATTGGGTTTGCGATATTTTTGCCAGCAGCTTGAGGATAACTACCGTGGATGGGTTCAAAAACGGAAGTGTGAATACCGATAGAGGCAGAAGGCATTAATCCCATACTCCCGCTTATTACAGAAGCTTCGTCTGTCAGTATATCGCCAAACATATTTTCTGTCACCATCACGTCAAAACCTTCAGGCCATTGTATGATTCTCATTGCTGCAGCATCGACAAAAAGATATTCGACGGTTACATCAGTATATTCTTTTTCTAATCTTTGCCCTACTTCTCTCCAAAGTCTCGAAGTTTCTAGTACATTGGCTTTGTCAACAATACACAATTTTTTTCTTCTATTTTGTGCATAAGTGAATGCCAATCGAATGATTCTCTCCACTTCTTCTGTCGTATATTCACAAACATCCCACGCTTTGGTACGGTCCTCACTTCGGCCTTTATCGCCAAAATAGATACCTCCGGTCAATTCTCTTATACACACAAAATCCGCGTTTTCGATCAGTTCTCTTCGAAGTGGAGATTTATGAAGCAAAGAAGGAAATACTAAGGTAGGTCTGATATTTGCATACAATCCTAATTTTTTTCTCATACCAAGTAAACCTTGTTCCGGTCTAACTTTAGCACTTGGATCATTGTCAAATCTAGGGTGTCCGATAGCTCCAAATAATACTGCATCAGCTTGCATACATACTTCATGTGTTTCATCCGGATAAGGATTGCCTACAGCATCAATAGCAGCTGCACCCGTCAGAGCATGCGTAAAGTTAATTTCATGATTATATTTCTTTCCAATAGCGTTTACTACCTTGATAGCTTGGTCGATCACCTCTGGCCCAATCCCATCTCCTGCTAATACTGCAATATTTAGTTTCATTTATTTGTAATTTTATAAATTTAATTTAGATTTTGATATTAGACGCATTTTTATCATACAATTTGTTGAGCGCTTTTTGGGTCGCTTTTATGGCCGATACGGTTTGGTCAGAATCAAGACCTCTTGTCTTTAGTTCTACATCGTTGTATCGCCAAGTTATAATTGTTTCACAGAGTGCATCAGTCTGTCCACCGGGTGGAATTCTTACAAGGTAATCTAATAGGGTTGGAAAGGGTAGGCTTTTCTTTGTATAAACCTTTTTTAGTACATTCATAAAAGCATCATATTGACCATCTCCTTGTGCATTCTCTTCAAATGTTTCTTTTCCAATACGCATTTGTACAGTAGCCGAAGGTTTTAAATTCTTAGCATGTGTCAATACATAGCTTGTTATCTCAACGTGGGCCACTTCATTTGGGCTATCCAAAATATCAGCTAATATATAAGGTAAATCTTCTTTTGTAACATGTTCCTTTTTATCACCAAGGGCAATAATATGTTTGGTTACTTTTTTGAGATCTTCTTCAGATAGCTGGATCCCCATTTCCTTAAGGTTGTTTTCAATATTAGCCTTTCCACTTGTCTTACCAAGTGCGTATACACGTTTTCTACCAAACCGCTCTGGCATTAATTTCGAAAAATAAAGGTTATTTTTTTTATCTCCGTCAGCGTGAATACCAGCCGTTTGTGTAAAGACATTGTCTCCCACAATGGGCTTATTCTCTGGTATTCTATGTCCCGAGAATGTTTCGAGAAACTTACTAATCATGTGAAGTGAATTTTCTTCAACATTGATTTGGACCTCCGGCATAAAATCTTTAATCACCGATACCGCACTTGCTAGTGGGGCATTGCCCGCACGCTCGCCAAGTCCATTGACGGTGAGATGTATGCCATGGATACCTTCTTTTATTGCTACAAATACATTGGCCGTCCCAAGGTCGTAATCATTGTGGGCATGAAAATCAAAGTGATTATTTGGGTACCTTTGTAATGTTTCTCTTATAAAATGTGTCGTTTCTTCTGGGTTTAGTACACCCAATGTGTCAGGTAGAAGTATTTTATCAACATGAGATTCTTGAGTTAAGAAGTCAAGGTATTGAAAAACATATTCCTTAGAACTTTTCATGCCATTACTCCAATCTTCAAGGTACACATTAACAGCAATTCCTTCGCGGTTGGCATGTTCTATCGTCTCCTTTATGTCAGAAAAGTGTTCTTGAGGGCTTTTTTTAAGTTGATGCGTCAGATGATTTAATGAACCTTTGGTCAGTAAATTCATCACTTTGGCACCTGATTTTTTCATCCACTCTATAGATGCCCCATTATCTACAAAGGTCAGGACTTCGATTTTATCTAAGTAACCGTGATCTTTTGCCCATGTTGTAATGTTTTTGACAGCTTGTAATTCTCCATCTGATACCCTCGCAGAAGCAACTTCTATACGATCTACTTTCACTTCCTGGAGTAATAATTGGGCAATGGTCAACTTCTCGGCAGCTGAAAAAGATACTCCTGAGGTCTGTTCACCGTCTCTCAACGTAGTATCCATGATTTGAAGCTTTCTACTGCTCATAAAATTAAAGCTTATCGGATTTAGAATGGTTGTTTTTCAGCAAAAGTTACAATTTCTGACTTTAAAGAAGCAAGAAAATCTATATCATCGTAACCATTCATCATATTATTTTTCTTATAACTGTTGATTAAAAAAGTTTCGCTTTCTCCAGTTGCAAGAATTGTTACTTTTTGTTGATCAATATCAACTTCAATAATTGATTCGTGATTCTTTTCGATGGCTTGAAAAATTTTATCTAAAAATTCATCACTTACCTGAGCTGGTAAAACCCCAATATTAAAACAATTATTTCTAAAAATATCTGCAAAAAAACTTGAAATTACACATCTGAAACCGTAGTCATAAATAGACCACACAGCGTGTTCTCTACTTGATCCACAACCAAAGTTTTTGCCTGCAACTAGGATTTTACCGCTATATTTTGAGTTGTTTAAAACAAAACTTTCTTTTGGAGTATCATCATTATTGTATCTCCAATCTCTAAACAAAGCATCACCAAACCCTTTTCTTTCTGTAGCTTTTAAAAATCGAGCAGGAATAATTTGGTCGGTGTCTACATTTTCAATCGGTAAGGGTACTGCTGTACTTTGTAGAATTGTAAATTTATCGTATGCCATTTTGATCTATTCTAATTATGATTAATTTAATAAAGTTCTCGGGTCTGTTACTTTTCCAGTTACAGCAGCAGCAGCAGCAACCAGTGGGCTGGCAAGCATAGTACGGGCTCCAGGGCCTTGTCTTCCTTCAAAATTTCTATTTGAAGTGCTTACGGCATATTTTCCAGCAGGGATTTTGTCATCATTCATCGCTAAGCATGCAGAGCAACCAGGTTGTCTTAATTCAAAACCCGCCTCAATCAATAGATCGTAGATTCCTTCTTCTCTGATTTTTGCATCAACTTGATGAGACCCAGGTACTAACCAAACCGTAATGTCATCCGCTTTTTTTCTACCCTTTACAATACTTGCAAACTGTCTAAAATCTTCAATTCTTCCATTCGTACAGCTACCCAAGAATACATAATCTATTTTCTTTCCGATCATTGATTCTCCGACATTAAATGCCATATATTCCAATGACTTAAGGTAAGAAGCTTGTCCATCGAGTACGTCTTCAGGATTTGGTATCGGCTTAGAGATAGGAATTCCAAGGCCAGGATTGGTACCATAGGTAATCATAGGTTCTATTTCCTCTGCAGAATACACATACTCTTTATCAAAAACAACACCTTCGTCTGTCTTTAACGTGTTCCAGTAAGCGACAAGTTTATCAAAAGCTTCCCCTTTAGGTGTATATTCTTTTCCTTTTAAATAATTGATCGTTGTATCATCAGGAGCAATCATTCCACCACGAGCACCCATTTCAATACTCATGTTGCATATCGTCATTCTACCTTCCATGCTCATTTGCTCAAAAACGTCTCCTGCATATTCTACAAAATAACCTGTAGCACCACTGGCTGAGATTTTTGATATGATGTAAAGAATCACGTCTTTTGGTAAAACACCTTTTTTTAAGCTACCATTGACCGTAATTCTCATTTTCTTTGGTCTAGGCTGCATAATACATTGCGAAGTTAAGACCATTTCTACCTCTGATGTTCCTATACCAAAAGCTATTGCTCCAAAGGCACCATGTGTTGATGTGTGTGAATCACCACAAACGATCGTCATACCAGGTAAGGTAATTCCATTTTCAGGCCCTACTACATGGACGATGCCATTTTTATGATGGCCTAATCCCCAATGCGAGATCCCATATTTATTGCTATTTTTTTCCAAAGCATCCAATTGATTGGCTGACAAAGGATCTGCAACGGGTAAGTGTTGATTAACGGTAGGCGTATTGTGATCTGCGGTTGCGAATGTGCGATCAGCAAAAAGTACATTAAGGCCGCGACTTTCCATACTCTGAAATGCTACCGGACTTGTCACTTCGTGAATAAAATGACGGTTGATAAATAATACATCTGGGCCGCCTTCTATACTTTTTACTACGTGAGCATCCCATACTTTTTCGAAGAGAGATTTAGCTTGTGTCATTTATTTCTTTTTTTTATTTTTAAGAAACTAGTCAGCTCATTGCGCTCAAATCATAAAATGAACATTTTTTGATAGAACGACTCTGGTGCTGTTTAGTTACATTTTTAAATTAGAACGCAAATTTACTACCTTGACATCTATAATTCTTGATAGAACAAAAGGTTTGTATGTCGATTTATAAAAAATAACTACGATTTATAAACGTTAAAAAATGTATTTTATTTATGCTAAATAATTTATATTCAAGTATATATGATAATTATCTTTACATATTGTAAATTAGTTGTTAATATATTTTAGTGTAAATGAGCATTAGAATTATATGTGGCTTGAGATGATTTTTTAGGTTTAATTCAGGCTTTTTTACTGAAATTTGTGTTCATATGCTGATTTGTATGCTTTTCTTTATTAAATACTGGGTTAAAGCCTATCATCATAAAACGTAAGCTTGTTTTGTATTTTTCTATAGTCCTCTGATGAATATGAAAAATAATTATTTTCTTAAATTCAATTTTATTTAACAAGGTCCAAAAAGGTCCTTTAAATACTCTACATTTGGCTCTTAAATTGAAAAAGGTATATATTTGTTGATGTTGAAAGATAACTATAAGCTAAAGGGGTTAAGAAAACAGCTCGTAAATGATCTAAGAGCTAAAGGTATTTCAAATGAAAAAATCTTAGATGCAATATATAATGTCCCAAGGCATTATTTTTTGGAAGCAGGATTTTCTGAGTGGGCTTATAAAGATGTTCCGTTTGCAATAGGTGAAGAACAGACCATATCTCAACCCTACACGGTAGCTTTTATGACACAATTATTAGATGTGCAATCTGGTGACAAAGTTTTGGAAATTGGAACGGGGTCGGGCTATCAAGCCTGCATACTATCTTTTTTAGGGGCAAAAGTATATACGATAGAACGACAGGAGGCACTTTTCTCAAAGACAGCTTCCATTATATCGGCACTTGGTTTTGCAACAATTAAAATGATCTTAGGGGACGGATATCAAGGTATATCAGCCATAGCACCATTTGATAAAATTATTGTGACGGCTGGAGCTCCTTCTATCCCTAAAAACTTACTTGACCAATTGAAAATAGGGGGTATTATGGTAATGCCAGTTGGTGAAGATATTCAAGAGATGATCAAAATAACCAAAGTTGATGTTAAAACATTGAAAAAGGAAAGTTTTGGTGAGTTTAGGTTCGTACCATTTTTACCTGGTGTAAATAGAAATATGAAATAATTAATTTATTTCCAGTTTCACAATTATAAAGTAGACTTTGGCACAATTTCTGTTATCTTTTATGTATGGATATACAAAAGATAAATACTAGATACAAGTCAGAGATTGACTCATACTATAGATCAGAATATGGTGTCTCATCAAATATGATTTCATTCAAAAACCAAGTAATGGTTATTGAAGCTATCATAACTAAACCTAGGTCAAAGTCATATAATGCTATTGCAGTTGAACTAGCTCATTTGTGGAAGCGAAGTAATAATGAGCTCAACGCTTCCTTAGCCTGCAAAGTATTTATTGTTGATTTATTTAAAAGTCCGCAGAAGATAGGTATGACGATGAATATAAATAATTATGATGCAAAAAAAGGTGTCATATTTTATAGACAATATCTAAACTGATTTAGATCCTATTAACGTGCAAACTTAAAATTAACGTTAAAGTTGACCATCTTTTCTTGATTTCATACGTTATAGCTTATATAGTAAGAAGTACTTGTTAAAACAGTTTTACATTTATTGTATGAAAAGATTCTTGGTTTTACTTTTCTCTATTTTCTTTTTTACACTGAGTAGTCAAAGAGTACTTCAACTTGAAATGGTCAATGATCCTGAGACCATCAAGTACTATGAAGGTATGGAGTTGACTTTTAAAACCAAATATTCTGATGAATGGGTCACGCGAACTATTCAGACCATCATGATGAAAGAGCAAGTCATCGTATTTAATGAAGGTTTTTATAAATTAGAAGAAATTACCGCTGTCGAAAATAAGCGTTTTGGCGTTCTCATCTTTTCAAGTGCAATGACTACTTTTGGTACGGCTTGGACTGGTTTTGCAGCAATTGATGAAATTGCTAGAGCAGGTAATCAGTCTTCTGCCAAGACTTGGGTAATTGGAGGTTCTGCTGCCGCAATCGGATATGCTATGAGAAAACTGTTCTACAAACATAAGAAACCTCTGACTACAAATAGATACCGTCTTCGATTGTTAGAATTGACATTATACTAGTTCAATTTGGCAATGAGTTCAATTGGCTAAAGTCGCAATTTGGCAATTATTTCAATTAACTAAAGTTGCAATTTGGCAATGAGTTCAATTGGCAATGGGTTCAATTGGCTAAAGCCGCAATTTGTCAATGAGTTTAATTGGCTGAAGCCGCAATTTGGCAATGAGTTCAATTGGCTAAAGCTGCAATTTAGCAATGAGTTCAATTGGCTAAAGGCGCCAATGAGGTCAATTAGTTTAACTTCAAAGGAAAGTCTGTGAAAGCTCAAAGCTAATAGCTAACAGCCTAATTTTTAATCCTCTTTCTCTCTCTTGGCTTAGCTGGAGCTGGTTTAGGTGCTTGTGCTGGTGCTGGTTGAGATTGTTGAGCTGCAGGATTAGTCCTTTGCATGTTTCGGGAAGTCGGTTGGGTAGGGGTAGCTTCACCGTCATATCCTTCTTTCTTCATTTCTATTGACTCCACACCTCCAATGATTTTAAACTCTGTTCGTCTGTTAAACATGTGTTCTTCATCCGAACATTTTACTCCGTTAGTACATTTATTCAGAATCACCGTCTCACCATACCCCACAGCTTTAATCCTTTGTTCCTCAACTCCTTGTCTGATCAACCACTGCTTAGCAGACTCTGATCTTCGCTGAGATAATTTTTCATTATAACCATCAGATCCCTGCGCATCAGTATGCGAAGACAACTCAATGATCATTCTAGGATATTTGGTCATTAAATCGGTAAGGTAGCTTAGGTCTGGCTCTGATTCTGGGAGAATGTCCGATTTATCAAGATCGTAGTATATATTATTTAGTCTGATTGCTTCGTTTATTTTTACAATCTGAACGTCTAATTCAGGTGGTTTAGACCTTAAAACAATATTGTTAAAGATCATCGAATCCGTAATAATTCCGTTTGTGTTAAATTGTATAGAGTCTGGATAGTAACCATCCTTTATAATGACGGCTTTGAATCTTCTATCCACATCCAACGGGAAGCTAAAATCATTGGAAGAGGGATTTGTTTTTGTATCAGGATATCCGCCTTGTGTTAAATCATACAATTCGACGGTGACATTGTCAAGTCTACCATTTTCATCACTTACCTCTACTCTCAAACTCACAACCATGTCTCGAATACCTACCATATACACATCATCACAACATGTTTCGCTACCTTTCATTCTTGGTTTACCTTCTGAGGGTCTATTGGAAGTCAAGAACCCTGATCTACCATCACTATTGAATCTTAAAAACATATCATCATACGATGAATTGTACTGAAAACCCATATTTGAGGATTCTGTCCAGTTTGAACCCGTCCATTCAGAATAGAAAATATCATAACCTCCTAAACCAGCTTTACCGTCGGTGCTAAAGTATAAAGCACCATCTTTATAAAATGGAGAGATATCATCTTTTGATGTATTCACAGTTGGACCCAAATTAACAGGCGTGCCATAAGTGTCTCCATTAATTTCTGAATAATATATATCAAAACCGCCTATCCCGCCAGGTCTATCTGAGGAGAAAAATATAACTTGTCTACCAAATAAATCACCTTCAAAGGGATGCTTATTCACAAAATCACCATTAAGTGCATCAACGGAGGTAGGAGAGCCCCAACTTGTCCCTTTAGAAACTACATAAAATATATCTGATTCATCTATGGAATTACCCAATAATTTAGCCCTTGTAAAATACATTTTTCTACCATCGCGACTAAAAGCAACTCCACCATGATGAAAACCAGCCCGATTGACTAAGTCATTCAATTTTTCTGTTTTATCAAAATCACCCTTATCATTTTGAGTTGCACTGTATATTTTAGCATGAAAGTCACCTTCTTTACCATCTATAATGACTTCTTTTCTGCTATTAAAAGACGAGAAGTACAATTTGCCATCAGGACCTAAAACAGGAGCTGATTCTGCGGAGCCCGAATTAACTTTACCTTTTACAAAACCGATACCCACTTCTAAATTTTGAGGATATTTTTCATACGATTCTATGCCTAATTTAGAAATTTCTGCGGCTTTTTTCAAGCTATCGTCGATCTCAGGGTTTAAAAGTATTAAATTAAATTGTTCTAAAGCCTCTGCATACTTACCCTGAGATTTCAGCACTTCACCATAGGCTACTCGTATATCCTCATATTCTTTTTTCTTGTCTCTTTTTAGAATTCTTGAATATCCAAGCTCAGCTCTTTTAAAATCTCTAGCTCTCACATACAAATCTGCAATGGCCACTTGTAAGTTCATATCTTTACTTTCGTCATATGCTTGAGTAAACCAATCAATCGCATTGTAATAATCACCATTTTGTGCACTCATGTCAGCGGTTGCTAATTTAGTAGCATAAGTTACCGTTTTTATTGGTTGGCCAAATAGTGGTATTAAGGCCAAATTAAATGTAATAATTAAATAAAATATTTTCTTCATTAGTATTACTTTCTAAAAATTTTAAGTGTGGGTTTGAGCTAATTATAATCTAGGACAAACTACAATAGGTTTAGTTTTTGGTTTTTTATAAATCGTTCCTATGTAAGTGACACCAAATTCTATCGCATTTTGAACATCCGAAGCTTGACTATATCCTGTAAAAGGCAAGTCATAACTGAAACCTGCGGTAAAACCTTTAAAATCCGCTCCAGCCAGAAACTGTCCCGAAGAAGTACCTGTTCTATATCCTAGTCCTGCTTTTACGATTAATGGTTTTTCTGGATTTAATTTATATCCGGCCATAGCATTAGCTGCAACCTGAGTAGTCGGGCCCATAGATTGGACAATTAAAGTTGGTTCGAGGGTCATATTTTTATTAATCTCCGTATCGTAAGTTGCAAAGGCGGTCAATCTAAGTGGTAAATCAAATAAGCCTGAGAAAGATGCAGTACTATTGATAAAATGAGCTGCAGAAATGCCAATTACCGTTTTATTTTTTACACCTTTGCTCGTAAAAGAAAGACCACCGACCCAATTTGAAAATGATCTTTCCACTCTTGGTTCACCACTTTGATTATTACCAGCTAATGATTGTACTGCCTGGATATCTGGGTCAACACTACCTCTGCCTGAGATTAAAAAGCTAGTGATATCTGTACCAGTAGGAACATTCATTCTTCTATTGATGGCTGTTCGTTGTGCACCGATAGACAAATACCTTTTCTGAGTTTTATCTAAGGCTAAGTGATATGCCAATCCCATTCTAGTATGTGTATCCATAAGGTCAAACAATCCCCGAGAATCTCTATTGATAGAAAGACCTACTCCAATCCAGTCTTGTTTTCTCAACCCTCTTATTACAGGAAGATCTACACCCGCCTCTATGGTTCTAAATCCATTCACACCTGTATTTTGATACTGTTCTCTATAAATTCCAGAAGCTCGATAGGTGCCAAGAAACGAACCATTTAGTGATGGATTCAAAGCTTGAGGTGCTAATCTGAAATTTGTAAAATGTATGTCTTGACCTTGCAATGTCAGTGTTGTGAATAGCAGCGTGCAAATAAAGATAGATTGTAAATTTTTTATCATTTTCCTACTTATAACTTCATAAACGGTAAAAATAATAAATATGTATTAACTTGATTATTTTTAACCAGCCTTTTTGAAAAATAGGTAAAACCTAAATTTAGGCAATCCAAATCTTTATTACTTTTTACGTGAATTTAAAGGTGATTTCAGAATAAAACTGAATTATTTTTGAAAAAATTAAATTATTTGACGTTGTTTTTTATAAATTTAATGAATTTTATAAATTAAATTAATTGATTATCATATCTTTGTGTCATTATTTAGACTTAAATATTAAAAAGATGATAGAAAAAAAAATTGAAAAGAAAAATTGTAAAGTAACTTTTGTCCTTGACAAGAATGACTTCAGTGAATTTGATGATATTAGAGTATTAGGGGACTTCAATGGTTGGCATTATGAAAAAGGCTTGATCATGGAATTGAAGAAAGGTCAATTTAAATCTTCTATTACTGTCAAAGCAGGTATAAACTATGAATTTAGATATATCTTAAATGGTAGGCATTGGTTTAACGATCCTCAAGGTGATGGTCTTGTAGATTCTCCTTTTTATGGAATTAGCAATACATTAATCATCATAAATGAAGCGGATGGTTCTGAGTCAAAAGTTGCTAAAACCAAAACTGTAGAAAAGACTATTCCAGCTACTGCTGAAACTGTAGCACCTGCACCGAAAGTTGAGAAAGCACCCGCTGTTAAAAAGGCAGCCGCTGCACCAAAAGCGGAGAAAGCACCAGTTGTTAAAAAGGCAGCCACTGCACCAAAAGCGGAGAAAGCACCAGTTGTTAAAAAGGCAGCCCCTGCACCAAAAGCAGAGAAAGCACCAGTTGTTAAAAAGGCAGCACCTGCACCAAAAGTGGAGAAAGCACCAGTTGTTAAAAAGGCAGCACCTGCACCAAAAGCGGAGAAAGCTTCAACAGTTAAAAAGGCTTAAGATCTTAAGTAAATCGAAGGAGTTGGACCTAAAATTGTTGCGTCGTTGACAAATGGTGGTATTATAACTTTCTAAGATCTTGCGAAGGTAAAAGTTTAAAATTTAGAAGCAATTTTTAGTCCCGCTGAGTCATAATTTCCTGTAGCTAAACCAGCTGATTAGCCAGAAGAACCTAGGTTAGCAGCAGTAGACAAAATAGAAGTTTTGAAGAAATTACAAGATGGGCTTGAGTACGGTTAAAAGTTGGCATTCTGCTATATTTTATTATAGGAAAAATTATAAGGGACTTCTTGGAGTCCCTTTTTTGTGTAAATTAAAATACTTTGGTTTTTTTATTTTATTAAACTGCTTGATTTATTGGGGTTTATAGGATAATCTCTTACTTTTGTATAGTAACAATAGATAGTACACATGGCCTTTAAGTACACTTTTAAAAAAGCTATTCAGCAATCAATATCTGATAAGTATATAGCAGAACCCATGCAGCGGTTTTTATCAAATTCTTCAATGAGCGGAATCTTGTTATTTGCATCTGCTGTTTTAGCATTAATTCTTGCTAATTCGCCCATGTCGGAGCAATATCATGACTTCTGGAAACAAAAATTCTCAATTGGCTTTGGAGAGCGGGCATTATCAAAGACCTTACATCATTGGATAAATGATGGATTAATGGCTATTTTTTTCTTTGTAGTTGGTTTAGAATTAAAGAAGGAAATAATAGCAGGAGAATTAAGAGAATTTAAGAAAGCTGTTGTTCCGTTAGTTGGAGCTATAGGAGGTATGGTTTTACCAGCTTCTATATATTTATTTTTTACCCACAATACAGATTACAGTGCAGGGTGGGGTATACCGATGGCTACTGATATTGCTTTCGCACTAGGAATAGTCTATCTTCTAGGCGATCGTGTTCCGTTATCATTAAAAGTATTCTTAACTGCACTGGCTATCATAGATGATCTAGGTGCCGTGTTGGTAATTGCCATATTTTACACATCTGATCTTAATCTATTAAGTTTAGGGGTAGGTTTCATTGTACTTTCGATAATGCTGATCGCGAATTATATTGGAATACGCAATACATTATTTTACGGAGTATTGGGGATTGGGGGATTGTGGCTTGCATTTCTTATGTCAGGCGTACATGCGACTATAGCTGCTGTTTTAGCGGCATTTGCTATTCCTGCAAGAGTCAAAGTAAAAGAGCAAGAATATATAATAGGTATGAATGATTTAATGAAAAAGTTTAGCAATGAAGAAGGAAATGGAATGAATATATTGACGTCTAAACAGCATTATATTATACAGGATATTAAAAAATATTCTACAAAGGCTTTGACACCTATTCAAAATTTAGAATATGTAATGCATCCTTTTGTCGCCTTCATCGTTATGCCAATTTTTGCATTGGCAAATGCCGGTGTAACCATCAAGGCAGATGTTTTGTCAAATATCAATCACCCAGTTTTTTTGGGTGTCTTTTTTGGTTTGCTTTTTGGTAAAGTGATAGGGGTTTATGGACTAGTTAGTCTGGGGTTAAAATTAAAGTGGTACACCCTTCCCGATGATATGAATAATAGGCATTTAATTGCCTGTGGTTTTTTGGCAGCTATTGGTTTCACAATGTCTTTATTTATTATAGAATTGGCTTTTGTGGATAAGAATTTAGGGGTGATTGCTAAAATGGCTGTGTTAAGTGCCACATGTACAAGTAGTATTATTGCTTATATTTTACTATTAAATAATTCTCCAAAATTATTGAATTCAACTGAAATTGTAGATTCTAATTAATATTGTTTATTATCATTCTATTTAAACAATCAGTTGAAAGACCACACTTCGAAAATTTATTTTAAGTTGATTGTTGAAATTATATTAAATTCAATGCTTTGGTTATAAATTATTTGTAAGTTTAAATATCTATGAATTTGTGGCTTTTTGACTTTTTGAATTAGGCTCAATGAAATGATGTTTTTACAAATTTATTAATGAGAATTAGTCTAAGAAATAATGCTTTGCCCGTCTATCTATTCAATTAGTTTATTGGCAACATAAATTGCAGCAATTCTATTTTTTATTACCTTTATTTTTGTTTCCATTTCTTTTATTTTAGATTGTAAAAAGGAAACTTCGCGCGAATTAACGAGGAAAATAGAACTTTCGCCCAAATCAAAAAGTCTATTTTCTGATTGTAACATGATATTATAGTTGATCACATTTTTTGATATTAATGCCAACTGATTTAGGAGGTTATCGGTATTGTTGGTGTATGATTGAAATTTATTATTTATTTCCAATCTTTTTGTGCTAAGATTAAATTGATTTTCATAGATTTTGGCATTAGTAAAAGCCACTTTACCCCGCTCTTTTCTTAAAAACAAAGGCATATAGAATGAAGCTCCAAGTTTAAAATCATTTGGATTATAACCAATAGGTAAATAGTTTGAACTTGCATTAATCAATGGGTTATAGTTGACACGCACATCTGGTTTTAGATTTTCTCGATTAAGTCGATTTTCGAGTTGCAATTCATTGATTTTTAAAATTCCTAAGTTGATATCTGGATGTCTATCGATCCAATTGTCATCTATTCTTAAAGTATTTAACTGTTCCTTGAAACTTTCTTGGTTGATGATTTCAGGCAAGGCAAGGGGATCCAGTTCTAGAGGTGTCTGTCCATCGATCCATAGAAAGTTGTTGAGATCAATTCTAGCATTAATTAAGTTTTGTTGTGCTTCTATCAACTCTTGTTCTCTGATTGTTTTCAAAATGAAAATTTCTAGTGTATCGATCGATGGCTTATCACCCAATTCGAAGAGCGATTTCGTACTATTGAATCTTACATTAGCAAATTGTAATCCCTCTTTTGCAATTTCAGTTAAGGCAAATGCTTGCTGCCAATTCAAATAAGCATTTGCAGCATCATAATATAGATCATTGAGCATTATTTGTTGGATAGCTTGTGTCGACTCTGTAAAAATCTTAGCTCTTTTAAGTTCAAATCTTCTTTCATCCAAAACCAAACCCCTAGCAAGCGGAAAACTTATACCCATGGTAAAGAGCCCGTTATTTGGTAAAGCGTCTGAGCTATTTACAAATTCACCACTGGTTCTATCATAATAACTTTTTAATTCAATACCATACCATGTTGGAATAGAAATACCTGTACTTAGTAAGTTGAAGTACGTCTTGTCTTCAAACCTTTTTCTGTCCAAATTAAAACCTACTTTGGGGTCAAAACCACCTTTGGCCATTAACAAATTCGCTTTGCTATAATCATTTTGAAGTTTTGATGATAAGGATAAAGGATGATGGTCAAGTACAATGTCAATATATTGCTCAAAGGTAACTACGCTTTGTGCTGTAATATGACCATAGGTAAAGGAGAACCAAAAAAGAAAAAATACGAAAAAACGGTGTAGAAAATGACTCATAGCTACTTCAATTTTTTTGCTGGTATTTTTTGTTTTAACTTATCACCGTTTTCATAATCCGGTTTATAAAAATCGGCTGGGAAACCATTCAATTGTCGCCATAATTCGTAGCCCACAGTTACATTTTTGAGTAGAGAGATGGTATTCGCCCCACCGCCTACTTTTACTTCAGTTGGCCAAGGCTTCTCTTGATTTTCTTCACTTATTAAAACCCTATATTTGCCATTTGGACTTATAAAATTGTCTATAGCATATACTTTTCCATTGAAAGTACCAAACGAACTATTAGGCCAACCACTAAACACGATTGCTGGCCATCCATCAAATTGTATCATCACTTTTTGCCCTTTTGTCAACAGAGGTAAATCCATTGGTTCAACATAAGTCTCAACTGCCAAGGTATACTGCAATGGCATAATACTTACTATCTGATCACCGTTTTTGACGATTTCACCGATTCCTGATTGAATAGCTTGAGTAACGTACCCATTAATAGGTGATTTTATGACATAGTTGTTTATTCGTTCGTTGTAACTATTGACTTGAGATTTGAGTTTACCAATTGTGGCATCTGTATCATATTTTGAGGAAAGCGCACTTTGCATTTCACTTCGAGATTTGGCAATTTTATCTCTAAAGTCATTATCTATTCCTTGAATTTCGGCTTTTAAGTTATCAAGTTCATTACGACCTGTTGCAATTTTATTTTGCATGTCTACGAGCTTTGCTTGATTTTCTTGAAACTTAGCGCGTTTTGATTCTAAATCTATCAAAGGTTTTAACCCTTCCTTAAAAAGTTGGTCAGCCCTTTTTAGTTGAGCTTCGGCAATCTGTAAGTTTAAATTTGTCGCTACTAGCTCAATACTGTCAGATTGAATTTTTAGCTTAGTCTGCTTGACTTTTATGTTATTTTGGTTTAACTTAACTTCTCTATTTTTTATTAATGCATTATATTGTTCTATTAAGTTATTTGCTTTTTCGGAATATGCTTTAGAAGACTCTACTTTTGCGAAAATTTGAGAATTCGTATTTTCTATCAGAGCAGGGTCCAAATATTCTTCTTTAACCTCACTTATTATGACAATGGTATCTCCTACCTCGACTAATTCTCCTTCTGACACAAACCAAGACTCAATTCTCCCTCCTATCATGGTTTGTACTGTTTGAGGTCTATCATATGGATTGAGCGTTGTTACAAAACCTTTGGATCTAATGAATTGTGTCCAAGGTAGAAATAAACAAGAAATCATGATAACAATTACAAACCAAATAATTCTAACAAGTGATTTTGAAACACTTTTCTTGTTGACCATATTAAATGACGCTAATTTAGTTAGGTCAATATAATCATTAATTCTATTTTCACTGATATTCAACATAATCGTACAATTCTAGGGTTTTATAATTTTACCATTTTCCATCGTGTAGGATGTATCTAGATATTTTTTCCAAGTTTGATCTGAGTCTGCTACAATAAGTGTCCATCTATTGGATTTTAATGTGAGTGCCTCCATGATAGAAAGTTTATCGGAAGAATCTAAATGATCCAATGGGCTATCCAAAATAATTAACTTTGGATCACCAACAATAGCCCTTGCTATACATATTTTATTAGCTATACTTAGCGCAATTTTTTTCCCTTCAGGATCAAGTTTTGTATCTAGACCCATAGGAAGTGATCCTACATATTCTTTAAGTTTTACCTTGTCCAAGGCGGACATTACTTCTACAACCCCCAAACCAGGTTTGCCTAGGGACACATTTTCAAATATTGTACCTGAAAAAATCTCAAAATTTGAAAGGACATAACCAGTATTTTTTCTTAATTGGAACACATCAATTGAAAATGGAGAAACTCCATTAAAAAAGATGCTCCCTTCATCTGGTTCGATCAATCCAGAGATAATACTCAACAATGTTGTTTTTCCACTTCCATTTTCGCCAAAAATGCCAATTTTTGCACCTGCTGGTATGGTTAAATTAATGTTCTTAAGTGCTTTCTTATTAGAATCATTAAAAGCGTAAGACAATCCATCTATTTGAATATCTATGCTATCATTGATGCCCTGACCATATTTTGATGTTTTTATTTTATCCAATGGTAAGTCTGTGATATATCCTATTTTTTCAATAGCGGTTATAAGGTCATAGATAGAATCAAGAGCTGAAATGATTTTTTCAATAGAGGCTATAATTAAGAGTATGATAATTTCTGCGGCAACAAATTGGCCAATGTTCATTTCTTGTCTAAAAACCAAGACACCACCAATGATTAGAAACCCAGCAGAAATTAAGATCTTAAAAAACATTAACCAAAAAAATTGATTAGCTAGAATTTTGAAGTGACTTTCTCGCGCATTTATGTAGTTTACAACTTTATTATCTGTATTTTCTAGGTTAATATTGTTGTCAGGATTGAGTTTGAATGATACTTTTGTTCGAGCTACTTCTTCAAGCCAATAGGCAACTTCATATTTATACTTTGACTCTTGAAGGCTGGTTTTCAAACCCATCGGCACTATGTATCTAATCAAAAAGAAAACCAATATAATTAATAGCAATGCAAAAAATACAAAAAATGAATGATACATACTGAGCACCAGTAGTCCTAACATGATTTGAAAAGCACCTAAAGAAAAGTCAATAAGCATTTTTGGTAGACTTTTTTGAATAGTAATTGTATCAAAAAATCTGTTAGCAAGCTCAGGGGCATAGTAATTATAAAGCGACTGGTAGTTTATTTTAGGAAACCTGTATGCAAACTCAAAAGCAGATCTTGTAAATATTTTTTGTGATATGTTTTCAACAATCCTCAACTGCATATATTGAAAGAAACCCATTAAAGCAAGACCTAAAAGTACAATTCCTACCACAATAATCCAAGAATTTGAAATTTCACCTCCTTGGATTAGATTAATAATGGCCTGTAAACCAAGCGGTAAGGACAAGTTTACCAGACCATTAAACAATGCGTATATATACACCTGTGTAATGTCTTTTTTGTCAAGTTTTAATAATCGTCTAAACCTTTGTACGGCAGTTAATCTGCTACTTTCCTTCATGGTCGTTTTATTAGTCATTATCCAACGGTAAAAGGTAAGTATAGTTTTTAATAATTTTTAAATATTTGTTAAAAAAGTTTGGACTTTTGTTAAAATGGTTATAGTTTGAAATAGGTTAATTATTAATGTATGTAAATAATTAATATATGAATATTTAATATTAACTTATGATTGTGAGTTGTAACTTTACGGTACCTAACTAGAATGGAATATGAACAAAATATCTACAAAAGGCAAAAGTCCGTCTACTATTTTTATTGCATTAGTGGCAATATGCCTTGTCTTTAGTTTAACCATAACATCTAAAAAGTATTTTTTTAACAATGATTATCACAACTTGTCTGCGGGTAATTTAAATCAGAATTGGACAAATGCAGGCTTAATATCTACTGATGATGATTGGTCTGGGGTGCCAAGTATAATTGGTTATGGTGGTGCAATTGGTACTACTACAGCCACAGGAAGAGATCCACAGACTATTTTAGAACCATTCTCAGATTTTCAGGTTGATGCCAATCATACCAGTTTGGCAACTGCGACAGGAGGTGTCTTTGAATTTAATATTACCAATCCCACTATTGCTATACAACCATCTAGTGGCTCTGATGCACCAAATATTGTCTTACATTTAAATACTACTGGAGTTGAAAATGCCAAAATTTCTTATAATTTAAGAGACATAGACAATACTGATGATAATGCAATTCAACCTATTGCATTGCAGTATAGAATTGGAGAGCTTGGTAATTTTATAAATATTCCTTCTGGCTTTGTAGCTGATGCATCAGCAGGTCCCTTTGATACGCTAAATACTTTTGTAGAAGTTTTGCTTCCATATGAGTGTGGAAATCAACCACAACTCCAACTGAGAATTATTTCGTGGAACGCGGTTGGAAGTGATGAATTTATTGGAATTGATAATATCAATGTTTCTAAGATTGAAGTATTAGATTGTAGCTTAGATACGGTTACCGTAGTATCAGGTATTGGAAACATAATTATTGACAGTTTTTTAGCTGATTATGGGTTGACTCCCAATCAAACATTGCTGGTTAATGGAATACCTGCCACTGGACCTCTGGTCAATGTTGCTTGTGTAAACGGGGAGTTTTCAGCTGAAGTAGCTTTAATTGAACAAACTGGTATCTCAATTGATACATTGGCTAAATGCACTAAATTACTTTATGCATCTGATATAGGAGAAGTACAAGAAGCAGCTGTTTTAAATGAAATAAATATTTCTCTAAATGAAAATTGTGAAGGTTATATCGCTCCGCAGACTGTTTTAGCTAATGTTTCAAGCTGTGTAGGGGATATTTTGATTGAATTAGATTATCCTCTAGGTTCTACTGTTTTTGTTCCAGCAAATAAGTTAGACGGTTCCCATGTAGGGCAAAAAATAAAATATACACTAACCTTAGGTAATGGACTAAAGGCTTGGGGATACCTAAATGTTGAAGAAAAGTTAGGACCAACCATTGTTATTCCATCTGATGTGACCACATTCTGCTCAGAAGCTACTGATCCAGCTGTTCTAGTGATGGCTACAGCTACAGATTGCAGTGGTGATGTTCAAATTTCATTTAGAGATTCAGTAGAAAAATTTGATTGCGCTTCAGATACTGGACAAGTGATAGAAATTATTTATAGAACATGGACCGCTGTCGACATACATGGGAATATTGCTTCTGATGTTCAGAAAATAACAGTGAGAGCATTGCCCCGATCTGCACTAAGATTCCCAAATCCATATGTAGAATTGACTTGTTCTGAAGGTACATCCATTACTGAAATATCTTCCGCCAAAGGTTTCAGGAGTGGTAGACCCTATTACCGAAGTCCAAGAACAAATGGTGATAGAATATTACCACTGACAGGTGAATTATGTGATTATGTTGGTACTTTTGAAGATAGCCCTCCGATTTATACTTGTAAAGAAAATTGTCTTGCCAGTTATAAATTTATTAGAACATGGACAGTGATGAATTGGTGCACTGGTGATGTATCAAAGGGCCAACAGCTTATTGCGGTACTTGATACTATCGCTCCTGAAATAGATGTACCCAGTCCAGCTGCCGAATACAGTGTAAACGAATGGGGCTGCGATGTAGACATTACGATGCCAACAGCTACTGTACGAGATGCCTGCGATGTAGACGCAACAGTAGTAAGCATCCAAGGTCCAGTGGGCGTATCTGTGGTGAAGAGAGACAACACATGGGTAGCATTAAATGTACCGAGTGGCACACATTCCTTCACATATTATGCAAGTGACTGTTGTGGTAATGAAAATACAGCTACGATCACATTAACGGTGGTAGACCGAGTAGCTCCAGTGGCGACAGCGAAGGAGTTCATAACGGTGAGCTTGGTGCGAAGTGGAGCAGATAATGTACTAGGTGTAGCTAAACTATTTGTAGATCAAGTAGACAACGGAAGTTATGATAACTGTACAAAAGTATACAGAGAGATCAGAAGAGAAGACAATGCACCAGCATGTCTGAATGCGGGAGATTTATGGGATCATGACAACAATCCGACTACACCTCGCATCCCATCATGGAACAATAACAGAACCTACAATAATGACGGACATCTACAAGATAATCCAAGTGACACAGATGATGGTCAATTTGTTAAATTCTGTTGTGAAGACATCGGAAAAGAAGTAAAAGTATGGTTGCGTGTATGGGATGATGCGAATGGCTCAGGGATCTTTGGTGACACGATAGAAGGAATAGGAGATAATTACAATGAGACGTGGACTATGGTAAAGGTAGAAGACAAGATCGTACCATCAATCGAATGTGTACCGTATGTAGAGACCAGCTGTGATAGAGATACAGGCATTGTGACGGAATACAACTTCCAGAATGGTAGAACAGGAAGTCAAATTGTATGGGTTAATACAAGAGGAAGAGTACCATCATCATTGGTGCCAAAAGCAGAAGGTGTTTGTAATGATTATGAATTTGAGTTTTATGATAT
>JALHLK010000027.1 GCA_022844565.1 Saprospiraceae bacterium
TCAATGATGCATTTAATTATGGCGTAAAAACGGTAAGTAATGCGTTAGATGTAGGAGGGGCTGGTAAATTAGCCAAAGCTGGCTTTATGGGACTTGCTTCGTTAGGTAGTGAATGGGCTGCTAATGCTATAGAACCTTACACTGAAACTATCATTACAAATATTGTAACTGCTGATGACTTTTATAAAGGTAGAACAGAAATTTTAAGTTATGATATTAAGAGGGTTGTAAAATCAGGGGTACCTTCATTGGGGGTAGGGAAGATTGGTGCTGGGGCTGTGAGTGGGCAGTTAGGATTTCATGGAAATTCAGCGGCCAGTTCTAAGCCTACTATGGTCTATAATCATACATTCTCCGATTGCAATGGAAACTTTAAGACTTACACAGGTGTTGGAGATGTGGAAGGTAAAAGAGCCTGGGCATCTGTTGAAAGAATTCAGAATAAAAATACAGGTTGGACGTTATATGATTCTAAAACAACAATTGCACCAAATAGAAAGGCAGCATATCAGGTGGAACAGTTGTTGATTAAACAAAATGGTGGAGCTTCAAAAGTTGCTGGTCATGTGAACTTTAACAAAGTTAATTCACCTGGTATGAAATTATTGAAAAAGCTAAATACAATATTTTAATGGATTATAAATATAGGCCAAAACAATTGAATTGGATAAAAGAAATTGATTTTTTTATTGAACAAGAAAAAGTAGATATAAATCTCTATGAAGATGGAGTTAAAATTGATTTATCTAGATTCAAAAATATAAAGATTTTAGGCTGTGATTTTAAAGTTGTATATAATTTTGACAAATTACCGTTGTTAAGTAATTTGGGAATAAGTAGATACAGAGATGGATTTAATTTTATTGAAAGACAAAACAAATTAGAATTCTTAACAATAGCACAAAGTCAGATCTCTAAACTTGAATCTTTAGGGAATTTGAAACAGTTAGGATATATGAATTTATTACTGAACCCTAAACTTACCGACATTTCAGGAATAAAAAATCACCCATCTCTTAAGGAATTAGATATAGAATCATGTAAAAATATACCTGTGGATCATTTAATAGACGTAGTCACTTCCTGTAAAAATTTGGAAGTATTGAAGTTATCTCATTTTGAATTTCCAGATCTTGATTGGGTAAGAGAAATTAAATCTCTTAAACAGTTGGTAATAATCGATTGTAATGTATTAAATGGTGATATAGGTCCTGCTGCTCAATTAGAGTATATTGCTATAGATAACAGAAAACACTACAACTATAAATTTGATAGTGTAACTAGAACAATTTATCCTGTTGCAGTGAAACTCAAGAATAGTACTCTTATTAATGAACCGGGTAAAAAGAATTCTATAATAGATTTACCTTTTTTTGGTAAAATAGATTGTGAAAATTTGCAAAATGATTTTTTTACAGATTTGGTTTTAAATGATTTAAGGATTAATTTAGAAATACATTTTTTTAGTAAATCTATTGCAAAAGCAAAACTTAACAGAGTTATTAAACTTTTAAATGATTTAGCAAATGATATTATTTTAATCCATCAAATTTTTATCAAAAATTTTCAGGAAAGTGGTGTAATTAGAGAATATTATGACTTCTTTCTAGATCAAAATGTCGATGGTAATGAAAGTGAATTTTGGAAAAAGCTATCCTTGAATAGGATAGCTTTTTACCCAGAGGATGATGAAATATATGCTATTTATGATTTTGTAATAGACGAACTTATTCCCTATCTTGTCTCACTTAAAATAAATTCTAAGGGTAAAATAGCTGATTGTAAAATTGAAAGTTAAGAATGTAATTCTAGAACATTCGAATAGTAAGCATTAACCAAAATGTTTTTTAAATTTTATAAGCATATGAAAAAATCAATTTTTTATTTTATTGTAGTTTTACAAATAGGATGTATTTTACCAAAAAAAGCATTACCTGAAGATTTTTCTTTATCAAAAATAACACTGCCCCTTTACATTGAAGAAGTTACAATCGTTGACAGTAGAAAGGACTTGAAATCAATGAATTGGGATGTCAAATCATTGACTCTAAAGAATCAGACATATGAAGGTAACCCAGAATTATCTTCCGAACATATTTCTGCAATTAAACAGATCTTCAAAAATGCTTCAACGCCCGACGCTACGCCAGCAAGAGTAACTTTTTATTTAGAAACGGGAAATTGCGTAATGAAACATCACTTTAAAGAGCAGAGTTCTTTTACAAAGATTAAAGGAGATGTATTAATTGATATTTATTCGAGGGACAGTAAATACAAGGGTTTTGCAGAGTTGCAATATACTTATAATCATCCAAGTGTAACCAAGGACCACCTTTTGCAAATGTATCTAGTAAACTTAAAGAATGTCACACACAACATTTTAGAATTGATCAAAAAAGAAATAGAGAAAAGTACTTAAAAAATATGGCATTCAACTATTTGGAGTTTCCATCTTCAAATTTATGCCGTCCTTCGGTATCCATACTAGCCCATCTGCTTAGCCAATTTGTTCTAACAAAGCTAATCAGATAGGCTATTTTTAAACTATCAAACTCGCAAGATGCACATCACATAATTCGAATTATGCATCAGAAACCAATAAGGGAGGTACTAATGCGTTAAAAAAAAGGCAATAATCAAAAAAGATTAAAAGAACATAATCGGTAATAAAACCAAAAGTAGTTTGAAGTTGCACTTGTTTTGAGCTTACCAAAATATAATAAACTTCAAAACAGCTTATTCCGTTTGGATTTGAGTAGACTTAGGATAGAGGGTCATCGCCCAACCCATAATATTTTTCGAAAAGTTTAGCAAAACCATATCCTATGGCTGTGCCTACAAAACTTCCAAATAATATATCTAAGGGAAAATGAACACCTACATAAACTTGACAAAATCCTATCAAGCCTGCCCAAATTACAAGCAATATTTTATATTTTCTTTTTATGAACCCAAGGGTAATAATCCAAAATGTAGCTAAGCCGAAATGATTTGTGGCATGTGAAGAAGTAAAGCTGTATCCACTACCACAATTAACTCGGCTTATCACTTCGAGGTATTCTGTATTGCAAGGTCGTAATCGCTCAACGCTTTTTTTGATAAGATTGCTACTCACCATATCTGTCGATCCCACAGTAATCATCGAAAACAACAAGAACCAATAAGCTTTTCGTCTAAAATTAAAGAAAACAAAAGCAATTATAAAAATATACAGTGGTCCCCAAATAAACGAATTTCTCCAAAAAGTGAAAATAACTTCAAGGAACGCTGGCAGCTGAAGTCCATTAATTAATGAAAAAATCCAAAAATCGATGTCTATTATTAATTCTATTATTCCTGCCATCTTTTAGTATCCTTATTCCCCAAATCACATAGGTCTAATATCCTTTCTACCACAGTGTCAACGGCCTCTTCAATGGTTTTTGGTTGATGGTAAAACGAAGGTGTGGCAGGACAAATGATGGCTCCTGCTAAAGTCAAGATTTCCATATTTTTGATATGAATAAGGTTGTACGGTGTTTCTCTTGGTACAATTACCAATCGTTTCCGCTCTTTAAGCATCACATCAGCAGCGCGCGTTGTCAAATCTGCAGATACTCCTGTCGCTATTCTGCCTAGTAAGCCCATAGAGCATGGACAAACTATCATTTTACCGAAGGATGAGGAGCCTGATGCAAAAGGAGCAAAAAAATCATGAGAGTCATAAATTTTTGTATTCGGATAATTTTCAAATTTAACATCAGGAAGTTCCAATTGCCAATTTAATTCACCGTTTTTACTCATTACGACTCCGATGTGGACATCATTTCTGTCTTTGAGTTTCTCTAAGATACGATGAGCGTAAATGGAGCCGCTACTTCCTCCTATAGCTAGGACAATTTTCTGCATTTGATAGTATTGTTTGTTTTATCTAGTTACCTTTGCATTTATATTAAGTCAGACAAAGTAATTTTGTTGACTAATCAAACCTAAAAAACTAAAATGGGTTCCGTAGTGAAGGTCAAAAGTACAATAAAATCAGCATTTTTTGCGACAAAACATCCCGATAGCCTGGCTTTCGGGATGGTGTGAAGCAAAAAGTGAGTGAAACGCCTGATTTTGCAGTAATTTTGAGCTGTAATAGGAAATCCATTTTAGATTTTTAGGTTAAATGTAAAACTACAAATATTAAGCAAATTATGACAATTTTAGATGGCAATGCACTTTCCTCAAAAATAAAGGAAGAATTAAAAGGAAGGGTGGAGAAATTAGTAACTGAGGGCAATAAGGCCCCACATTTAGCTGCAATATTGGTGGGGGATAATCCAGCAAGCCAGTCTTATGTAACCAATAAGATTAAGTTTTGCGAGGCAGTGGGTTTTACATCCACACTTGTAAGAAAACCTGCTAACATCAGTGAAGAGGAACTGATAGATGTTATCCAAATGTTGAATGATGATGATGACATCGATGGGTATATCGTACAACTTCCGCTACCGGGTCACATCAATGACGAAAAAATAACGCTGGCAATCGATTATAGAAAAGATGTGGATGGATTTCATCCGATGAATTTTGGCAGGATGGCTGAAGGGATGACTACATTTTTACCAGCCACTCCGTATGGGATATTAGAAATGATGTCAAGATATGGTATCGATACTGATGGGAAACATTGTGTGGTGGTAGGACGAAGCAACATCGTCGGGACCCCAATGAGTATCTTGTTATCTCGCAAAGGCAATCCTGGCAACTGTACAGTAACCCTTACCCATAGTAGAACCCGAGACATCAAAGAAGAATTGCTAAGGGCTGATATCATTATTGCAGCAATCGGCATCCCTAATTTCATCAAAGGCGATATGGTCAAAGAAGGTGCAGTGGTCATCGATGTAGGTATCAATAGGGTGACAGATGACAACAAAAAGTCTGGTTACCGATTGGTAGGTGATGTAGACTTTGATGATGTTAAAGATAAAGTCTCCGCTATCACTCCTGTCCCCGGAGGTGTAGGTCCAATGACAGTGACCGCGCTAATGCTTAATACTTTTAAAGCAGCCACTAAAGAAATATACCGTTAATTTTTGACAAAATCTATAAAATTTATCTTTTGGAAAGTACAACTTATAGCATTATCTCAGTAAAACCAAGTCACGATGAAATGTTTGCACTTTTCACAACTTTGCCTTTTGATAGCTTTCAAGAGAATGAAGATGGTTTTGATGCATACATTGATCGAGCGCTGTTAAATGATGATTTATTAGCCGAGATAAAGCATATCACCGATCGATATCAAGCAGAATTTACCGTTTCAGATCTTCCCAATCAAAATTGGAATGAACTTTGGGAAAGTAATTTTACGCCTGTAGAAGTTGAAGATTTTGTGAGAATTAGGGCTGACTTTCACGAACCAAAATTGGGATTTACATATGAGCTGGTTATTCAGCCCAAAATGGCCTTTGGTACAGGTCACCATCAGACCACTTACATGGTGATCAAAGCCATGAAAGATATAGATTTTGATAATAAAGAGGTTTTAGATTACGGTTGTGGTACAGGTATTTTAGCTTTGGTAGCAGAAAAACTAGGAGCAAAAGAGATTATCGGAGTAGATATAGAGTATCCTTCTTATGAAAATACCATTGAAAATGCTGCTAAAAATGATTGTACAAAAATCACCTCTATTCATGGTGTGTTATCAGATGTACCGCAAAAAAAATATGATGTGATTTTAGCCAATATCAATAGAAATGTACTATTAGATTCAGCAGAAAATTTGGTCCATCTTTTAAAAGAAAATGGTATACTTCTACTTTCAGGCATACTTATTGATGATTATGACATCATTATGCAAAAATACAATACTGAGTTAGGTCTTAAACTACAAAAAGAGTTGACACGTGATCAGTGGATGTGCTTGCAATTTACATATTAACCTTATAGATTTATGAGTTTTAGCAATATAAATACAGCGATCCTAACACTTCACTGTATCGATGAAAAAGGGATTGTCTCTTTTATTACAGATTTTATTCTCAAAAACAATGGTAACATTCTCGAACTTGATCAACATGTGGATTATGATGCCAATCGATTTTTCATGCGATTAGAATGGGAGACAGAGGGATTTTTGATTAACAAAAATAAGATTCAAGAATATTTTCAAACATTGGTTGTCAACCGATACCAAGACGTAGTTTGGGATCTAAGTTTTAATAATGAAAAGCAAAGATTAGCCATTTTTGTATCGCACTATGGCCACTGTCTTTATGACTTATTAGCTCGATATGAAATGAAAGAGTGGAATGTAGAAATACCAATTATTATATCTAATCACCTTGATTTTAAGCATGTGGTAGAAAGGATGGGCTTGGAGTTTAAGTATTTTGAAGTCACTAAAAGTAATAAAAGCAAGGTAGAAGACGAACAAATCCAGCTCTTAAAAGATCATAAAATTGATACCGTCATCTTAGCGAGGTATATGCAAATACTTTCTCCAAAGATTGTTAAAGAATACCAAAACAAAATCATCAATATACATCATTCTTCTTTACCAGCTTTCCCTGGAGCAAACCCATATAAAAATGCCTTTAATCGTGGTGTAAAGTTTATGGGAGCAACAGCACATTATGTCACTAATGAATTGGATGAAGGCCCGATCATTGCTCAAGATGTAATACCAATTTCTCACAAACATACACTGGAAGATTTAAAGCGACGGGGTAGGGATATAGAAAAAATAGTACTTTCAAAAGCAATTTACGCACATTTGTCTAAAAATGTTTTGACACATAATAATAAAACTGTTGTGTTCTAAAATTATTTAGGGTTTTATTTATGAGTCCATTCAGAAAACTAATTTCCGGTTAATTTGTGGAGTTAGTAATATCCTTCTTAGTTTTTGTCACCATTTTTGATACAAAAATGTCGCCAAAAGAATTGTGATTTTTTGTTTTTTACGACCTGAAGGTCGCGGTAATTAAAAAATTATTGAAATTAATAAAGTTTAATTAATTGAATATCAGGTGTTTGAAAAATTAAAAATTTAAGAATTTGTGGCTTTTAGACTTTTTGGAAGAGACTCATTTATGACTATTTTCCCAAAGAAAAGGGGCATTAGCCTGAACTAACACCCCTTAAACTAACTAGATTTGAATGAATTTATTTAAAAATATATCTTAATCCAACTTGCATTTGCCATCTGCTATTGGTTGAGAAGTCATTTATAAATGTTGATTTTTGAGAAACATCAAAATTGTATATTGGAGCACCATTCGCATCAACTGCTACAGAAATTGGTTGTGCCAAGCCAGTTAAAGATGCAAACTCTCTAACTCCCCAATTGGAACTGATCAAGTTGCCTGCATTTAGGATATCGATACTAAGTTGAAATTTATTTCCATTCTTGCTGATGCCAAGGTCTTGAAGGATACGTAGATCCCAATGGTTGTACCATGGTGCAAGTGTTGCATATTTTTCAGCATATTTTCCTCGATTAGCAGAAAGATATTTGTCTTGAGCAATGTATTGTCGGAAGGCAGTTCTCTGTGCAGGCGCATTCGTCGTACCAAAGTTCATTTGATCAATTTGTCCATCTGTTGGGATATAAATCAAATCATTTAGTGAAGAACCATCATTATTTATATCACCGGCATAGGTATAACTATATCTACCACCTTGAACATATTCTGTAAATAAACTGATAATTGTTGCATTGTTTTCTCCAAAAAAGTTGAATTTTTTACTTCCGGAAGCAAGTATTCTATTTCTGTTACCATAAAGAGATGGAGCTAATTGTGGTACATTCGTATTACTGATGTTAGCTGGATTTCTATCAAAGGCATCAGATGATATTTCAGCATCAATTGAGGCTGCATCTCTTGCATCTAAGAAGTTATAGGCTATCATAAAGTTTGCGTCTTTCCATGATTTTTGAACTTGAAGAGAGGCATTCAATGAATGACCAACATTGGTGTTACCAAAAACATATGCATTGGTCGAACCTCCAAAAGGTCCTTGAGCTCTATCTTGTGCTCTGTATATTGGTCTGCTGTCTACTCCACTTAATTTACCACCTGGGCTTATTAAGCCATAATTTCTTACCATTTGTGCTTGTAGATCTTTAGTGTAAATTAAATCAACAGTGGTAGACCAACCATTCTTCAATTGTTTATCTACTCCTAAACTATTTTTCCAAACTTGAGGGAATTTAAAATTAGGGTCTGTCATACAATAAAAGAAAAATGCAGGATTAGCTACTTGATTTCCGATCCAAACAAAAGGCATCCTTCCTGAAAACAATCCAGAACCTCCTCTCAATTGAAGATCATTGTTGTCACTTGAGTAGTTGAAACCTAATCTAGGGTTGATCAAAGGAGTTTGATTAGGGAGTTGAGTGTGGTCAAACTTGACCGGCTTACCACCTTCGTCATAATATGTGACATTGGGAGCATATACACCTCCACTTGATACATTTCCACCATTTCGTGCTATATTTTCTTCGATTTTGGTTTTTGTGTCAAAATATAATGGAAGATCTATTCTTAGACCTCCAGTAACTGTTAAGTTTTTATTGATAGAGTACTCATCTTGAATATATGCTGAAAATTGACCAAGATTAGTTTCGGCAAGCGCCCATGAATCATCTTTTGTATTTTTTTCAAAAGTAGCTTTTGCTCCTGTTACCTCTGCATCAAATCCACCACTTTTTATAAATGTTTCAAAACCAGCCATATCTACGTCAGGGAAAAATACTCTTGCACCATAACCAGTAAGGTTAAAAGAGTTGTCAAAATCAAATTTTTCAAATGCTAATCCTAATGTAATGTTATGATTACCTTTGAAATAGTTTAGATTGTTCTGAATTTGAATGACGTTTTGATTTAAATTATTGTTGATTGAGAAAGGTTCGTGACCAGCGATAATATAACGCGAACCATTTTTACCAATATTAAGAACTGGGAATGGAGCGGAAAAAGGGTCTCTTGTATCGCGAAAACCTGTAAATCCTGCTTGAAATTTATTAGATATATTTTTTCCAAATACTGACTTTAATTCTCCTATTACAGAATGGATTACATTATTGATTTTATATCCACTATTTTGAAATTGTAAAGTCAACTGATCTGGTCCTCTTCTTCCAATAGCTGATGGGTGAGCAGGCTTATCTTTGAATGCATCAAGAAAATTGTAGCTTAATGAAAATTTATGATCTTGATTTAAGTTAAAATCCAATTTTAAAAGCCCCTTGCTATTATTTGCAGAATGTTTAAAATCTTTAATAGCACCGACATCATAACTGTATCGGTCCTTAAGTAATTTTGCTACAAGATTCATATCAGATTCTAATACTCTAGAGACATTGCTTCCTGTTGCACCTGCCCCAGCGGGTATAAAATAACTTCCAAGATCTGATCTGTTTTCTCTTTCGAAATTTGCAAAGAAAAATACTTTATTCTTAATTAGTGGACCACCTACTGCAAATCCAAACTGAGATTGATTCAAATCACCAGTATTTACAGAAGTTCCTGCTACCTTACTGCCCTGCATATTACTGTTTCTAAAAAAACCATATACAGTTCCTTCGAAATTATTGGTTCCAGATTTTGTTACTGCATTTACAGCTGCTCCTGTAAATCCTGATTGTGTCACATCAAAAGGGGCAATAGAAACTTGTATTTGTTCTATGGCATCCAAAGAAATTGGCTGTGCATCTGTTTGACCTCCAGGTGTAGCTGCATCCAAACCAAATGGATTGTTAAATATTGATCCGTTAACACTGTAATTATTAAATTGGTCATTTCTACCACCAAAAGAACCTCCTTCTGCCGACATCGGATTTAACCTTGTAAAGTCTGAGGCTGATCTTGAAATTGTAGGAAGATTATTTAGCATCTCTCTCGAAATATTGGTTGAAGCACCTGTTTTATCCTTATCCACAATTCCTTTGTTAGAAGCAATAACCACCTCATTTAAAACTTGCCCTTGAGGTTTCAATTGACGATTGATAGTAAACTTTTCACCTAACTTTAAATAAATGTCGCTTATTACTTCTTCTTCAAAACCGATATAAGAAATTACAACTTTGTAAGGGCCGCCTATTCTCATATTAGGTATTACAAACTTACCAGCTTCGTTGGTTGCAGATCCATAAAACGAACCTGAAGGTAAGTGCTCTGCTTGAATTGTTGCTCCTATCAAAGGTAAATTTTCATTGTCTGAAATAGACCCCGACATGCTAGAAGTTGTGACTTGGCTAAATGCACTTAGTCCAATAAATAAAGATAAGACTGTTACGTAAATTTTTTTCATTGTAAATTGAGTTTGTTTTTTATAAATTTTAGCAAATATAAAAATTTAATAAAAAGTTAATAATTTATTCATATTATCTTTATATTAAGTTTTTTATTATATAAATCATACAATTTGAGCATTATATAAATTAGTAAAATAAATTATGTTTAAAATGATGTTTTAAAGGATTTTATCTTTTTGAAATTAGAAATTTTCTAAAAATTGCAACAAGGAAAGTTGCCGAATACCCTTATACGTATTTATCGAAGGTAATACATCTTTTGCTATAACATACTTGGGGTAATTGTCATCAATTAAAAGTAGGTTTCCAAACTCTCTTTCAATTGTTTGGTTATTTGATAATAGGAATGTTACTTGAAAGTAATAAGTCTCACCTTCCTTTTCTGCTATAAAATCAATTTCTTTACGGCCTAAAGCCCCAGTTTTCACATCAAATCCATTAGATTTTAAATGATTATACACAAGATTTTCATAGACTTTTGATATATCGTCAGCAGAAAACCCTGCTAATAGATTTCGTAATCCTAGATCTTCAAAATAATATTTTTCACCTATTTCAAATACTTTTTTACCTTTTATATCAATTCTTTTAACTTTTCTAATTATAAATGCGTCTGCCATAAATTTTAAATAATCCATTACCGTATTTATGGATATTTTAATCTTTTGTGACTTTAAATAGTCAGAAATTTTCTTGGATGAAAATTGGCTTCCAACATTTCCAGCAATAAACGAAATAAGATTTTCCAGAAATGCTACATTCCGTATTTGATTACGTTTAATGATGTCTTTGTAAACGATCGAATTTAATATATTTTGGAGATATTCTCGTTTTACGCGGCTGTCATCTGGCAATAAAGACAAGCCTGCCATACCACCAAATTGCATATATTTATTGAGATTTTCTTCAGTAGAATCCAATGCATTTAATTCAAGGAATTCACGAAAATCTAGTGGAAATATTTCAAATTCAACATATCTCCCTCCTATTAAACTAGCTAATTCACCTGATAATAAATTTGCATTACTTCCAGTGATATAAATATCAAATCCTGGTTTTTTGTAAAAATTACGAAGTGACTTTTCAAATTCTTCAATTTCTTGGACCTCATCGATAAGAATTGCCACCTTGGAAGAATTAATTTTGCTGCTAATGTATTGATTAAGCTGTTTGTAATTTTGAATTTCGTCAAATTCAAAGTTTTCTTTATCAATAAAAATTTCCTGAACATCTTTATCTAAAAGATCTTCGGCTATAGATTGTAATAAAAAACTTTTCCCCACACGTCTTTGGCCTGTTAAAACCTTTATAAGTGGTTTTTTTACAAAAGGTCTAATTCGTTCAAGATATTTTTTTCTTTGTAATGTTTTCATTATACTGAATAATTTAAGCAAATATACAATAGTTTTTAATATACTGAACATAAATTACTTTTTTGTTGATTTATTTCATTATAAAGTCAAAACTCTAATCATAAATTCAAAAAATATTGATGTAAACAATACAAGTTTCATCATAAAAGGATAGTTAAACCTTTAGAGATTCAATTTTCTAATAGGTAGAAATATAAATGCCATAGTCATAACGACCGGTGCAAGTAGAAATCGACATTTCCCTGACATAATCTTAAACTGTTGTAAGATAATGGGAGTTAATCCTTTCCAAACCGTTAAGTTAGGAGATATTGACTTTATTTCAATTATTTCTTGATATCTTAGTGAATTCTTGAAGTCTTAAACTTAAGCGAACTCCCAGACTTCTGATTTAAAACCGAGGTCATTTCTGCAAGGGTAGAAAGTGCTATTTCTGATGGCGTCTCTGCACCAATGTCAAATCCCATTGGAGCAAAAACTTGCTGTTCATTCGGCAAATTTACATCCATCTTTGCAAGATGTTCTTTCATTTTTTCCCACTTCTTTTTAGGTCCCAGTAAACCAATGTATGGCAAATCATTTAAGACGATAAGTTTTGACATGGCTATGAGGTCATATTGAAAGTTGTGAGACATGAGGGCAACAGCCGTATATTTTGCAAATTTGATAGATGCTACTACCTCTTCTGCATTTCCTAAATAGATTTGGCAACTATCTCCAAATCGCTCTTTTGTAGCATGAGTATGACGCCCATCCACAACAGTAACCTTCCATCCCAAGTTTTGTGCAAGGTTTGACATGATGATCGCATCATTTCCAGCACCCACGATGATCAAGTGATTTTTGGGTTTTAGAAAATTGAAAAAATAGTTCGTTTGATTGGTTTCGTCAGAAAGATAGGTATTTTGCTTAATATCTTTATCAAAAGAAAGTGAACTTAGTACCCCATCATGATTTTTGAAGCCATAAGTAGGAGAAAATGCATTGATCGTTCCTTGATTTGGGCTGATTTTTGAATAATGGACGATAACAACTAAGCCGTCTTCGTGGGATTCTGCCCATTGTAAGATCTCAATTGGATTATTTTCATCGGTATAATCAATGGGTTCAAATAATACATCGATGACCCCATTGCATCCAAGTTGTGCTCCTAACTTTGCATCATCTTCATTTGTGGTATCATAAGTAGTGAGGGTAATTTGATTTTTATATAGTGACAACAATGCTTTTTTGAGCGCATCACCTTCTAGGCAACCTCCGCTTATAGCACCAGTCATATTGCCATATTCGTCTATGAGCATTCGAGCACCCTCACGCCTATATGATGAACCTTCTACCTGCACCACTGTCGCTAATACCGATGACGTGCCTGATGATTTAAGTAGCTTATATTGGTCAATGATGTTTTTTATTTCATTCATTTCCTAAGTTTTGGAATGGTGTCTTTAAATATTTTGATGGCTATTTCTACATCATCTGAGGTGGTAAAACGGCCCAGACTCACCCTTACTGAGGAAAGCGTGTTTTTATTGGTATGTCCCATAGCAAGCAATACATGAGAACCCTTGGTTTGTAGTGCATTGCAAGCAGATCCTTGAGAGAGAGCCAAAGGTTTTAGTTTTTGCAGAAAATGATTATTGTCGATACCTTCAAAAGTGATGTTACTGGTGTTCGGTATTCTCAATTCGCTAAATCCATTGATTTGTATATTACCAATTTTCAATATAGCTTGTTCAAAATAGTCTCTCAATTGATGGATTCTTGGCATTTCTTCAGTTAAAATAGAAGCTGACATTTCTACGGCTTTTGCCATCCCCAAAATAGCAGGGATATTATAGGTTCCTGCCCGTAAACCTTGCTCTGTGTAACCACCGTAACTCAAGGGAGATAATTGAATATTTTTATTAGCCCTTTTATACATAACACCTACACCTTTAGGACCATAGATTTTATGCCCAGAAAAAACAATCATGTCTGCCTTACAAAGTTTGACACTTAATGGTATCTTGCCTACGACTTGGGTGGCATCTACAAACCAAGTTACCCCAATCAAGTGGCTCAGAGAAGTGATCCATTCATCAATTGGGTGGACTACACCTGTCTCATTGTTAGCCAGCATAAGAGCAATCAAAATAGTATTATCCGTTATGGAGTCTCGTAGATTTTCAAATGAAATCGCTCCATGCTCATTCACATCCAAATACGTAATTGAAAAGCCCATTCTTTCCAAGTATATACACGATTCTAATACAGCTTTATGTTCTGTCTTACAAGTGATAATGTGTTTACCTTTATGAGCATTTTTTAGCGCAAATCCTATAATTCCGACATTGATCGCCTCTGTGGCTCCTGAAAAAAATACGATCTCTTCTTCATTTGCATCTAAGGTTTTACCTACTAATTGCCTTGCCTGTTGCAAATTTTCCTCTACTAACCAGCCAGGTATATGATTGCTTGCCGGGTTAGCAAACTGATCCTTGAAATATGGTAGCATATAGTCAATTACTTCCTCTAATACAGGAGTGGTAGCGTTGTAGTCTAAATATATTTGATTATTTAATCGCATTCTATTTTCATTGTATTAAAGGAAGAGCCATTCTTTATTTTGAACATTTGCTTTTTTACCATTGTTTTCAGATCGCAAATATAATTATGTTTTATTTGTAGAATGATGAAAAGATTATATTTAGTTATTACATCTTATACCAGGCTTATATTAAGTAATAAAAATAGTAATTTGTAAAATATTGGAAAAACTAAAAATCCTTTTAAGACAAAAACTTTGAAAAATAAGTAAAAATGGTAGCACAAAGAGTAATTTATATACGTTTTTCACATAAAATTATCTTTATCTTTGTAAAATAAAATTAAAACATTATTTGATTACTTTTGATTGATTAATTTGTTATTTCGTAAGATTAAATTAATAAGAATACCATGGCTAAATACAATCTAAAAATAAACGGTAAAACCCGCGCGGTCGATGTAGACCCTAGTACTCCTATATTATGGGTTTTGAGAGACCATTTACAATTGGTGGGCACCAAATATGGTTGTGGGATTGCCCAATGTGGATCATGTACCATACATTTAAATGGCACCGCAATGCGATCTTGTATGCTACCCGTATCGTCAATCGGTAAATCTGAGATTACTACCATAGAAGGTTTATCAGAAAAGGTAGACCATCCTGTACAAAAAGCATGGATTGAGCACGACGTAGCACAGTGCGGTTATTGCCAATCTGGTCAAATCATGACAGCAGCAGCTTTATTGCGTGATAATCCCAACCCATCGGAAGAAGATATCGAAGCAACAATGAGCGGCAATATCTGTCGATGTGGCACATACTTAAGAATCAAAGAAGCTATTATCACAGCATCAAAAATGTAAATTAATCATGAACAATACAACAAATACATACAATCGTCGCTCTTTTCTAAAATCATCGGCTTTAGCAGGTGGTGGCTTGATGCTTAGTTTTAATTGGATCACCAAAGCAAGTGCATCTGAAAAATTGGAGGCAGTACTGGCAGATCAGTGGAGCGAACTAACAGGATATATTAAAATTACGCCTGACAATATCATCAAAATCTACAATCCAAACCCCGAATTTGGACAAAACGTGATGACTTCTCTACCCATGATGGTAGCTGAAGAGCTTGATGTAGATTGGAAAAATATTACTGTAGAAATGGGATACCACGACAATGTGAAATTAGGTCCACAATTTACAGGAGGTAGCAATTCAATAAGAATGTACTGGAAACCATTGCGCGAAGCTGGAGCAGCAGCAAGGCAGATGCTACGTCAAGCTGCCGCTAATGCATGGGGAGTGCCTATTGAAGAGATCACGACCAAATCTGGTATGCTCCATCACTCCAATGGGAAATCTGCAAAATATGGTGACATGGCATCACAAGCTGCTGCTTTGCCGATTCCTAAAGACTTAAAACTGAAAGCACCTAAAGATTTTACGATCATTAGTAAATCTAAAAAAAATGTAGAAGGTAAAAAATTAGTAAGCGGACAACCTTTGTTTGGTATGGATTATTACGCGGAAGGCATGCTCATCGCCATGATACAGCATCCTCCTGCTTTTGGTATGAAACTATCGTCATTCAATGCTACTCAAGCTTTGAAAATGCCTGGCATAAAGGACATTTTCAGCATAAAACTATACGAAGATGGTTTTGAACAAACTGGATTTGATACCAGAACGTTCAATGATCTCCTCGTAGTAGTAGGAAAATCTACTTGGGAAGTAATGAATGCTCGTAAAAAACTAAGCGCAAAATGGGAACCTGCTGGTGATATAAAAGAAACAATCAATGGTCGTGGAGGCAAAAAGGAAGTGATCGTACCCGGTAAGCTTGAAACAACCAGTGCTCAATTTGAATTAATGGCCGAAATGGCTAAAAAACCTGCACAAGAGTTAAGAAAAGATGGTGATCCTGAGTCAGCATTCAAAAATGCGGCAACCATTATAGAACGTACCTACAATGCCCCTTTCTTAGCTCATAATTGTATGGAGCCTATGAACTTTTTTGCAAATGTATCAGAAGATAAAGCTTTGGTGGCTGGTCCAGTCCAAGCACCCGGATGGATAGAACCTACATTGTCAAAACTATTGAATCTACCTCCAGAAAAAATAGAAATCCAAATGACACGCATGGGTGGTGGTTTTGGACGTAGAGCGTATGGCCAATTTGCTTTTGAAGCAGCCTTGATTTCAAAAAAAATGAAAGCGCCTGTTAAGTTGATCTACAGTCGTGAAGACGATATGACATATGGAATATACCGACCAATGTATACAGCAACTTACCGTGCAGCTCTTGATGCTGATAAAAATCTTATTGGATTTCATGTGAAAGGTGGCGGAATACCTGAGCACCCTATTCATGCAAACCGTTTTCCTGCAGGTGCGATTGATAATTATTTAGCAGAAGGTTGGCAGCTTCCTACCAATATCACTATAGGAGCATGGCGAGCACCTAGATCCAACTTCAATGCTGCGGCAGAACAATCATTTTTGGACGAAGTAGCTGAAGCGATGGGTAAAGATCCGATTCAATTGCGATTGGATTTGTTAAAGCGAGCTAAAGAAAATCCAGTTGGTAAAAACAATGATTACAATCCAGAAAGGTATGCCGGTGTTTTGGAACTAGCAAGAAATAAATCTGGTTGGGGTAAAACAGAAAATAGTGGGTACAGTCGAGGCATTGCAGCCTATTTTTGCCACAATTCTTATGCAGCACACGTAGTAGATATGGTGACTCGCGATGGTGAGCCTTATGTAGAACGTGTCACAAGTGCGATTGACTGCGGTATTGTCATCAATCCTGATGCTGCAATCAATATGGTCCAAGGTGCAGTGGTAGACGGTATCGGAAATGCATTCTATGGTACGCTGACACATAAAGAGGGGGTTTCGGAACAGACTAATTTTCACAACTATCGTTTGATTCGTCATAATGAAGCACCTAAAAAAATAGATGTACATTTTGTGCAAAATGAGATTGATCCTACAGGTTTAGGTGAACCACCTTTTCCACCAGTATTTGGAGCAGTGGCTAATGCATTGTACAAAAACACAGGTAAAAGATACTATAATCAACCATTTACCAACGAAAATAATGGAGATATTTGATTAGACAATCTGATATCAAAGGTTTTATGATGGGTTTGGGGCATTTTACTCGCAAGTCAGGTTTACAATTTTAGACTAAAAACAAAAGTTTTATGATTTCTGTACAAGAAGCAATGAATATACTAAATAAGCATATTCCAACTTCAAAATCTGTCGAACTTCCGTTAGATAGCGCATTAAATTATTATTTGGCTGAGGATGTGTATTCTCCTATGCATATGCCTCCTTTTAGGCAATCAATTATGGATGGATATGCTCTTAATCTCCATAATTCATTGGCTTATTTATTAAAAGGTGAAATAAAAGCGGGCGATGGGCATCAGGTAGAGTTAAAGTCTGGAGAAGCTGTTAAGATATTTACAGGTGCTGCTGTGCCCGACTCAGCTAATTCAGTGATACAAATAGAAAAAACGATCCTCGAAGGCGGAAGTGTATTATTGAAGGAAATGCCTCCTCTTGATAATAACATTAGAAAAATAGGGCAACAAATTAAGCAAAACGAGATTGCACTTCCCAAAGGCACCATACTCAATCCTGCAGCAATTGGTTTTCTTGCTGGTTTAGGCGTTTCTTCTGTTCTAGTGTTCCAAAAACCTCGTGTAGGAATAATGGTCACAGGCAATGAATTAACCAAAATTGGTAACCCTCTCGAATATGGCAAAGTCTATGAAAGCAACGCCATCATGATCAATTCGGCCTTGAATAATGCTCATTTTAACGATATAACGACTTACCAAGTCACAGATGACTTTTCTAAAACAAAAGAATGCATTAAAAAAGCAATTGAAGAAAATGATATTTTGGTCATTTCAGGAGGTATCTCCGTAGGGGAATATGATTTTGTAAAAAGAGCATTGGAAGAGATTAAGGCTGAAATCTTATTTTATAAAGTAAATCAAAAGCCAGGCAAACCATTATTGCTAGCCAAAATAGACGGTAAATTGATTTTTGCGTTACCTGGAAATCCCGGAGCAAGCTTAACGTGTTATTATGTGTATGTTCAACCGATCTTATATACGATCTCTGGTGGTGACTCAAATAGAAATAAGGTAATTCACAAAGGTATAACCCATAATTTTGTGGTAAATAATACTCGAAGTCAGTTTTTAAAAGCTATTTTTGATGATAGTGGGGTATCCATATTAGGTCATCAAGAGTCTTCGATGCTACGATCATACGCTGTTGCAAATGGCCTTGTCTATGTAATGGAAGGCGATTATGAAATAAACGAAGGATCAAGTGTCAAAGTTTATCCAATATAATCTTACTACTTTAAAAGATAAAAAGTGAATGTATAAAATCTCAAAATGATAGGTTCTGAATATATATTTTCTCCATATCTACTGCTTTTGCTACCAATTGCGGCATTCCTGTATGCGAGTGTAGGACATGGAGGAGCAAGTGGATACTTAGCTGTGATGAGTCTTTTTAGTGTTCCAATTACACTAATTAAGCCAACTGCATTGGTTTTAAATATTCTCGTGTCTGGAATTTCTTTTTTCTTTTTTTATAGAGAAAGGCATTTCAGGTGGAAATTATTTTATCCTTTTGCATTGACATCCATCCCATTTTCATTTTTAGGTGGGTATATTTCGATCGATGCGAGTTTATACAATGTTTTGTTGGGCATTTTTCTTGTTTTTGCGGTGCTTAGATTACTAGGGTTATTTGGATCGGTAAATCCGATATTAAAAGAAATAAATATTTACTATGCATTGATAATTGGAGCTGCTATTGGATTTTTATCAGGTTTAATTGGCATTGGGGGAGGTATTGTACTCAGCCCTATCTTATATCTGTTAAGTTGGGCCAATATCAAACAAACTGCATCCGTCTCCGCTTTATTTATCTTTGTAAACTCTATCGCTGGCATACTTGGTTTTACGATGAAAGGCGGAGTGATCCCCGATTCATCTATGAGTTTAATTGTAATTGTGGTGTTAGGCGGATTACTTGGAGCATATTATGGTAGTAAAAAGTTAAATACGATTACTTTACAAAGGGTTTTAGCAATCGTATTGATGATAGCCATTATTAAACTATTCACTATTTAATAAGACTTTGTATCTTTGGACTTAATTAATTTCAATTGTTTAAATTTTAAATAATATATAATCATTGATGATCATAACTTTAAAATATTTTGGTTTAATAGCTGACCTAGTGAATACCCATGAAGAGCAATTGGAACTCTCCGTGGACAACTGTACTTCTCAAGAATTGTGTGACACTCTCCAAAGTAAATACCCTGGTTTAGTTAACACAAATTTTGCTATTGCTGTCAATCAATTGATTATACAATCTGTTACGCCTATTTCAAACAATGATATCATCGCTTTGCTCCCTCCTTTTGCTGGCGGTTAAAATATAATGATGTACCATTCCAAACGATATCAAAGACAAATTGAGCTTCCAGAGATAGGGTCCTCTGGTCAGGAAAAACTACAAAATGCTAAGGTACTTGTGATTGGTGCAGGAGGGTTGGGTTGTCCAGTTTTACAAGTTTTGGCCGCTGCTGGTGTAGGCACAATTGGAATCGTAGACGGCGATATAATCGACCTATCCAATTTGCATCGTCAATTACTTTATACGCTGGAGGATTGTGGTAGAAATAAAGTGGAGATTGCAGCAGTTGCTGTTAACAAAATAAATCCCGAAGTATTAGTGAATACTTATCCTGCATTTATTTCCGAACACAATATTGCATCGATAAGTAAAAACTATGACATAATTGTAGACTGTACAGATAATATTGCTGCAAGATATCTTATCAATGACATTTCCCTATTTTATAAGATGCCTATGGTGTACGCTTCTATTCACAAGTTTGAAGGACAAATAAGCGTATTTAACTATCAAGATGGACCAAGTTACCGCTGTTTATTTCAAGAAAAAGAAGGGCAAAACATCCCAAATTGTGTGACTACAGGTGTTTTAGGCGTTTTACCAAATACTTTAGGGCATTTACAAGCTACAGAAGTTTTAAAAATCATATTGGGTATTGGGCGCATTACATCAGGAAAGTTACTCATTTTCAATGCGCTCAACTTATCGTTGCAAGAAATCGTTTTTTCTAAAAATGAACATCAAATAAATCTAGGTGTTAAAAATGGTATGAAATTAGCGTCATCTTCAAATCTTAATTTAGAAATTGATAAAACAACCTTTTGGGAATTAAGCAACTTAAAAAAGCACACTATCATAGACTTACGCGAACCTCACGAAACACCTCATTTACCGATAGACTCATTAGTGAAAATACGCTATGCATCAATAGGTGATCATTTTCAAACTTTTGACAAAGATCAACCTATCATATTCGTTTGCCAAAGTGGTGTACGAAGCAAAAAAGCACTACAACTTTTTCTTGAAAATGGATTTAATAACGTAGTTCACCTACAAAAAGGAATACAATCATTACATTTAGACCTGATTTAAATTATGAAAATATGGAGACAGAAAAAAAGATAAAAAAGACCTTTGTTCAAGGGGCTATATCTCCTGAATTTATAGGTACATCCATTGCAAAGCACCAATCCAAGACAGCTATTGGAGCTCACAATATCTTCTTGGGTCAAGTGAGGGCTGATGTGATAGAAGGTAAAAAAGTGGTCGCTATCAAATATTCAGCATATGAAGAAATGGCTGAACTAAAGTTTTATGAAATTAGAGAGGCAGCATTTGCAAAATATGAGGTAACTTGTTTGCATATTTATCATAGTATTGGCACTGTCAAAACTGGAGAAATTTGTCTATTTGTTTTTGTCTCTGCACCAAAAAGAAAAGTGGTATATGAGGCGCTCCATTTTTTGGTTGAAGAAATCAAAGCAAGTGTACCTATTTTTGGTAAAGAAATATTGGAAGACGATTCTTACACTTGGAAAACAAATAGCTAATTATGGTTGATATCACGCACAAAGTAGTTTCTCAAAGAATAGCAACCGCTCAAGCGATCGTCAAGGTTGGGAAAGCTGAAACCATAGCTGCCATTGTCAATAAATCAGTGCCTAAAGGTGATGTATTGGAAGTAGCTAGGACAGCCGGCTTGTTTGCAGTCAAAAACACATCCAGTGCAATACCCGATTGTCATCCTTTACCCATAGAATACACAGCAATATCTTATCAAATCCATGAAATGGAAATTCACATCGAAGTTGCTGTCAAAACCATATACAAAACCGGGGTAGAAGTAGAAGCTATGCACGGGGCGAGTATTGTGGCACTGACCATGTATGACATGTTAAAACCAATTGATAAAAACGTAGAAATTTCTACCATCAAATTATTGTCTAAAAAAGGAGGTAAATCTGACTTTGCAGATGTCAAATCATTACACCTTAATAGTGCAGTAATCGTATGCTCAGATAGTGTATCTTCGGGAAAACAAGAAGACAAATCTGGGAAAGCCATCATTTCAAAATTGAAAAGTCTTGGAATTGAGGTAAACAACTATAGTATCGTAGCAGATGAAATACCTGATATCCAAGCCAAAGTTTTAGATTTGAAATCCAATAAAACGGACCTCATTATTTTTACGGGAGGTACAGGATTATCTAAAAGAGATGTTACTCCAGAAGCGATCATACCCATTTTAGATAGACGGATTCCAGGGATAGAGGAGGTCATACGATCCTACGGTCAAGACAGAACTCCCTTTGCCATGTTATCTCGAAGTGTAGTAGGATTTATCGAAGATTCATTGGTGATAGCATTGCCAGGATCTACCTCAGGAGCTATGGAATCAATGGATGCCATTTTTCCATCCGTTTTACATCTTTTCAAAATAATAAATGGATACAATCATGGCAAATGAGATGACAGTCATTCAAGATTTACATGGTCGAGTTCATGATTATTTGAGGATTTCTATCACAGAAAACTGCAATTTAAGGTGTAAATATTGTATGCCAGCTGAAGGTATAAATTTGACTCCAAAGTCACACATCATGACCGCTGATGAAATTGAAACCATAGCCAAAATATTTGTTGGCCTTGGAGTCAAAAAAATAAGACTTACAGGTGGAGAACCTTTGGTAAGAAAAGATGCCAAAGACATTATCTTACGGTTGGGTAAACTAGGAGTGAGCTTGCACATCACATCAAATGGTGTCTTAGTAGATGAATACATTGAAACTTTTAAAACTGCAGGCATCAACACCATCAATATCAGTCTAGACACTTTACAAAAAGAAAAATACAACATTATCACTAGACGAGACACATTCGATGCCGTATGGAATAATATCGATCTTCTCGTGAAAAATGACTTTAAGGTTAACATCAATGTAGTATTGATGAAAGACTTCAACGAAAGTGAAATCGTAGATTTTGTCAATCTCACCCGATCATCGCCCATACAAGTTCGCTTCATCGAGTTCATGCCTTTCAATGGCAATCAGTGGGATAAATCAAAATTGGTAACTTATGTAGATATTTTATCTCAAATTCAAACCCATTTTGCCGATCATCAAGTGATTAGAACGATAGACAAGCCCAACGACACTTCAAAAAATCATAAGATCGACACTTTTTTAGGTTCCTTTTCAGTGATTAGCTCCGTGACCAATCCTTTTTGTGACTCATGTAATAGAATCAGACTTACTGCTGATGGGAAATTAAAAAATTGCCTATTTTCCAATACTGAAGATTCTTTGCTGGATGCTTTGAGGAACGGACAAGATTTACTCCCAATTATTCATAAAAATATCACTTCAAAATTCAAAGTAAGAGGTGGCATGGAGGAAGATGCAGAATTTCAAGACCCTTTGAGATACTCAGAAAATAGGAGTATGATAAAAATCGGAGGGTAACCATACTCAATTCGTCCCAAAATAATCATTCAATTCTTCTCGCATATTAGCTACATCTTTTAAGTCCTTCACTATTCTACCCTTTTCTAAAATAATTATTCGGTCAGATATCTGTGCGATGTGATTGATATCGTGACTAGATATAAATATCATAGAACTTCTTTCCTTTTTTAAATAAGTAAATAATTCTTTAAGCTTATTCTGACTAGTCGGATCTAAACTTTCAAATGGTTCGTCTAGTAATATAGCCTGAGGATTGTTAAAAATAGCAGAGGCAATCCCTACTTTTTTCATATTACCTTTAGACAAATCGCGTATATATTTACTATGTCCGATCAGCTCATCATTAAATATATTAAGAAATAATTCAATATGTTTTACCTTATCTTCCTCCGACAAGCCATATATTTTTCTTAAAGTTTCAAAGTATTCATCAGGTGATAAAAAGTTTAATATCATGTTCTCATCCAAATAAGATCCCACGTATTTCTTCCATTCTTCCGTTGTTGAGACGTCAATTCCTTCAAAGAGTACTTGACCTGTGGTGGGTTTAATTAGGTCAAGCATACATCTCATTAGGGTTGTTTTACCTGCACCATTATTGCCTACAAGACCTACAGTAGTACCCTTTTCTAATTCTAAATGTTCAATCTTTAAAACTTGAGTATTCTTATAATTCTTCGTTAGATTACTTATTGAATAAGTAGGAAATATTTTATCCGTTGTCATTTTTTTTAATACTTTTTGTTTCTAAAATTTTCACCAATAGTGTACTTGTTATTCAAAGCTTTAGAAATGGTTAGGTTAGCTAACACTGGAAATAACATTAATCCTATTATTCCAATTAAACTCAGTCCTATTATTCCACCCCATAGTCCTAACCAATATTTAAGAAGAGCAAACAACAACAACGGTACTACAAAAAATGGAATACCCATAATAAACTGTGCACAGCCTACCCCTTCATAATTAAAAACACTCCCATTATTGATATCCATAGGTAATGGATCTCTAATAGTTAATAATGTTATGAAGTGCATATTAATCCCCGCATTGAATAGCCCAACTGCAATTGTTGCAGCCAAAAAGATTCCTCCAAAATAAAGATAGGGAGTGGATAAAATGGTCATAATCAAAATCGAAAATAGAAAAATCATCATCTTACCTTGAATTAGTGAGCTTACACCTCCTGGTTGATTTAGATAAAAGTCAAAATGACTAGTATTCCAACTCAAGAAAAATTGTCCGAAATTCAAAATGAAAATTCCTGTAGAAAATATAGCTGGGAATAAAAGTGAAAAAGTATCTAAATCTCCTATATCATCTAAACGAGTACCGTATAAATAGAATCCATACAATAAACCAAAAAAACTTGCCTTTAGCATATTTTTTGACTTCTTATGCCTCAAAATCAGTTTCCACTCTACATCAGCAATTTGTCCAGTTAACCCGTATTTACTCAAAAAGCTGAGCGAATTGTCTGTTATATTAAAAAGGGAATTTTGGTGTGCATCTGCATTTAAAAATCTTGCATATCGGCTTGAAACCATAAAGTAAGAAAATAAAAATATCAATATTAATACAAGACAAGCAAGAGAAGTAGGTAGCATGCCTTCCAAAAATTGACCCATCCAAGTAGTCAGAACCCCAAAATCAAAATAATCCAACCCACCAACTATCGATATGATAATCATACCCAGCATCACATAATAAAACGAGTTTTCTAATGTTTTAACGAGCACAGATAACCAATGTACGGTCCAACTTAACAATACTAAATTTAATGCTACAAGTATCGCAGAAACATTACCTAAAACTTGTGAAACCACCTCTAAGATAAAAGGTAAAAACAATAAAATGACAAAAAGATTTATAAAAGAAAAAAATGATTTAAGTAGTAAAAACTGTACAATAGTCTTCTTTGGTATGGGTAAGTGAAGGTATTTATCAGCCTCAACTTTTGGAGTGCCTTCCAAGAAATACCGCATAATAAACTCTATAAAAAAATAGTAAGTTAAAATTTTAAAAAAGGCTGCTGTTGGCTCAACATCTTTATACAATACTGTAAGAAAAGTATTCAGACCCAAGCCCATAATTAAAGCATAGATTAAAAGCAATAGTTTAAATAGAATCACCATACCGCGTTCTAAGGCTAATCTATCTCGCACTGGAGATCTTTTGAATTGGAGTCTTTCTAGATGTAAAAGTAGTTTTAACATAAGTTGGTTGACTTTATTTACAAAATTACTAAAACTTTTATACTTCTTCTAATTGTGAAATGTAATTAAAACTCTTTCATTTCCAAATATCCAAAATGGTTCAATTCAACTTATATCAAGCCACTTGCCAAAATTTCCCATTATTGAATAAGGTTATTTTAGTATCTTTGCAAAAAAATAACCATACATGCGGATTGTAAGTCAAGCTATAGCTGTCATACTACACCCGATTTTTTTCGTGGTTTATATGTATTTTATATACAGAATGATCAATCCATACTTGTATATATCTTCGGATAGTAAGGCTATGGGCTTAGTGACCATATCCGTACTGAGTCTATCCCTTTTATTCCCACTTTTATGTATACTCCTTATGAGGCAATTAGGACTGATACCAGATATCAATATGTCCAACAACAAAGATCGTGTAGGTCCTATTATAGCTACAGGTCTGTTTTATTTATGGCTGTACGTCAACATCAAGGATAACGATTTAGTGCCTGAGATATTCACTTATTACTTATTGGGTGTTATTATCGCACTTTTTACAGCGTTTTTTATCAACAACTTTACAAAGATTAGTCTTCATGCTATCGCCATTTCTTCGATGGTTGCAGCTCTATTTTTTCTAAAGTTTGCTTTTGACTATAATGATTTTTTGCTTAGGTTTTCTCCAAACCATGTTTATATAGTCAGCCTCGATTTACTTATCATCATCGCTTTAATACTTTGCGGACTTGTGGGTACCTCTCGGATGTACCTCAAAGCTCACAGCGTAGATCAAGTATATGGCGGATATTTGGTAGGTGCCTTTGCTCATTTAGTTGCTTATATTATTGTTTTTTGATTTTGGGCAACAATCTCTTGACCTAAAATCTTTATAGTTCATGCAAAATGATAAATAAATTTATCAATATTTGTAATAAATGATAAATATACTTATCAATATGAAGTATAAATGATGATTATACGAATCAATGTTTACCACAAAGTGTTAAACCTGATTATCAAAAGATTCGATAAATGATATATAAAGTTATCATAAATGAATTTAAATGATAAGTAAAAAGATCAAAATAAATATAAAACGATAAGTATATTTATCAATGTGTGTATCTTTGCAAAAAATATAAAATTATGGAAGTTTTAAGGACAGAGCACAACCAGGCCCTACAAAGACTTGGAGATGAGGCACTTTTCCAAAGAATAGTCATGGAAGAAATTGGTTGGGAAGAACGATTATTGTTTATAAAAGGAGCTAGGGGTATAGGCAAAACTACTTTGATACTCCAGCATATCATGACAAAATTTAAATTTGACGAAAGGGCGCTTTATGTATCGATGGATAATATTGCATTATCTAATAAAACATTGGTTGAAATAGCAACAGATCATTACAATCGTGGAGGCACTCATCTTTTTATCGACGAGATTCATAAGTATCAAAATTGGAGTTTGGAACTAAAGAACATTTATGACAAATTTAAAAAATTTCATGTAGTAGCATCAGGATCATCCATTCTTGAGCTCTACAAAGGTAATGCAGACTTAAGTAGGAGGGGTGTGACGCATGTACTTTATGGATTGTCACTAAGAGAATACGTAAATATCAGCACCAATCAGCATGTCAAAAAATATACTTTGGAAGAGATATTAAAAGATCATGTTTCTATTGCAAATGATATACTAAAAAAGGTTAATCCTCTTAAATATTTCAATGCTTATCTTTCGCATGGTTATTATCCTTTCTACTTAGAAGGTACCAAATACTTTCATCAGAAGCTCAATACTGCGATTAATCAAATCATAGAAGTGGACATACCACGTATTTATAATATTGACAATTCTAATATCAGTAAAGTAAAAAAGTTGCTTTATCATATTGCCATTTCAGTACCTTTCCAGCCAAACTCTTCTAAACTTGCAGAAAGTTTGGATATCAGTAGGCAAACACTGAATACCTATCTCAATTATTTGGAAGAAGGTCAGATATTGCAGTTGCTGTGGAATAGTCAAAAATCGTACAGTTTGATATCAAAACCGGATAAAATATATTTGCAAAACACAAATCTTTGCTATTTGATACCAACTTCAAGTGCCAATGTGGGAAATCTTAGAGAAACATTTTTTATGAATCAAGTAAGTACACAGCATAAAGTGAGCTCATCAGCAAAAGGAGATTTTTTGGTGGATGACAAATTTACTTTCGAAATAGGAGGGCAGAATAAAAGCTTCAAACAGATTGCTGATATGCCTGATAGTTATGTAGGAATGGACAATGAATTGATCGGTTCGGGGAATAGGATTCCGTTGTGGTTGTTTGGGTATTTGTATTGATTAAAAAGATGGGATTTTTAGCAGTATGTTAAAGGATGGTAGTTAATAAGAATCTTTTGATTTCAACTATAATGGCGTAGTTCAATCTCCTGCAATTTCAGATTCTCGAGGGCCAGATATTTTTAGGAGCATAGGGGGCTTCGAGCTAATTTCTTGATACCAAAGTTTGAAAAAAACTTTTAGCTGATACTCCAATCTATCTCCCCTAAACCATTTTTTTGCAAATACTCATTTGCCTTGCTAAAATGTCTACATCCAAAAAAAGCACCTCCAGCTAATGGTGAAGGGTGTGCAGCATGAAGAATGAGGTGTTTTTCTGCATCAATTAGATCTGATTTACCTTTTGCAAAGTTACCCCAAAGCATAAATACAATGTTTTCTTTTTCATCAGATAACTTTTTTATTACTGCATTTGTAAAAGTAGCCCAGCCTATGTCTCTATGACTTGCAGGACTATTTTGTGTGACGGTAAGAAATGCGTTTAGTAATAATACACCTTGTGAAGCCCAAGAGGTCAGATCTCCATGTTTAGGGATCTCAAGACCCAAATCCGCATTGATTTCTTTATAAATATTACGTAAAGATGGCGGTATTTTCACTTCTTTAGGTACAGAAAAGGATAGCCCCATCGCTTCACCAGGATTGTGATAAGGGTCTTGACCAAGAATAACCACCCTAACTTCTGGTACAGGTGTAAGATCGAAAGCATTAAAAATAAGTTTACCAGGAGGAAAGATCGTTTCTCCTTTCAGTTTTCGATGTACCAATGCTTTTTTGATGTCAGAAAAATATGACTGCTTAAACTCTTCTTCTAAAAGTTTGTACCATGAAACTTCAATATCTACTTTATTCATAAAAGACAATCGGTTTTATACCGCGAGTAGACTCTGTTTACGTACTTTGTCTATCGTCTCTTGATAATAAGCTTCATATTGAGGTAAGATATTGTCAATATCAAAAGTCTTTGCATGTTCTAGCGCATTTGCTCTGAATTGCATAAGTTTTTCTTCATCTTTTAGTAGATCAATAATACGCGACGCCATAAGGTCTATATCCCCAATTTCTGTCAGATATCCTGTATAACCATCAATATTTACCTCAGGAATGCCACCAGCATTAGAAGATATAACAGGTACTTCGCATGCCATTGCTTCTAAAGCAGAAAGACCAAAGCTTTCTTGCTCAGATGGCAGTAAGAAGATATCAGATATGGAGAGTAACTCTTCAATTGCATCTTGCTTGCCTAAAAACCGAATATGATCACATAATTTTAATTCACGGCATAAGTCTTCGAGGTTATTTCTTTCAGGACCATCACCTATCAACAAAAGTTTGGCATTGACTTCTTTCGTTACCTTGTAAAATACTCTAACGATGTCTTCCACTCTCTTTACTTTTCTAAAGTTAGAAGTATGCACTAAAATCTTTTCTCCATCAGGTGCAATTGCTTTTCTAAAGTGGTCTTTATTCACTTTTTTGAATCGCGTAAAATCTATAAAATTGTAGATTACTTTTATTTCATTTTTTATATTAAAGCTTTTGTATGTCATTTCTGCCAGATGTTTTGAAACTGCAGTAACTCCATCAGAATGATTGATACTAAATTCTACTACTGGACTAAATGTTCTATCTGTCCCAACCAAAGTAATATCTGTACCATGCAATGTGGTGATTACTGGAATATGTATTCCTTCATCCGCTAAGATTTTTTTGGCCATATAGGCTACAGCTGCATGAGGTATCGCGTAATGAACATGTAGCAAATCTAATTTTTCATATTTTACTACATCCACCATTTTGCTAGCTAAAGCTGTCTCGTAAGGGGTATGTTCAAAAAGTGGATACTCCATTTTACCTACTTCGTGGAAATAGACATTGGCATTAAATGCGTTAAGTCTTGGAGGTCTCCTGTAAGTTATAAAGTGAATCTCATGTCCTTTATTGGCAAGTCCTAACCCTAATTCTGTGGCCACGACTCCACTTCCCCCATAAGTAGGATAACATATTATTCCTATTTTCATTTATTATTTATTACTTTTCAAACCTCAAAAATGACTTAAAATTTGTTGTTTGAAAATATTTGATTTATTCTTATATCTTTGCAAATTGCAATATTAAAACAATTATCAATAATAATTGTTAACAACTGTTTTGATGGGCATGTTATTTTTATCTTAAATTATGATTGTATATAGTATCTCCGATATAGAAAAACTCACTGGAGTCAAGGCTCATACAATACGTATTTGGGAAAAAAGATATGGAATTATACCACACAGGCGTACAGATACCAATATCCGTTTCTTCACGGATGAAGACTTAGAAGTCATTCTCAATATTGCATTACTTAATAAAAAAGGGTATAAGATTTCAAAAATCGCAGGCATGGATGCTGATAAAATAAAGCAAGCAGTGGCCGCTTTTTGTGAGGTAGATGAAATGTTTGAAGATCAAATTGATAGCCTTACTCTTGCTATGATAGAATTAAATGAATTTAATTTTGTTAAAATACTAGATCAACATATCAAATCAAAGGGGCTTGAAAAAACGATGGATGAAATAGTTTATCCTTTCCTAGATAAATTAAGTATTATGTGGATTGCAGGATCGGTCAGAGGGGTCCATGAAACTTTTGTGACTAATATTATAAAGTCAAAGCTGTTTGTAGAGATAGACCAAATTAGAATTTTACCGAATTTGGCGACAAAAAAATTTTTGATATATTTACCAGAAGGTGAAGATCATGAATTAAGTTTATTGTTTTTGAATTATCTGGTAAAAATAAGGGGTGGCCAAGTTTTTTATATGGGAAGTAATATAAAATACCCTGAAGTTTTAGAAGCGATTTCGATCTTTAAACCTGATTTTATCTTTACACTTTTTAACGATAGTTACTCAGATACATCGCTTCAACCATATATTGATGACATTTGTAAAGCAAGTGGAGATGGTATTTTTGGTGTCAGTGGATACCAAGTTATTAATCAAAAATTAAATGCTCCTGACAACCTGATCGTTTTTGACAGTCTTTATCAAATAATAAGTTTCATTAATTCACGTTTGTCTTCTAAACAATTAGCTTAAACATTTGTTACGACAAATATTATTAAAAATTTAAAACAGTATTATTAAAATGAGAAGATTTTCTTTGTTATTAGTGGCCTTTGTTGGGTTGACATTTATTGCACAAAGTTGTAAAAACAAAATAGAAGGTGAACAAGCTCAAGTTGGGGAAGCTGCAGAAGTTGCTACTGTCACCGGAGAAAAATTTACCGTTGATGCTCCAAATTCAATCTTAAAGTGGAATGCATCAAAAGTAACTGGTACTCACAATGGCACTATTAATATTGCCGATGGAGCGTTTTACTTAGCAGATGGTGGTATTTCTAGTGGATCTTTTAACATCGCTATGAATTCAATTATTGTCAATGACTTACAACCAGGTAAAGGAAAAGAAGATTTAGAAGCACACTTGAGAGGTACAGCAAGTGATAGTGCTGATGACTTTTTTAACTCAAATCAATTTCCTAAAGCAAAATATGAAATCACAAAAACAACAGCATTAATGAATGACTCATTAGCTACTCATCTTATATATGGCAACTTAACTTTAAAAGGAGTTACTAAAGAGGTTAGTTTTAAGGCAAAAGTAAATGTTGAAGGAGATTCAATCAAAGTGACAACTCCTCAGTTTTTAATCAATAGAACAGACTTTGGTATTAAATATCGTTCTGGTACTTTCTTTGAGAATATCGGAGACAAAGCTATCAATGATGAATTTGGTCTTCAGATTGATCTAACAGCCAAGAAAGGATAAAATACAATTTTTATAAAAAAAAGCCTCCTAAATTTATATTTTAGGGGGCTTTTTAATTAAAGAGATAAAAGAACCACTTTTTGATAGTCTTTTATGTTCTTATAACTCCTGACCTTATTAACAATATTGCTCAAAAACAGATTGTAAATGATCTGAAATCACCTGCGCAGTGTTTCCTTCAATATGTCTTCTCTCCACCATATGAATTAATTCTCCATCTTTGAACAATGCTATACAAGGAGAAGAAGGAGGATAAGGTAGTAAAAATTCTCTTGCTTTATCAGTAGCATCTTTATCTACACCAGCAAAAACAGTTACAAGTCGATCTGGCTTTTTTCCAAATGACACTGCTTTTTTAACCGCAGGTCTCGCGTTAGCCGCAGCGCAGCCACATACAGAATTCACAACAAGGAGTGTTGTACCTTCTTGGTTGTTTAATGCAGTTTCTACATCTGAAGGTGATGATAAGCCTTCAAATCCAAAGTCTGTTAAATCTTTTGCAATCGGGGTTACCAATTCTATTGGATACATATTTTATAATTTTAGTGTACGTTATTTAATTATTGAAACATTCTAACGCAAATAGAATTGTTTTTGTTCCAACTTTTATAATTTTGCACTATAAATCTTAAGTCAATGTATAAAATCATATTCAAAATAAGTTTTTTTATTTGTGTGGCTATAACTTTGAACGCTCAAGACAAAAGCCCAATGATCGATTCAAGTGCTAATTCCAAAGTGAATCAAGTTTTTAAAGATAGGAAAGTGATAAACTCACAGAGTACAGAAATGCTCAATGCTGGAAGACTTGATTTCAGGGTAAGTCATAGGTTTGGAGATATTGCTGGAGAAGGAGGAGGCTGGTCCTCATTTTATGGATTAGAGAGCGCAAGAGATATTGCTATTGGGTTTGATTATGGCATATCTGACAACATATTAATCGGTATAAATAGAGCCAAAGGAGCAGGGCCTCTAAAGCAAAATTTAAACAGCCATCTAAAAATTCGATTTTTGTCTCAAAGGGAAAATGGGTCTCCATTGAGTGTAGTTGCTTTTTTGAATGGTTCTTATACTACGATGGAGAAAGGTGGTTTCGCAGGATCTGTGACATATTTTGAAAAATTGCTTCACCGTTTTTCTTATCATTCTGATCTAATTTTGTCAAGTAAGATTGGTAAGAGCTTTTCTATTCAAGCTCTTGGGGGTTACACTTATAGAAATCTTGTAGAAGGAGACGATACAAATGGGTTGATAAGTGCCGGGTTAGCAACTAGAATTCAACTTACAAAGGCATTAGGATTAATAATGGATTCGAGAGTCATCATTAGTGACATAAGGCAAGATCTAAAATATTTTCCTGTAGGTGCAGGCTTAGAGTGGGAGACAGGTGGTGGACACGTTTTTCAGCTGAATGTGACGAACGCACGTGGAATAGTGGAGACAGATTATATTCCTTATACAAATGATGATTGGTCATCAGGAGAATTTAGAATTGGTTTTACAATCTCAAGACAGTTTTCATTATGAAATATTTAATTTCTTTGGTAGTTTGCCTTTTTACATCCTACATACCTTTCAAATTTGATTTGGTAAAAACGAAGGATACTTCAAATGAATATATATCAGATTTAGAAGAAAAATTAGGCAAAGATATGTCTTCTAAAAAACCAGACTTCACCATAAAAGGCGTTAGCGCAGAAGCTGGCGAGTCTCTTGTGAAGAATGGGTTTGTCCCAAAATCTATGGGTAAAAAAGCGGGTAGACAAAGTAAACATTTTGTTTGTACATCGTGCCATAATGTAGTAAAAGAAGATCCAGATTTGGCAAATCCTAATGCCCAGGCAAGGTTAGACTTTGCTATTCAAAAAGGACTACCATTCCTCCAAGGTTCGCCACTCTATGGAGTAGTAAATCGCAGTACTTACTACAATGGTGATTATTACAAAAAGTATGGAAACCTTGTTAATAAAGCCAAGAATAACATTAGAGAAGCTATCCAATTATGTGCCCAAGAATGTGCCCAAGGAAGAAAGCTTGATCAATGGGAGGTTGAATCTATTTTAGCATATTTTTGGAAAATTGGTATCAAAAGGAATGATATTTCACTTAGTGATGTCGAAAAAGCGGCATTGGTACAAGCTTCAAAGTCTGATGATGCAATGATGAAGAAAAAAGGGCTCGAATTATTGTCCCTAAAATATATGGATAGAGCTGATGCTACTTTTGTACCACCACCTTCAAATAGAAAAGTCGGCAATGGCTTAGCAGGTAATGCTAGTAATGGGGCAAAAATATATGAACTATCATGTTTGTACTGCCATCAAAAACAGAAGTATTCTTATTTAGATCTTGACAAAAGTAAGCTTTCTCTAAATTATTTAAAAAGACACCTAGACACTTATCATCGACAAAGCGTATACCAAGTTACAAGATGGGGAGTACCTGTATATAATGGCAAGAAATCATATATGCCACAATATACATTAGAAAGAATGTCTGAGCAGCAATTAACGGACCTTGTATCTTATATTAATGGGTAAGAAAGACCATTATAATAATGTTTTAAAATGCAAAAAATGATTAAAATATTTCCAGTCAAAACACTTTACTCTATTTTGTTTTCAGCAATGATTATTTTTATTTTTTCATGTAAATCTGAAACACCAACGGAAAAAACAAGAGAAGAACAGATTGCAGAGATGATCGAAGGTATGAAGAAAAATCCTGAATGGATGCAAGCTTTGCAACAAAAGGCTATTGATTGGAAAAAGCCGTTGGATAGTGTAATGTATATTGACGCAGTTTGGATGATAGACCAACAACCAAAATAATTAGATCAAATACCTAGGTTTTAAAAACTAAAGTTATGTTAATATTTTTAATTTAGGAGTCTATAATCTCTCTAACAATCGTTTATTGGTTGAATTTACGGGTAAAAATGGTTTTTGAATGTTTTTTAAATCCTGAATAGCTTGTAAATCAATTAATATTCTTAATTTTGCACGCTTAAAAGAAAAATCGACTTGAAGATAAATATAAATCTAGCTTTTCTAGTTGCCCTTTCAATAATTTTATTTTTAAATTCTTGTACTACAGAATTCGAAAAAATTAGAACAAGTAACAATCCAGAATTAATTTATGAAAAGGCAAACCTTTATTTTAATGAGCAGAGTTACTCAGATGCACAAAGTTTATATGAATTAGCTATACAGTACTATAGAGGTAAGGCGGAAGCTGAAAAAATATTTTACAATTTTGCATATACTTATTATCATTTAGGAGACTACAACACAGCAAGCCAATATTTTAAAAATTTTGTATCTACTTTTTATAATTCTCCAAATAGAGAAGACGCATCATATATGTCCGCATATTCATTATATAGATTGTCTCCAAACTTTAAGCTTGATCAAACACCGTCAGAAAAGGCTATAGAGGCATTTCAGGAGTTTATCAATGCATATCCATCTAGCCCAAAAGTGGTGGAAGCCAATAAGTTGATAGACCAAATGCGTGAAAAAATGGAACGTAAATCATATGCAAAGGCAGTTTTGTACTACGATTTAAAGCAATATGAAGCAGCCGTTGCTTCATTTCAAAATCATTTAAAAGGGTATCCAGGTTCAAAATATGAGGAGATGGCACAATTTCAAATGATAAAATCAAGTTTTGAACTAGCAGCCAACTCAGTTATAGAGAAAAGACAAGAAAGATTTGAGGATACAAAAATTCTCGCAAATAGATATCTAGAAAAAATTTCTAGAAAAAATTATAAGGAAGACGTTAAAGATATTATTGAAAAGTCCAATCAACGGTTATCAAAATTAAAAGCATGAGTGATTTAAAAGCTAAAGTACAGAACATTGATCCCAATGTAAAAGCAAGAAGTATTAATGATTTTATTGACAAAACAGGAAATATTTATGAAAGCTTAGTTGCTATTTCAAAGAGGTCCAATGAAATATCTCTTCAATTGAAGGATGAATTGAATGGTAAGTTGCAAGAGTTTTCAGTAACTAGTGATGCTATCGAAGAAATTCTTGAAAATAAAGAACAAATAGAGATTTCTAAATTCTATGAAAAATTACCTAATCCAGCAGTAATAGCAATAGAAGAATACTTAAATGGTGAATTTAGTATTCAATATAAAGAGGTAGAAGCTCCAGAGGAGGCATAAAACTCTTCTTTTCTATTATAAATTAGCGAAGAATGTTGACAGGTAAAAAAATTGTATTGGCGGTAACAGGTAGTATTGCTGCTTACAAATCATTATTACTTGTAAGACTCTTGATCAAAGAAGGTTGTGAGGTGAGGGTCATCATGACTTCGTCTGCGACTAATTTTGTATCACAATTATCTTTTGCTACTTTATCGAATCATACAGTTTATGTAGATTTTTTTAAAGACAATACTTGGGCCAACCATGTTGAATTAGGTCTTTGGGCAGATCTCATGATAATTGCTCCAGCCTCAGCTAATACAATAGCTAAGGCTGCAAACGGTGTTTGTGATAATATGGTATTAGCTACCTACTTATCTTCTAAATGTCCTGTGATCTTTGCTCCAGCTATGGATTTGGACATGTACCTTCATCCAAGTACGAAGCATAATTTAATAAACCTTAAATCGTATGGTAATCATATCATAGAAGCAACATATGGTGAATTGGCTAGTAGATTAGTTGGGCAAGGTAGAATGGAGGAGCCAGAAAATATAGTGGATTATGTAAAATCATTTTTTGTTAATTCCTCTAAGCTGTATGGTAAAAACTTGTTAATTACAGCAGGCCCAACGTATGAAGCCCTTGACCCAGTTAGATTTATAGGGAATCATAGCTCTGGCAAAATGGGTTGGGCGATAACAAAAGAGGCATTAAATCGAGGTGCTTTAGTTAATTTGGTCCTCGGTCCAACATCACTTATGATAAATCCGCATGCTAATTTAAGTATTCACCATGTATCTTCGGCTCAACAAATGTACGAGGCTAGTAAAAAGCTTCACGACCATGCAGATATTTCAATATTTTCTGCTGCTGTAGCCGACTATCGTCCAAAGGATGTGGCTGAACAAAAAATCAAAAAGAATGATTCAAACTTTGCGCTAGAGCTTATAAAAAATGTTGATATAGCTTACGAATTGGGTAAAATCAAAAAAGCAAATCAAGTTCATGTTGGGTTTGCTTTGGAGACAGAAAATGAAGAAATCAACGCTAAAGGTAAGTTAGCAAAAAAGAATTTTGATCTCATTGTTCTAAATTCAGCTAACGAAAAAGGAGCTGGTTTTAAACACGACACAAATAAAATTAAGTTGATTAGTAATAAGGCAATTACGACATATGAATTAAAGTCAAAAGATGAAGTAGCTAAAGATATTTTAGATCAAATCGAAGAATTGCTTTGATATTCATGATACTTTTGGTGTAATTTTATGGAAGTAATGTATCTAGACGGAGCACTAGCAATAATTTTATTTTAAAATCGTTCACATGAAGTTAGAATTCAGGTACGATTTTTGAAATAAAGATCTTAAAATATATACATTCATTTAAAGCTTAAGGTTTGAAAAAACATACATTCTTTAATTTTTTAATTCTTTTCTTGCTTTCCACCTTTTCAGTTGCTCAAGAATTGGACGTGACTGTAAATGTAAGCGTCAACCAGGTAGACATCAAATCAGATCCTCAAATATTCAAGGCGCTGGAAACTCAAGTTAGAGAGTTTTTTAATAGAACCAAATGGACAAATGACGATTATCGCGATCATGAAAAGATAAGGGCCACTATACAAATCAATATTGAGTCTGAAATCTCCACCTCTCTTTTTCAAGGAGAAATCATCGTAAAGAGTTCAAGGCCGGTTTATAACAGCAACTACGAAACACCTATTTTAAATCATATTGATAAGCCAGTCAGCTTTTCATTTAACATAGGCCAAGTCATTCAAAGATCTGATAATGTATACATAGACAATTTATCATCATTACTCACTTTTTATTCTTTTATGATTTTGGGATATGATTACGATACGTTTAGTCCCCTAGGTGGTGACATACATTTTCAGAGTGCAAATGATGTACGCAATGCACTACCAAATTCTATAAAAAATGGACCTGAATGGACGAATGACATGAGTGTATCACGAAATAAGTATTATATGGTAAATGATATGTTGGATCCACGAGTAAGAGGGTTTAGAATGTTTCAATATAAATATCACAGAGAGATTTTAGATAATATGTATTTAGAACCTGATAAACAAAGGGCTATATTGGCGAGTTCTATCACAGATTTGAGAAGTGTGAATGAGGTTTATCCAAATTCGATGGTTTTGTACATGTTTGGTGATTCAAAAAGGCAAGAATTATTAGAAATATTTAAGGTTGCTGATTTGAATCAAAAAAGGAAGGTTTATGATGTAATGATAGGAATAAACCCAACGCTTTCTCCTGTTTTAGAACCATTGACGAGATAGCATCCATGCAAAATTTAGCAATATTTGCAAGTGGAGCAGGATCTAATGCAGATAATATCTTGCATTACTTCGAAAAGAGCTCTACAATACGTGTAAATCTAGTTGTTTGTAATGTACCAAATGCAGGTGTAATAGAAATAGCAAAAAAAAATTGTGTTCCTTGCATAGTTATTGATAAGATTACTTTTGTTAGTCCTGAACAAATGCTCTCAATTCTTAAGCAATATCAAATCGACAGAATTGTTTTAGCCGGATTCCTCTGGCTTATACCTTCATATCTCATAACCAGTTTCAGAAACAATATTGTTAATATCCATCCTTCGTTACTCCCAAAATATGGTGGAAAAGGAATGTACGGCATGAATGTCCATAAAGCCGTGGCTGAAAATAAAGAAGAAATTACTGGAATAACAATACATCTAGTGGACGAAATATATGATAATGGAAGAATACTTTTTCAAAAAACCATAGATGTAGATGCTAAAGACACTCCAGAAGAAATTGCTCATAAAGTCCATCAACTAGAATATGCTTACTTTCCCGAGGTTATAGAGGAATGGTGCCAATATGGCTTAGTTTAAAACAGTTAGCAATCGAATAAATTTTGATTATTTTTTATTTTATTTCATCAAAATATTTGATATTTATAAAAAAGAAATTACTTTTGCATCACTTTTCGACGAAGGTTGAAGTTAAGTAAAATGGATTGGTAGTTCAGCTGGTTAGAATGCCGCCCTGTCACGGCGGAGGTCGCGGGTTCGAGTCCCGTCCAGTCCGCAAAAAAAGCTCTCAATTTTGAGGGCTTTTTTTATTTGTAAAAGTTTTGATTACGTATTTCGTTAATCTTGTTAAACTTTTTAGAAGGTGAAAACTGTTTTGTGCTTAGACATATTAAGTCTATTAAATATTATTCAATGAGAATTGTTTACAGCACACTTGAATATAATAAAACAGGCTATTCTACTCATTATTTCTGGGGAGATAGTGAAATATAATTTGTATTTTTCCAACTACCTGCACAACAATTATTAGGTTTATGCAATTAATATAAAATATTGACATACTTTTGCACCATGAAGTTTTTTCCTTTAATATTATCTGTGTATATTTTTTGCCTGGCTGTCATGCCCTGCAGTGATATTCACTTAGTATTTGAAGAATCAAAACATTCTGTTGCATATCATGTTGATCATGAATCACATGACCACAACCAAAACAAAGAGCAACATTGCAGTCCATTTTGTACTTGTACTTGTTGTCAAACCCCTATTAATTTTGAATTTGGAAATAAAGATTCTTTTCCTGTTGTTTTATTTGTTCAAATTAGTACGGATAGTAATACCTTTTTATACTACGACAGTCCTTCTTCTGCCTACAGAAATAGTATCTGGCAGCCGCCCAAGGGAAATGCTTAATGTATTGCGATTATTGAATGTTTTTTAAATGGATATTACTATATAAGTAAAATCAGACATCATCTTAAAAAATATTTTATTTCCACCCATTTATCCGCGATTTGAATTAATCCGGACTAAAACATTATTCAATTATCCTTAATCATTTATTGAATGCTAGATAAAATTATATATTTTTCTATAAAAAACAAGTTCATAATAGGGCTGTTTACTGCGGCTATGATACTTTTTGGTATCTACAGTTTGTCAAGATTGCCTATTGATGCCTTGCCTGATATAACCAATAATCAGGTTCAGATATTGACCTTATCTCCAACTTTGGCTACACAGGAAGTCGAGCAGTTGATCACATATCCCATAGAACAAGCTGTCAAATCCATACCTAAAGTAATAGAATTACGGAGTGTCTCCAAATTTGGTCTTAGTTCAGTAACTGTAGTATTTGAAGAGCATGTGGAGATATACTGGGCACGTGCTCAAATCAGTGAGCGGCTTAAGGAAGCAGAGGAAAACATAGCCGCTGGATTAGGTATACCAGAGATGGCTCCTATCAGTACCGGACTTGGCGAGATTTATCAATATACTGTTTATGCAAAGACTGGTTATGAAGATAAAATATCGACTACTGAATTGAGGTCTGTTCAGGACTGGATAGTAAAACCACAGTTATTGGGAATAAAAGGAGTGGCTGAAGTAAATACACTTGGTGGTTTACTCAAAGAATATGAAATAGCCATCGAACCAGATAAGCTAAAAAGTATGAATACCAATATCATAGAGATATTTGATGCATTAAAGAAAAATAACGAAAATACGGGTGGTGCTTATATCGATAAAAAACCAAATGCCTATTTTATCCGGGGCATAGGCATGATTAGTTCATTGGAAGATATTGGTAAAATTGTCGTAAAAAATATGAATGGCATTCCTATTTTGATCCGCGATGTAGCACTAGTACAGTTAGGATCTGCGGTCAGGTATGGAGCTACTACTAAAGACGGAGAGGGAGAAGCTGTAACTGGTATGGTCATGATGCTCAAGGGAGAAAATAGTGCCGATATAGTCAGAAGTGTTAAGGATAGAGTACTTCAAATTCAAAAAACATTGCCAGAAGGAGTAGTTATTGAACCATATCTTGACAGGACCAAAATGGTAAATAATGCCATCTCCACTGTTAGAACCAATCTACTTGAAGGGGCACTGATTGTTTTATTTATTTTAGTATTATTAATAGGAAACTGGAGAGCAGGACTTATAGTGGCCTCAGTCATCCCACTAGCACTTTTATTTGCAGTCATCATTATGCATGCATTTGGTGTAAGCGGCAATCTGATGAGTCTAGGTGCCATAGACTTTGGATTAATAGTGGATGGTGCACTAATCATAGTAGAGTCCATTGTCCATCGTCTCCAAACTTTGAATAGAGGTAAGCTTACAGCAGCTCAAATGGATGAAGAAGTGTATGGAGCCGCATCAAAAATAAGGAGTAGTGCAGCTTTTGGCGAAATAATCATACTAATCGTTTATCTTCCTATACTAGCATTAGTGGGTATAGAAGGTAAAATGTTTAAGCCCATGGCACAGACTGTTTCGTTTGCGATATTGGGTGCCTTTATTCTTTCGCTTACCTATGTACCGATGATGTCTGCTTTATTTTTAAGTAAAAAAGCGGAACATAAGAGAAATATCAGTGATGTGATTATTGATTTTCTTTATCGATTGTACCAGCCTGTGCTTGAAAAGGCACTCAGGACAAAAGCCGCCATAATACTATTTTCAATAGGTCTTTTTGTTGTTGCGTTATTCGTTTTTAAAAATATGGGAGGAGAATTTATTCCGACACTCGAAGAAGGGGACATTGCTACACATATCATCACTCCCCCAGGTACTTCATTAGCACAAGAGATCGAAACTACTACAAAAGCTGAAGCGTTACTTTTGAAAAATTTTCCTGAAATAGAGCAGGTAGTATCCAAAATCGGAAGTGCGGAGATACCCACAGACCCGATGCCTATGGAAGTTGCTGACGTTATGATCATATTGAAGCCAAAATCTGAATGGACTTCTGCATCTTCCGCACAAGAGATGATGGCTAAAATGGACAAAGTGCTGAATGATTTACCGGGCGTGACAACTGAATTTACTCAACCTGTACAAATGAGATTTAATGAACTGATGACGGGTGTAAGGAGTGATGTGGCCATAAAGATATTTGGTGAAGATATTGAAGTTTTGGCTGGTTTGGCTGAAGTAGTGGTACCGATTGTTCAGTCTATTAAAGGAGTTGAAGATGCTAGAGCAGAACAAGTGGCAGGATTGCCACAAATCACCATAAGATACAATAAAGATAAACTTGCACTCTATGGTCTGAATGTAGGTGATCTTAATCAGGTAGTAAGGTCAGGTTTTGCTGGGGAAAAAGCAGGTGTAGTTTATGAAGGCGAAAAGCGATTTAACTTGGTGGTTAGAATAGCTAAAGACAATCGGCAGAATATTGATCAGCTTAAGAATCTTTTTATACCCTTACCTTCAGGTGATCAGGTGCCATTGGAGCAAGTCGCTGATATTACTTATGAAAGAGGAGCTGCGATGATTAGCCGGGAAAATGGCAAGAGAAGAATTGTCATCGGATTTAATGTGAGAGGTCGGGATGTGGAAAGTGTGGTGAATGAAATCCAGGGCATGATAGAATCGAAAGTAAAACTTCCGGTAGGCTATTATACTACCTACGGGGGTCAGTTTCAAAATCTTGTTGAAGCCAGCAACAGGCTATCAATAGCAGTACCTGCAGCATTGGCATTGATATTTGTATTATTGTTCTTTACATTCCACAGTATTAAACAATCGCTGTTAATATTTACAGCCATCCCTTTATCAGCCATAGGTGGCATATTTGCTCTTTGGATCAGAGACATGCCGTTCAGCATCTCTGCAGGTATTGGCTTTATTGCGCTATTTGGTGTAGCCGTGCTCAATGGGATAGTATTGATTGGATACTTTAATCAGCTCAAAACCGAAGGCATCACTGATGTCATGGATAGAATACGGATAGGCACAAAAGTAAGATTGAGACCGGTGGTGATGACAGCTGCGGTTGCATCTCTTGGATTTTTACCAATGGCCATCAGTATGGGTGCCGGGGCAGAGGTTCAAAAACCATTGGCAACTGTAGTCATTGGTGGATTAATTACTGCCACTCTACTTACTTTGATCGTATTGCCAATATTGTATTTATATTTTGAAAAGGGAATCAAGCGACGCTCAAAGAGCATCAATACAGGTGTATTCATTATTGTCGTTTCCCTTTTTGGGACAATTGCTATCGGTCAGAAAACACTGAACTTACAACAAGCAATAGATATTGCACTTCAAAATAATTTACAGATTCAGGCTAGTGGTATACATGTTGCTATTCAAACTCAACTTAAAGGTACTACTTATGATGTACCTAAGACGGAATTTGGATCTATATTAGGTCAGTTTAATTCTAAATCGACAGACCAATATTACAACATTTCACAATCAATTAATCCATTTTTGTTTGGGCCTAAAAAAAGTCTTTTGGCTGAAAATGTAAAAAGTGCCGAATTGAATAGGAATCTGACAAAACAGGAAATAATCATGAACGTGCGTGAAGTCTGGAACAACATTTTATATTTTCAGCAACTAAACGATATCCTGATGGAAGAAGATAGCCTTCTGGCATTAAACTTGAAGGCTGTAGGTTTAAAATATAAGACAGGTGAAGCCAATCAATTGGAAAATATCATGAGTATCACTCGAAAAGGAGAACTAGAACAATTGATAAAACAAAATAAAGCTTCCGTAGAAATAGAAAAAATCAAGCTTGGCTTTTTGTTGCAAATTAAAGATTTACCGGTAATCACGGATACAAAGTATGAAGCAATAGAGCTGTTTGATATTTCGGATAGCTTGGCTTTGGGACAAAATCCATCCATGCAGGTAGCTTTACAGAATATCAAAATTGCAGAAGGGCAGCGCAACCTTGAAAAGGCACAGATGAAACCTGAATTTAATATCGGATATTTTATCCAATCGCTGACCGGCAATCAGGAAGTAAACAATCAGATTATTGCTTATAACGGAGTACCCAGATTTCAAGGAGCCACCATAGGTTTGTCAATACCCATCTTTTCTTTAGGCAGTAACAAAGCTAAGATCAGCGCTTTAAAAAACAATGTACTCCTCCAGCAAAAAAACGCAGATATACAAAGTCAGGCTTTGCTAACCAAATACGAACAATTGATACAGCAATTAACTGTAGCTAAAATTCAAATGGACTATTTTGAAAAAACGGGTAATCCCAACGCTTCCATAATCAATCGTAGTGCAATAAATTCTTATAGCAATGGTGATGTCTCCTTTATAGAGTTACTACAAAGTATGCAGATGGCAAGGGATATCAGGCGAAATTATCAGACAGCAATCCATCAATACAATCAGATTATAATCAACCTGCAATTTCTATTAAATCAATAGTGAATTAATTTAAAACTTAAAATACAAAAAAATGAATCATAAAATAAAGTTCTTTTTTATAATATTCATGTTGCCATTATTGGTAATACATTTTACATCCTGTAATGCTAACAGCAATACAAAAATGGAAGAAGAACACGCGGAGGGCGACGGGCATGACCACGGAGCAGAAGGAGAACATGCCGACCATGCAGACCATGAGGAAGGAGAGGCAGGAAGTGAACCACATGGAAAAATGGTTCATCTCAACAGTGCCCAATATAAAAATGCTGGCATTGATACCGGATGGTTTGTGCAGAAAAATCTGAGTGATGTGATCACGGCCACCGGATATACTAAGTTGCCACCACAAAATCAGGCGGATGTTTCTCCTGCAATCGGTGGAATAGTAAAGTCCATCAAAATAATAGAGGGGCAATATGTAAAGCAAGGGCAAACACTGGCAACCATTCAAAGCCTGGAATACAACAAAATTCGGCTTGAAAAAGCCAAAATTTATGAAATGATGCAAAATGCTGAAGCAAACAAACAATATCTTGATGCAGAATATGACAGGCAAAAAACATTGACTAATGAAAATATTAATGCTAAAAAAACCTTTCAAAAAATATCAGCGGACTTGGAAATGGAAAATAAAAAGATAGCCAATCTCCGTGATCAAATAGCAATTCTAGACCAGATGTTGGCCATGGGAGGCTCATCCACATCGCCGTTAATCTCTGTCAATGCACCCATTTCAGGGTTTGTATCAGACGTATATGTAAAAATAGGAAGTAGTGCGGAGTCTGGAAAACCTATGTTTACCTTACTTGACAATTCCAAAATGCATGTGGATTTGCTGGTGTACGAAAAAGATCTTTTTAAAGTCAAAGTAAGTCAGGATGTGCGGTTTATTCTTACTAATCAAAATAATCAGGAGATAAAAGGGAAAATAAAAAACATAGGAAAAAGTTTTGAAAATGATACAAAGTCAGTAGCTTTGCATGCTGATATCGTCACACTTAATCACTTTCTGATCCCCGGTATGTATGTCAATGCTTTGATAGAACTTGGATCGTCACCAGTAAGTACATTACCTGTGGATGCCATTATAAAAGCGGAAGGGCGTGAGTTTATATTTATATGGGAAAAAGAGAACATGGATGGGAAGCAACCTAAAGAAGAAATTTCTTTTGCCCGAATCGAAGTAAAAACAGGTGTGGCTCAGCTTGGTTATGTACAGGTGAATTTATTACAATCAGTACACAATGGAGACAAGATCGTAACAAAAGGAGCCTTTTATCTCCAATCACATCTAACCAAAGAATCTGGCGGCGGAGGACATGCGCATTAGTAAGGAAATCAATAATTTATATTTAATTAATTCATAAATCATTTTTTATCATGAAAATATTTAATTTTATTATTTTTATTTTTTCATTCTATTTTATTTTTGTTTCTTGTGATAACAAAAAAACATCTCAAGAAATTAGACCAATGCAGAAAGACACCATTAATTCAAATGAATTAGCACATGTCGATTATGTTTGCCCGATGGATTGCGAAAAAGGTAAAACATATCATGAGGTGGGCAAATGTCCAGTTTGCAAAATGGACTTAATCATCAAGGAGCATACGGAGGATGCTGAGCATGATCACTATGAAGGAGACGGACACGACCATAAAGAAGGAGATGATCATGACCATAAAGATGGGGATAGTCACAAACATTAAACTTCTAATATATATTTGATCCAAAATATTAATAAGTAATAGTTTTTATAACATTTTAAATTAATCAAAAATGGCTATTGTAAAAGTAATCGAAGTAATCGCAAGTTCACCAAACAGTATAGAAGAAGCTATGCAAAATGCGGTAACGGAAGTGTCAAAAACCATTCGAAATGTAGATTCGGTGTATGTAAAAGATACCAAAGCGCATGTAAAAGATGGTAAAATAATTTCTTATGGCGTGATCTGTAACATATCTTTCAGAATAGATAGTGAAACAGATACGTCTAAATTTGGTACTGCAGAAGTACTTGGTTGAAAATAATTGTGGGATGCAATTATATATTGCATCCCCTTATATTAAAATAAATTGACTATTTTATTTAAGTTAATAAAAATTAAAACGAAATGAATCATCGAATACAATTAATTTCAAGTATGATTATTATATCCATTTTAGTCTTATCCTGTGACAAATTTCAGCCTAATGCACCTACTGACGATAGTCTTCTAGATGGCCCAGTAAACGGACTCACATATGAACAAAATCGCCAGTTTTTGGCAGGAGATGTCGCATTTAATGATGAAATATTTTCACCCGCAACAGGACTGGGACCAATATTTGTAGCGACCAGCTGTGGCAGTTGCCATGCAGGTGATGGTAAGGGGACACCATTTACAACGCTTGTCAGATTTGGGCAAACGGACAGCACGGGCAATCAGTTTTTACATTTGGGTGGTCCACAATTACAAAACAGAGCAATTCCCGGATTTAAAACAGAGGTCATACCAAATGGTGCTACTTCATCAAAATTTACTCCTCCCGCAAACACTGGGCTTGGCTTTTTAGAACTGGTGAGTGATGAAGATATACTCTCCATGTCGGATCCTGAAGACAGCAATGGCGATGGAATATCGGGTGTGCCTAGTTTTGGATATTTACCGGAATTCATAACACCCAATAGTAATGCCGTGGTTAAAAATGGAAAATACATACACCGGTTTGGCAAAAAAGCAGCGGCATATAATCTACTTCACCAAACGGTGAATGCATACAATCAAGATATGGGTATCACATCGACTTTCACACCGCATGATGTATATAGCGGATTTAGCATCGATCCTGAAGTGAGTGACAAAACGGTAAGAGATGTTGTTTTTTATTTACAGACTTTAAAGGCACCAATACCAAGATCAAAAGGAAATGGGAATTTTGAAACTGGTAAAGCATTATTTACACAAATCAATTGTTCGGGATGCCATACACCACAACTGAAAACGGGTTTCTCTCCCGTCACATCATTGAGTAATAAGACCATATATCCTTATACAGATATGTTGCTTCACGATATGGGTACCGAACTGGATGATGGCTATACAGAAGGATTTGCTAAAACTTCAGAATGGCGAACGCCAGCACTATGGGGACTAGGATTATCTCCAAATTCGCAAGGTGGGCAGTATTTTTTAATGCACGATGGCAGAGCAAAAAGTATCGAAGAAGCCATTATGATGCATGGAGGTGAGGCAAAAAAAAGCAGAGACTCCTTCAAGCAATTGAATGAGAGTGAAAAGTCTACCATCATTAATTTTTTAAAATCATTGTAAGATGAAAAGAAAAGATTTTTTAAAAACTTGTGGGTATGCCTGCCTTGGAGGAAGTACCATGATAACCATTATGCAAAGTTGTACGGTAACAAAGACCATCAGCGGAAATATAGAAAAAAGTGATATACTCGTTGCAATTTCAGATTTTCAATCTTTGGAAGATTCTAAAATTGGTTACAAAAAATATATCATCGTAAACAATGATCTGCTCAAATTCCCAATATGCGTATACAGAATAGACGAAAATAAATATAACGCACTTTGGCTGGAGTGCACTCACCAGGGAAATGAAGTTCAGGTGTTTGGTGATAAGCTGCAATGCCCAGCACATGGCAGTGAATTCAGTAATTCCGGGCTGGTAACCAATGGGCCAGCAGACAGAAATCTTCGCACTTTTCCTGTCACAATTGAAGGTAATTTTTTAAAAATTTCATTGAAAGCGGTATGAAGAAGATATTAACCTTGTGTGTATTTTTATTATATATGATACAACATACTCAAGCCCAGATTGATCCTTCCTTACTAAAAGGTATCACTATGAATCCCAAAAAGGATTTATTGAATATGGACGCCATTTATGACCGGCCTTTTGTATCCAATAAGAAAGCTCCTGTCTCTCTTGGAGGATATGTAGAAGCAAATTGGCAACATTTAGGAACCGACGGTATAAGCGATGGACATCAGCTTCAATTCCGGAGAATGACTTTATTTGTCGCTTCATCCATTTCAAAAAGGATAAAGTTTTTGAGTGAGATTGAGTTTGAACCTGCTGATAAAGAAATTGCTATAGAGTTTGCAGCTGTTGATATGGAATTTAATGAATTATTTAATCTCAGAGGAGGAATGATCATAAACCCAATAGGCGCTTTTAATCAAAATCATGATGGGCCTAAATGGGAGTTTACAGATAGACCTTTATCTTCAGTAGCTATGTTGCCAGCTACATGGAGCAATGCAGGTTTTGGGATTTATGGTAAGAAATATAACAATAACTGGATGATAGGATATGAAATTTATGCATCAAGTGGATTTGATAATTCTATTATAGAGAATACTGAAAACAAAACATTTCTTCCGGCAGCAAAAAAAAATACTGAACGGTTTGAAGAGTTGCCAAGTGGCACTCCACTTTATACTACAAAGGTTGCCATACGTCATAATAAAATAGGAGAAATAGGCTTGTCGTATATGGGAGGTATTTATAATAAATGGCAGGACGACGGCCTGGTCATTGATGAAAAGAGAAGTATTCATGTTTTTGCATTGGATTTTAATACTACTTTACCTAAAACTAATACTTTTATTACCACAGAATGTGCTTGGGTAAATGTAGACGTACCAAAATCCTATTCGGAGCAATTTGGGAATAAACAGTTTGGTGGTTTCCTGGATATCGTACAACCTGTTGTAAAAAGGACCATAGCAGGGTGGAAAGATGCAGTCATTAACATTGCTGTCCGGATGGAATATATTGATTGGAACAAGGGTCAATTTATTGATACAGGATCAAATATAGGAGATCATCTATGGAGTATTATGCCGGCAGTGAGTTTTCGACCCAACTCACAATCAGTACTGCGACTAAATTATCGCATTCAAAAACAAACAGACGTATTGGGTAACCCACCCAGTAATACAGCAGGTTTTAATTTTGGACTTTCAACTTATTTTTAAATCATTAAGGCACTAAAAATATATCTACCCATTTATCTAATATTGTACATGTTGGTAGCATTTGTAATACCTACTTATCGTACATATAAACAGACAGGAATAAATCCAATTACTTTTGGAAAAAATGATAATGCTCACGATTATATTGGCTTTATCATGAAAATGCTGATAGTTCTTTTGTTTGTTGCAGTGCTTACTTATTCTATGTCAGAAAAATTATACTCCTATTTAGTACCAATTTCTTACTTGCAAACTCAAACATTGACTATAATAGGTTTTGCTTTAATACATATTGCTTTGGTATGGATAAGCTTTGCACAAATTCAAATGAGTAATAGTTGGAGAATAGGCATTGATGAAAAAAATAAAACCAAATTAGTAACGGATGGTGTCTTTTCAATCAGTAGAAATCCTATTTTTTTAGGTATGATCATAAGTGTGTTGGGCCTATTTTTTATTGTACCTAATGCCCTTACATTTTTTTTAACAATAACTACCTACATAGTCATACAAATCCAGATACGATTAGAAGAAGAATTTTTGCAAAAGCAACACTCCCAAGACTATGCGAGATATAAACTCAAAACAAAAAGACTACTATAATTATGGAACACAAACACATATATGATGCAGAAGGTAATCAATTATGCTGCACACAACAAGAAAAAATATATACCAATGCAGGAGCAGAAGACCTATTAAAAGAGCGGCATAGTAAAAACGATGGGCATTATCATGGTATTAAATATAAAACTGAACTAGACCACGACACAAGTACAGAACATGCAGAAGCGGATGGTCACGATCATTCCAGTGGGAAAGAGAGCACTTTCAAAATGTTTTATCTTCCCATCATTTCATTCTTCCTTTTATTTTTTGCCCTTGCATTGGATCATTTGATTCCGCAAACCTGGTTTACTGATTGGGTTCGATTAGTTTGGTATTTGGGGGCATATGCACCAGTTGGTTTTCCGGTCATCAAAGATGCAATCGGTGCAATTAAAAAAGGGGAAGTATTTTCAGAGTTTTTATTGATGAGTATAGCTACCATTGGCGCTTTTGCCATCGGGGAATTTCCTGAAGGCGTAGCCGTCATGCTTTTTTATAGCATTGGCGAAGTATTTCAAACATTAGCCGTAAAAAGAGCCAAAGCAAATATCAAAACTTTGCTCGACCAACGACCGGATGAGGCGACCATTTTGGAAAACAATCAACCTAAGAAAGTAAAAGCAAAAAATGTCAACATTGGTGACATAATTCAACTAAAATCAGGAGAAAAGTTAGGCCTTGATGGTGAATTACTTTCAGACGCCGCTTCTTTTAATACAGCAGCATTGACTGGAGAAAGTAAACCCGATACCAAAATAAAAGGGGAATCAGTATTAGCAGGCATGATAAACCTTAACACGGTGTCACAGGTTAAAGTTACTACTGCTTATACCGATAGCAAGTTAAGCAAAATTTTAGAAATGGTGCAAAATGCTACCGCTCAGAAAGCACCCACCGAATTGTTCATTAGAAAGTTTGCAAAAATATACACACCTATTGTAGTACTCTTAGCTGTACTCATCACTGCACTTCCGTATTTTTTTGTTGACAATTATGATTTTAGTCAGTGGCTATACAGGGCTTTGGTATTCCTGGTTATATCTTGTCCATGTGCATTGGTCATAAGCATCCCTTTAGGATATTTTGGTGGTATCGGTGCTGCGTCTAAAAATGGTATACTGTTCAAAGGCAGTAATTTCTTGGACATTATTGCCAATATTCAAAATGTGGTCATGGATAAAACAGGAACCATGACAGAAGGCGTTTTTAAGGTGCAGGATGTAGTAATAGATCAACAATACAACAAAGATGAAATATTACAAATGGTGAATGCAGTTGAGAGTCACAGTACACATCCGGTTGCTACCGCCATCCACAAGTATGTAGGTGATGTGGATATGAATATCAAACCAGAAAATGTAGAAGAAATTTCCGGACATGGACTAAAAGCCACAGTAAATGGTAAAGAACTGTTAGTTGGTAATTTCAAATTGATGGACAAGTTCGCAATTGCTCATGAAGTTGATTCAAACTCTATTGTGTACACCATCATTGCCATAGCTTATGATAAAAAATTTGTTGGCTATATTACCATTGCAGATATTATCAAAGAAGATGCTCAGCTTGCTGTTGACAAGCTGAAAGCACTTGGGGTAAAAACCACTATGCTTAGTGGTGATAAAAGTAATGTAGTTCAGTTTGTAGCTAAATCTCTTGGGATTGCAAATGCTTATGGCGATTTACTACCGGAAGACAAAGTCAGTAAAGTAAAAGAAATAAAAGCTCAAAACGAAACCGTAGCTTTTGTCGGTGATGGTGTCAATGATGCGCCTGTAGTGGCTCTGAGTGATGTAGGAATTGCAATGGGTGGATTGGGTAGTGATGCAACCATTGAAACAGCAGATGTTGTCATACAAGATGATATGCCAAGTAAAATACCAATGGCAATAAACATTGGTAAACAAACAAAAAAAATTGTTTGGCAAAATATCTCATTGGCCTTCGGTGTCAAAGCAATTGTACTTATACTTGGGGCAGGAGGACTTGCTACGATGTGGGAAGCCGTTTTTGCTGATGTTGGTGTAGCGTTACTTGCGATACTAAATGCAGTAAGGATACAGCGGATGAAGTTTTAATATGACCAAATTAAGTTTGGGTTTTTCAATCAGAAAATTGAATCCTCAATTTAATTTATATCCCTTTTTATTTGTAAAAGTTTTGATTACCTTTTTCGTCAATCGTGTATAACTTTTTAGAAGGCGAAAACTGTTTTGTGCTTAGTTAATATCCAAATCTTAATATCTACTGCTTAGCACCCTTACACCCACCAATCTATCATACCTTGCCCCATACTCCCTCAAATACGTCAAGAATGTATAATCATTTTCTGTCTCTTGCCATGAACCTTGTAAACTATTCAGGTCAGCTTTTCCATCAGGACCTACTTTCATATACATATAATCGTAATACCCCTGTTTGAGAAGAAGTGAAACTTCAAATTTTTCTGAATCAGGATTATATTTGAGCTCATTTTCTGGTAATATTTGCCAATTGGTCAATTCTCCATATACGTAGTACTTATCTTTAAGATTAGGCACAAGTTGAAGTGAAAACATTACTTGGGCGTAATCAGAGGAATAGTCTTTTGGATTGATCATATAGCTATCACTCGAAGTATTGATAAATGGGCGCTCCATTATATTATTAAGGTCTCTTAATTTATATAAGTTTTGGGTAGTAAGCGCAAAGGGTCTTCTTTCTGATGCTCCAAAATCTAGATTGTTTATAAAATATTTACCATTAAAATCAAACATAAGGCTATATGTCAGTGCTTCAAATGACTTATCATAGACTAATTCGACTTCTATTGGAGTGACTTCTCTATTGATTTTTTTGACATGCCTACCTCGAGACATCAGGGTTCGAGTATCAAAATTTCTAAATTCATTTAGTGCCAAAAAATTGATAGCTCCAAAACTATTGAACTTTAAAACATCACTAATAAATATTTCGCCTTTTAAATTATATTGAGCATTGAGCCAATTGCCATTTTGGATAGCATGGACATAGATATCTCTTTGAGGATTGAATGTAGATAAGTTTTTCATAGGTAGCTGAAATGAAAACTGATGATTTCTCCTTGCATCAATAACCGAGATTGGCCTAATAAAATCTACAATCGGAGTTAGTTTATCTTCAGTTACCATGAATCGCTTGGTTATAATTGGTTTCTCCTTTTGGTTTTTATCATAAATTACTAGAATATAATTTCCAGATGCCTTAAATTGGGTATTACTATTTGGGAAATCAATATAAAAGTGTGTGTATGGTACAAAAGTGCCTTGTGAAAACTCCCAAGATCTCAATGGTTCGTCGTTAAAACCAACTAAGTAATCTAATTCACTAATTAATGATTTTTCCCAATCCTTATTACAGTGTATGATTTTATATCTATACTCTTTGTCTTCACTGTCGTTTATGTCGTCAAATTGAAAATGCATTACATCGCTTGAACCAAGTCGTATCACTGGAACAGGTTTATACAAACCATTTATATATGTTAAAACTGATTTAACTTCTTGGACATAAACCCAATCTTCATTTTTAATCTTGCTTTGTGCTTGGGAAAGCGATATAAGGCTCAAAATTAAGAGTGGGATAAGTCTGAATTTATATGTAGACATTTTTAAATAGTTAACCACCTTCTGATTTTTTCTTTTTCTTAAATGGATTGAATTCTTCAAGTTTTTTCTTAATTTCTTTTACTTCTCCTCCAGTTTTGGATTTTATTATCTCTTCTGTTTTTTTCTTCAGTGAATCACTAATCATTCCTGCAACAGTTGAATCAACTCTAGCTTCAAGTTCTTTTTGTATTTCTTTTTTGACAGTACTGAGTGCCTCATCTGTTTTTTTCTCTGCTTCGTTTTTCAATTTTTCTTTTTGTTTTTCCAGTTCACTTTCCAAGCGAGTTCTCACGGTGTCTTCAAGTGACTTTTTCTTGTCGGTTATAACTTGTTTAATTGAGTCAGTAGCTTTATCAATTTGGAATTTGATCTCTTCCGTCATTTGTTCTGCCATCGATTTACCAGAGCTACCGAGTAGTGTAAAATGAAGATCAGGTTTAACCAATTTACCTTTTATATCCACTTTAATGTCAATAAACTCTCCATCATTAATGGCTACTCCTTTTTTTTGAGCTTCGTTAGCAATCCAACTAAAGCCTTTATCTAATTGTCCGCCTATTCCTGACTTTTTAATCTTTGTCCTTGGTACTTTGATGAATAGATCATAGTCCATGTCCCCTTTTATTTTATGTTTTCCAGAGATTTTCATACCAATATCTTGACTTGTAAAGGCTTTTTCTTTCAATTCGACGGTTCCATCTATGATGTTAAACCAGTTTTTTGAAGAAGAAAGATCAATTTTTTTTAAGGCTTCAATTCCTAGTTTATCAGCAATTTGATCAAAAATGGCCAAATTTTGAATCGCACTGTGTATCGTCTCAATAAATCCGTCAGCATTAACATCAGACCATTCTGGCGTCATATTTTCGGTAATTGACCCACTCATAATCAGCGTAGTATTAAGAAACCCTTTGATATATTGGCTTATTGGTGCCAATGTTTGCATACTTACAAATGTTTTATAAGCGTCTTCAATTCTTATTTTATCCAATGCTAATTTTATGCTATAATTTGGCTTATTTTCTGCTGTATTGTATAAGCCATCGAAATGTATAGTACCACCAAGAATTTCGGTGTTTATATTTTCAAGTTTTGCTTCTTGATTGGCTACAACTACATGACCTGTAAGATTGCTTAATGTGTATGAAGTGTAGTCAAGTTTTTTAATGTTGGAAGTAATATCAATTGCAAGGTTGGAGGGAATTAAGATTACACCCTTCTCGGTTTCGTCCTTTTCAAATGTCATAAATTGATTTAGATTCAGATAATTTGAATTCAAATTGATATGACCAGAAAGCTTTTCATTAGCCATAAGATAGTCATAGGCATTGGAAATTTTGCCATCGATAGCTATGTCACTTTTTTCAAAAGTCATAGCCAAGTTTTCAATATCCATTACGTTCAAACCTATTTTACCAGCTGCTTTTATATTTTCGTATATTTTTTGTCCAAAGATTATTTTTTTCACATCTAAATCAAGTTTGATATTTCCTGTTTTATATTTGTTAGGATCAAACCCAGGACCTTCTTGATTTGTTGTATTAGAATTTGCTACGGAATTGAACTCATCAAAGTCAATCAATTCACTATTAAGTTTTATATTGCCATTCAAGCTTCCATCTTTTAAGGCAAATTGAAGTGGATCTGAAATGGAACCACTCAGGCTTATATTTGACTTTCCGATTTTTAAGCTTTCGGATTGAAGTGTAATAAACCTAGGATTAGCTTCTATTTGAACTTTAATCGCAGATATTTTTGGATTGTCTTTTTTGTTGTATACAATATTGTTTAAAGTAAAGTGCCCATCAAATCCTATTTTTTCATAAGTTTTGCTTTCAATATCACTTAAGTTTCCGTTAAATTGTAAATCAGTTAGAATAGTACCAGAAAGTTCGCTAACTCCTTCAAGGGGTACCGATTTTTTCCAATTTTTAAGATTTATATTTCCGTTGACCCTTCCTTTGAGGGCTGGTTGTGTTGATGCCCTGTCAATATTTAGGTTACCCTCAATCTTTTCTTTGTTTATTCCAAAATCAAAATGAGGAATATTAATACTCAAGTCTTTAAGCTTATTATCATTAGATATAACACTCATTTTGAAGTTTATTGGAGATACAGGATACTCCAATTGTTTATATTTTAAGTAACCATCTTTAATTTTAGCGTTGATATTAAATTTTGGATAAATATCTATTTCTCCATTATATACCCCATCAGCAAAGAAACTTATATCTGCTATTCCTTTTGCGCTATACTCTTTTTTGTTTTCAATGAAAGGCAATGCTGAAACAAAGTTTTCGAAAGACTGTCCTAAACTTTTCATTTTTGTGCTTAGTAAAATGTCGTCATTTTCAAAATCTATTTTACCATTTCCTTTTAAAACTAACTTGTTTAAAGTGATTTCTCCGTTCTCAAAAGAATACTTTTCATTAGGAAGGTCAACTCCTATTTTAATGTTGGATGATGCTGGAATGTCATTTAAATATGTAAAACCATTATAGTTTAGGTATAAGGAGTCAATTGTGGTTTTTGTATCCAACTCAAATATAGTATTACTTAAATTACCTTTACCACTATGATTCACTCCTTTTACTTTCATGATCATAAATAAGCTTTTGTCCTGATAAGTTATTTTAGAATCAGATAATTCATACCCTTCAAGGACTAAATTAAAAGAAGAGGTGTCTTCAGTTTCTTTTGTAATAAGGTAATTAGCGTAATTTTCTGAAAGTTTAAGAATATTAATATCCGCACCAGAAATGGTAATAAATTTTATGGAAGGCTTTACACTCTTTTTAAACAGCGGAGTTATATCTGTTATTAAAAAAACATTTTTGGCTTTAAGTAAATCAATGTTTTCGAAAGTATCAATACCAGAAATCTGAAGATCGTGAATGGTTAGTCTTGCATTAGGAAAAGACCTGATAAGGGATAAATCGACATCTTTAAAATCTACGATTGCATTTAAATTTGCATTAAGCGAATCCTTTACTTTATTCAAAATTTCTTGTTTGTAAATAATAGGTATCAGCAATAATGCAAGAAATATTCCTAAAAAGGTAATTCCAATAAAAACAAAGACTTTTTTCATATTCATAAGACGAAATTGATTTGCAATTATTCTATAAAAAAGTGTTAAAAATGTAAGTCGAAATACATTAATAAAGTTTTTATCAAAATCAAAGATAAGGAGAATTATTTTTTTTTGTATTTAATTTTTGATTTAGGATGGTAATGGCCACGATTAAATAAATAAATACCTTGTTTTTTGTTAATTCAACTGCCAAAAACGAAAATAAAGATATATTAAAAATATTTTATATGTTAAAGTTTTAATTTATAAAATTATTTTTCGAGAATTATACTGCTATGATTTTTTTTAATTATGCTTAGCAATAGAATTGATATAGCGTTATTTATATCTTATAAAAAAATGTAATATATAATAACAATTGACTTGTATTGAGATGTTAGTAATACAATTACACATTTATAAAATTAAAATATTTGTAAAAACACGTATATATTAAATAAATCTATTATATCTTTGCGTCATCCAACTTGAATGCAGGTGTCCAATCTGCTGAATGAATAATAGTCCTGTTCTATTAGTTAATCACTCAATTTAATATTAAAATTCATGAACAGAAGATTACAATTTGTATTCAGCTTTCTGGCTCTGATGGTCCTAAGTATAGGGACGTCATGGAGCCAAACATTTAGCATGCCTTGTAACGGGGATGTTAACATTTCTATCAACGCAGATTGCGACGTCCAAATCTCGCCTCGTACTTTGCATTCTGATAATGCGCTTATTATTAACCAAGTGAGAATTAATCTCAAAGATTTTGGTTTAAAGTCGGATCTGACAGACGCTCAGATTCGTAGTATTTTCAAGAATATTCTTGGCACCAATACCAACATTAATATTGTTGGCGTTGGAGATGGTAAGTATGTTCAATCAGCTGGTCTTACTAGTACAATTCGTATTTATACGGATTCAATTACAGCATCAGTAACTAGGAGCGGAAGATCATTTAAACAACTTGGTATGTGGCCTACAAAAGTAAGTGTTGTACACTTAGCTAGTGGTAACTCATGCTGGAGTAATGTCATGATCGAAGACAAGTTAGCACCAGAATTATCAAACCTTCCAAGAGACTTAACACTAAGCTGTGTTTTCCCAGCTGGTTGGTTAGATGACAAAGGAAATCCAAGACCAGACAGTCTTAGAAGCATGCCATCAGCTGCAGGTGCTTGTTCTAACATTACTTTTTATGGGTATGTTGATGAGATTCTTGAGGATAGAAGCTGCACACCTGGAAATTTATTACTTAAGCATATTAGAAGAACCCACATTTTCAGAAATGCGAAAGGTGGAGAATCTACAGATGAGCAGAATATTTATATCAATGCACTTAATCCAAGTGCAATATTTTGTCCAGCTCCATTGGTTGTAATACCTTGTTCTGAGAATTCTAGTCCTGCTAGGATCAGATTTTTAGCTAGTCGTCAAGATTTATTAGATATACAGGGTAATACTTTATTAGATCCAGATACTTCAGAAGAACCGGATACCTTTGCATATCCGTATGTAAACGATGGAGGAATAATAAGACCATTACTTCCAAATGTATCTTTATGTAATGTTATGGCTATATTTGATGATCAAGTTTATAGCGTATGTAAGCCAAATTGTATTGGTACTACAAAAACACTTAGAACTTGGACAATCTTAGATTGGTGCGTGGGAAGAAATGTTACATGTACACAAATCATTAAGAAGTTAGATAAAGTAGCTCCAGAAATTGAAAGTATTGCAGCTTATCCAAGATACAGCGTAGATGCATGGGCATGTGATGTAGATATCACAATGCCAGCTGCGGTAGTAAAAGATAATTGCGATCCTGATGCAACAATAGTAGCAGTTGAAGGTCCAGTAGGCGTACAAGTAGTAAAAAGAGGTAGTGCTTGGGTAGCATTAGCTGTACCTAGTAGTCCAAAAGAAGGTTGGACATTCACATACACAGCATCTGACTGTTGTGGTAATACAAGTGTTGCATCAATTCAAGTAGTAGTAGAAGATAGAGTAGCACCAGTAGCTACAGCTAAAGAATTTATCACCGTTAGTTTGACTAGAAGTGGTGATGCAACTACAACAGGTGTAGCTAAAATCTTTACTCACCAAGTAGACAATGGTTCTTATGACAACTGTTCTAAAAAAGTATACATGGAGATCAGAAGAGCAGATGGTGCACCAGCATGTCTTAACGAAGGAGATCGATGGGATTCAAACGGAAGTGGATCGATAACAAGTGCTGATGGTCTATGGAATAACAACGTAACATACAATGATGAAACAAATGGATTAGATCAAGCAGTTCCTTTACACGGACCTTTTGATAATACAGCAGATACAGACAAAGGACAATTTGTGAAATTCTGTTGTGATGATATCGGTAAAGAAGTAAAAGTATGGTTAAGAGTATGGGATGATGCGAATGGATCAGGTGTCTACGGTGACGAAATAACAAATGAGGATGGCGTTGTTTGCAGAGATAATTTCAACGAGACATGGGCAAACGTTAAGGTAGAAGATAAGATCGTACCTAAGATCTTTTGTCCTCCTTCCATCACTATAGATTGTAGTAGAGACACAGGCGTAGTAGCAGTATACAACTTTGTATCTTCACTATCGGCAGGAACATGGGTTACAGCTACAGCTACCAACACACCAGCAAACTATTTACCAACAGCAGAAGGTGTATGTGGAAACTACGAATTTGAATTTAAAGATATAGGTTCTTTAGGAACTTGTAATACAGGTTCATTTGTTAGAACATATAGAATTAAAGGTAACCCTGTGTTAAACACCGTTACATGTACTACTAATATAACAGTTGGTAATATAGACCAATCGCCGGTACTAGAATGGCCAATAGACTTACACGTTTGGAATCAATGTACATTGAGCGAAGCAGATGTATACGCAAATACAGTTAGAGCAAATACTCCGGCAGATGTTTATGCTGGATGTGGAACATCTGGTACAAATTCACCTGCAGTAAATGCTAATAATTCAGCAAGAACAACAAATGGACTTACGCCAGATGCAGCACCACTAGAATCAGGTTTAAGAGGAAAAGCAAGATTTAACTCTAACTACAAGGAGATAGGTTGTTCAGTATTTGGCAAGAAAATAACAATAGAAGAGTATACTGTTGGAGATGCATGTAAGAAATGGTTAGTAAGATGGGATTATATCAACTGGTGTAATAACTCAAATGCAGGATGTAGACAAACGCTTTACAAATACGAAGATACAACAGCACCAGTAATCACAAGTGCACCAGGCTTAAATACAGATGTCATTGACGGATCTTGTGTAATTAATCATACATTTAGACCAAGTGCAATAGATACTTTCTGTGATGGACAACAATTGACATGGAGAGCGAGAGTATATCCATTTACAAAAGTGATACCAGTTAATCCTACAGGCGACTTTTTAAATCCTACTTCATCATCAGTACTTTCTGGCAATAATCCATCGATTGTATTCAATGGTTTACCAGCGGGAGAGCACGGAATCAGATATTTTGTAACGGATGGTTGTGGTAACGTAAGTGAGCGAGATTCTGTAATCGGTATATGGCCTAAAGCAGCAACACCATATTGCGTAAGCTTGAGTAGTGCGGTAATGAAGAATGGTTTAGTAGAATTGTGGGCAGACGATTTTGATAAAGGGTCATTCACAAATTGCAATAATGGTGTAATGCTTTTTACATTTAATAGAAACGGAATTGCAGAACATCCTGTACCATCACTTCTGAAATCAGAGCATTATTTTACTGGTTTTGGAGTGCCTGTTCCAGGTACATTAGATCAGCAAAAGGCTCAGTATGATCTAGGTAGAGCTCAACTTTGGAAACCAGAGGTTTCAATCAGACAAAGACCAAATCTACTCAACGGTAGCGCACAATCTCCTGATACTACTCTATTGGGAGGAACTTCAGCTTTGCAGTTTGGATGTAAAACATCAAGCCCAAATCCTGTAGGAACACCATTTAATGTAGAGATGAGAGTTTGGGATGCGAGATCATTTAAAGCAGGTACAACTCAAGGTTCTGACTTCTGTAGAGTTACTTTGACTTTGGTAGATAATCAGTCAGCGTGTACTCCAGCGGGATTAGCGGTCAATGGAAGTATTGCGACCTCTAAAGGAGACGGTATAACAGGAGTTGAAACAAAATTAATGGCTAATATGCCGGAGTTCCCAGTTGTGTCTAATACTCAGAATGGTATCTTCTCTTTCGCTAACATACCTGCAGGAGTAGAGTTCGAATTGAGCGCTAGAAAAAATGATGATCACATCAATGGTGTAAATACATTAGACTTAGTAACTATCCAAAGACATATCTTAGGTATTGCCAAGTTAAATAGCGCATACAAGTATGTAGCAGCAGATGCTGACAACAACCAAAAAATAAACTTATCTGACTTAGTAGAGTTAAGAAAGTTGGTTTTAGGAATTTCTAATGAAATTTTAAACAATACATCATGGAGATTTGTAGATGCAAAACAGAAGTTTGCAGATATCTCTAACCCATGGCCATTGGATGAGGTAATCGTTACAACAGCAAGTGCGAAGGCAAACAACTTTGTAGCAGTAAAAGTAGGAGATGTTAACATCGATGCAGCTGTAAATGCTACAAGTGCAAACTTGACAAGCAGAAGTGCAAGTGCAATGAAGTTAGTAGTAGACCA
>JALHLK010000028.1 GCA_022844565.1 Saprospiraceae bacterium
AGGGCTCTTTAGAATAAAGGTGCTTTTGCATCCTTTGCATTAATTCTTCTGTTTCAATTTTTGTTCTTTCTTCTTTCATTTTACAAAGATATGTAGACACACTTTATTGAACAATCTCAGGTAAAGCAAAAAAGCTTTGAAAATTTCCTAATCTTTCTAAAAATCTAATCCCTAACATCTATAACCTAATACCTAAATTCTAATACCTAAGACCTAACATCTACAACCTAATCCCTAAAAATCTAAACTTCTAAATAATACATATCCACTTCACCCATATTTTTTATAGCCACTACACCTCTGTGTTTGAAATTAAATGTAGCTTTTACCTTATTGTATGTATTTTCTGAAATATTTATACTATTAGGATGAGCGCTTGATTCCATCCTTGCAGCAATATTCACTGCGTCTCCCCATACATCAAAAATGAATTTCTTTGTTCCAACTACTCCAGCACAAACAGGGCCCGAATGTACACCAATCCTAATATTAAATTCGATTTGCTTTTTATTTTTCCTATTGGTATTCCATTCCTTCATAAATTTTAAAAAATCAATAGCAGCCATAATTGCCAATTCAGCATGGTTTTCCATAGGTATAGGAACACCAGAAATACACATATAAGCATCACCAATTGTTTTGATTTTTTCTACATTATACTTTTCAATGATAGCATCAAATTTTCCAAAACAATAGTCTAAGTCATTGACCAATTCTTGAGGTGTCAGGTGATTAGAGATATTACTAAAGTTAACAAAATCAGTAAAAATTATGGACGTGTCATCAAATTGTTGCGCTTTGACTTTACCTGTAGCTTTTAACTCTTCAGCAACTTCTTTGGGTAAAATATTTAAAAGCAATTCTTCTGACCTATTTTTTTCTTGTTCAATTTGTAAATTTTTATCGTGCAATAGTTTGTTATGTTTTTTGATATTGTAGAGGAAAAAAAAGATTAATGAACTCACAATTAATAAAAGGGATGCAATTGCCAGAAAAAATTTCTTTTGACTCCGTTGTAAGTCTAAGTCAGCTTTTGCCATGTCAAGTTCAAAACTATTAGACTCAATTATGATAGAATCTAGCATCTTCTCAAAATTCAAAGAATCAATAAAGTTGCGATTTTTTTGAAGTAATGCCTCCTTAATTAAGTTTTCACGAGACATATTCATGACTACTTCTTCGTTTTGCTTCATTTTAATATTTAGTTCCAATGTAGTAGCTTTTAGTTGGCCCAAATTAGTATTCAAGTTTTCTAACTGATTCTCTGTTTCAGATAATTTCAAGGAATCTAAAGCTTCCTTCTGTTTCCTTGATTCTTCCTCTTTTTGTTGCTTTATGCGTTCTTGATTCTCACTGTAGGCATTTTGACTTCTATTGATAACAATGTTTAGCCTTTTCTTTGATTTAGGTGACACGTAGGGAAATATTTTATTCGAATAAGAATATATATTATTTAAAATATTTTGATCAATTATTTGTTCAGAAGCGTTTTCTACTAATTCTACACAAAACTCATTCAATTTATCATTTTGTGAATTTCCTGCTATTTTACCAGCTATTTCATATGCGACATAAGCGGCACTTTGTGCTGTCATTTTGCTAATACTGTAACTTTGGGCCTTTTTGAAGAAGTATAATGCATCATCATTATTTGAAGATTTCATTTCTCCTTCGGCAATTTGGATGGCTTTTTTAATATATGAAGGCCCCTTTAACGTGGTAAGTTCTTTTTCAAGTGTTTTTCTATCATTTTGTAAAATAGAAAAACTAAAAAAGCATATTGATGACAATAGAAAAAAAGACAAAATTTTTCGACTCATTGCAATACATTAAGATTAAAATTATTTTCGAATTGTAAAGTTAAATTAATTTTATAATTTAATAGCTGTACAGCTGTAAGAATAATTGAATTCAAGAAAGACCACTTACAATAAGCTAAAGACCATTAGCCAATTGAACCCTCATGAAATCTGTTGGCAACATTTAAACTAAAGACAAATAGTAAAAGACCAATTTCAAATTACTACCTTTGAAGACTAAAAACTAAAGGCTTAAGAACATGTTTTTTGAATGCTAGACTAAGAGAATGGTAAGAATGAATATAACAGAAAATAATCTAAAAATCTAGGTTATTGAATTTAATTGACAAAATTAGTTTTATAAATTTTATCTTTGCTCATATGTTATCATTAGGAAGAATAAATATACTTAAAATCAATAGAAAGGCTCCACAGGGTCTTTATCTTGATGCAGGAAATAGTGAAGAAGTCTTGTTGCCCAATAAATATATTAATGATACGATGCACCTCGGTGAAAAGGTGAGTGTCATGGTCTATCTTGATGGTGAGGAACGGCCTATAGCAACCACCGAAGTCCCCAAAGCTTTTATCAATGAATATGCTTTACTTGAAATAGTAGACCTCAGCTCACACGGGGGGTTCCTAGATTGGGGCTTGACCAAACAACTTTTTATACCCTATTCAGAAATGCCCGGATCACCTAAAATTGGTGATAACATTTTTGTCTATATTTATCTTGATCCATTATCTTCAAGGATCATTGCAAGTGCAAAAATTGATCGCTTTTTAGAAGAATTAGGTGAAAATTTCCTTTCAGAACAGGAAGTAAGCATAATTCCATTTATGAAAACGCCACTTGGATTTAAATGTGTAGTTGATTTTTCTCATTCAGGTATCCTGTACCAAAATGAAATTTTTCAAAAAATACAGATCGGACAAACTTATAAAGGTTATATCAAAAAGATAAGAGAGGATAAAAAATTAGATCTTATTCTACAGAAAACCGGTGCAAAAAAACTTCCCGATATTTCTGAAGTGTTATTTTCGCTCATACAAAATGACATGAAAGTTGCTGAACTCAATGATAAATCCTCACCAGAGTTGATTTATGACCTTACTGGCATGAGCAAAAGAAATTTTAAACAAGCTTTAGGAATCTTATACAAGCAAGGAAAAGTGACCATAAAAAAATAAATGGTTTTTAAAATATTTGAAATTCTTCCTTTATTACATCCAACTCTTCCTGAATACTTGAAACTGGAACAGACATACCGAGTTTATTATACCACCATTTTGCATTAAATGTGTCACCTTCTTGTCTATGTAAGAGGGCATGTAGACGGTCGAATTGATAATCACCTTCATAATTTTGAACTAAGTCATGCGCCTTATCCCAATGACCTTCTCTTATAAGGTCAATTGCTTCTGCTAGAATTATTTTTTTTTCTTCCAATTTAATTGCTATTTATTCAAGATTTTAGGGCTTATTTGCCTATCAAATGCCTCTCCAAATCACCAGGTCGCTCACAACACAACTGCTGCATCACCTGCTCCAATTCTCTCCTCAATATCGACATGGCTTGTGTACCGCCTTGCTTTCCCATAGCACCGACAGCATACATAAATGAACGACCCATAAAGGTCATTTCAGCACCGTAAGCAAGCATATTGGCTACATCAGGTCCCGAACGCATTCCACTGTCAACCATAATGGTGATCTTATCTTTGTAATTAGGAGCGATGGTTTTCAAAGAGGAAATGGTAGATTCACCAGCATCGAGTTGACGGCCACCGTGATTAGAGATGATGATGCCATCAATTCCTAAGTCGATACTTTTTTGGGTATCCTCTTCTGTGACCACACCTTTGAGGACGAGCTTTCCTTTCCATTGATCTCTTATGGCTTTGATGCGATCTTCACTCAGACGTCCATCAAAGGTTTTATTCATAAAAAGACCTAGATGCTTGAGGTTAAGGTTTTTAGGCATGTAAGGGAGAAGGTTTTTGAAAGACGGCTGACCGTATGCCAATGTACTTAAAGCCCAATGAGGATGGGTACATATTTGGATCATATTCTTAAAGGTGAGCTTTGGAGGTATGGCCAATCCATTCTTAATTTCTTTAGGTCGGTAACCAAAAGACGGCACATCTGCCAAAATCACCAAGACCTCTACTCCACTTGCTGCGCATCGATTGATCAAATCAGTGCGAATAGGTTCCTCTTTCGGGTGATAAAGTTGAAACCATGCTTTTTCATTAATTTTTGTTATGGTCTCAATGTCCTCGGTAGAAACGGTACTTAGGATAAAAGGCACATTGTATTCTTTAGCCGCTGCAGCTAATATTTTTGGTGCTCTAGGCCAAATTAGTCCTTGTAAGCCTATCGGAGCAACACCAAATGGAGCTGAATATCTATGCCCAAATAAATCTACTGACATATCAATATTTGGATAATCTCTTAGGTAATAGGGCTTGAGTAATACCTCGCGAATGTCTTGGGTATTTCGTTTTAAATTAATATTAGCGTTACAACCGCCATCCAGATAGTCAAAAACAAATCCTGGAATTTTGGCCTTTGCCCTTTCTCTGAGCATATCGATGGAGGGGTACCTTGATTCTATTTTTATTTCCATATATTAAATCTTGTAAAATTAGTTTGGACTTGCAAAATATTGAAAATTTGACGTCTTAGCGTCTAAAAATCAATAAAAAGTTATCTTTGGTACAACTTTTTAAATTTACTACATATTAAGAAATTTTATTTCCTAAATTTTTAATTTTTAGGTACTAACTAAAAACTAAATTTAAATCTTTTAAGATGAAATTGCTTTTGGAAGTTGAAAATAATAAAGCCTCGCTCATAATTGAACTACTAAGTAATTTTGATTTTGTCAAATTCAATAAATTGACAAATGAAATAAGCCATATTAAAAAGGCTATTGATCAAGTTGATTCGATTAATAAAGGACTGATTAAAACTAAACCTGCTGAGGTTTTTTTAGATGAAATATAGTGTTGAGGTTACGCCTGAATTTGAGTAAGATTTTAAAAAATTATCAAAGAAGTATACATCTGAATGCTCCTTTTCACTCCAAAAATCCAAACAACCACAATGGTATCTTATTCTTACTTCCAAATTCAACATTATCAACCACTAAAAAACCATCTTTCAACCCAGCAATTTGTTTGAAGGATTTGGTGGGGCCACCTATTTCAAAAGTGTATTTTTCATCCACTAAAAAATCACCTATTTGAGAGGTGTTGATATGAAATTTGTGTGCAAGTGTATTTATAAAAAAAGTCTCTCTCATAGTTCCACTGTTGTAATTTTCTGGTTGCAGACTCATAATTAGATTTGTATTATGCAAAAAAACTTTTTCTGGTTTTGCAATATAATTGTACACATTTCCCGTGTCTTGTAGAAGATGCAAAAGCTTAGATTGGGCCAAATATTGCAGATAAAGTAAAAGCGTGGGCCTTGTAATCTCAATACTACCTGCCAATTTTGAAATATTAGGTTGGAATGGTACTGATTGAGACAAAACACTTAGCAGTTTTTTAAGTTTCGGTATGTTGTTGATATCGATTTTCTTTGTTATCAATAAATCAATGTCTAATGTTTGATTAATAATATTCAATAATTTTATAGCATAGGTCTCTCTGTTTTCAAGAAAAAAAGGATAATACCCATAAGTCAAATAATCTTTCAAATATTTCAAAGGCTTAATCCCTTTAGAAATTATTTCGTGTGATATGTCTAAATGATGATGCAACACTTCATCAAGACTATATTTCCTGCAATTAATAGCACTTTCTATCTGAATGAACTCCCTAAAAGATAATCCATTCATCTCATATAATACTACTCTCCTACTTAAGTCAGCAGTACCTTTGTATATTTCTAAAATGGATGAACTTGTAAAAACAAAATGTAATTTGGGATAGAGATCATAAAGTGCCTTCAATTCTAAGCTCCAATCTTGACTTTTATGTATTTCATCTATATACAAATGTGTACCACCTCTTGTATGATGATATTCAGCTATGGCTAAAAGCGAACCTCCAAAAATTTGGACATGATCCATTGATACGTACAATGCAGTATTGCCAAAACCGAAAGTGTTCTTTATATGTTGAATTAAAAAAGTTGTTTTACCGACACCTCTTGCTCCACAAAGACCAATCATTCTATCCTTCCAATTAATTTCAGAAGAAAGCGGTCTTTCGAATAAAGCATTTAGGTTTTGCAAATATTGCTGATGTAGATTTTCTAAAATTTCCATTTTTGTATCTTATATAATACAAAGATAGTATTATTTGCATTATAAATAATACTTTTATATAAGTATTTTGTATTTTACATAATACATTTTATATATAAATTTGTATTTCATATAATACAATTATTCATCTTTAATGAATTACTTATTTGGCAAAATCAACCTTAACTGATTATTTAATACGGTAATATCTTTCTTGTCTTCCATTATCAATAACGCACCAAGAGCACTCCCATTTGGCATTGAGGAAGCATAAATTTCAAATTGCGATAATTGGCTAGCTAAAATTTTAAGGAAAATATCGTTGTCAATAAAACCACCATCCACATATATTCGATTGATATTTGAGTCTCCTTTAGCAATAATTAATGATTCTTCTTGAGCTTTTACCAATTCAAACATGAGTTGAGTGTAGGCTTGATCAAAGCTAGAAAAGTGAGATATTTTGCCTGTAACTTCTTTATTTGAATCAATATATTTGAATTTAAAGTAACTTTCGCTTTGTGCTACAGCTGATAAAAATAGCTCCTTATCAAACATTAATGATGTGTGATAATTATTGTCTTTGTTGTAAATCTTAGACAATTTTTCCACCTGAGTGGCATACTCCTCTCCCAACATAATCCTACCGGCCCTTACCACCTTACCATCTGGTCGTAAATAATTTAGACAACCTTTCTCTACATCTTCAGCTGATAACATTCCTTCGAAAAATGGATTTAAACTGACACTCCAAGTACCCGTTGACAACAAAATAAAGGGTTCGTTACTTAGTTGAAGATAAGGCACCAAAGCAGCTGAAGAGTCATGAATACCGATGCCAATTTCGACATTTTTGTCATCGATGGTGACACTGTACTTTTGATTGGTTGGTTTTACAATGGGTAAGAGATGATTCATGCCATTTTCTTTAATCCATTTATGGCAATGCCCATTTGTGTAATCCCATAGAGCTGTATGACATCCAACACTTGTGTATTCTGCCCATACTTCTGATGTAAAAAGGTAACTTAAATACTGTGGAAAGTGCAAAGAATGGCAAATTTGATCAAAAATTTCAGGCTTCATCGTTTTGAGCCAATACAACTGCATTCCTGAGTTTAAGAGACAATCGTTGGATGGCGAACCCGTCAAAAATTCAAAATCTGACTTCGGTCCATATTTATCAAAAAAGGATTTAGAAACTTTTTCGTCTAATGGCTTTAAATAATTGTAAAAAGGTGTTACTACTTTTCCGTTTGAATCGATGTGCACCAATGATGCCCCATACGTGCTAAAATTCAACCCCAAAACCTCATACATATCATTAGCCAAAACCTTGGATACTGAAGCTTTTATCCATTCACATATAGCTGCTAAATCATCACATGGATACCCATCATCATCATTTATTTCTTTAAACTTGATGCTTTCTTGCTCTAAGATGTTATAGTTTTCATCAAAAAGAAAGTACTTTTTATTAGTTTTTCCGATATCGAAAATGATGTATACTTTCTTCATAACTTTAAAGACCTGTGGCAATCGTATTCGTACCTCTTTGACCAGTCAACTGCTGTCTTATTGCCAATTGTCGATATGCATCAATCGGGTGAATAGCGGCATTTTTACGTTTTCTAACTTCTGCAATCAAAGGACGTAAATCTGTTCTGAAAACATCTTGCAATAGTTCTTGAGCTAAGACCACATCACTATTTTCTCGCGCAGATTCTAATTGATCATGATCTAATACCAATGCTTGTGCATATGCCAAAAGGATGGCTTCTAGTGATTGAATCAAGTCCTCGAGTGGGTCTTTGATGTTATGGCTTGCGTCTATCATCCAAGCTGGTGATGGGTTTTGTAGATCATTTTTCATCCCATAGACCAATTCATTAAAAATCAAAAAGAGTTGATAGGGTTTGATACTTCCTACTGTCAAGTCATCATCTCCATACTTCGAATCGTTAAAGTGAAAACCACCCAATTTCCCTTTGGACATCAAAGTTGAAACAATATACTCTATGTTGGTATTAGGCAAGTGATGGCCAAGATCAACTAAAGTATATGCCCTATCGCCACATTCATTGGCTAGCATAAATGAAGTGCCCCAATCTTGTATAACTGTGTGGTAAAAATTAGGTTCATACGGCTTGTACTCTATAAACATGCTCCAATCGGAGGGCATCGATGAGTAAATACTTTTTAAAGAATCCGCTGTATGTTGTAGTGCTTTTCTGAAATTGACTTGTCCAGGGAAATTACTTCCATCTGCCAACCATACCGTAATCGATTTAGACCCCAGTTGCTCCCCTATTTTCACAACTTCCATGTTATGTTGTATGGCCAAGTCTCTACTGTCTTTATGAATACTGGATAGCGATCCGTATTTATAAGAAAATGGTTGATCCTTTTGATCTTGAAAAGTATTGCTATTAACTGCATCGAATATTAAACCATTTGCTACGGCTAATTGCTGAATAGCCGCAACATCTTTAGGTATATCCCAAGGAATATGTAAGGAAATAGCTCCTGCACAACCTGTCAGTGAGTGGATTGTACCCACATCATTAATTTTATCTTCTAAAGAACCTGGCTCTCCTCCTATGGAAAATCTGCCGAACCTTGTTCCGCCTGCACCTAAAGCCCAAGAAGGGATGGCACATTGAAATTCTGCAAGTTTTGCTATTATGTTCTCTACGTCAACACCCTTGTTTGTTAAATTTTCAGCCAAAAAATCAAAAGAAGTCTTGTGGTTTTTTGCCTTGGTAATATTTATTTCAGAAATTGAATTTTTCATTATGTTGCTTATTGATTTGATTAAAATCTAAAAAATTATTAACGAGTGAATGCTGCTGCCATCCCACCATCTACATTGATTATATTACCTGTAGATTTCTTTAACAATAATAATGAAAATACACCATCAGCAATGTCTTCTGGAAAAATAATTTCATTCATTAGATTTCTCTTTGCATAATAAGCCGGTAACTCTTCTACTGTAATACCATAAGCTTTAGCTCTACCTTCTGCCCACGCTCCTTCCCATATTTTAGAACCTACGATTACACCATCAGGATTTACCGTATTTACCCGTATTTTTTTAGGACCCAATTCAGCTGCCAATAATCTGACCATATGTTGTTGACCCGCTTTAGCCGTACCATATGCCACATTGTTAGGTCCTGACACCAGTCCATTTTTACTCGCAATGCTAATCAAGTCACCACCCAAGTTCTGCTTATCCATAATTTTCACAGCAGTTTGTGCTAATAAAAACTGACCTTTGACCAATACATCTTGCAAGATATTCCAGTCTTGTAAAGAAGTATCCGCCAGTGGTTTTGAAATAGCCAATCCTGCTGAATGTACTACAATGTCTATTCCTCCATAGGTAATACAAGCTAATTTTATTGCTTCTTCAATGCTTTGTTGATCGGTTACATTGCAAGATGTTGCTGCAGCTGTATCATACCCTAATTTAGCCGCACTTTCTTTTACCGTATCTAAGTTGAGATCAGTATAAATTACGTTTGCCCCTTCTTTTACCAATTTATCGGCAATGGCTTTGCCAATACCGCCTCCAGCACCTGTTACTAAAGCTACCTTTCTACTCAAAGGCTTTTCTTTAGGCATTCGTTGCAGTTTGGCCTCTTCGAGCAACCAGTATTCTATATCAAAAGCTTCTTGTCGAGGCAATGATGTATATTCAGAAATCGCCTCAGAACCTCTCATCACATTGATGGCATTGATATAAAATTCTGATGCTACTCTCGCGGTCTGCTTATTCTTTGCAAAAGAAAACATCCCTACCCCTGGCCAAAGGATGATTACAGGATTTGGGTCTCGCATGGCAGGACTATTACTTCGCTTATGATTTTCGTAATATGATGTATATTCTTTTCTGTATCCTTCAAAGAGAGGTATCAATTCTAGTTTAATTTCTTCCGTGCTTTTGCTGGAAACATCATGGTCCAGTCTGATTACAAGTGGTTGTATCTTTGTGCGGAGAAAGTGGTCAGGACATGATGTACCCAGTGGAGCCAGTTTATCCAAATCTTCGCTGTTGATAAATTCAAGTACTTTTTCATTATCCGTAAAATGGCCAATCATAGGTTGATAACTACTGCATAAACCTCGTAAAATTGGAATTAATGAAGTGGCTAATTCTTTTCTCTCTTCTGGTTTGACTGATTCCATTACTTGCCCACCAAATACGGGTCTCACTTTTCCTTCTCTAGAATTGATATACTCAGAAGCCATTTCTATCACCTCAAGGCTATTCATATAACACTCATAAGAAGTGTCACCCCAAGTGAATAATCCATGACTTCCTAAGATGATGCCCCTACTATTTGGATTCTTAGCCAACGTTTCCTCGAGTTGAAGGCCAAGATCAAAGCCTGGCCGCTGCCAAGGAACCCACCCCATGGTATCGCCCCAAATTTCTTTAGCTATGGCCTCACCATCTTTCGCAGCAGCAATACTTATGAGCGCATCGGGATGTAAGTGGTCAATGTGTTTGAACGGTAACAAACCATGTAGAGGCGTGTCAATCGAAGGTGCCGCACTTTCTAAATCATGCAAACAATGGTAAAACAAACCCACCATCTCGTCTTCATGTTCCAAACCACGATAGATGTTTTTCAAAGATCTGAGCCTAGAAGTATATAGGCCAGCGATACCTTTTCGTGTCAAAGTTCCAATATCACCACCTGAACCCTTAACCCACATGACCTCTTCTTCTTGTCCAGTCAATGGATTGACCTCCATCGTTTTGCAGCTTGTATTACCTCCACCATAATTGGTGATGCGCAGATCAGCACCCAATATATTAGACCGGTATAAAAACAATGCTATCTGATCCTTTCCTAGAGATGCCGCCTTATGCTCATCCCAGAGATAGCTTACGTAGTTAAATGACTTTATCATATTATTCTTTGAATTTGTGTTGTCAAAAATAGTTAATGGTGTAAAAGTAATGGGATTTTTGGAGAAGGGTGTTCTGTTGTATTCTGTTTTGTTATGCACGCTTCACACTATTATGTCGATAATTATGTGAATTTTTACATTTTTATTGACTTAATAATGAGTTTTAGCACATTTTTATTGAATTAAAAAAAGCTCTTCAGAAGTAGATTTTTTAATTCAAAATGATGGTCATATCACTGTTATTGAGGTGAAATCAGGTGAAAGTGTACGATCAAGGAGTTTTGTTGAATTTTATAAAAAATACCAATTGCCCTCTGTTAGATTTTCTTCCGTGCCTTATCAAAAAAATGATTGGATGGAAAATATCCCTCTTTATGGAGTTGTGGTTTTAAAATGAATAATCTCATAAATTTTTAAAATGGTTAATTTGTATTTGATAATTTTACTCTTGGAATTGAATTGAAAATAAGGACCAAATAGAATTATTTACTATTATTACGTTTACATCCTTTGCATAGCATATTTTTTCTATTTTTATCCTTAAAATTAAAACATCTTGATCACTAAACATATATTCATTATCCTCCTTACCCTATTTGCCATAGGCTGTAAAGAGGTAGCGCCTTCGTTACCTGCTCCCAAGGGCATGGTCTTTATCCCTTCTGGAACTTTGAAAATGGGAGGTAACAATGATCAGGCTTCACCAAATGAATACCCGCAGCATGATGTGGAAATTGCTTCATTTTTTATGGATGAAACAGAGGTGACCAATGCAATGTTTGAGGAATTTATAAATGCAACTAGCTATATTACGGTAGCAGAACGTGCAATAGAATGGGATAGCATGGCTAAGCAACTTCCACCTGACACTCCCAAACCAGCCGATAGTCTTTTACAGCCTGGAGCTTTGGTTTTTATACTGACTAGTCAGCCTGTACCGCTTAATAATCCTAGTCTTTGGTGGAGGTGGGTCATTGGTGCTAATTGGAGGCATCCACTTGGTCCTGATAGTGACATCATTGGCAAGGAGAATCATCCTGTAGTCCAAATAGCGTGGGAGGATGCTGTAGCATATTGTGATTGGGCGGGCAAAAGATTGCCTACCGAGGCCGAATGGGAATGGGCAGCTAGAGGAGGACTAAAAGAGATGATCTATCCATGGGGGAATGAAGATGTAAATACCTCGACAAAGCCATTGGCCAATTTTTTTCAAGGTATTTTCCCTTACCAAGATACAGGTAAAGATGGATTTATGGGCATAGCATCAGTAAAAACTTTTGCACCCAATAAATACGGGCTTTATGACATGGCTGGTAATGTGTGGGAATGGTGCAATGACTGGCTTGTAGAAGACTTTTATACCTCACCAATGGCCAAAGTACCAAATACCAAAGGACCTGAGAATCCAAATTTAGACTACAATGCAGGTATGACCTATCAGAAAGTAGTGAGAGGAGGATCTTTTTTATGTACAGACCAATATTGTTCTGGCTATCGGAATGCTAGAAGAATGGGGTCTACTGCTGATACGGGTTTGAATCATACGGGATTTAGGTGTGTGAAGGATGTGAAATAATATTATTCTCTTCATATATTAAAACACCTGAAACCGCTCAAAACATGCCTTCTCCAATGCCTCTCTATCATCAGGATGGGCAATGTTAATTAAAGCCTTTGCTCTTTGTCTTAAGTTTTTACCGTACAAATATGCCACTCCATACTCCGTTACGATATAATGGGCATGTGCTCTTGTAGCTACAACACCGGCACCTTGTTTTAAATATGGTACTATTCGTGGTATGCCTTTGTTAGTTCTTGAGGGTAATGCTATGATAGGTTTTCCTCCTTCACTTAATGCGGCACCACGTAAAAAGTCCATTTGTCCTCCTACCCCACTAAATTGGAATGTACCTATTGAATCAGAACATATCTGCCCAGTCAAATCAACCTCAACAGCACTATTTATAGCTACTACTCTAGGATTTCTTTTGATCACATGTGGATCATTGACATAGCCAATATCTAAGAAAGTGAAGGCAGGATTGTCATCAATATAATCATACAACGCTCTACTACCGACTGCAAAACCAGTAACTATTTTGTTGGGATGAATCGCTTTATACTTATTGGTCACTATGTCATTGTCAAATAGATTGATAATTCCGTTAGATAACATCTCCGTATGTATTCCTAGGTCCTTGTGATTGGTCAGACAATTTAACACTGCATCAGGGATCGCTCCAATTCCCATTTGTAGCGTGCTACGATCTTCAATTAATTCTGCCACAAATTCACCAATTTTAATATCTTCAGGGCCAACTTTACTTCCATAATTGGCCTCGTGCAATGGTTGTTCACAGTAAATCATAGCATCAAATCTCTTGGTATGTATCAATCCATCGCCGTGCGTTCTTGGAACATTTGGATTGACTTGCGCTATAACTTTTTTAGCTGTATTAACAGCCGCCCTTGCAATGTCTACAGAGACACCCATAGAACAATATCCGTGTTTGTCTGGTGGAGATACTTGTATGATAGCAACATCAATTGGAAGTACGTTGCGTTTGAAAAGTTCGGGAATTTCACTTAAAAATATAGGTACATAATCTGCCCTACCTTCATTAACCGATTTTCGTATGGGTTCAGATACAAAAAGTGAGTTGATTTTAAATGATTTTTCATACTCGGGCTTATTCACATATATATCACCCAAAACGGTAATAAAAACCAACTCTACGTCATTAAATTTTTCAAAATTGTCAGCTAAATGTTTAAAAATATTGGTAGGTGTTTGTGCGCTTCCGTGCAAAAACACCCTATCACCACTTTTAATGAGCGACAATGCTTGTTCAGGTGTAGTGTATGTAATAGGTATTCTCATATTCCTTTTGTTAAATTTCTAGCAAAGAAATAGCAAATAATTATTTGATTTCATGATCTAAATCACCCAATATACGAATTTATATCAACATAATTACGGGTAATGTATAAATAATTTGGCTACGTTACTAGTATTAACGTACTTCAAATTGATATTCTTTATCAAATACAGATATCATTCGAGGGTACTCATCGCCTAATTTATTATAGGCTGCGGTCTTTTCGTCCATGCGATGTTTAGTTACTTTTGTAATAATCTTGTACTGGCCCTTTTGCTGGATATTTGTATCCAATTTGTAGTATCTTTCCTCACCAGGGTTCATATTATTATCTCCAATTTTTTTTGCAACTGGATACCATTCCCAAGTTTCACCAATTCTTTCTTGAAGTTTCTTGATTTCTTTACCTGTCACCATATCAATTATCGCAATATTAATAAGGTAAAATCTTTCTGGATCACCAGAAGGCAATCTATGACCTGCATACTCATTGACTAATCGCAATTGATAGGATATCGGTTCATTTGCTTTATAATTTTTTGAAGGTACTTCATCATAAAAAGCCATACCAGAAAGGCCTTTTGACTCTACACCTTTCCGCTTCGGTATCCCACTCCCTGCAAACCAATGACGGTGACTTGTTCTTTTGCCCATACCTGGCATCAATTCACGTGTCAATGTATCCATGTGGCATGAGATACAGTTTTTCTTTCCGTAAAAAGGACTTGCCTTCCACTCATCTCCCGTTTCAAAAGTACAAACCAATTCAGGTGTGACCACTGCAGTTGCATTGTGACAAGTGATACAAAGGGTCTCATTCAAGAATAATGGATCTTTTTTTACCTTGTGTGGGGCTTTATCGCTGCCTATTGTACCGATGATAGCACCATCGCGCACATGACAGGTAGCACAACTGATGCCTTCCATTTGAAAAGCTTTATCAAATTTTGGATTCTTCTCTTTCACCGGTTTATAGATGTCGCCTCCACGAAGTCCTGTCACTATTTCTTCTTGCTGATTCTGAAGAGGGATGTGGCAATTGATACATAAAAATGGACTTGTTTCTTTTCTTAACTCAGCCTGAAATTGCAAATCTGTCCACGCGTGTGCGTGCGTAGAAATTTTCCATTCTTCATAATGAGATTGATGACAAACGCCACAATCTTGAGCTTTGATTCCTACTAAACCTTCGGGAACCTCTTGATGTGGCACAGCCTTCTCCCAAGATTCCTTCAATGGAACAATATCCTCTTGGCATGATGCATACATTAAAATTATAGATATTATTAGTACAGAAAGTAGTAAAATACTTTTTTTCATTTGACTCCTTTTAATAATAGTAGGATTAAAACGCAAAATTCTACTTTTCGTTTTAATTTATGTGATACAATTGTTACCAAGAAACTATAAAGAAATGACATATCCAATTTTTTTTATGTTAAAGCCTATTTTTTAGAGCTAGTAGCTAACAGTTCAAAGCTCATAGCTTCAGATAAATATTGGCTCCACAATCTTACGCTCGGGAAATCTAGCTGCAATTTCTGCAAACAAAAGAGCAGCTGCCTTTTTACCCAAATCACCGACATCCAATGAAAACTCATTCACATATAAGTTGATATGGGACATCATGACTTCACCATCCATTTCTTGGGCATAATTCTTGGCATATTCTAAGATTTCGGCGGGGTGATTGTTTGCATAAAGGATACTTTGTCTTATGCTTTCATTGATTCGCTCCTTCGACTCCTTTGGTAAACTTCTTTTTATGGCAATGCCCCCTAATGGCAGAGGACTGCTTGTCTTTGACTCCCAATATTCACCTAAATCCATCACTTTATGCAGCCCCTTTTGCTGATAGGTAAACCTTGATTCATGGATGATGAGCCCAAAATCTACTTCACCATTGAGTACGGCAGATTCTATATCAGAAAAAAGATATTCTACTTTGTTTTTACATTCTGGAAGTGCCATCGTCAATAACAAATTTGCTGTGGTATTCACTCCGGGAATGGCAATTTTTGATGAAGGGTCTGGTATCTTACCTTCTTGATTTGTCACCAATAATGGCCCGCAATTTTTACCCAAAGCCCCACCCGCAGTCAATAGTTGATAGTGTTCGGATATTCTACTGTATGCAAAATAGCTTATCTTAATGACGTCGAGTTTTTGTTCTAGAGCAGCTAAATTTAGATACTCGACATCTTGAAAATGACAGTCGTCTATTTTAACATCACTTTCTATCCAATGATTGATTAAGGCACCAAAAATGTAGGTGTCATTTGGACAAGGGGAGATACCTAGGGAGAAATTGTTCATGTTATCAAATATAAGGGTAAAATTAATAGAACATAAAATTAAATATATTAAACAAGATCAAGTTGACAACGCTCTTCAAATGATTCATTCATTTGCTATTATAGTAAAAACGATTCAATTTTTTATGTATTAAATTAATTGATCTGGTTCAAAATTTTTATTCACTACAAAAGTCTGGTTTATTTTATCATGCCATCCCTGTTTGTTTTTATCAAATAAAATCCAAATGAAACCCAATGAAACAATTGCATAAGACAAAATCTTGCTCAAGTTTCTTTGTAGTGATTTTGAAAGTTCCATCCGATTTCCGTTTTCATCAACAACTTTTATTCCCATCATGGATTTACCAATAGTGCCTTGTTTTTCAGAAGACTCCATAAAAACACAATATACAATCCAAACTAAAATAGAAATGTCTCTGATCAAATTTCTTTCTTTTAAAAATTTGATCCTTGGTGCAATATTGCTACCTCTATCAAAGTATTCTTTAGCAGTTTGATCAAAATCAAAAAAGAGCAAAAATATTATAAATACAATTAGACATATCATAACAATATCAATAAAATAAGCAAAAAACCTGTTTGAATTACTCGCTAAATTTTGTCGTATTTCCATGATAATTATTGTATTTTCTTATCAATTTTAAAACAAATAAACTTTTCCTCCATTACTGACCACCACAAATCTTCCGTCGCCAATTGCTCTTATCTTTCTTGTGTCTAATGAATTAGGAATGGGTAGTTTTTCTATTATTTCAAAAGATTTTGATGTCGTATTAAAACCACTAAGTTTCATACCGCTGTTAGCTAAGGCAGGGCCCAATTCTGACACATAGTTTTTTCGATTACCTACATAATAGATATCATTTCCACTTATTAAAATATCGTTTATATCGCTCATTTGGCATTTCATATCTAATGGTGTTGCAGTATATTTACCTTCTTCTGATAGCAATATCATAGACCTCATATCATTAACAATCTTATAATCAATCATTTTTTCCTTATAAGTAGGCAAGATATCCTCCATTTTACTGACACTTTTAAAAGATTGGTAGGTTGGAAATTGTTTTTTCACACTAGGCATTTGACCTTTGAGCTTATCTAAAGAAGCCATTGGGATGTATCTATTGATATATTGATAAAATAATATCGGCTCAATAACCTCATTTCCATCAAAATCTCCTAGATAAAGATGAATTGGCCTGTCAATACTTGCAGTCCATTTGTGATTCAAGCCGGCATTACCCAATATAAAATCTGGTTTTTTATCGCCATTTAAATCAGTAGATGCAATACAGTTCCAAAAACCATAGGTAGACCCAAGGCCATATTCTTTTCCCACAGATACAAAGCCATCTTGTTTATTTGCTAACATCGTAACTGGCATATAGTCTCCTACCAAAACCAAATCTTTTCTTCCGTCTGCGTCAAAATCCACCCACTGGGCGTCTGTTACCATACCATAGCGTTCTTTCCAAGCTATCTCTAGTCCTGTGCCTTGCTTATTTCTCAATAAAAATGAAAAAGGCGATAGACCGTAGAATCCTGGAATAGACCTTGCACCTACGAAAATATCCTCAAAACCATCATTATCGAAATCTGCCACTCTGACCACACTTCCATTGGTATGTGGAAGCGATATTTCAAGTCTTGTAAATCTACCACCACCTAAATTGAGATAAATCCTGTCTTCCAAGATTTTATCCAACTCTTTATTGTCATTGCCACCGCTTACTACGTAAATGTCCTTTAGACTATCATTATTAATATCGAATAATACGATGTCTACATCTTCATATCGTGCGTCGGTTTCAAATTGAGGTACTTTTACTTCCTTAAAACTTTGATCCTTTTGCCCCATGAGTAAGCGCATTGGACGATTTCTTGCTCCACCGACCAAAAGATCATTTATTCCGTCAGTATTTATATCGTAGACTAAGAGCCCCGGCCCTTCGTACCCTAATCTTTCAGGGATGAGGGGTTCATTATCTTCGTCATAAAACCCATTTTCTTCGTGATTTACATTAAGGGAAGTATAAGATTTCATTAGAATTGGCGAAATAATTAATTCCTTTTGGGGCATTTCAGCTTTATTGTATTCGAGGGATGTGTTTATCTTTTTTGGGATATCAAGACTATAGGATTTACTATCCCATTTGATTTTTATAGAATCCACTTTATCGATAGAACCCAGACCAAAAAATAAAGTATGTGTTGACGCTGACATAAATCCTTTGGTCGTCTGATACTCTTTCTCCATCATATTGCCTTTGGCAAAAAGCTGTACTTTCGCTCCTTTTAAGTTAGAGAAACTACTATCTCTTAGCTTAACTTTAAGGTAGTTCCCTTTTGTCTTATTTTCAAAAAGGGAGGCTACTTGATTGATATTGTTTGTTATAATATCTAGATCTCCATCATTATCAAAGTCTGCATAAGCTGCCCCTGTCGAAAAACCTGGTGTACCTATCATCGATTCTGTGACTTTACCATAGTCAAATTCAGATTTTTGAACAAATAATACGTTCCTTAAAGGCTGCGAAGGCATCTTTTCAATCAGTTTTTTGGTGCGATCTTGCACTGCTTTTGGATTTTGATTATCTAATTCATTTAAGAAATTAATGTAATCCAAATCATTAGGCCGCCTCACGATCCCATTTGAAATAAAAATATCGTTTTTACCATCATTGTTAAAGTCTTGCAATAATACGGACCAACTCCAATCGGTAGCAAAGGTCCTTGTCAAATAAGCAACATCTGCAAAAGTACCATCACCTTGATTAATCTGAAAGTGATTGCGCGCATTCTGCAATTCAAATCCAAAGTCCTTTTTTATTTTTTTAACTTTATCACTATCCTCCCCTGCTGACACAAGCAAAACATCTTCATCATAAGGCAACATATCTGTAGTGAAAATATCAGGCAAACCATCACCATTCATATCACAAACATCAACGCCCATACTAAACTGTGTACTATGACTCAACATCTTGACTGATGCCTCTGTGAATGTTTTATCCCCGTTATTGAGATAAACATAATCATTTTCATGAAAGTCATTGCCTATATAAATATCAGTAAGTCCGTCATTATTTAAATCTGCACACGTTATGGCTAACCCGTAGCCTAACCCACTGCTGTAAATACCTGTTTTAGCAGAAACGTCTACAAAGGATTTTTCAACTTCATTGAGTTTATTCTCAAAAAATCTATCACCAGAGAGTGGATCAAACTCTTTCCTCCGTTCTGTCGTTCCGTAACTTCTCACACTGTGCACTGTATGATTTAATAGATACATATCAAGGTCACCATCGTTGTCATAATCTAAAAAAGCAGCTTGGGTAGCATAACCACTGAAGTTAAGCCCATATTCTGCAGATTTTTCTTCAAAATGTCCCTTACCGTCATTAATATACAGGAGATTATGACTTTTAGTATTTTTCGAAAACCGATTAACTCTACATACATAGATGTCTATATGACCATCATTGTTTATATCATCCATTGTTACACCAGTAGACCAACTACTGTCAGTGCTTATGCCTGACACCTCCGTAACATCTTCAAACTTTAAGTTGCCTAGGTTTTTATACAGTTTATCAGAACTCTGATTAGATGCAAAAAACACATCTTCCAGCCCATCATGATCTATATCTCCTACCGCAACACCAGCACCATTGTAGTAATACAGATATTCGATGATGTTCATGCTATCTGTATCGGTCAGTTGGTTATTAAAAAGGATGCCCGATATTTTACTATCCATTTCGACTAAATTTGCACCTCCGGATACACCTTCCGAGCCTTCATTATTTTTACAAGCACTTAAAAATATTAAAAGAGCCAAGCAAAAAAGTAAAATATTTTTGATCATTTATTTAAGTTTGTAAGAAATTATGGATTGGTTATTTCTAAAAAAATGAAGGTGATTATTTACCGCATTAATAGATCTGACTTGACCAAAAACCCTCAGTCCGTAATCATAGGTTTTATCTTCAAAGGTCCCTTTCCCCTTATTTATTAAGACATTTCCATAGGAAGCATCATATTTTCCAAACTCTGGTTTTACTTCGAAAAGATTACCACCAAGTATGATATCCTTTAGGCCATCTCTATTTAAATCATAGACCTCTATAGCGTATGTCGGACTCAATTGTGCTAAAGACGGGAAAGGTATAAAAGTAAATTTAGACTTTCCATCATTGATTAACACGCCCGAACGCATTTCACTTGCCTCCAATATCATCGTTTGAGCCAATTTGGCCTCATCAAAAATATCTGTGATAGATGCTTTTTTGAAAGAAATATAGTCTGGATATTTCTTTGTCAAATATGGTAGTCGTTTTAATAAATTATGTCGAAGATCAAAAGGATAATATTTTTTATCCTCCATTTGTTCCGACACGACACCTTCTGGAAATCCATTGCCATCAAAATCATTAAAATATAATCTGATATTCTTTTGTTCATTTGTCTTAAAGCGACTGTTTTGTCCATGATTACCCAGTACTAAGTCCAAATCACCATCATTGTCTATATCCGCTATTTTCATCGTATTCCACCAACCAGAAAGGTTCTTTTGTATCGGCAACAATTCAAATTGCCCCCCTTTATTGATAAAAATATGAGGTGCAATATAATCACCCACCACGACTATATCATTCTTTTTATCTCTATTGATATCGGCTATTTTTATATCTGTAACCATACCAATATTAGTCATCTTTGGGGCTAGGACTTGGGTTTGATCTACAAATTGTCCAGTTTTGTCATTGATCAGAATATAGGCCGAACTCGGACCACCATACCCATTCAGATTTAAACGTTCTCCTACTACAAGGTCATTATACCCATCTCCATTGATATCGCCAAAAGCTACAGCACCAGTACTTACCCCCCTAGTGGCATCTGGTAATCTTTGTGGTGACGTAGTGAAATTACCTTTACCATCATTAAAATATAATGCATCATTTAAGTATTGCGAAAATTCAGATTCCTCTGTACTTCCTGCAGCTAGATATAAATCAAGGTGGCCATCATTATTGGCATCAAAAAGCAGACACTTCGTAATTTCGGATTGTGAATTTTCTTCGATTTTCACATTCATTTTCTCAAAAGATCCATTATCCTTGCCTTTAAAAAAACTACTTAGCGTTCCTTTTGCACCAGGGACCACCAAGTCTTCTATTTTATCACCATCTATATCTCCTACACACGTACAAGGCCCTTGAGTACTCTGCATATGATAGATCAATCCTTCCTGATTAAATTCATTAAATTCGCTTTCTCTATGCGAATAGGTCCCAAATAAGTCTACAGCAGTTGCAAATTCGTTATTTCTAGCCTCCACTTTTACAGAATCAAATTTACTTTTAGACTGTTCGATGGTGATATGTTGATTGGCTTTTACATCTTTTTGGACCGTCTGTTGACCATTTGGCCATATGATGGTGACGTCAGCCTTTATATTTTTACCTATTCCGACGTTAACTCTTGGATCTACGCTTGATTGAAAACCTCTCGCAGGCTGATTTTCGTATGTAAACTGATCTTTGCCAGCATTTACCACAATTTTCGACCCTACAGCGTTGACATTTTTTTCTATGCCTTTCAGTGTTATTTTGAGATAGTTATTTTGCTCTTGGGCGTTTGCATTATTTTCATAAACAAAACATGGCATATTCACATTATTGACAATCAAATCTAGGTCGCCATCATTATCCAAATCGGCATAGGCACTACCATTAGAAAAGCTTTCTGTCCAAAGACCACTTTTAGCGTATTTCTCAAAATATAAGTTACCCTTATTTTTAAAAGCATGGTTAGGTACTTTCTGACTTGGTATAATATCTATCAATTTTGCATAATCTACCCCTTCGCCAGAAATGATAGAGCTCATTACATTTTCATTAGCAATATACTGAAGATAGTCTTGATTTGTTAAGTCCTTATAGATACCATTCGCAATGAAAAGGTCTTTATTGCCGTCATTTTCCATATCAAAAAACAGTGCCCCCCAACTCCAATCTGATGCCTCAACACCTGCTAATCTAGATATTTCACTAAAATATGCGTCGCCTCGGTTTAAATGCAAACAATTGCGCGTGTATTGATAGTGAAAACTATTCTTCAATCCCGCCATATTTCTATTCCAGTCTTCAAATGTAGTGACGGTCTTGAGTCTTGAATAATCTGAAGGCAACATATCGGTTACAAATATATCATTCCACCCATCATTGTTGATGTCAGCGATATCCGCTCCCATCGATGCTGCTGAGAAGGCATTCATACGCTCTGTACCTACTTCTTTAAAAGTCCCATTTTGCTGATTAAGATAGAGGTAGTCTCTTTCAAAAAAGTCATTAGAAATAAAGATGTCCTCCCACCCGTCATTATTAACATCACCAACGGTAATACCTAAACCAAATCCGATTTCACTTCCATAAATACCAGCTTTTGCAGACGCATCGACAAATTTTCCTTCTCGATTTTCCATCAACTTGTCACCTCCAAGCTCACTTCGCTTATTGCGGAGATCCGCCTTCAAATCAAAACTACCGATTGCTCGAAAACTATTATTCAAAATATACACGTCAAGATCTCCATCTTTATCATAATCAAAGAAAGAAGCATGCGTCGAAAATCCTTTGTCGTTCAAACCATATTCAGCTGCCTTTTCTGAAAATGTGCCATCTCCATTGTTAATAAAGAGTTCATTTTCCTTATTGTCGCCTGCTATATCACCAGAATTACAAACATAAATATCTAAGAACCCATCCGCATTGATATCTACCATCGTTACACCTGTAGACCATGATTTAGCACCTCCCACACCTGCTTTTTCTGTTACATCTTCAAACTGCCAATTACCTTTATTGAGATACAACTTATTCTTTTGCTGATTAGATACCATATAGACATCTACCAATCCATCATTATTAATATCACCCACTGCTACCCCACCGCCATTGTAATAGTTACGATATTTGTACACATTAAAATCTGGAGTATCTTTTAAATTATTGCTGAAATCGATGCCAACAGTTTTGTTATCTTTCAAAGTAAAAACAGGAGATGCTAGTTGACTGTTTTCCTTTTTACAAGAAATGATAAAAACAAAAAGAACGATGTAAAAAAAATTGACTATTCGCATTTTTTAGCTTTTCTTTTTTAAAACATAATTAAGGTCTTCTATTTTTACATACACGTCTTCTTTTGATTTTGGCACTATTATAATTCTCCTATTTCCATCAATTTTGACCAATGATTTAAATTCTTCTCCTTGCAATGCGACCTCTATAAACTCATTACCACCATAATCCTTCATCATTTTATCTTTGATTTCTATCATTAATTTGTCTGAATGTGTACTTTCTGACCACAAAGCCCAATTAAGATAGCTGAATGTCATTCGCATGCCATAAATATTATTTTTGTCATCAAAAAGACCGTAAAACTGCATTTCTTTTCGCTTAGAATTGTCACCCAAACTATCAAAAGGTTCAATATATCTTGCATTAGAGCCTTCTCCTTCAGTAATCAATTTCTGCTTGTTCAGCTCGGTACATCGATCAAAGAAAGCTTTTGAGGGCTGCCCAATCCTTAATCCAAAAATTAAGGAATCATTTCTTATTCCTTTAGACATTTCACTTTCTACATACTTCGTATATTCAGATTTGCATGCACTTAGGCTACAAATACAAATGCTTAAACAAATGTAAAATGACGTTTTACTCATTTTATTCTTTATGAAAATCATCTTTTTTTTTAATTATCTTTGTTTTCTATAAAACCAACTTTATCGTCATTTGCCACAAAAACAAGGCCTTTATCTGTTTTATAAAAATCCCTGATCGTAGTCTTTATGCCTAATGACATGGGAGTGGCAAAAGTAAGGTCTTTTTTGGATATATTTATTAACAACTCCCAGCCTAATGATGCATCTTGCCTTCCATATTGAGGTTTGACTTTGTAATTATTACCGCCTATATATAAATGCCTTGACCTATCATCATAGTATAATGCATTGACCGTAGAATATTGGAGTTCCTTCGGTAAATATTGTTTAGTAAAATCTTTATTATCACCCAAAAAGATGGTACTTTTTACCTCTTCAAGACTAACCTTGTAAGAGCTATTGATCATTTCTTTTTCAAATATTTCTTCGATACTTGCATTAGCAAATTTGTAATAATATAAAAACTTTTTCTTCAAAAATGGCAATTGAGCAAACACCTCATCGCAATCATGTACAGGATAATATTTTCCATTTTCTTTTTGTAAAACCAATTGTTCGAGCATGCCATTTCTGTCAAAATCATTGATCATCATTTGATCGCCTGCTTTATAAAAACTATTCTCTCCTATATTTCCTGTAGCTATGTCCATGATGCCATCATTATTAAAATCTTTGATCAATACCTTATTCCACAATCCAATACTTTTCTCCAATTTTTCAATTTTCGGATTTGCAAATTGCTTTCCATCATTGTAGATAATCGTTATGGGCATCCAATGACCAGCAAGGACTAAGTCTGCAAGTTGATCATTATTCATATCTTTGGCAACAACGGATTGAACCATACCGATTTGCTGTGTCGATGACAATGCTGATGTAACAAAATTACCATTTCCTCGATTGATCATCGTATAACAAGACCCTGGCAAGCCATATGTCTCCGAATTGAATTGCTCACATACGACAAAATCTATCAAACCATCCATATTGATATCGATCGTATCAAAGTCTCCTGTGGGTATTTGCTTGGGAAAGGTAGTGAAGTCAACTTTTCTTAAGAAATTGTTCTTCCCATCATTTATAAAAAGGGCATCGTCCAAATTTGTATCGTAAGTAGAAAATGACTTCCCGCTATTGGCCACATATAGATCCAAATCTCCGTCATTATCTATATCTACCCATTTAGCCTTGACAGATTCAGAACTTTTTATGCTCTCAAATGGTTGAGTGATCTGTTTAAAAGTATTGGATTTTTGATCAGATAAAAATAAAATACTGGATTGATTTCGAGAACCTCCGATGAAAAAATCATCTTTTCCATCCTTATTCAAATCTGCTACAGCAAGCGCAGGGCCAGTAAAACCAGGCATCTCGATCAACATTCTTTCTCTTGAAAACAAATTGAGATCAAACTCCTGATGCTTAAATGGTAGATAGTCATAATTGATCTTTTGCTGAACTATAAAGGGTTCGGATGCATTTTTTACCGGCTCTGCATCAGATTCTTTTAATGTGATTAGTTGATTGGATGGTATCTTGGAAGCAATAGATCGTTTGCCATTGTGCCAATATATGATAGCAGAATCAATAACAGAATGACGACCTAAACCTAAGTGTAACTTATCAACCACCGAAGATTGAAATCCTTTAGCAGAGTAATTTTCAATCATAAAGGAATCATCACCGCACTTAAGCACAATTTTACTACCAATAGCATTTTTGTTAGCTCCTTCGCCTTCTAGCTTGAATTGGATCCAGTTATTTGTTGTGTTTGATACATTTTTGTAAACATGCGAAGGCATATTCACATTGTTGACCACAAGGTCCAGTTTTCCATCATTGTCAAGATCAGCATAAGCACTACCATTACTAAATGTGAGTTGCTCCAAACCTATGGTCGAAGCAATATTTTCAAATTTATTCTTGCCTTGGTTTTTATAGAAAGCATTCATTATTGGAGTGCTAGGCATACTATCCACCAATTGTGTAAGCACCTTTTCTTTCGCAGCCATTCTCTGTGAAATATTACTTTGATTGGCATAATAATTAAGATAGTCTCGGTCCAACAAATCTTTGTATAACCCATTGCTCACGAAAATATCTTTCAACCCATCATTATCAAAATCTTGAATTAATGCAGCCCAACTCCATTCAGATGCAGCCACACCCGCATATCGACTTATCTCAAGAAAATTTGAATTTCCAATATTCAAGTGCATAGCGTTTCTAGTAAACTGATGGTGATATCCCGACTTGACACTAGACTGATATTTATCCCAAGATTCATACTGGGCTTTTGTTTTCTTCCTTGATAAGGTATAGGGCAGCATCTCCGTCACAAATATATCTGGCAAAAGATCATTGTTGATATCTGCTGCGTCAGCCCCCATCGATCCCATGGACATTGATTGAAAATAATCGCTACTTGATTCTACAAACTTCCCATTTTGTTGATTAACATAGAGATAGTCTTTTTCAAAAAAATCATTTGAAATAAAAATATCTGTATACCCATCAAGGTTTATGTCCAATAAGGTAATCCCCAATCCGTACCCAATATTACTAGAGTATATACCACTTTCAGCTGAGACATTGACAAACTTACCATTATCATTTCTCAATAATCGATTTCCATCAGGGTCTGTGACATTCCTTTGTCCTTCTACTATATCAAATCCACCTACTGACCTGAGTGAATTATTCAACAAATAACAATCTAAATCTCCGTCTTTATCATAATCAAAAAACGCAGAATGAATTGACAACCCTGTGATATCCAGCCCATACGCTTTAGATTGCTCTGTAAAAGTCAAATCTCCGTTGTTGATAAACAATTCATTATGTCGATTTTCACCGCCAGGTGGGCCTGCTTTACATACATACATATCTAGAAAGGCATCACCATTGATGTCCACAAAAGTGACACCTGTGGACCAAACATTGCTACATGCCACGCCTGCTTTATCCGTGATATCTTCAAACTTCCAGTTTCCTTTGTTAAGATATAGTTTATTATCTACTTGATTTCCAGAAAAATAAATATCTACCAAGCCATCATTGTTTATATCACCTAAGGCTACACCACCTCCATTGTAGAAATTGCGGTAAGTGTACGTATTGAGTTCTTCGGTGTAAGGTGAGTCATTGATAAAATTGATACCGGAGGCTTTGGTATCTACTAATTCAAAGATCAAATTAGTTTTTATATCTTTTTTTTGCTCCTTGCATGACAATATACCCAATATTGCTAAGATTCCCATAATACTGATATATTGACTTCTTTTCAAAACTCTTAAGATAGACTCAGATGACTTTAAAAACATTAAAAAAATTAATTTAATTATATTCAAACTAAAATTAAAATGAGGTATCAATATTGAATAATTGTCCATTTCTAATATTGGGTACAAAGTTAAAAAAATTAAGGCATTTCCTTAAGTAAAATGGATCTAAAGAGGAATATAAATCACATTAAACTTTCCTTCTTTTAAAATCAAGACAGTCCTAATAATTTTTTTTGGATTTAATTGTTTCAAAAAGAAAAAGATAAACAAATTCTGTATATAGGATAAATAAAGATTGAAAATAGATTAATACTTTTCTTTCAATAAAAATTACCATCAAAACTTAAGATCAACGCACAGTGCAAAAATTCTCGGTACTAAAAAGTTAGACCTTCTATCGATACCAGGTGTTAATACCCCAAAACCTTCCGTATCAAATAAAGCAGGCTCAGGATTCGAACCTGTGTAACTAGAAATTACAAAAAGATTATTTCCTGTCACAGAAATATTTAAATCTTTGATTTTATTTGATTTTAGATTAATTCTTTTAGAAATTGAGATGTTATCCAAGGTAAAAAAGTCTGCTTTTTCGACATACAAAGAGCTGAATTGTCCCACTTTCAAACCATCCACTTTTAACCTTGTGTTTATATAATTGTAGGATGATTGAATAGGAATTTGTGGCTCATAAAAAGCTCTAAATGAATTTACTAAGCTATGACCAAAAGCTCCTCTAAATAGTGTACTTACAGTAAAGCCACCAAAAGAAACCACATTTGTCCAACCTAGTTCAAAAGTAGGTAGACCTTTCCCCAATACTTTAAAGTCCGCATCAGGTGCTAAAGCTTTATCTTGAGCGGCAACTATTTTTCCATCACCATTTAAATCTTTAAACTTTGGTGCTCCTCTTTCATCGACACCATCAAAAACAGGTCCCCAAATAATTCCTATCTGTTGGCCTAATTTATTTAGAATCACATTCGTTCCATTTTGACCAGGGCCACCTAAGCTTCCATTCAAAGTTTGCTTTTCAATATAATCATTTATGATTGTTTTATTTTTTGATAATATAAGACCTGTAAAATATGATGAATTCGAGCTTTTAAAAACATTATATTCTAAGTAAAGTTCCATCCCATTTAATGATATTCTACCTCCATTTATATAAATTCTATTAATCTGAAATTGAGATTGGTTTAATGGTATATCATAAATAAAATTTTTGAACTTTCTATGATATACATCTAAATTACCTTTTATTTTACCAATACCGAAGTCAATACCAGAATTTAATTCATGCCTAACTTCCGATTTTAATTTTTCATCAACCGAAAGATTTAATTTAGAAATTACTACTCCGTCAGTACCTTTGATAATAGTTCTTGAACTATTAATTATTCCAAATGTACCAGGCAATATACCCATTTCTGCATAACCTATTCTTAATTTAAATAAGGTAACCTTCGAGATATTAAGGTATTTATTTAAATCGATACCTGTGCTTAACGAAGGGAAAAAGCCTAACCTATTATCCATTTTAAAATTAACAGAACCTTCTCTTCTTATTGAAGCATTAAAAAAGATAGCGTTATCAAATATATAACTCGTCTTACCAAAAAAAGCAACTATGTTATTGCTTGGTCCCATACTGAAAAATGAACTTGAATTAAAACCACCTTGAATATCGTTAGCCTTCTCTGAACTTTTGTTTTGTTGTAAAGAATACCCTCCTGTTATTGAAAATCTTGAGAACCCCAAGTCTAAAGAATAAGTACCATATGTCTCAACCAAGTTGAATTCAGATTCTCTGCTATAATTTTCTTCTCTACCTTTTTTGGCCGGACTTGTAGCATTACCGCGAAAATAAGAAGTAATTGGAGCAAATTGTATTTGATCTACATTAGATGTCTGATGAGCTATCCTGACGTTCCAATTAAATCTATCGGTTAAGCTATAACTTAAATTTAAACCATACGTATATTCTTTATGTAAACTATTATTTGTGTTTTGCTTCACAATAGATACTGGATTAAAACTATCGAATAATCCTAAAGTCTCATAGTACCCACCAAATTGTTCAGCGTTGAATGGAGTTTTACTTTCTTTTCCATAAATTGGAGCAGTTGGATTATACACATAAGCATATCTAAAAGCTTCTGGATAACCTAATTTAGAGTTCCTATTAGTGAATGAACTACCAAAATCAATTGAAAGCTTATTTTTTAATGCTTTTGTTATAAACCTAGTTCTTAAATTAATTTGCTCAAAGCCAGACCCAATTAAAATGCCATTTGTATTTCTATAATTTCCTGAAATTCTATAAGTTGTATTTGCTACACCTCCATCTATTGCAATATTGTGAACCATCTCACTCCCTCTTCTAGTGATCTCATTCATCCAATCTGTTTCAGATCCAAGGTCATTACCTCCTGCGGCTCTGAATTCTACAGGAGTCATTACTTGCATTTGTCTTGTTTTTCCAGAAATACCTATTTTACTTTTATAATGTATGTTAAGACCTTCCTTTCCACTTTTAGTTATAATATTTATAACCCCACCAGAACCTCTTGTCCCATAAACTGCTGTAGCAGATCCATCTTTTAGTACATCAATAGACTCTATGTCATCAGGATCTATATTCTGTATTGAAGCTCCGATTACTCCATCGATTACAATCAAAGGCTCCAAATTTGCTGCAATTGTAGAAAGCCCTCTTATCCTAATTGTAGGTAGCGCATTAGGGTTTCCACCTCTATTATAAATCTGAACACCTGCAATCCTTCCTTGTATTAATTGCAAAGGATTACTTATTGGACCTTTATTAAAATCTTTTTGATTGATACTTACAATTGCACTTGTTATTTCATATCGTTTTTGCTTGAAATAACTTTGTACAAGAAATTTGTCAAGAAGTTCATTTTCGATAAGCTTAAAAATAGAAAAAGAATCTGAATTAATTACTGTTTGTGTTTCACAGTAACCATTTAAGAATATTAGAATGGTATCACCTTTTTGAGCTGTTAAAGAAAATATACCTTCATTGTTAGTTTCAGCAACAATTGTACTATTTTTGATTGACAATTTAGCACCAAATAAAGGCTTACCAAAATCTTTGTCCTCTACTTTTCCATGTATTATGCTTTGTGCATTTATTGAAATAGAAAAGTAAACTAAGATCAGAAAGAAGACTACAAATTTCACATCAAATCTGTTCATAATTATTCATCAAATTGTAATAGCTAAAAATCTAAGCTACAAACGTACCATTTTTTTCAAAACTAAAAAGTGATCTAATAATTGTCAATATTAAAAATGAATAAAATCAACAAAAATCACGGATAAATTAACAATACATACTATTTAACTAAAAAAAATAGGGGATCAAAATTGATCCCCTATTCACATATTGTAAGTGATTACACTATTAAATTCTCCTATTAATACCCAGGATTTTGAGTCAATCCACTATTAGGTGCATTGATAGCATTTTGTGGAATTGGGAATACATTTCGAGATGCTGGAGAAACTGGTTTTTCCCACCATGCTTTGTTGAATTCGCCAAATCTGATTAAGTCAGATCTTCTTGTACCTTCTACGAACATCTCACGACCTCTTTCATTAAGGAATTCAGCTGCACTCAATGAGGTATAAACAGGTACACCAGCTCTTTGTCTTAAAACATTTACTGCAGCAAGAACATCTGGAGCACTCCAATTGTTGGCAGCACGTGCAAGACCTTCAGCTCTGATCAAATACATTTCTCCTAATCTCACAATTGGGTAATCATTATCCATGTCTGGTCTACCAAATTGTTTGTAGCTAAACTTAGCCGCTCTCGCACCAGCTTCTCTTTTTGAATTAGGAACTAACTCATTGATCTGTGGAGTGTAATCTAACACTAAGTTACCATCGTCAGAAGCGTAATCTAATACAGCAGAATTACCAAAATCCAATTGAGGTCCTACTAAGAAAGAAGCCACTCTTCTAGCATCACCAGCAGCATATTTGTTGTAAAATTCTTCTAATGTTGCATATCCATTCCAAGGTTGATCTTGGAAGTTGTAAGAGAATTGAGAAGAGTAGTGGAGATTCATCTGAGAAAAATTCATTCCACCTGCTCTTGCTTCATCGTATTCTACCGTAAAAATATTTTCTGGATTATTTTCATTATTTGCTGCAAATACAGCTGCATATCCTGTTAAATCGGCAGGGTCTGTTGGAACTGCTGGCCTTCTCCAAAGATTGGTTACTTTACAGTTAGCACCACAAATTCTATATGGACTTTTGTCAATGATATAACTAGCTGCAATTGCTGCTTTGCTCCACTCTGCAGTACCACTATAAACTTCCGCATTTAAATATAACTTCGCAAGAATACCCATAGCAGCCCATCTTGTCATTCTATATTGACTAGGAGCATCACCTAATGGAGAGCTAGACAAGTCCATAGTAGCAGATACTGCTGGTATTCCAAGAGCAGCTAACAATTCTTTTTCAATAAATTGATAAGTCGCTAATCTAGTAGTCTGCGGTGAGTCTTTACCTGGTTCAGTAATCAATTTAACTCTACCAAACATATCACAAAGTCTCATGTAAAAATAAGCTCTTAAAGCCCTCACTTGAGCCTTTTGACCTGCATCCAAATCTGGCTTAGCAATTAATTCATTACAGGTATTAATTGCACCGTAAGAACCATTCCATGCATTGTTTAAAAATCCGTGCGTAGCGTTGTAAGTATGTCTATGTAGCTCAATCAATATACCTCCATCAAACCAGTCACCACCTTTTGTAGCGATCGCTTGTTCATCAGAAGAAATAGATTGAACTGAATAATAGGAACCGTGATTAGCTGTACCGGTATTTCTTAATTCTGCAAAAGCTGCATTGATCGCATCTGTTGCAGGTCCACCACCACCTGGTCTACTTATTCCAGGTATGTTGATGTCTTCAGTGATCTCACTTCTTAGATCTTCATCCAAATTTGTACAAGAAGCAACAAATAGTGAGATACAAAGCAAAAACAAAAATTTAGTATATTTTGTCATTTTATTACTTTTTATTTTATTTGATTAAAAATTAAAATTAACACCTAAAGCGAACACTCTTGGAGCAAAAAAGTTTGCTCTTCTGTCAATACCTGGTGCTAACACTCCAGCTCCCTCAGTATCAAATAATGCTGGCTCAGGATCAGATCCTGTGTATTTAGAAATTACAAATAAGTTATTACCTGTTAATGAAACTCTCAAATTTGTAATAGCTGTAGAAGATAATGGAATTCTTCTTGATATAGATAAGTTATCCAATTTAAAGAAATCAGCTTTCTCTACATATAAAGAACTGAATTGAGCTGTAGTCAAACCATCTACTTTCAATCTTGTATTCATAAAATTGTAAGAAGACTGTGTAGAAATTTGTGGCTCATAGAAAGCTCTAAATGAATTTACTAAACTATGTCCAAAAGCTCCTCTAAAGAATGCATTGATATCAAAACCGCCAACTGATAGATTATTATTCCATCCAAGTTCAAATGTAGGGAATCCATTACCTAATACTTTAAAATCAGCATCAGGTTCTAATCCTTTGTCTTGTGCAGCTACGATCTTTCCATCACCGTTTACATCTTGGAATTTAGGTACACCTTTCTCTCCAACACCATCAAAAACAGGACCCCAAATTTGTCCTACCCTTTCTCCTTCTCTAATAAGGATCATATTTGTTCCATTCTGACCTGGAGAACCTAAGTTACCAATGATGTTTTGTCTTTGGATATATTCCTTAAGTATTGTAGTATAAGTAGACATTACAAGACCAGTAGAATAAGATGTTGATCCACTATTAAACACATCGTAATTTAAAGCTAATTCGATACCTCTTGCTGTTAATTGACCAGCATTACGAGTTTGTCTATTTACTCCTCTAATAGGAACGATATCAACTTCTAGAATAAAGTCTCTAATATTTCGATTGAATACATCTACTGACCCTGTTAATTTACCTGAACCAAAGTCAATACCTGCATTTAATTCAGCTTTTTGTTCCCATCTTAAGCTATCATTTGCAGCTCTATTTAATCGAGTACTTACACTACCATCAGAACCATTGATAAGGCCTCTAAGATCTTGTGACAATCCATTACCACCTGGAAGAGCTCCTGTCACACCATACCCAACTCTGAATTTCAACACATCAACTCCTGAAATTTGAGCATACTTATTGATGTCTATACCAGCACCAAGGGAAGGAAACCATCCCCACCTGTTGTTAGCACCAAGTTTAGTAGAACCTTCCCTTCTGATTGATGCATTAACAAAGATGGCATCATCATAAGTAAAGTTTGCTCTACCAAAAAATGCAATAATTTTTTCATCAGGACCTGTATAAGAACCAGCATTAATTAAACCTGAATTTTGCAAATCTTGCGAAACACCTATTATATTAGAGAAATCTCTGCTGTTGTTAGGGAAATCTCCTAAACCAAAACTATACTCACTAAAATTATTTTGTTGGTAAGAATATCCAGCTGTGAAAGATAAATTGCTGTTACCAGAAGTAACTAGGTAATTACCATACGTCTCTAATAAGCTAAACTCTGTTTCGTTATTATAGAAATCAGCTCTACCTTTTCTAGTAGGACTCGTAGCATTACCTCTAAACAATGTAGTTGATGGGGCGTATTGTCTACTTCCAAAATCAGTTGCTTGTTGAGAGTATTTCAAGTTCCATTTAAAATTATTAGAAAAATTATATCCTAAATCAACGCCATAGATAAATTCTTTTAATTTACCTGTGTTTGTGTTTTGCTTAGCGATAGATACAGGATTGAAACTATCGAATAAACCTAAAGTCTCAAAGTAACCACCGAATTGATCTTCATTAAAAGGGAAAATACTGTTTGCTCCTAAAACCGGAGCAGTAGGATTATACATTAAGGCATATCTCAATGCCTCAGGATATCCAAAGTCAGAGCTTCTATTTGTAAATGAAGCATTGAAGTCTAAACTTAATTTATCATTTAACGCTTTTGTAGAAATTCTTGCTCTTGTATTCACTTGTTCAAAACCAGACCCTAATAAAATACCCTCCGTATTTCTATAGTTACCAGATACTCTGTAAGTAGTATTACCAGTACCACCTTCAGCTGCTACGTTATGTACCATATCTGAACCTGTTCTAGTTACTTCATCAACCCAAGATGTTTCAGAACCCAAATCTGTACCACCAGCTGCTTTAAATTCAGAAGGAGTCATGATTTTTAGTTGTCTAGCCTTCTGAGAAGCACCCATTTGACCACTGTAGCTCATTTTGAAGCCTTGCTTACCTGATTTAGTAGTAACTATGATAACTCCAGAAGAACCTCTAGATCCATAAATTGCTGCTGCAGAACCATCTTTTAAAACGTCCATCGTAGCAATATCAGCTGGATCAACATTTTGTAAAGATGCACCAATTACACCATCAATTACAACTAATGGCTGAACGTTCGCACCTACTGTAGATAAACCTCTAATTCTAATGGTAGGTTGAGAATTTGGATTACCACCTCTGTTGTAAATTTGTAATCCCGCTACCTTACCTTGTAATAATTGTGCTGGACTACCAATAGGACCTTTGTTGAAGTCTTTTTCACCAACACTTACCACTGCTGATGTAATTTCTTTTTGTTTTTGTGTACCATAGCCCACAACCACAACTTCATCTAAGAATCTACCTGCGTTTAACGTTATGTCGTACACAGATTCGTTGGTTACTGTCACTTCTGTGCCTGTGTAACCCGTGTAGGATATAACCAATACATCTCCCGCTGAAGCATTCAACGAAAATGTACCGTCAATATCCGTAATTGTACCAGTAGAGGTACCTTTGATTAATATGTTAGCACCAATAAGTGCTTCACCTGAAACACCATCCTTAATCATTCCCGTAATAGCTTTTTGAGCTACCAAAGAAAATGAAAAGAAAAGTGTCGCAAAAACCAAAAATGATAGTTTTGTAGAAAATCTCTTCATAATTGCTCTGACGATTTGAAAATGTTAAATAATAAAATTTTGACTTAATGTAATTTTAATCCGAACCTTAAATTCGTTGCTCAAAAGTATGATAATTTTTTTAATTCCAAACTTTATATTCTAGCAACGCTGTAAACTAAATATTGTTGGTTCGAATGTGTCTATGAAAATTTAAATTCTGTTTATCATCAAAAAATAGGCACAAAAGCAAATATTTGAAATTTAAAAATTATGTTAATGAAATTTTTCTAATGTTATCTTAGTGTTAACAAAACTTATAGTAAGTAATGATCGTTAAATTATTGACAAAAAATAGAATAACAAACGTTTGTGCAAAGGTTTGCAGTTGATAAAAAATTAAAATATTTTCTTAATATTCTTAATTTTTTTGTGCTTGAAGATAACAAATTTTGAAAAAAAAGATGTTAATATTAATTGTCATTTTTACAGTAAGTTACACAAATTTGTAGAAAATAGTAACTCAAAGAACGTCTTAATTCAATTCATTTATCACTAAAAATCCGATAAAAGTCTTACTTTTGTTACATGAAAAAGTCCAATATCACAGATTTAGCTAAACACCTTAATCTAGCGCCTTCTACAATTTCTCGTGCATTAGCTGGTCATAAAGATATAAGTGAAATTACGAAAACAAGGGTAAAAGAAGCCGCAGATTTTTTTAATTATGTACCAAATCTTCATGCTCGATACTTTAGGAAAAAGAATTCAAATTTGATAGCATTAATCTTACCGGATGTTAACAATTTTTTTATTCCCGAGCTCATTAGGGGTATCAATGATGTATTTAATAAGACGGATTATTCGATTATCACTTTTTTTAGTAAAGACAATTTTTTGATAGAAAAGGAGATCATCAATTATTGCATAAGTTGGATGGTGGAGGGCGTGTTATTATCCGTATCTGACGAAACTAAGGATTTGAAGCATTTAGACATCCTTGTACAGAGCAATATTCCCGTAGTTTTGCTTGATAAAGTATTTCCATCTTCTGACCATTCTCTTGTTCATATTGATGACTCTAAGACTGCTTTTAATGCAACAAACTTTTTAATTAGTAAAGGTTGTAAGAATATTTTAGGCATATTTGGTAAACCCGACGTACAGATGGTGCAGGATAGGATGGCAGGTTTTAAAAATGCATTGTATCAATCTAATTTAGAATTTTCGAACGAGCAAAATATTTTGACCAATCCTAATCTTGAAAATTTTGAATACAAGTTGACGTCACTTCTCGAGTCAAAACAATATGATGGTTGCTTTATCATGTCAGATGAATTGGCTTTTTTGGCTTATCCAATATTGGTAGATAAAGCGCTATTTCCAAATAAAATACATTTGATTACAATCAGTGATGGCCAAGTGATCGGTGCACTTCGACCAAAAATACCATATATATATCACTCCGGATTTAATATTGGTACCAGATCTGCCGAAGTGTTGCTTGAACATTTAGAAAATAAAGAAATGAAAGCTTCGGATGAGGTTTTGGAGACGGTGTTGGTGAGGTAGTGGAAAAATGGATTATAAAAATTCATTTGCTTAATAACCAACTAATTAGCTAATTGCTTTTCAAACTTTCTATGAATTCAATTGGCAAATTCAATTGTTGTGAAATTTGGATAGGTGATACACCATATAAAAGTAATAAGATAATTGCTCCCTTTTGCTTTTCTAAAGCTTCTTCTTTCTGACTTTGAGCTTCTTTTAACCTCCCTGCATATTCACTTTCTGCTTCTTTGTAACCATCTTCATAGGCAGTGTCTGTTACTGCTTTGAGATCTCTATATACTTTTAGACTTTCTTCATATGCTATCATATCCTGTGGTTTTAACTTTGCTAATTCTGCTTCTCCAAATAATTTTTCAAATATTTTACCTTGTATTCTTGTCGGTATTCTCTCCAATTTGTGCATGTTCTTAAACACATACATCCATTTGTCAAAATCATTCTCTAACTCTGATTCTGACTTCATAAACTTTGGCATTTCTAGATATATGAAGGTCAGCTTATCATAAAATACTTGATTTTCTTGATTCTTAAGCTGCACAAAATGCATAATATCTTTGCTATTTCTACTCTCATCAAATACAAAGTCCAAGATGCCTACCGTGTAGACTGCAGCGAGTTGGTAGTTCCACTCTCCTTTTTGAGCCTGCTTTTGAATTGGAAATGTGGAGTAATAGACGCTCCGATCTTTAAAGTAGTTTTGCTTCGCTTTTTGGATTTCTACAATGAATCTTTCTCCCTTCGCGTTGGTGCAATAGATATCAAAAATAGCTTTACGCTCATACTCTGTAAGTGGTAAATGTTCTTTATCTGCATAGGTTAAATCTGCTATCTTATGATGTTCGGGTAACAACTGATTTAAAAAATCTATCAATAAGTCTTTGTTTGGTTCTGAACCAAATAATCGCTTAAATCCAAAGTCTGTAAATGGATTGATATATTTATCCGTTAATGACATCTCGTCCTTATTTGGTACAAATATACAGCTATTTTTTTAACAAGGAATTGAAAATTTTTGAGTTTATGCTCTGGATTCTATAGTTGAAGTATGACTCACAATAAGAAAAGCCTACCATCCTTTCTTACAAATTTTCCCATAAATTAAAAACAAAACATTTAAAAATAAAAAACACATATCAAATAGGGGAAATCCAATGTACATTAACGGTTCTCCCAGTCTTTTCGAAATAGGAAAAAGTAAGAAAAACATACATGCCACCCAAAATAAATATATCCACAAAGTTAATTGAAAAGCATATAAGAAATTGACAAACAACAAGGTGTAAAATAACCAATGTAATGCAGCAACTAAACCGAGGCTTATTTTAAATTTCCATTGGTAATGATTTGCGACGCCTATATGCCGAATTTTTTGTTTTAAATAAGATGTAAAATTTTCTTTTGGTTGAGTGTACATCCACGATTTTGAAGAAATAGAAATGCCCATATTTTGATTGGAAGCCATTTTTTGGATCTGCAGATCGTCATCACCAGAAATAACATGAAGGTGATCCTTAAAACCATTATTTGTCTGAAACAAAGACTTGCGATACAGTGTATTTCTACCTACCCCCATGTAGGTATGACCTAACAAAGCAGCTGATAAATAAAATAAAGCAGTGTGAGCAGTCTCAAATCTACTGAGATAAGAGACCAATCTATTTACCTTAATCATTGGGCTGTATCCTAAAACAATATCATGTTTTGTTGCCTCCTTAGCCATCTCTTCCACCCATTCATGACTTGATGGCTTGCAGTCAGCATCTGTAAAAAGTAAGAGATCGTGGCTGGCTATATCTATACCCTCTTGTAAAGCATGTTTCTTCCCTGGTAAGTCTTTTGTAGCTTTTAGTGCTTTAAGCCTTTTGTCATGAAATGAATTGATAACTGACCAAGTTTCATCACTTGAGAAATCATCAATTACTATAATTTCGAAAAGTGCAAACCTTTGTTTTAATAATTTTGGAAGTAAAACCCTTAAATTATTTGCTTCATTTTTAGCAGTTATAATTATGGAAACCCCTTCATTGGAGGAAAAAATAGGGTTCTTGTTTTCAAAATAAAAATGTAGTTTTTGAGTTAAGGCAAAATAAAAAATCAAACGAATAAAGCCAATCAGTAAAAAAGCAAGGAATAGTGAATACCACATTATTGATTAAAATGGTTCCAACCTTGAGAGGTGAGAACGTGCTCTTTGCCTGATTCAGATATGAGTTTAATACCTTGATTACGAGTTACCACCTCACCTATAATTGAAATGTCTGGGAGATACCTTATCGCCTCAAAATCTGATGGAGAAATTGTAAACAACAATTCATAATCTTCCCCTCCATGCAATGCACAAGTGATTGGATCTAATCCAAAATCTATAGCCTGCATTTTTGCATCCGGATGTATAGGTACTTTAGCCTCTTCGATGATGATCCCGACTCCAGATTGCCTAGCAATATGATGCAATTCTGAAGCTAAACCGTCGCTTATGTCTATCATAGAAGTTGGTATACAATTGCCTTGTTCTAAAGCTTCTATAATGTCTTTTCTTGCTTCAGGCTTAAGAAGTCTACTAATGACGTATTGATGATCTTCAAGTTTGGGTTGAAGAGTAGGTAATTCAGCAAAAATTTGCTTTTCTCTTTCGAGAATGTGTAATCCGAGGTATGGAGCCCCAAGACTACCTGATACACAGATGATATCTCCAACTTTGGCACCTGATCTATAGGCCACCTGCCCTTTATTAGCTACACCTATTGCCGTAATACTAAGGATCAATCCTTTCTGAGAAGAAGTTGTATCTCCTCCTACTAAATCTACATTATAAGAATCACATGCTAGATTAATGCCTTTATATATTTCTTCGAGTGCTTCTACAGAAAACCGATTGCTGATACCAATAGACACGGTGACTTGCGTTGGTACCGCATTCATAGCATAAATATCAGATAAATTTACGATAATAGCCTTGTACCCCAGATGCTTCAAGGGTGTGTAACTCAAATCGAAATGGATGCCTTCTACCAACATATCTGTAGAAACTAAGGTAAAGTGGTCACCACTGTCAATCACAGCAGCATCGTCACCAATACCTTTGATGGAAGTTGGTTGTTTGAGTACTGTTTCGAAAGTGAGTTGGTCGATAAGGTTAAATTCTCCTAATTCACTAATATCGGTTCTGGTGTTAAAAGTTTCCTCTTGATTCATTATTTATATTTTACTCAATAAAACGGTGTTAAAAGGAGTGTTTATCATTAGCTTTCCGCCTTTTACTTTTACTTCTTGTCCAGAATATTCGTCTAGAAGTAGGGTTCCATCCGCGATTTTACCTCCAAGGTCTAGTGTTTTTTCACCAATAGGCTGCTCCAATCCGACAATGACTGTGCTTGTAGCAGTTGAACGTATATCAAGATATGGTTTTACGGAAATAATGGCTGGACTTCCTTTAGTAACAGCGTCATATTTTTTCCTAAACTTACCCACTTTCTGCCAATGGCTTAAAATATCTTGTTTTGCTTTGTCTGATTTTTGCTCTTCCCAATTCATAAAAGATCGCAATTTAGCATCTCCATCAGCTTGAGCATTGATATCTCTATTTGACTCGTCGCCATAATATATTTGGGCCGCCCCTGAACTTAACAGTAATTTATTAGCTGCTTCAAATCCTTTTTCTCTATTTTTGTCAAATGGATCACCGTCATCATGTGAACTCAAATAATTAGCTATAATGTTAGCTGGATATTTTTCGCTACTTAAGCTAAAATATTTCGTAAAAACGGTATCGTAAGAGGACTTTGCTGTGTATTTAAAGCCAAAGTTGATCAAGGAAGACATACCTGTATCAAAGTAATTTGCTTTCCTATCCCCAAAGTCATATTCTACACCTCCTTCAATATTGTAAAAGTAAACTTCACCCATCGTAAAAAATTCATTTTCATCCAATACCTCAGCAGGATGGTTCATTTTCCAAATTTTAAATGCCTTTTTAGCATGATCGATTAGTGTAGCCCAAATGCCTTCTTCTACATGCTTAACAGTATCCAATCTAAATCCATCTATTCCCAACTCTTGCACATAGTCTGTGAGCCATTTTACAATATAATTGGCAGGTGTACGTGGCAAACCTGAAGTTTTGAAAAATTCGTCTAACTCAGCGACTTCTTGCTCATATCTACCCTCTTTTTTCCATTTCTCTACTAAAGAAGGGGGAAGATCAACCTCTTTGCTTGATTCTGTCAGGATATCTGGTAGATTGTCTACTAAAGTACAATTAATCGTAGTTTTACTATCTTTATACACACATCTCGGACCCGTGCGAACCCAATTATCCGGCCATTTTGTGTCTACACTCGTCACAGGACCCGTGTGATTGATCACCACATCCATAATTATACGTATTCCCTTAGCATGTGCAGCTTTGATCATAGCCTTGTAATCTTCTATTGTCCCAATACGTGGATCCAACATCGTCCAATCCTTCGTCCAATACCCATGAAATCCATATGACATGCCTGTTCCTTCATCGACTCCAGCATCGATATTCTGAACAACAGGAGTCGTCCATATCGCATCTACACCCAAATCTGTAAAATATCCTTCTTCAATCTTTTGGGTAATACCCTTGATATCTCCGCCCATATACCCTCTTAACGGTGCAGGTTGTGCTGAATCTGGATGGACAAAGTCATTACTTTTATCACCATTGTTAAATCTATCCGTCAATAAAAAATATATCGTTGCTTTATCCCAACTAAAAGGTGCATCAGCGCGCTCTGTTTTTACTTTTTCAGTATTGCAAGCCGAAAAAAGGAATGATATTGAAACGATTGATAAAAAAAATATTCTTTTCATTTTAAATTATTTTAATTCTTTTTAGGCTTTAGGTGATGAACCTGTCAACGTATTTCATGAGGTGTCACAACTCCTAAAACCTAATCCCTAACACCTAAAACCTAGTTATTCCTCAACCCTTCGCCAATATACGCTAAAGCTAATCCTAAACTATGCCTCCAATAAGGCCAATTGTGTTCTCCGTCTCTGACTAAAAACTCAAACGGAATTTTCTTTTCCCTCATTAAATGAAATAAGTTGGTATTTTGTTTGATAAGGAAATCGTCATCTCCACAGTCAATCGTTAACCTTGGAAATGCAGGTGCTCCAAACATGGTGGTTTTAAATTCAGGCATCGCTTTTACCATTTCATAGATAGAATGCTTTTTGTAGTTTACGTGCAGTCCTGATGTATCACGTGGGCCCCATAATTTTAAATATACATTTTCAAATCCACCAGCAGGAGGTTCTTCACCCTTTTTCAATGGCTCTAATTCTATATAAGCTGCAGACATGGCATAGCAAGATGAAAACTTATCTTTATATTTGAGTGCATGATATGTGCTACCATACCCCCCCATAGAAAGTCCAGCGATAGACCTAAATTTTTTATTTGTTGCAATACGATATTTTTTCTCTATCGCTGGGATAAATTCTTTATGAAAATAATCCTCCCACATAATTGACTTGTCATAATTGTTGATATAAAAGGCATCAAAAAGTCCATCAGGCATTATGATAATCAATTCAGAAATTTTTCCAGCTGCTATTGCTTCGTCAGTTACATCACCTGCATCACCTTTTAACACCCAAGAAGTATGATCATCGGTCATGCCATGAAGTAAGTAAAGAACAGGATAGGTTCTGTTTGACTGATTGTACGAAGGTGGTAAATATACCGTATGACTCATATCTCTTTTGAGAATCTCACTTTTCATGGTTTCTGTGAGAAGTGTTCCTTTTTGTGCAAAAATAAAAGAACTGAAAAATAATAAAACAACGATGATTAAATTTTTAGGCATGATTTGATATTGTTTTTTTATAAAAAGACAAATATAAGAGAATTTTTGAATGCTGGAATTTTTGAATGCGAGAATGCAGGAATGAATGTGCCTAGTCCTGAAAAAAGTTGACTATTTTTATATAATAATCCTGCCGCAAATTTAATTATTTTCATTAATCCTAGTATCACTTTACTTTTTATATCTATTCTAGTGCCAGTTGGGGAAAGCAGAACAGGCTCTGCAGAGGTGCTGCCTACTAGGATCTAACCAGCTGTGTGACGTAAAAGTCTATTTGAGCAGTCAATATTGGCTGCTCTTTTTAATTTATTCACCCCACTTTACATAATTGACTTGTTTAACTCGAATTCATATATTATTATTTTAATTATTTAATAAAATTGATACTTTTATGGAACAATAATATTCCTAAAAAAACCTATGCCTCGCTATAGCAATTAATGTTTTTATAATTAGTATTCCATTGTCTTTTTACATAGCCATTCATTTGATGAGTTAAAGAAGGAGTCAAATTATCTATATTATGATGTTGTCTATAATTATAATAATGGAATATTGCTTGGCTATATATTTTGGGTATATCAATGGATGAAATCATCACAAAAATGAAAGATTAAAATGTAGTTTATTCTGTGCCTTTTAATACTTTTGCATATTGCGATTCTTTCGATTTTTATAAAAGTTAATTTATGAGTTTAAAGTTTTTTCTCTTATGTTGCTCTTCTGCCTTATTATTATTCTCATGCACTGAAAAAACCATCATAGAGAACCCTGTAGAAGAAAAACCTAGAGAAGGTGTTTTTAAATTTACGACCAACTCCAATTTTCAAAATAAAGTATTAGACGTATTTTATTATATCCCTACAGGTGATGTAACAAATATGAAAACCATCGTAATCATGCATGGCACCGATAGAAATGCTGGTCAATATATCGGCGGATGGATACAAAAGGCGAGAGAAAAAAAGATGATCTTAATAGCCCCGACTTTTACAGAAGCTGATTTTAATAGCCAACAATACAATGAAGGCAATGCAACAGATAGCAACAATAATTTACTAAGTCCGGCATTCACAACATTTTCTCTGATTGATAAACTCTTTGAAGACTTCAATTCTTCATTTAAGTTATCTTCTAAAAAATACAATTTGTATGGCCACTCTGCTGGTGCTCAGTTTGCGCATAAATTTGTATTGTTCTACGAGTCTCCATATGTAGATAAAGTATATGCGGCAAATGCTGGATGGTACACTTTTCCTGATTTGAATATTGATTATCCTTATGGACTCAAGGGTGTAAAAAATATTCCGCAAGACTTACAGAAGAAAGCTTTTCTGAAGAGTTTAACTGTTTTAGTGGGTGACAAGGATATTATTAGAGACGCAAATTTAAGAGTTAATACCGCTTCTGATGCACAAGGCTTGAATAGATTTGAGCGCGGACAAAAATTTTTTCAAGATTCTAAATCTATGGGCACCAACTTAAAACTTGATTTTGCGTGGACATTTCAAGTTGTTCCGAATGTGGGGCATGACCATGTGTTGATGTCTGCTTTTGTTGCTGATTTGATTAAGTAGGTATTCTCCCGCAGATTTTCGCAGATTGAACTCGCAGATTTTCGCAGATTACATTGTACCTAGTTTGAAAATTTCACCAAATGAAAAATCAGCGTAAATCAGCGGGAAACCACCAGTGTAAATCAGTAGAAAACATTGCTTATCTACCCTGCATGTTTTTCGTACATCAATCAAAAAAAATCAGCGTAAATCAGCGGGAAACCTTCACTCGATGTATTCTCCCGCAGATTTTCGCAGATTGAACTCGCAGATTTTCGCAGATTTCATTGTACCTAGTTTGAAAATTTCACCAATGAAAAATCAACGTAAATCAGCGGGAAACCTTCACTCGGGGTATTTTTTTTTTGCAGATTTTCGCAGATTAAATTGTACCTAGTTTGAAAATTTCATCAATGAAAAATAACCGTAAATCAGCGGGAACCCACCAGTGTAAATCAGTAGGAAATATTGCTTATCTACCCTGCATGTTTTTCGTACATCAATCAAAAAATCAGCGTAAATCAGCGGGAAACCTTCACTCGAGGTATTCTCCCGCAGATTTTCGCAGATTGAACTCGCAGATTTTCGCAGATTAAATTGTACCTAGTTTGAAAATTTCACCAATGAAAAATCAGCGTAAATCAGCGGGAGACCACCAATGTAAATCAGTAGGAAACATTGCTTATCTACCCTGCATGTTTTTCGTACATCAATCAAAAAAAATCAGCGTAAATCAGCGGGAAACCTTCACTCGAGGTATTTTTTTCGCAGATTTTCGCAGATTAAATTGCACTTGGCATAAAAAATCTATTACCTAATTTCTAACACCTAGCACCTAACTAATACCTACCCACCCTTCCCTTTCACCAACACACTACCCCTCGATATAGCATCTGCCCCAAACCGATGTCTAATTCTATCCAACTGTGTGAGGAGCGATAATTGCTCGATGGTATCTTCGAAAAGGTCTATCTGATAGGATCCATGCACGAGATCACTAAATTTTACACCTACTAAGCGGATGAGTTGCCTACGCTGATAAAGCTGCTCAAATAGGTTGAGTACGTGTTTGACTAAGGTGTTGTCTTGGGCGGTATAGGTTATTTTCTTTTGCTTGGTAAAGGTATTGAAGTCGGCATATCTAATTTTTACTGTGATACAAGCAGTGAGTTTATTGGCATTGCGCAATTCGAAGGCGAGCTTGTCTGTCATATCCATTAGAAGGCTACGTATGTACTGCAAGTCTAGTGTATCTTCGTGAAAAGTTCGTTCTTTAGACATAGACTTCTGTTCATGATACGGTACAACAGGAGAGTAATCTATCGCATTGGCCTTCTCCCAAAGTTGTCGCCCCCACTTACCAAATTCGCGCTCAAGAAGTTTGATCGGTATCTCGCTCAGTATCTTGATGGTACGTACACCCATGAAGCTCAATTTTTTGTACGTCTCCGTGCCTACTCCGGGTATCTTAGCGGTAGAAAGTGGAGCTAAAAAAGCCTTCTCGGTACCACTAGGCACTTCTTTAGTACCGTTGGGTTTGGCCTCTCCAGTACTTACTTTGGATACCAACTTATTGATAGATAGTCCAAATGATATGGGTAATCCTGTCTCTTTGATGATCTTGTGTCTCAATTCTCCCGACCACTTAAAGCAACCAAAATACTTATCCATGCCTGATATATCGAGGTAAAACTCATCGATAGAAGCTTTCTCATAATGAGGTGCCTCATCACTGATTACCTCCGTGACCAATTGTGAATAGGTACTATAACTGTCCATATCCCCTCTAAGCACAATAGCGTGCGGACACAATCGCAAAGCCATCTTCATCGGCATAGCAGAATGCACCCCAAACTTCCGTGCCTCATAGCTACAAGAAGCTACCACTCCCCTACTACTCAATCCTCCGATAATAAGCGGCTTACCGATGAGGTCACTGTTCTTTACGCACTCTACAGACGCAAAAAATGAATCTAGATCTAAATGTAAAATAGCTCTTTCGTACATTGCTCAAGTATATTGATGCAAATATACGATATAGTCGTCATTTTTATGACGTTATTTTAGGATTTATTTTATTACTCTTTACTTTAATCCAAATTTCACATTAAACTTTTTTTAAGTGATCGTCTACCGCTTCACCTGCTTCATAGACTACACTAGATCTACCCACCAAAAGTGGATCAACTCTACCAATTATCTTGACATTTTTATTATCATAGTCAATTTGGTGCAATAGATACTTCATAGCGTTTAATCTTGCTCTTTTTTTACAATTGGATTTAATTACAATCCATGGTGAATAAGGCGTATCGGTATGATAGAACATATTTTCCTTAGCTCTACTGTATTCATCCCATTTATCCAATGAGGCCATATCGATAGGAGATAGTTTCCATTGTTTGAGGGGATGTGTCTGTCGGTCTTTAAACCTTAGCTTTTGCTCTTCACGACTGACACTAAACCAAAACTTAATCAGTACAATACCACTTCGCACGAGGTTTCGCTCAAATTCAGGAGTTTGCCTCATGAAATCGTGATACTCTTCCTCTGTACAAAAATTCATTACATGTTCTACCCCAGCCCGATTATACCATGATCTATCGAAAAGAACAATCTCACCACTAGTAGGCAAATGTTTTACATATCTTTGAAAATACCACTGACCTCGCTCTTCATCCGTAGGTTTTTCTAAAGCGACCACTCTAGCTCCTCTTGGATTAAGGTGTTCCATCATCCTTTTTATAGTGCCTCCTTTTCCGGCAGCATCCCTACCTTCGAATAAAATTACTACTCGCAAACCAGTACTTTTGACCCATGCCTGAAGCTTTAAAAGTTCAACCTGCAAATCAAATTTTTGAAATTCATAGCTTTTGCGTGACATGAGGTACTTATAAGGATACTTTTTATGCTCATGCCAATTTTCAACCAAAATATTATCAGGATGAATACCTAACTCATTTGACTTTTTACCTTCTTCGTCCAATAACAACTTAAAAAGCAATGTCCTGTCTTCGATGGACATTGAATTAATGAAATCTTTTGCATTCTCTAAATTTTCATTCGGGAAAACAATCTTTTCAATTAACGTCGCAGCATTCGTATTGATTTTTTTACGAACAGCCCTTTTGACAGTATTCATCTTTATATCGACTTCCGTATCACCACTAATAATATCCCCTCCATCTACGAGTTTTGGTGCAGATTTTAGCTCAAAATAATCATTTTTTCCTTCAGAATCTTTCTTTGTCATGTCTATTTTCGAATTTAAGGAGGTAAAATAAAAATGATTTGTAGTAAACGAAATGATTTTTATCATAACAATCTATGACCTTCAACAAAGGCATAAAATTCAACTTAAGCATACAAAGTTAAGTAAACAATTAAAATATTATTGAGTCAATTATACCATAATGCTCATAAATTAATATCAAAAGAAAAAAAGGCCATCAAATGTGAGCTCATTATAAAAACTCGTTTTACGTTAATACGTGAAATTCAAATAATTTTAATTAGCTGAATATCTATTATTTACAACTAACAAAATTTGTGAATATATCTCCATTACACTTTTCGGAGGAGACTCAAATATCAAATGTAAAATAATTATTAAATTTCAAATTTTTAGTACTATTTTACGATTAAATCAAAACAAAATTGAATATTTTCTCTAGATAGGCTTAATTTGCAGAATATTATCTAACTACATATTCGACTTACCATGATTAGATCAATTAAAAGACTACTCGTTGCCAATAGAGGAGAGATTGCCATTCGTATTTTTAGAGCAGCTACAGAACTAGATATAAGGACTGTTGCCATATTTACGTATGAAGATAGGTATAGTTTACACAGGTATAAGGCAGATGAAGCTTACAAAATAGGGAATGATGAAGAACCATTAAAACCATACCTCGATATAGATGAAATATTACGGGTTGCAATCGAAAATGACATTGACGCCATACATCCAGGATATGGTTTTCTCTCGGAAAATGATACGTTTGCTCAAAAATGTATGGATGCAGGAATCATTTGGGTGGGACCTGACCCTTCGTCTATGCTGGCTGTGGGTGATAAGATTCGGGCAAAAGAGATCGCTAATAAAGTAAAAGCTCCTATAGTAAGAGCATCAGAGTCGAGTATCGAAGATCATGATGAAGCGCTAGCCATCTCAAAAGAAATAGGTTTTCCCATTATGGTAAAAGCAGCCACAGGTGGTGGTGGCCGAGGCATGAGAGTCGTTAAATCAGAAGACGAATTTACAAAATTGTACTACGAAGCAAGTGGGGAGGCCAAAACTGCTTTTGGTAATGGAGCTGTATTCATTGAAAAGTACATTGACGATCCAAGACATATTGAAATTCAAATTTTGGGTGATCATTATGGCAATCTTGTTCATCTTTTTGAAAGAGATTGTTCGGTACAAAGGAGATTTCAGAAAGTAGTGGAGATAGCTCCTGCAACCACATTAAAACAAGAAACTAAAGAATTACTCTACAAATATGCTACTGACATCACGAAGGCTGTAGATTATAAAAATGCTGGAACAGTTGAATTTTTAGTAGATAAAGACGAAAATATTTATTTTATTGAAGTAAATACTAGGATCCAAGTCGAGCATACCGTAACAGAAGTGATCACAGGAATCGATCTCGTAAAATCACAAATACTCATAGCTATGGGGCATCCACTGAGCTATGAAGATATCGGCATCAATAGTCAATCCGATATAGTAATGCGTGGTGTAGCTATCCAATGTCGAATTACTGCCGAAGATCCTTCCAATAATTTCAAACCAGATTACGGTAGATTGGTCGCTTATAGAAGTGCAAGCGGGTTTGGTATCAGATTAGATGCAGGACATGCATATGCTGGGGCAAATATTTCCCCGTTTTTTGATAGCTTGCTCGTAAAGGTGACTTCTTGGGGAAGAAATAGAAAAGAAGCGAGTGACAAGCTGATTCGCGCATTAAGGGAATTTAGAATCAGAGGTGTAAAGTCCAATATAGGCTTCTTGATTAATCTTCTTCAAAATGAGGATTTCAAAAAAGGGAATGTCACCGTAGGATTTATCGCATCTCACCCAGAATTGCTAATACCCAGAGATTGGAAAGATAGAGGTACACGTCTCTTGACTTATTTGGGTAATGTAATCGTCAATGGGCACGAAGACGTAAAAAAGATCGATACTTCTATCGTTTTTAGAAAACCAATAGTACCGACCTTCGAAAGAGGACCAGATTTTACCCCAGGGTGGAAACAGGTACTTGAAGATTTAGGTCCAGCGGGTATCGTAGAAAAATTGAAGACTACAGTAGCTACGCAATACACCGATACCACTTTCAGAGATGCGCATCAATCCCTTTTGGCAACTAGAGTTCGCACAAAAGATATGATGGAAGTTGCCGAAAGTTTTGCTAAAAACCACGGACATGAGGTTTTTAGTATGGAAGTTTGGGGAGGAGCTACCTTTGATGTATCGATGAGATTTTTAAAAGAATCACCTTGGCGAAGGCTTCAAAAATTAAGAGCTGTCATGCCAAATACCTTATTTCAAATGTTGCTTAGGGGTTCAAATGCAGTGGGTTACAAGGCTTATCCTGATAATTTAATTGCGTCTTTTGTAGAGGAATCGGCTAAACAAGGTATTGATATTTTTAGGATCTTTGATTCGCTAAACTGGTTAGAAGCGATGAAAACTTCTATTCATACCGTCATCAATCATACGGACTCTATAGCAGAAGTGTGCATGTGCTACACTAGTGATCTTTTGACCAATGAAAAATACAATCTACAATATTATCTTGATTTTGCACGTAGAATCGAAGATGAAGGTGCTCATATTTTAGCCATCAAAGATATGGCAGGCTTACTCAAACCTAAGGCAGCGACGATTTTGATAGAAGCCCTCAAAAATCATATTGAAATCCCAATCCATTTGCACAGTCACGATACCTCGAGTCTACAAGCAGCAACTTACCTAAATGCTGCACAAGCTGGTGTAGACATCATCGATGTAGCGATTGCTTCCATGTCAGGATTGACGAGTCAACCTAATTTTAATTCTGTAGCGGTAATGCTCAATGAAATGGATTTAGGAGAAAAAATCAATGTGGAGTCGCTCAATAAATATTCTGACTATTGGGAAGATGTGAGAACATATTATTATCCATTCGAAACAGATTTAAAAGCAGGAACTGCAGAAGTTTTTGAACATGAAATACCAGGAGGTCAGTACTCAAATTTAAGACCACAAGCTCGTGCATTAGGGTTGGAGTCAAAATTTGATTTAGTAAAGAAAAATTACCGTGTAGTCAATGATTTGCTTGGAGGTATCGTAAAAGTAACTCCATCTTCTAAAGTAGTTGGCGATATGGCCTTGTTTATGACCGCCAATAATTATACTGCAGAAGACATTTTGACGAAAGGAGATAAAATATCATTTCCGGATAGTATGATCAGCATGTTGAAAGGGGATCTAGGCCAAAGAGATGAAGGTTGGCCAAAAGAATTACAAAAAATTGTATTAAAGGAGCAGATTCCATACACTGGCAAACCAAATGATCATATTCCTCCGATGAATCTGGAGACAGAATTTGAAACATTTAAAGTGAAATTTCCAGAAATGAACCAATATCACGATTTCTTATCCTACCAAATGTATCCAAAGGTATTCGAAGATTTTTACAATCATATGCAAACATATAGTGAGGTAACACATTTGCCCACACTTGCCTTTTTCTATGGATTGGATTATAACGAGGAAATCATGGTAGAAACAGCCAAGGGAAAATCTATGCTGATACAGTATCTCAACAAAAACGAGCCTGATGCACACGGCAATCGCTTGGTAATCTTTAGATTGAATGGTGCAGATAGAAGTATTGTAATCAAAGATAAAAATGTAAAAGCTGAGATTATTGCCAATCAAAAAATATCAAAACCAGATGATATTGGTTCTCCTTTACAAGGAAGCCTTGCAAAAGTTTTGGTAAAAGAAGGGCAAGAAGTAGATGTAAATACTCCACTTTTTACAATTGAGGCTATGAAAATGGAGAGTACCGTCACAGCACCATATGCAGGAATTGTACAAAAAATCTACTTAAAAGATCGGACTTTGGTTGCACAAGATGATCTGGTTTTAACGTTAACGGTGAAATAAGGAAATGACTTAGTGAGATATCAAAACCACTTTTCAATATTAATAATTGAGTCTCCTCCGAAAAGTCTAAAAGCCACAAATTCACAAATTATTAAATAATTGATTGTCAATGAATTAAAATTTATAAAATTACAAGAATTAACCGAAAATGAGTTTTCAGAAAGACCTCATAATTATGATTAATGATTTGAGCGTATTTGTTATTAATTCTTCTTTGTTAAATTCAATAATTTTTTAGTTACCGCGACCTTCAGGTCGTGGAAAACAAAAAATCACAATTCTTTTGGCGACATTTTTGCATCAAAAATGGTGACAAAAACTAATAAGGACATTGCCATTTTTAACTTTAATTGAATTTATAAACAATAATCTGATTTCAACTCAACAAAGTAGAATTAATTACCAACATTTGAAAATTCTCAACATTTGAACATTTCCAAGATTTGAAAATTTGAACATTGAAAACATGTCCTTACGGATAGTCTCTAAAATTATTTAATTCTTCTTCGGTCATATTTTGGAGTACATTTTTTGCATAAGCATACCCTATTTTTACGATTTCATCATACTTTGACCAAGCGGTGATTCCATATTTATTAACATCAGGATTAAGGTGTAAATCCAACATATTTTTACTTACTCCTCTTTTTGATGTACTGTAGAGAATCGTAGAATTAACTATCGTAGATGTAAGGGATGGAACCCTATATTTTTTCTTTCTCCAAAACGATAAGCGGTCTTTAATTACTTCAAAGTTAGAAGGCATCATTTTTAGCGATACTTTGCGTTCCTTATCAATTAAAAAATCGATGCCAATAATTTTTTTGACTCCACTATTTTTCATTACATCAACTGGAAAGTTATTAAAAGTACCACCATCAACATAAAAATCTCCATCAATAATGACTGGTGGATAAATTCCTGGGATAGAAGAAGAAGCAACTATCGATGTTGATAAATCCCCTTTAAACATAGCATTTTCTTCTGCCCTAGAAAAGTTAGTTGCTACGATGAATAATGTCCTCCATGTATCTGTAATATCTAAAGAATCTGCTCCTGCTAATTCGCATAATGCACTATTGATCATAGCCCTAAGCCTTTTTCCTTTGACTATTGACAAAATTGGCAGGAAATTAAAATCTTTTGTTGGATTAAAAAAAGCTGATTTTCTACCAATTTTAATGACCTCATCAATTGGTCTTTGAAAAGCATTAGCCATAGCCATGATCGATCCCACACTGGTACCACCAACATAATCAAATACAACACCAAATTCTTGGAGTGCTTTTATCACTCCCAAATGTGCAAATCCTTTAGCACCTCCACCAGCAAAAACTATTCCGACGGCTTTTTCACTAACAATTCTTGCTAATCTATTATAATCCGAATCAACATTGCTCCTAATATGCAAATTTTGATCTACCCATGGTCTACAATCAAGCCAATTTCGAGTATTTGTAGGTGTTTGAGTATCATTGGGATGGACTAAAACCAATGTTGTTTTTGCATTGATTGTAGAAATTTTTTCAAATTCAAAGGTAGAAACTTGAGGTTCGAGTGTTGCATCACCAAAAATAAAAATATGATCGGCCTGGCGAATGCATTTATTGTGCCAATATTCATCTTTATCATCGCACACATAGATCATATTATCATTGAGAGCCTCTTGATTATTTAACCAATGAATTAGTTTTTTACTGTATTCTCCAGACTCATCTCCTTGTTCGTCAGGCAAAGGACCAAATTCCTGCTCAACCAAGTTTTTATCTACTTTCAAAACTTTATTTTGCTTATTCAGTTTTGAAAAAACATAATCAGCAATTTTGATAACATCCAAAGTGTCATGCAAAGCAACAAAACAGATATTTATAAGATGATTACTGACAATTCTATCTTGATTTTTCTTAAATCTATCAATGACTAATTTTGTAACATTTAAAGAAACTTGAGGATATTCTTTTAATACAGTTTCAAAAATTTCTTTTGAAAGTTTTACCAATAGACTATTTCTAAGGGCTGTAACGGTTGCAAACCGCGGTTCTCCAGTGTAAATAGCCATTTCTCCTACGGTTTCGCCCCTTACAATTTCACCAATTTTTTTTGTTTCCGTATCCTCCTGCTCTACAGATGCCTCTAATCTTCCACTTAATACAAAATATAGGGAGTCCCCTTCATCACCTTGTTTGATTAAAACATCTCCGCTTTCCAGCTCAAGCCACTCGAGTTTGTCTTCGATCTCATTTAGAATAGATTCATCAAATTCTCCAAAAATTAATTTTAGATTGTCCCTCAAAAGTTTTTTATGAAATTGATTTTGGTCTGTTTCTACCGTTTTAATACTCATATTTTGGCTGATAATTTTTTATACAATTTAGTATACCATTATTTATTTGGATAAAATTATTTTTAGGGACATAAAGATATAAAATTCATTCATTAAAGTTACTTTTTGAAGTAGATATAAAAGATGTTTTTATTTCTCTTTTAACCTTGTAGCACCGAAACCAATTGAAATAAAAATTATAACTTTGTGCTCTCAAATTAAAAAAAATGATTTCAGTCAACGATTTAGCAGTAGAGTTTAGTGGAAAAGTACTGTTCCAAAACATTTCTTTTGTCATTAATGAAAATGATAAGATAGCGCTCATGGGTAAAAACGGAGCTGGTAAATCTACGATTATGAAGATTATAGCAGGCGTAAACAAGCCAACAAAAGGGACCATCAGCGCCCCAAAAGATGCTGTAATCGCCTACTTGCCTCAACATCTTCTTACCAAAGATGATTGTTCTGTTTTTGATGAAGCATCCAAGGCTTTCCAACATGTATTTGACATCAAACATCAAATGGATGCACTCAATGAGCAATTAGCTACTCGAACAGACTATGAATCTGATGAGTACATGAAATTGATAGAAAAGACAAGTGAGTTAGGTGAGATTTTTTACAGTATGGAGGAGGTCAATTACGATGCAGAAGTAGAGAAAGCATTATTGGGCTTAGGTTTTACAAGAGAAGATTTCACAAGGCCAACGAGTGAATTTAGTGGTGGATGGCGGATGAGGATAGAATTGGCTAAAATATTATTAAAAAAGCCTGATTTGATTTTATTGGATGAGCCTACTAACCATATCGATATCGAGTCAGTAGTTTGGTTAGAAGATTTTTTGGTCAATAAAGCAAAGGCTGTCATCGTAATTTCTCACGACAAGGCATTTATCGACAATATTACCAATAGAACGGTAGAATTGACTATGGGTAGGATATATGATTACAAGGCCAATTATTCCCACTACCTCACGCTTAGAGAAGAAAGAAGGGCCCATCAAATGAAGGCCTTCAAAGAACAACAAAAAACAATTTCAGACAGTAAAGCATTCATCGAACGATTTAAAGGTACCTATTCTAAGGCCAATCAAGTCAATAGTGTAGAAAGAATGTTAGAGAAATTGGAGATTATCGAAGTAGACGAAATCGACAATTCAGCATTAAAACTTAGATTTCCTCCTACTTTGAGATCTGGAGACTATCCTGTCACCATTGAGCACTTAACTAAAAAATATGGGGATCATACCGTTTTTCAAGATGCCTGCTTGGCCATAAAGCGCGGAGAAAAGGTCTCTTTTGTAGGTAGAAATGGAGAAGGTAAATCTACGATGATCAAGGCCATTATGGGTCAAATCGAATTTGAAGGAAAATGTGCCATAGGTCATAATGCAAAAATTGGCTACTTTGCACAAGATGCTGCTGCTGCCTTAGACCCTGAAATCACCGTATTTCAAACAGTTGATGAAGTAGCAGAAGGCGAGGTTAGGACACAACTTAAAAATATATTGGGCTGTTTTATGTTTTCAGGCGATGACATCGATAAAAAAGTTGGAGTACTCTCTGGTGGTGAAAGAACTAGATTGGCTATGATCAAACTTTTACTTGAACCTGCCAACGTACTCATTCTCGACGAACCTACCAATCACCTCGATATCAAATCAAAAGATGTACTAAAAGAAGCACTACTCAATTTTGATGGTACCCTTATCTTGGTCTCCCACGATCGAGATTTCTTAAAAGGTCTATCCGAAAAAGTATTTGAATTTAAAAACAAACGAGTCATAGAGCACTTTGAGACAATTGATGAGTTTTTGGTAAGGAATAAGGTCGAGTCTTTGAGACAAGCGGAGTTGGTTTAGAAGCTGGGAGTTCAATGAGTTCATTTAATGCAATGGAGTTCAATTAGTTCAATGGAGTTCAAATTTATTAAATTTGGTTTAAAATTTAGGATATGCGCGAATATTCATTTAGATAAACAACAATTTATAAGAAAGCATTTGCACAGGCAATGAAAATTTTTGAGATTAGTAAATCCTTTCCAATTGAAGAGAAATATTCACTCACAGACCAAATAAGAAGAAGTTCTAGAAGTGTAAGCGTTAATTATGCTGAAGCTCACCGAAAACGTAGATACCCAGCACATTTTACTTCAAAATTGACGGACTGTGATGGAGAAAACACCGAAACGCTTGTTTGGCTAGAATTTGCTTTAGCATGCCGATATATAAATGAAAGTCAATTTAAAGAATTATTTGAATTAAATAATGAAATTGGCAAACTACTTGGGCATGCTATCAGTAATCCTGACAAATATTAGAATTAGTTAATTCATCACTTTTAAAAACACATTGCCCTCATTGCTTCGTCAGCCAACTGACCTCATTTCAGCAAACCAATTGAAATAATTGTCATTTGTCTTATTTCCAAATTGCGGCTTTAGCCAATTGATCTAATTGCCCATCGAACTCATTGCATAATTGCAGCTTTATCCATTTGACCTAATTGCCTATTGAACTCATTGCCCATTGAACTCATTGTCCTCATTGCAGCTTTAGCCAATTAAATTAATTGCTAATTGTCCTCATTGCCAAATTGCGGCTTTAGCCAATTGATCTAATTGCCCATTGAACTCATTGCATAATTGCAGCTTTAGCCATTTGACCTAATTGCCCATTGAACTCATTGCCCTACCCAATCATCTTCTTCAACTCATTCAACTTCAACATACATTCAATAGGCGTCATCGTATTCAACTCCATAGATTGGATAGCTTCTTTCAATTGACCTAATACTGGATCGACCGTCTCGAAGATGCTCAACTGATAAGCTTGTGGTGCTATATTGGAGGCTTGTTTTCTAGGGCTGCTGGTACCACTATTAAGAGATTTTTTCTCCAATTCCAGCAAAATTTCACTGGCTCTTTCTACAATGGTGCGAGGCATACCGGCCATAGCGGCTACGTGGATACCAAAACTGTGCTCACTACCACCTTGTACTAATTTTCTTAAAAAGATCACTTTATTACCGACTTCTTTGGTGGTGACGTGGTAGTTTTTGATGCGAGGGTATTTATCTGCGAGTTCATTGAGTTCGTGGTAGTGGGTGGCGAAGAGGGTTTTGGGGGTAGCTTTTTTATTGTTGTGGAGGTATTCGGCTAATGACCAAGCGATGCTTATACCGTCGTATGTAGAGGTACCTCGGCCTATTTCATCCAATAAAATTAAACTTCGCTCTGAGATATTGTTCATGATGCTGGCGGTTTCGTTCATTTCGAGCATGAAGGTAGATTCGCCACTTGAAATATTGTCTGAAGCTCCTACTCGAGTGAATATCTTGTCTACAAAACCTATTTCAGCAGCCTCAGCAGGTACATAACTACCCATTTGAGCCATTAAAACGATTAAAGCTGTCTGTCGTAAAACTGCGGACTTACCCGACATATTGGGTCCGGTGATCATCATGATTTGTAAATCTTGATTGTCAAGTACGATATCATTAGGCACATACGCCTGGTCAATAGGTAGTTGCTGTTCAATCACGGGGTGGCGACCACTTTTTATCTTGATTTCCAAACCATCATTGATGTGTGGCTTGCAGTATTGATTTCTACTCGCCTGTTTGGCAAAAGAGATCAGACAATCTATTTGCGCTATGACCCTCGCATTTACCTGAAGGACATCGATAAATGACATTAAATTATTGATCAAATCATTGTACAGCGATTCTTCTAATTCTAAAATTTTATCTTCGGCATTGAGAATCTTATCTTCCAATATTTTGAGCTCATCCGTAATATATCGCTCGGCATTAGACAAGGTCTGTTTACGCACCCAATGGCTCGGGATTAAATCTTGGTCTTTGTATTTATTTGTCACTTCCAAGAAATAGCCAAAGACACCATTAAAGCCAATTTTCAGATTCGTAATACCCGTTTTTTCGGCTTCACGGTTTTGTAAATCGAGCAAAATTGCTTTGCTGTTTTTGATAATACTTCTGAGTTCATCTAAATCTGCATTAAAACCATCATTGATCACTCCGCCCTTGCTTATCATAGAAGGGGGATCTAATTTTATAGACTTGTCGATCAGCGATTTAGCTGTTTCACAGGTGTTGAGATGAGCTGCTAGATTGGCAATAAGAGGAAGATCAACTTCCGCAAATGCATTTTTAATCTCGTTGGTCATGGATATTGCTTCGCCCAATTGGATAATCTCCCGCGGTGCTACTTTCCCCATGCTCAATTTAGAGACGATTCGCTCCAAATCACCTATCTTCTTAATATGTGTATCGATATCCAACGTTGCCGACGACTCTTGTAAAAGGTAAGCCACAGCATCAAGCCTTTCATTGATTTTACTTACTGCGATCAAGGGCATCATCACCCACTTCCGCAACATGCGTGCACCCATAGGCGTAGAGGTCTGATCAATGATGTTTAATAAACTTTTGCCTGTTTCATGAAAACTATTGACCAGTTCTAAGTTTCTGATGGTAAATCGATCCAACCATACAAAATCATCGGACTGTATCCTCTGAATAGCGGATATATGTGATAATCTATCATTTTTAGTGGTGCTTAAATAATGAATTGCAGCGCCTCCAGCTACCTGGGCCATCATCATTTCTTCTATCCCAAATCCCTTGAGATTCGTAACCGCAAATTTGTCTAGCAGTTTTTCTCTCGTAAAATCTTCTGTATACACCCATTCATCCAATGCATAATGGTAATATTTATCACCAAACTGATCTTGCAAAAGCTTTGTATACGATTTTGAATGGATGATCTCGGAAGGTGTAAAACTTTCTATCAGCTTGTAAATACCTTCAATACTGCCCTCACTCACCAGAAAATCCCCCGTGCTAATATCCAAAAATGCAATACCATGTTGACCTCTACTTGTAAAATGTACTGAAGCTAAGTAATTATTAGACTTCCTATCCAAAAGCGCATCATCAATCGTGACGCCTGGAGTAATGACATCCGTCACACCTCTATCAACTATCTTTTTTTCTTTGGAAGGTTTTTCCAGCTGTTCGCAGATGGCTACTCGGAATCCTGCTCTTACGATTTTTGGTAAATACAAATCTAAAGAATGATACGGAAAACCTGCTAGCTCAATATCCACACCACCGTTGTTTCTTTTAGTGAGTATGATACCCAAAACATTAGACACGGTCACAGCATCTGTACCAAAAGTCTCGTAAAAGTCTCCTACCCGATATAGTAAGATAGCGTCAGGATGTTGCGCCTTCATCTTAAAATACTGCGTCATTAAAGGAGTAGTTTTTGCTTTATCGTCTATCACGAGTTCTGATTAATCCGTTATTGTGTGAATTGGTGGACAAAAATAGGATATATTATTAAAACTTTAAAGGTTGGAAAGAAATAAGTTAATAATAGATGGGATCATTAAGTATATCGAAGATTTAATTTTCTAACTATCTTCCTTTTCACTTTTCATATTTTATAAATTGCAATTCGTCCCAATTATCAAGACCAGAATCTGCTGATATTAAAGGAATATTCAAATAAATTGACGTAGCTGCAATAATTGCGTCAGGTAACTTTACTTTTTTGCTCTGCTTTAAATTGATCGTTACAAGTTTTATAGTTTCGTTTAAATCTATATATTATGCAATCTTTTAAAAAATCTTCAATTACTAGTTTTTCTAATTCACTAATATCCTTAAACCCGAGTAGTTCAAGTTCTGTTATGAAGGATACATAAACATTTTTGTTTTCTAATAATTCAGCAAGTGAGCTATCACCACCTAGTAGATATGAAGCAATATTTGTATCTACTAAAATATTATTGCCATTCATCTCTCATTGTTCTTTGAATGACAAGAGGATCCTGCTTTAAATTTATCTTTCCACAATGCTTAAATGCTTCAAATTTGCCTTTGGTTCTTAAATCTTTCAACTTCTGATTGATTTTTGCAGAACTATCTGTTGATTTTATAACTACTTTCATGAATTATTTTTCTTACAACCTTACTAAAACTCATATTTACATAAAAAGTACAACATCCCTAATTATAGGGCTCCACCCTTTTAAAGCAAGGGTTATTTTTTTTTGCTTATGATTCTCAATAGTTTTACATTTCCAGTTTTTGAAAATTGAAAACGTGTCCGAAACTTAAGTAAAGAATTGTTCATATATTCTTTTTGCAAACAAATATCTGTTTTTCAGAAGTATTTTCAAATTTATCTTTATCAAAATTTCCATATTTATGCAGAATATTAAATCCTGAAAATTTCAAATAGGTATCTAATTCTTGTGGAAAGTACATTCTCATATCTAAATTTTGTACCGAATTAAATTCTTGATTTATATAATAGTGCCACTCAATTCTGTTAATTTGAGTTTTACTTTCATACTTCATTGTTTGCTCAATTATTACATTTCGTTCATGCTTTGTTTTATATTCAGCAATTTTATTTCTCCCTTTTTCAGCTTCTGTTATGTATTGAATGTTAGGATTATAACAATCAAAAATAAATAAGCCATCATCTTTCAAATGTTTTTCCACAACTTTAAATGTGTCAAATAAGTTTTGATTTTCATATAAATGATGGATTGAATTAAAGGGAATGAAAATTAGGTCATATTTAATGCTTAAATCCAAATTTCTTATATCCGCTTCAATAAATTTGATTTCTAATTTTTCATACTTTGCTTTTAATACGGCTTGTTCCAACATTGACTTTGAATTGTCAACTCCAGAAATTTTTATTCCTTCTTTGGCTAAGGGTATTGTAAGTCGTCCTGAACCACAACAAAGTTCTAGTATTTCAGCATTTGTATCTTTTGGCATCCAATTTTTATAAAACATGAAATCAGACATAAAAGTATTTAGTCCATCATAAATGTTAGCATCGTAAATCAAATCGCCAACTTTGTAATCCGTGTCTGTTGTATTTTCCAAAATTAAGTTTGATAAGTTTCTTTTTTAAGTCAAATTTTGTTTACTGCGTTGCGTTCTTCAAACATGGTGCATAACATAGTCACTTTTTATGGAGCGAAGCAAAAAGTGAGCATGAGCTTCGTAAAAAATTGGTACCAAAGTACCAATTTACTGGAGTTTGGCTATTTACGGCAATAAAACATCGCAGAAATTAAAGGGTCAACAAAGTTTTGGCAGCTTTTAGATTCATCTTGATTTTTCACGAAGTCGGTGAAACTAAAAGAGTTA
>JALHLK010000029.1 GCA_022844565.1 Saprospiraceae bacterium
ATCCTCGAACATAAGTCTAATATTTGTTATTATTTAATGATTTTGAACCACTAATATATACAATATTTTTCTTATGTTCGCTTTTTTATGCTATTTTTTTATCCATTATTCACGTTAAATAATCATTATTACAAATCCTATTCAAAAGCTTTGCCTGTAGAAACGGAGCAGTTTCCAGATTCTTTATTGAAGAATATCATTCCGATTCAAAGTAGCGACAGTCAGTTGTTGAATGAATTTGCCAATAGCTTCGAAAACAGAAGAGGATACTTGAATCTAATTTTAACCAACACCTTGCCCACCGTAATCTCCAGCGCGAATGAGTTGATTTTGCTTTTGAAGAAAGAATATAACATCCAATAAATCATGGAAGAAAATCGAAATTTACAGGCTTTGTAATTTTATAATTTTACTCAAAATAAAGGCCAATAAATTAGTGTAATATTAAACCCAGATTACTTATTAGAAATTAACTGCAAGAAAATATGAACTACCTAACTTAAAGTTGTAATAGCTGTGACGGGGCGCCACAGTTCAAGACTAAATTGACTTGCGGTCAATTTTTAACGTCTTTCATGTCCTCTATGCAGCTAAGGCTGCAAAAATTATTGGAGAAGCTAAAATCCGGTTGGTTTTAGTTCTCTGCTAAATTGATATTTCGGATATCAATTTTTTACGCAGCTCATGTGCTTCACTACTATTTTCCCTAATTTCCTTTCGAATAAAGTTCAATGCGTAATCTGGGTTAAAAGAAAAGTTCAATATTTATCTATTACATATCTTAAAAGTAAAATATTATTCTACTTTTACTTCATTATTTACATATATTAAATTGCTATTGCTCCGTCTAAATAATTTTTTTAAATTAAGTTGTGAGCTATTTTTGGATAGATCAAGGCAAAAAATGTAGATGAACTGGGTAGTTCAGCGAGGCTTTTTAACGAAGAGATATCCAAAAAGAGCCACAAATTATTTAATTTTTTAATTAGACGGAGCACTAGTTATGTTTTTGATAAATTGTAAATTCAAGATATTGATTGGAATAACATCGGTCTTTTTTATAGGATGCAAAAAAGTAGTAGATACCCCTAAAGATATATCTCAATACCCGCAAGTCATGTGTGCCCCCATTATCACAGATAAAGACTGGTACATCAAAGATAATAAAGCGCCTCTTTTCGAAGGTCTTGAAGCTTTAAGTTTTCCAATAACCACTGAAAATAAATTGGCACAAAAATATTTTAATCAAGGACTTATTTTAGCTTATGCATTTAACCATGCCGAAGCTGCCAGGTCCTTTTATTATGCTTCTAAACTTGATAGTACTTGTGCTATGTCATATTGGGGCTTTGCCTATGTCTTAGGGCCTAATTATAATGCAGGGATGGAAGAAGACAATTATCAAAGAGCATATGATGCTATTCAAAAGGCAATCCTATTGTCTGAAAAATGTTCAGCCAAAGAGAAGGCTCTTATTAGTGCAATGTCAAAACGGTACACGAAAATGCCACCAAAAGATAGGGTGGAATTGGATATAGCCTATGCTAAGTCAATGAAAAAGGTATTTTTAGATTTCCCTGATGACGCGGATATAGGAACATTATATGCAGAATCCCTCATGAACCTTCATCCTTGGGATCTCTGGGATAAATCAGGCAAAGTCAGACCATGGACTCCTGAAATTATCAACACTTTGGAAAAAGTGATTACATTTAGCCCAAGACATCCAGGCGCACATCATTTTTATATCCATGCTGTGGAAATGTCCTTCGAGCCTCATAAAGGATTACATAATGCACAATTGTTTGATGATGGACTGGTATCAGGGGCAGGTCATTTGTTGCATATGCCATCGCATATATACATCAGGACAGGAGATTATCACAAAGGAAGTCTTTCCAATATTAAAGCTATCGCAGTAGACAGTGGGTATGCTACAGCATGTAATGCCCAAGGAGTTTACCCTTTGGCATACTTTCCTCATAATTATCACTTCCTTGCGGCGACTGCTACTTTGGAAGGTAATAGTAAATGGGCCATTTACGCATCAAATAAAGTATCTACCCATTCCAATCAACAATTGATGAAAGAACCGGGGTGGGGTACAATCCAACACTACTTTTGTATACCCTATTATGTTAATGTTAAATTCGGAAAATGGGAAGAAATTTTAAATAAAAACAATCCTGATACTACTCTGCATTATCCACAAGCAATCAGAAATTATGCCAGAGGAATGGCTTTTGTTGGGTTAAAAGATTTGAAAAGTGCCAAGTCTGAATTGATGCTCTTAGAAAATTATTTAAAAGATGAAAGCCTCAAAGAAATCACTATTTGGGACATCAATTCAGTAGATGTCCTGGTCCAAATTGCATACAAAGTATTAATGGCTGAAATCTTAGCCAGTGAATCCGATTTTAGCACCAGTATAAAATTACTAAAAGAAGCTGTAGAAATGGAGGATGGGTTAAACTATAATGAACCCCCCGATTGGTTTTTTTCTATAAGACATAATTTGGGTTCGACCCAAATAGCCGCTGGGAAATACCAAGATGCCGTTAAGACATATGAAGACGATTTAAAAAGGTTACCTCAAAATGGATGGGCAATACACGGATTAAAACTAGCGTATGAAAAATTAAAGGATATTAAAAAATCAAAAGAAATGGAACATGTATTAAGTTCGATTTGGTCAACGGCTGATGTAGAATTATATGGTTCAAAAGTAAAGTGAAAACATGATTTATATTACTTTATTTTGATTTACCACACTTAAATTTATTAACAAATAGTAAGGTTGTTTGCTTCTGACCCTCTATAATTATAAAATTGTAATTTATTTTTTAAATTAACCATCTTAACTTTAAACTTTATAAACATGCAAGAAAACAAAAATATCCCAGAAGAGCAACCCACAGAAAACAAGCAACCCATTGTGGCTTCTGGCTCAAAGATTATATACCTAATACAATAAACGAAAATGAAAAAATTGATTCCACTCGTGCTTTTTTTGTGCTCTACAGTATATCATTATGCGCAATCCTCCGATAAATTTACGCTCTTGAGACCGTATCAGATATTTGACGGAGAGACAATGCACACTGATTGGGTGGTGCTGGTAAAAGGCCAACGAATAGCGCATGCAGGACCGATGAACTTTATAATGCCTGAAGGGACTATAATCATTGATCTAAAAGGGATGACATTGCTGCCAGGGCTCATAGAAGGTCACACGCATTTGTTTCTTCATCCTTACAATGAAGTGTCGTGGGAAAATCAGGTACTCAATCAAAGCAGGTCAGAAAGAACAATCCGTGCTGTCAATCACGCTAAATCTACTTTGATGGCAGGCTTTACCACGGTGAGAGATTTGGGTACCGAAGGGTCTATGTACGATGATGTTGGACTTAAAGAATCAATAGAGAAGGAAATCATTCTCGGCCCACGTATGATCATTTGCACAAGGGCTTTGGTCACAACGGGCAGCTATGGTCCGAAACTATCACCTGACAATCAGAACGAAATTGGAGCTGCTGTAGCCGATGGGCATGAGGGTTTGATCAAAGAAATCAGAACACAAATAGGCAAAGGAGCAGATTTCATCAAGTTGTATGCCGACTACAGATGGGGCCAAAACCGATTGGCTCAGCCTACTTACACGCAGAATGAATTGAAGCTCGCAGTAGAAGTGACGGTGAGTTCAGGCAGGAAAGTAGTCACTCATGCAGTTACCCCGGAAGGTATGCGCAGATCGGTTATGGCTGGAGTGTCAACTATAGAACACGGCGATATGGGGACTGAAGAAGTATTCCAAATGATGAAAGAACAAGGAGTAGCTTTGTGCCCTACATTGGCTGCAGCCGAAAGTATCTTGACATACAGCGGTTGGAAAAAAGGAATCGATACTGACCCTCAACGCATTTCTGATAAAAAAAAGAGTTTTGCCCTGGCACTTAAGTTAGGAGTCACAATATGTATGGGTGGAGACGTAGGCGTATTCTCACATGGAGATAATGCTAAAGAAATGGAACTCATGGTAGAATATGGTATGAAACCTATTGACGTTTTAAAGTCTGCCACCTCTGTTAATGCTGATGTTTTTGGCTATGGAGACAAAATTGGTCGAATCAAAAAAGATTTTTTCGCTGATTTGATTGCTGTTTCAGGTGACCCCTCCCAAGACATCAAAAATGTTCGAAAGATATCACTTGTGATGAAAGGTGGAGTGATATACAAAAATTAAGGTGTGTGCTATCTATGCGCTTGATGACTTTTTCAGCTAGACCTATTTAAAAACTTCATCCTTCACCCCTTTGTTGATACTATATGCCGAGTAAGTTATTTCAACTTTGCCTTTCTTGTTTTCTGCTTTGTCAAAATCACTTTTGGCTGCTCCATTGTCGTAATCAAAGGTGATGCCTTTGGGTAGTTTATATCCTTTTGCATTAAAGCTAAATTTTACTTTTTTGGGTAAACCATAGTCAGAATGCTCGCCATATTGCATCGATATTTCATAGGTGCCATTTTCTTTTGTGGTAGTAATTGATTTGAGTACAAGGAGATTTTTTGTGTCGATGTATAGCTTTGACAACACTACATCTTCAGTATCTTCTTCAGGCAATATCTTGACTATGGTTACTGGAGTGCCATCGATCACCTCACTTCCTGCCTCTATGACTTGGTAATTTTTCATGCTAAGCACATTGTTCATATTGACATTGATGGTGCCTTTGGGGATGAAAGATACCCCATTTTCATTTTTTATTTTAAGCTTGTTGGGCTTTTTATAATAGATTTTTACATTGGCTATTGGCACTTTTATAAACAATACATTTGTTTTCATTTTGCCAGAAGCTTCATAATCTATGACTTTTTCATATTTTGCTTTGACTTTTTTTACGAGCTCTTCGACATCAGTCTGGGCATTTACAAGGTTCAAGTTCAACAATAATATAGCGACTACTAAAATTTTCATATGCTTAATATAATTTTTTTTAATGAATGATTTATCACTGAAAGCAATTATCACGCTTATTCAGTGATTTAATATTGACTCAATTACGTCAAAATATCCTTTTTCCTAAATTGCCAGATAGCAATACCTAAAAACAACAAAATGTAACCAAAGAGGATTGCACTACTTTTGTATATGGCACTTATATTTTCAATGGATCCTTTTATTACGGCACCACTATTTTCTCCCACCATTTGATAAGTCTCAGGATAAAAAAAGCCTTTCCAGCCCAACATATGTGTCGTAAACAACCACGGAGTGATCGTATTTTCAAACAATGGAACTGTCAGCTGTTGGATAATGGTACAAACAATTACTACGGTCGTAGCGGTAACAATAGGACCTATCGAGTTATCACTAAATACAGAAAACATGATCGCTAAAGCAGCAATCACCGATAATCCGAGTGTTGCAAAAAGAAAAGCCAATAAATATCTCCACATAATATCTGACGCTTCGAGCACAATGACATCAAATTGACGTCCAATAAAAAGATCGCTTGTTCCAAAAAGAATATTACTCAAAAACAAACCTAATATCGCCATCCAAAATAACATCAAGACGATATAAATCACACTTGCACAATATTTGGCCAATATAATCTGTGTACGACTAATCGGTTTGCCTATCATAAATCGTAATGTACCCATACCCGCTTCTCCACTGATTTGGTCACCTGCGATAAGGGCAACAAGCAGTGGTATATGGATCAAAAGCATATTCAAGACAAAAAAACATACAAAGTAACCATTCAGCATCTCTTTTCGAGGGATCTCAAAAGTATCTTCCTGCGCTGACAAAAGAAGGCCAACAAACTCATCACCGTTCGCTTTTAGGGCCAGCTGAATTAAAAAAATCAGAACTGCTAAAGCACCAAAAGCAATGTAAGTCCTTGGTCTTTTTGATATTTTAAAAAGTTCAATTTTTAAAAGAGTGAAAAACATAATTTATATTTTAGGTGCAGATATTATGTGAAATTTATTGTGAGACAGTTTCGGTAGTTTGTTCAAGAAAATAATCTTCAAGGCTATGCTTTGGCCTCAAACTTAAGACGTGTATATTATGATGCACAAGCATGACATTAAAGTCGCTTATTTGGTTTTTATTCATTTCAAATATTAAAGTGTTGCCAATACGCTTCTTAAAAGATTGTTGCCAAGCTGTAGTTGATATTTTTGCTAAAGCTTCATCTGCATGATCTACAATCAATTCGATCTGTGCCATTTCTGGCTTAAGTAGCGTATTGATGCTGCCTTCGATCACTTTTTTACCTTTGTTAATGATGAGGAGATCAGTGGCTATCATTTCCATCTCAGACAAGAGGTGAGAAGACACCACCAAAGTTTTGCCCATATCATTTTTAAGGTGTAGGATCAGATTTCTTATATCGGCGATACCTTGTGGATCGAGTCCATTGACGGGTTCGTCAAGGATGATCAATTCGGGATTATGTACTAATGCAGTGGCAATGCCAAGTCGCTGCCTCATCCCTTGAGAAAATATTTGCATAGAACTGTTTTCCCAACTGGCCAAACCCACTCTGTCCAACAAGTCCATGATCGATTTTCTTTCGACCTTTATCCTACTCAATTTTGCAAATAATGCTACATTTTCATACGCAGTGAGATATTTATACAAATCAGGTCTTTCGATCACGGCTCCTATATTCCTTAGTATATCATTAGGATTTTTTCGAAGATCTTGACCAAAAATGGTAATATCGCCATTTGTTGGTTTGATCAATGTCATCAACATTCGGATGGTAGTGGATTTACCCGCTCCATTTTGTCCGAGAAAACCATAAATACTACCCGTTGGCACCTTAAATGACAGGTCTTGTACTGCATGGACATCTTTAAATGATTTAGAAAGGTTTTTTACTTGAATGATATCTGACATATAATTACTACATGATTCTACATGGAGAAATGCATATTTTATAAAAAGGTTGAGACAATAGAGATAAATTATTGGTACTTGTTTTTATTTAATTTATAAGACTTCAATTACTTAAAATTTACATTTTTGATTTTTTATTTATGACATGATTTGTCATAATCGAGTATTGGTCTATTCTTCATAAAATATTTCAAGTTGTTTACCGTTTTTCCTTAAAATTTATGATGAAAGAAAATAACATTACCCGTAGAGATTTTGCACGCAATCTAGGAATTGGTGGTCTTGGTATTGGATCATTAGTCACTTCTGGCGAGAATAAGGATTCAAATATTTATGTCAGTGACAACATCAATCATATTGGACCCAAAAAAGGTTTTTCACCGCAAATTGGTACGCTGGTGTCTATGTTAGATTGGATAAGAGACACGGTTTTAAGATATAATGCTAAATTGACGGTAGCCCAATTAGATCATCTACACGATAAAAATTCAAATACAATTGGTTCATTAATGATGCATTTAGTAGCAACTGAAGTGATATATCAAGACATTACCTTTCATAATTTAGAAGATTTTTCTCCAAAGAATGCAGAAAAATGGAAAATTGCGATGGATCTCGGTGAAGCTGCAAGAAATTCTATAAAAGGTCATCCGCTGAGTTATTACCAAGATATGTATAATGAGGTCAGAAAGGAAACTACAAAAGAACTCAAGAAGCGAGATGATCAATGGCTTTTATCAGGCGAAACCAAAGAATGGAACTGGAATAACTATTGCAAATGGTTTCATGTAGTAGAACATTATGCTAATCATAGAGGACAAATTACTTGGCAATCTAGAAGATTACCGATGTAAAAACGGTTGATCAAGGACGACTTCCTAAACTACTAATAAAATTGGTACTGATTCTCCATACTTTTTCAATTGGTCCTTGGTCAAATCTGGATAACCAAGCTTGGCTAAAATAAACTTGTAAGACAAACACAATAAGACCAATTAAGAAGGAGGCTCCAGATCCTAAACTAGGTAAAAGGCCTACACCCCAGGAAAAAAAGATGGCAGTACCCATGGCTGTTTGCATTAGGTAGGTGGTCAAGCCCATTCTGCCTACAAGACTTATTTTTTGTAAAAAGGGTTGAAATTTAATTTTTCTTGTAAGTGCATAGAATAGGCACAAATATATTATTGCAAGAGCAAAATTGACTAAGTCAAAAGGTATCGCAAGAAAAATCATCACATATTTCATATTTTGTTGAAGGCCTAAATTGTTGACTATCAATCCAGAAATGACTAAAATGATAATTGAAGATAGTAGCAATCCTATACCTTTTTTCAACAGAGATTTAGTAAAAATACCCTCTAAAGTAGATTTACTCTTGCCCACCCAAAGACCAAGTAAGAACATGCCAAAAGTAATAAATATTCTTCCTGAGATAACTTGAAATGCCATCTTACCAATAAATTCTCGACTATTAGCTCTTAAAATGTCTACATAACTTCCTGTTGCGAGTGTATCAAAATAAGCTTGAAGTTCTATATCGGGAATGTTAAAATTATCACCATATAGATTCAGATTAAAGATCAAATCAATCGCTCTGAAAATCAAAGAAGGTATGTTGGCTGCGAAAAGCAATCCTAAATAAAGCAGATGTTTGGGGTTGAAATTATAAAACAAGGGTAATAAAATACCTAACAATGCGTAGATGGTCAAAATATCTCCTCGATAATGAAGATGATGCAGCCAACCTATTCCAAACAACACAATCAATCGTATGATGAATTTCTTAATATGAAATATGTCAAAAGTCTTAACTAAATAATGAAAACTCAAACCAAAAAGGAATGAAAAAATCATATAAAACTTTCCGGAAATAAATAAACCTACAAAGCCTTGCGCTATTTGGTCTAATAGACTTGGAGTGACTGAATCATTTATACTTTTAGGAAATTGTCCTGCATAGTACTTTTCCATAAAGTGGACTAAACTTATACCCAGTAAAGTCAATCCTCTTAGGGCGTCTAGTTTCCAATCTCTTTTTGCTGCCAATTCCATTTTTACAATTTTCTTTATTTAATACGACAGCAAATAAAGTTAGGTTGCATTTATGAGTGGAGAACCTTATTCATCTTTAGAGATAAAATAAACCTCTTGAATTTTTTCATGTTGGATCTTGTAAATAGCGATGGCTTGTAACTTTGGGCGATCTTTTTGGAATGTTACACTTTCTTGGTCAATAACTGTATTGCCCATCACCATTCGATTGACCAATTCACAATGTAAATCAGGAAAGTCAGCAAACATTTTACTGTATTGTTTTTTCATGATATCTTTCCCTTGGAACTGCAAAATAGTAGGAAAACCATACACTTTGACACTGTCGCTGTACGGTAGTATAAATGCTTCGATGTCTCTATTGTTGTAAGCAGTGAGTTGATCAGTAGCCAATTTTGTGCTCGTTTCTTCTATTGTTTGACAAAATAGGAGGTTGAAAAACATCATAAAAATGTAGGACAATATTAGTTTTAGTTTTGTGTAATTCATTTGCTGATTTTATGAGTTCAAAACTACGATTCTTATTTGAGAAATTAAAACTTGTGTTTTAAAAGCTTCATAATTGGTAAATTAGAATGAATTTTGCCTTTTATAGGCCTAAACAGCATATATAGAGTAAGATAAGTATTATTATTGCAATACTTTTATAAAAAACTACTCAATCCTAAAATTTTGAAAAAGATCCATTTATTATTTGTTTTACTTTTTGTGATCATTGGTAAATCTGCAGCCCAAACAAGGAAACCCAAAACGTATGCTTTAATCATAGGAGTTTCGAAATATAAAAACAGTGATATTGCCTCACTTAATTATGCGCATATAGACGCTGACGCTTTTTATCAATTTAGTTTATCACCTCTTGGCCTTGGCATACCTCAAAATCAAGTCAAATTATTGACGAATGAAGATGCCACTCTTGTAAATATCGAAGATGAGCTGTTTACACTAAAATCGTCAACAAAAAAAAATGATATTGTTTATATTTACTATGCAGGACATGGAGCCATTGAGTCTACCAAATTAAAGTTGGGTTACCTTTTGGCCCATGACTCCAAGTATATGCAGCAATCAATAAGAGCGATACCCCTAAGATTAATTGACGAAACAGTAGAATCCATTTCCATAGACAATGAAGCTAAAGTTTTTCTTATCACAGATGCGTGTCATTCAGGTAAGTTGGCAGATCCGGCTTTTACAAATGATAGCCACTTAAATGCTCAATTGAGTAGAACTCAAACAATGAATGAAGTAAGAATAACATCTTGTAAGGAATTCGAATTGTCTTTTGAAGATAAAGCATGGGGAAATGGTAGAGGGGTATTTTCTTATTTTCTTCTCAGAGGTATGGCAGGTGAAGCAGATGGTATTGGGACGCCCACCAAGGACGGGTCAGTATCAATTGGTGAAATTAATAACTTTTTATCAAAAAACGTACCTGCGGAAGTAAATTCGGTCAAGCAAAGCAAGCAAAACCCAGTTATCAAAGGTTCAGTATCTATTGTGCTCAACCAATTTAAGCCAGGTGCAATAAATGAAGTGGTAAAACTCAAAACAAATGACTCTATAGCGATATCAAACAACACAGGCAGTAGAGGCCTTGTTGTGAATTCTGCGGTAAGAGATTTTGCCCAAGAAGTTATTGATGAGAAGTTTAATAATGAAAAGACAGATGTAAGATCTTTATCTACTAAATCACCAGCAGCCATAAAGCGGTTTTTGTTAAAAGAGTTTATGAAGATCAATGCCTTTACTAAGCGCAAGCTATCACCTGACGAAGGTTACAAATTGATAGCAAAAATTTTATATGAAAAATATCTTGATCACATGGACCCTTATGTTTGTGGAAGTGTCGAGAAGACTACAAATAGCTTTTATTCTAACATCGATACCTATATACATGAATTGCCATATGTATTAGAAATAGCCAATAAATTATTACAAAATGATCATTACCTTGTAAAAAGGTTTACGATGCAAAAAGAGTATCTTTCTGGCTGTTCTGTAAGACTTAAGATAATTGATGAATCCCAAACAGACATGATTGAAGAAGCTTTAGCTTTTCAAAATAAGGCACTTGCTTTGGCACCTGAAGCAGCCTATGTCCACAATGAGCTTGGACTGTTACATTTATTAAAAGGGGAGAAAGTAAAAGCTAGATCTTATTTTGAAAGTGCTATTGAGATCGCTCCCTTGTGGGTTATTCCTAAAAACAATTTAAGCAAAACAGAATAATTTGTCTTTGTATGATGGTATAAGGTGAGGTTATTTTTCAGTACCATGGACGGAAAATTGAGTACTGAAACTATTATGAAGCATATTTTTCTTGCAGTTCACCCCGTTGGATGTTATCCTACGCGGTTAATTTCTAATTCATAATCTGGATTTTATTATCAAAAGCATATATTTGCCGCAAAATTAATGTGCAATATGCCAAGAAAAGTACTCACTTTATTCCTTCTGTTTTTATTTTCAGTTTTATTACTAGCTCAGAATACCAATGATAAGGACTTTGTTTTTAAGCTTAAAAATGTTACTACAGCAATCAATATTGATGGTAAGGCAAATGAACAAGATTGGTTAAATGCTAATCAACTTACCAATTTTGTCTTGAATCAGCCAGTAGATGTTGGTGTACCAAAATATCAGACTGTTGTTAAAATGTTGTGTGATGAAGCTAATCTATACATATTGGCAATATGTTATGATGATCCAAACTATGTGATTCAGACTTTAAAGAGGGATGAATTTGGGCGAAGTGATGAGTTTGCGGTACTGATAGATCCTGTAGGTAAAAAAGCGAATGGTTTTGGATTTGGAGTCAATGCGATGGGAGCTCAAACGGAGGTATTGCTTTCTACAGGTGAAGCTGACCAATCTTGGGATAATAGATGGTATTCGGAAGTGACTAGAGAAGAAGATAGATGGACAGTAGAAATGAAAATTCCGCTAAAGAGCATCCGATTTAATGAGGAGAATCTGGTTTGGAGAGTCAACTTTGGGAGGATTGATCCAGGAAATAATGAAACAAGTGTTTGGGCTCCAGTGCCACGACAATTTGAATTTGACGATATAGGCTATTATGGTACTTTGGAATGGCCAGAATCTCCAGAGAAAAGAGGAGGTAATGTATCGCTCATACCTTTTGTCTCGATTGGTCAAGACAAAACAGCTACCGGTACCGATGAGTTTGTGCGTGTTGGTGGTGATGCCAAAATTGCGCTCACTCCAGCACTTAATCTTGATTTGACCACATTTTCTGATTTTTCTCAAGTGGAAGTAGATGCTCAGGTTACAAATTTGACAAGGTTTAATATCTTTTTTCCAGAGCGGAGGCAGTTTTTTATAGAAAACAATGATATTTTTTCTAATTTTGGGCAAGGGGCTGATCAAGTCTTTTACTCAAGAACCATTGGCTTAAATCAACGAGGTTCTCCAATTCCCATCTTGTACGGTGCAAGACTTACAGGTAATGTCAGTGAAAAGCTCAGAATTGGAACTTTCAACATGCAGACACGAGATAAAGCTACACAAGGAGGTGATAATTTTAGTGCAGTAGCCTTTCAGCAACGCGTTTTTCAAAGATCTACATTTCGCGGTATTTTCCTGAATAGACAAGGTGTAGAAAACGACAGTTGGAGTAAAGGTAATTTTGGAAGAAATGCAGGTGGAGATTTTGTCTATACCACGAATGATGGTAAATTTCAATCGTCGATCGGATACTTACATTCTTTCAAAGGCAAGGATTTTAATACGAATAATGGTCAGATGTATTATGGTTTAGAGTACAATGGACAAAATTTTAGAGGGTTTATTAATGTGCAGCATGTTGGAAAAAATTATTTTTCTGATATGGGTTTTAACGGAAGAATAGAAAATTATGATCCAGAAGAGGATAGGGTAGTGCGGATAGGGTATACCAATGTGGGCTCCATGCTCAATTATTACCATTATCCTAAATCGAGTAAAAATATAAACTTCCATTGGTCGGGATTCGAAAATTTTGTGTGGGTCAATAGCGATGGATCAGGTATGAATGAGTGGTACACAAGATTGCGGCATTTTCTGTTTTTTAAAAATACTTCTGCGCTCAGATTTAGACTGAATAATAATTTTGTTAGGCTAGTATTTCCTTTTCAAATCACAAGTCCCGCACTACCCAAGGGTGATTACAATATGACAGAGTTTAACATTCAATACAATAGTGACAATAGGCGGGTATGGGTAGCAGATTTATTCGGTGTGTACGGCCAGTTTTATAATGGATACAAGCATACATACCGCGCTGGCATCACATACAGAGTTCAACCTTGGGGCAACTTCCGATTAGGTGTAGAGCATAATGATATTCGGTTTCCATCACCTTACGCGGATAGAAAAATAACTTTGGGCACCGTAAGAACAGAAATCAATTTTTCGACAAAACTCTTTTGGACTACCTTCTTACAATACAATACCCAATCTGATAATTTTAATATCAATAGTAGGTTACAGTATCGTTTTGCACCAATGAGCGATGTATTTTTAGTATATACCGACAATTATGGTATTGAAAATATGTTTACCAATAAAAGTAGGTTTGTAGTGCTCAAAGTGAATTATTGGTTGACGATGTAAATGGGATAGATACTATCAGAATATATTACAACTTGGCTGACTAAATAAGTTTATAACTAGCTAAATTAATTTAATATGTGCATAAGCTGGCTGATTATAAGTATTTAAACACAGCCAAGTTTATCTATAAATGGTATAAGTTGGCTGATTATAGGAATCTATGTCCGTTTAATTTACAGTTTTGAATTTATGGTTTGAAAAAATATTTTCTCTCTAATTTATTGGTACTACTGCAAATTTAATGGATCAGAAATTAGGTAAAAACAAATAAAAACAATTTATATGATCCTTTTAAATAATTGAAAAGTTAGTTTTTTTAGAGCTAAAAGCCAACTGCTCAAGGCTAATAGCCTTAAAATCAGTAACAATTTATTTTTGTTTTAAAATTTTGAGTACAAATTAGTGTGTTTTCACTTTATCTACTAAATTGCATTAGAATTAATTACTCAACAAAAACTTTTATAAAATGAAAAAATTTGCATTTGTACTCAGTTTACTCACTTTCGCCCTTTTACTTAATGCCCAAGATGATGATAATCCAACAGGATTGCCTGGGGATAATTTTAGTCTTGAGGGAGCGCTTGAGTTATTTAAAAACTCGGCTTCACCAGAGGAATTTGAAAAGCAATTGAATACCGAAAAAAATCAAGTGAATAATCTAGACTTGAATGGAGATGGTGACATAGACTACATAAGAGTGGTTTCACAAAAGCATGGAGATGTACAACTCATCATTTTGCAAGTACCTGTGTCTGCCTCAGAAAATCAAGATATTGCAGTTATAGAAATTGAAAAGACTTCAAAAAATGAGGCTATGCTTCAAATTATTGGCGATGAGGACATATTTGGTGAGGAAGTGATCGTAGAACCCTCAGATGGCAATGATGAAGAAGAGGAAGATGGTGGTAGTGGTCCAAATTTCGAGCAATATAATGTATCAATTGTGGTAAATGTTTGGGGTTGGCCCTCTGTAAGTTACATCTATGCCCCTGCATACAGGCCTTGGGTGTCACCATGGAGATGGGGATATTACCCTAATTATTGGAAACCTTGGAGACCACTTTCTTGGTCAGTTTGGCGTCCAATTAGAGTTAGGTATCATAGTCCTACCATACGTGTGGTCAGGACACACAGAGTTGTCAACGCACATAGAATATACAAACCTGCAAGAGTCACTTCTACCACGGTAAGAACTCGCCATGCTAATGCTCATGCCAATTATAAAGTAAACCGCACAAAGACAACTGTCAAAGGTCCTCGTGGTAACAGTGCTACTAAAACAACTACCAAAGTGAAAGGACCAAAAGGAAACGTAAAAGCGCAAAAGACAAAGGTTAAGAGAAATAAGAAAGGGTAAGTCGAGTAACTGAATTGGCAAAAATAAAAAATTTATTCAAACCAAAGTCCGATCTAAAGATTGTGAAACAGTAAAAAAAGTAATTCAAATTATATTAATCTTAATAAATTTAGATTTCTTTGTGATTCAAATTTTGGATTTATTTTAGTACGAATGGTTTTTCCTGGATAATACTTGATCTTTGTGTAGATATATGAAACAATGATTTTGCATGGTATATTTTGGTATAAACTTTTATAGCATGCGAAATCAGTAGTTTATGGTTTATTATAGAGTTTTAATATTGATTGGTTGTCTTTTTATGTTTTCCTCAAATCTTTCATCTCAAAGGCAAGACAGTATTCGTAACCCAAGTTTTTTTTCTGGGGTGATCACTGCTACCAACAATGGCATTTCTCTTATTCCGAGTTTTACATTAGGTAGACCTGCAATGTTATTTGATTTATCTATGGGTAAAGGCAGGTGTAGCTTTGACCCGATGTTGAGATTTGGAATGGACGGTAAGCCTTGGGCTTTTGTCTTTTGGGGACGGTATAAATTGATAAATAATCCAAAATTCAAAATGAACATTGGTGCTCATCCTTCTATAATTTTTAGAGATATTAAAGAAACAACAATCTCAGGTGAAGTGAAAAATTATTTGAATAGCCAAAGATTTTTTGCCTGGGAAGCAACTCCTACATTCCATATTAATAAAAAAGTAAACTTTGGAATAAGCTATTTAGGGGCCACTGGGTTGACAAATGATCTAGTTAAAAGCACTACCTTTCTGGCTCTAAGATCTATGATATCAAATATTCCCATCAATAAGTCTTACAGTCTTTCCTTTAGTCCACAAGTATTTTATCTAAGAATGGATAAACTTGATGGTACTTATGCTAGTGCAATTGTTGGGGTGAATAAGAGGAATCTTCCTTTTTCGCTATCAACTGTTTTAAGTCAAAAAATAAAATCTGACATTGCTGGAAAGGAATTTCTTTGGAATATACAGTTGCAGTATAATATTAACAATCAATATTTAAAGATTCCGATGTGATTTATTGGTTTTATTTGATACTAGATATTTGTTGAGGCATATTTTTCTTTCTGTTTTTGTTATGAAAAGTCATCTATTGACTCTATTCAAAAGAAAACTATATTATACCCAACAACCCCATCTGTGTCAATTTAACTACAAGATCCGTACTATTTGTGCAATCGAACTTTTTAATCAGACCTGTTTTTTGATTATTTATGGTATTGACTGAGGTACCGAGGGTTTTAGAAATTTCTTTAGAAGACAAACCTTTTGAAATGAAATTGGCAATTTCCTTTTCTCGCTCGGTTAAAGTAAGTAATGGCTTCAAATTATTAGTCTTTATCTTTTGGCTTTCATATATCATTTTTGACGTTGACCACAAAACGCTGATTGGCTCTGTTTTATTCACAATCGCAGATACACCTAAATCTCTTAATGATTGGATAATAAAGGGATTTTTAATGCTAGAATACACTACAACTTTAGTCTTTGGAAAGTTATTAGCCAAGTAGTCAAACAGCGTAATACCAGCATCTTCATCTGAAAGTACATCTGAAATAATGAGGTCCACCTCTATTTCTTCAAGATGTTTTTTGACTTTGGCTATTGTGCTACATTGGTATACATGCGTAACATTTGGCATGGACTTCAGATACAATGCTATAGCTTCTGTAATTAAAATATGATCATCGTAGAGCAATACTTTCATGAGAATATTCTATTGAGCAAATATATTTCTTTTATATTTAGAAAAACTAAATTTTAGATATTATATCTACTCCAGCTAAGGTACCTCCACCTAATGCATTCTCAAATTTTAATTTTACATTACTTCCCTCAAGCATATTGTTTAAAAATATTATGCCCATTCCTGAACCTTCATGTTGGGTATTCAAATCAAGGTTTTCTTTACCTAATTTATGTAAAATATTTGGATCTATGCCTAGTCCGTAATCTCTAACAAAAATACCTTCCTTTGTTGCAAAAATTTCAATTTTCTGATTGTTTGGACTATATTTGATAGCGTTAGTAATCAGATTAAGTAATACAATATATAGTTGATGCGATGAGATGGGTAAAGTTAAAGTATCAGAATCGTTTACCATGTTTACTAATTGAAGATTTTTTTCTTTTAGTTTGTATTTTAACTGATTATTTACTTTTTCTATGATCTCAATAATTGAATTAATATCCATTGTTGGTTTAGAATTTTGGAGATTTGATTTCTTAAGTTGAAGAAGATTGTTAACAATATTATTTGTGGCAGATACTTGGTCTCCAATACTTTGAATAGCTTGCTTTAAAAAAGGATCATCTGACTTTATTTTACTAAGTAAAAGTTGTAAACCCAACATAGGTTCTTTAATATCATGGGTTAAGGAGTCGATTAGATTTTCATTTGTTTTGCTATATATCACCAATTGAGTGTTTTGACTAGAAATCGTTTTGTTTGCTTTGGTTTTAATAAGGTACGCTCGATAAGAAAAAAACGCCAATACTGTAATTAGAAGAAGTCCCAATCCTAAAAATTTTTGGAATATTTTTTCTTTGTGTATTTCTTGTTCATTTTCAAGAGCGATAACTTCTTTCTCTTTTGTAAATTCAAATTCTTTGTTGAGTTCTGTTATTTTTTGTATATTTTTTTCATTGGTTAGGCTATCCTTATATTTTATGTATCCTTGATAAAACTCAAGTGCCTTTTTATAATCACCACTTATATTTGCAGCATCGTACATACATAACCAAGCCTTGGTAGCCCAAGCTATATCACCTATTTTCATCAAATTATCTTTTGCGTATGCACAAGATTCAATTGCTTTTTTATATTCACCTTTTCTGAAAAAGTGTTTTCCTTTATCAACTGAAATATAATAAAGATCACCCACATTTCCCGATTTTTCAAAATATAGGTGTGCTTCGTCGAAAAGTTTTTCTGCTTCATCAAATCTGTACATTTCGTCGTAGGTCGCTGCTAAATAACACTTAAGGTCATTGATCATAAAATGGTCTTGCAGTGTGTCGAAGATGGATAGTGTATTTTTAAAAACGACTTCAGCTTCTTGAAAATTACCCGATTCTAAAGCTGTTATGCCTAGGCTCCTTAGTGCATAAGCTACTACTTTTTTATTATTAGCTTTGTTTCCAGATTCAACTGCTTTGTTTAAATATTCACGCGCATCATCGTACTCTTTCATATTATTATAAAGGTCACCTAATTTCACATAAAGATTACCAAGGTTTGTATAATTATCTGTCTTCTTTGCGATATCGATAGCCTCAAGATAAATTGTGATGGCTTCATTGTTTTTGCCTAAATTGTTTTTTACGAGACCATAATTGACCAAAAAGAATGGGTCAAAATGTGGAATTTGAAATTTTGTAAAGTACTCATAAGCCTTTTCTAAATGATATTCGGCTTTTGATAATTCTCCATTTCTATAATAGCCAATACCGGCGTAGTGATGAAGATTAATTTTTTCCTCTTTTGTGATGGTTGAATTCAATAACAGCCTATCGACATGGTGATATATTTTGTCATCAAAAGCTATTCTATCTGTAAACAATGCCTTTATTGCTCCTATTTTAGAAGGAACATTTTTTGAATCACTGATTATTACTTGATAAAGAGAGTCTTTTTTTTGGCCAATATCTGAAATGGGTATTTGTGCAAAAGCACTTGTAATACTTTTTGAAATACAGATGAATATTATACAAAATCGGAGCACTTGCTAGGAAGTTAATAACAAAATGCCAAATGTAATAAATTAAAAATAGTAAATAAGTAAAGCACAAAAATTAGCAGGAGAAATTCTTTTTTTATATCTTGACATATCCCAATCTTGTCAATTTTACAACCAATTCTGTACTTGAATTGCAACTAAATTTTTTAATAAGTTTATTTTTTTGATTATTTATCGTGTTTATGGATGTTTTGGTAATTTTGGCAATGTCAGAAGCCGACAAACCTTCTACCATAAGATTTACAATAGTTTTTTCCTTTTTTGATAATGCAATAGTTGTTGATTTACCTTCCTGTAATAGGGGTTGAAAAGATGTTTTATTTTCCAAAATCATTTCAGCTGCCTTGTTTGGGGGTGTTTTTTTATTAATAAAAAAGTGAGCACCAGCCTCCAGTATGCATGATTGAATTATGGGTAATGTCACGACACTGTAAACTACGATATATGCATTCGGACATAAGTGGGCAACTTGGTCAATGAGATGTAAACCTAATTCTTCACTAGTCATTAAATCAAGTACAATAATTTCCGGCTTACTTTTTTCAATATGTTTGAGCAATGCTGCACTTTCATCAAACCAACAAATAAATAAGCTTTTATCTAAAATATTAAAGGATTTGGATAATTCCCTTGCAATGTAAATTTGATCATCAAAAAGGGCAATATTCATTTGAACTTTTGTTTTAAAAAATCGCAAATATACTATGCCATTTTTATCATGTCAATAGTTAAAAATAACTATAGGTTAGTCCTAATCACGTTATTAAATTATTTGATTACTTCCCACAAAATCTCTGCCACTTCCTTCTTTTCTTTAGAAAAATTGATCCCTATAGCTATAAGTTTCTTGCCATCATGCGCATAAGGAGTAAAATATCCTTTTTCTCGTATTTGGTCCAATGCTTCACTTGCTGATTTGTCTAATTTGATCTCAATACAGTAGATTTTATCTGCAAAATGAATGATACAATCTATTCTGCCTTCAGCAGTGAGGACTTCGCTCTGCACATAGATACCTAATAACTTGAAAGTAAGGTGTAAGATGGCATGAAAGAAAGCCTCGTTTTCATTTTGCCATATGGTGTAAGGGAGCGATTTGAAAAGGGTATTGATGATTGATTTTACGTCATCAAAATTTTCATTAATTAAGGCTTCTTCGAGTTTTTCTGCAAGAACTACACTTGTGTTTTCATTATCGGATATATAAGCATTTGACAATAACTCTAAATATGATCTTTTTACTTCCAAGTTTGGATAATTTAAAGTACAAGAGTCGCGATCTTCGTTATATGCCGTAAATGTTAGATATCCAGTTTGAAACATCAAGGGCACAATAGCAATATTTTCTAAATTGAAAGAACTTAGAAAATTTAGAGATGATTTATGATTTTCAAAGTTATATGCTTTTTTGTCTTTAGTAAGATTGATCAAAAATGTAGGGGTACCACTATCAAACCAATAGTTTCTATATTGACGTGTAGAGAAAAAATTAATCAACGAAAATGGATTGTACACCCATGTCTTCATATCCCATGTGTATCCATTGTACCATTCTTTGATTTTTGCTTTGTCTTCTATCTTAAGTTCTTCTACGAAGTTGGATTCCAATTCATCTTGGGTGATACCGCAAATACCTGCAAATCTATGGTCTACGGTCAGGTCAGCAAGATTGTTCAAGTCAGAAAATATGCTTACTTTGGTAAATTTAGATATCCCCGTGATAAATACCATTTTAAGATAGGGGTCTGCTTCTTTGAGAATGGAATAAAATTTTTTCATAACATTTCTATTCTCTAAAGCTTGTGCAGTATCTATACCTAGAAAATGAATAATAGGTTTATCATGTTCATCAATTAGGACGACTACTTTACCGCGAGAAGCGGATAGTTTTTGAATTAATTCCCTAAAGATAGATGCTAATTCAATATTTACAATTTGAACATTATATTTTTCTCCTAATTCAATTAGGGAGTCTTTTAAAGAAAACTCCAAACCTTTTTTTTCAAAGTTAATATCTGCAAATGAAATCCTGATCACAGGATAAGTTACGTCCCAATTCCATTTATCTTCGACATAAAGCCCAGTAAATAGTTGTTTTTTACCTTCAAACAATGCCTGCATAGTCGTGGTTAGCATAGATTTGCCAAATCTTCGGGGACGAGATAGAAAGTAATACCCTCCTCCTTTAGTCAAGTCAAGGATGTATTTGGTCTTATCTATGTATACAAAATTTTCAGTTATTATTTCTTCAAAATCTTGTAAACCTACTGGATATTTACGCTTCAACATTCTATTTGTAAAACAAAGATACTTATTCAAATCTATTTTTCGTGAATTTGTTGTAGCACTATGTATATAACAAATTACACAAAAATGTTTTTGATTTTACCCACTTACTCTCCCGATAACATGGCGGGAGAAAACCAAATCAAAAACATTTTAAAATTTGGCCTATGGCTACCGTGATAATTTGTCCATTTATTTTATAAAACCAGATTAAAATTCCTTTCCAATAGTTAAAAATGACTATTGTGGATCGAAATTTTTTACTATATTTTTGTGCTTTATTTTAATTCTTATTGATTTTGTCATTATGATCGTTAATTCCCCTCCATACATCATACCAATTACAGAGTATGCTACTATAATGGCTGAAGTCCAGTATTGGAAAGATAAGTACTTTGACCTAAAACGAGAAGTATATAATCACGATAGTCGTAAAAGCATATCTATTCAGATCAAAGATCATGGCATAATCAAAAATATCAAGCTCAAGGAGATAATCATGATTGAAGCTGCCAAAAATTATTGCTATATACACTTTGTAGATGGCAAAAGTATACTTAGTGCAAAAACTTTAAAAGCATGGATTGAGAAAATTGGATCAGATAGTGATTTTATACGAATACATCGCACTTATTTTGTCAATAAAAATCATATCAATTCTTATCAATTAAATCCTAGACAAATTACCCTTACCAACCATCGACAAATTCCAGTTGCCCGAAGATTTAATTTGAATACGCTAAATAACTTTCAATTATGAGTACTTACAATACTGGCAAATATGTATTTCACAAATCAGAAATTCCGCAAATCAGCAAATAAACATTTTAACTTTAAATCATCTAAACAATTTTATCATGAGTCGTTTTTTACCAATTTTACTCCTTATGTTACTTTTTGTGGGAGCAACTGCGCAAGTAGGTGTTAATACCACAACACCAGATCCAACATCAGCTTTAGATATCGTTTCACCTATGAATGACAAAGGTTTGCTCATTCCTCGGATGACCGAAGCACAAAAAGATGCGATACTGATGCCAGCTTTAGGTTTAATAGTATTTCAAACTGACGTAAAAATTGGTATCCATTTTCATAACGGTACATCTTGGATATATCTCAGCTCATTTTTTTCAGATGCTGATCCAAGTAAAATAGTATATAGTGATGCTGCTAACTTTGGTAAAGACTTTTTAGTAAATGCTAATACGATGGATATTGATCCAATGGCTGCGGAAGAACAAAAAATGATGTTTTTACCCTCTCTCTACGGCAGTTTTAGAGCGGGTACTGTTGATGACGATAGTTGGGACTTTGCGAGTATGGGGAATATGAGTTTTGCAACTGGATATAATACAAAAGCAACCAATGAGGTGTCAACTGCTACAGGGAGTGAAACTGTCGCATCAGGAGAAGCTTCATCTGCTCTTGGTGATGTAACAATGGCATCAGGAGAGGTTGCCACATCTATGGGAAGCGGTACTTCTGCTTCAGGTATTGTAGCTACAGCAATGGGAGAGGCTACACAAGCTGTCGGTGATGTATCAACAGCGTTGGGCTATACCACAATTGCCGAAGGCATCATATCAACTGCTATGGGTGAAGAAACTACAGCAAATGGTGAAGTATCAACAGCGATGGGTAGCTTTACCATTGCTCAAGGTATCATTTCAACAGCAATGGGTGAGAATACCCAAGCCATTGGCGACGTATCAACTGCTATGGGCTTTAATACGATAGCATCGGGAGAAGCTTCGACTGCTATGGGTGATGGATCTACAGCCTCAGGCTTAAGTTCTACGGCCATAGGCTACAATACGGTAGCCTCAGGTGAAGCCTCGACAGCTATGGGAGACAGATCTATAGCCTCGGGATTGGGCTCTACTGCTATAGGATACAATTCTAGAGCAAGTGCAGAAACTTCTGTAGCTATGGGTGAAAATGTACATTCCAAAAGTTTTGGAGAATTGGCTGTAGGGTTAAATAATACAGAATACACCCCTGTCGGTGTTAGCACTTTCAGTGGGACAGACCGTGCATTTGGAGTAGGTATCGGGGCAGACAGTTTGAATCGTAAAGATGGTCTTATCGTCTATAAATCAGGCAATACATTTATCAGTAATGATGGTGGAACACCTACTAATGGAACTGCATCGATAATTTCTGGCTATGGATCTGGGGCATTACAAGTTAGAGGATCTGGTGATGGGTTTAACTTGGTAACTGGTACTGGTAATAATAGTTTTAATATAGCTAAATTTGGAACTCCAACTGCTGGTAATAGATATATTTCCTTTGGTCATTTAGGAGGATCAATTTCAGGCAGTTTTGCAGAAATTGGAAGAATTGAAGCAAGTGGTAGCTCTGGAGTGAGTTATTTGACATCATCCGATGTAAGACTCAAAAACGATAATGGTGTTTACCAAAATGGCTTAACGACCGTAAACAAAATCAAAATCCACGATTATACATGGAAAGAAAGTAAGGTAAAAGACGTAGGAGTTTTTGCTCAAGAACTTTATAAAGTTTTTCCAAATGCCGTATCTAAAGGTGACGAAGTAGATGAAACCGACCTGTCAAAAATAGAAAAACGTTGGCAAGTGGACTATAGCAAATTGGTACCCGTATTGGTGGCGGCTACACAAGAATTGGCTGCAAAAAATCAAGAATTGGAGAAAGAATTGGCCAAATATAAGGCAAATGCAAAAAATTTAGATTTACAACTCAAAGAAATGGCTTCCCTTAAAAATGACATTGAGGCCATTAAAGCTCAATTGGGTTTAAATACACAAACGGTATCTTCAAATAAATAACAATATATAATAAATAAAAAACTGTCATGTATTGCATCTTGACAGTTTTTTTGTATTTGAAATATAGTTTTTAGAATGCTCCGAATATAAAGGCCACCTATTACTACTTTTTAATAATATAGAAATAAAAAATATGGGAATAGAAATTCCAGTACCAACTTTCTTAATGAATATACCTACATCCTATTCTACCAAGATTAGAAATAATCCTTGGATGGAGGATTACAGCGCTAAAGAACTTGAAATCAACGCTTCGAAGGCACTTGATGAGATGTGGGAGGTCTATTCCTTTATGGCTTGTGAGGGATTCGTTTACCTCCTACCCAATACAGCAGATTGTAATCTTCAAGACTTGACCTTCGTCGCTAATAATGGGATTGTCCTGCACAATATAGAGCAACCGACTTACATAGCTTCCAATTTTACAGCAGTCAATCGAAGAGGTGAGGAAGCACTTGGTTTAAATTTTTTCAATCAATTGGGATACCAGACACTTCAATGTCCATTTAAATTTGAAGGCGAAGCTGATATGAAGTTTTTAAGAGACAATATTTATATAGGCGGCTATGGTATAAGAACAGAATTAGCTACTCATCAGTGGTTTAGAGATCAGTATGGGCTAGAAGTGATCAGCGTGCAAATGACTGACCCGTATATCTATCATTTGGATTGTGCCATCTTTACTTTGTCAAAAAATAAATTGGTTGTGGCTGTAGATGCTTTTTCAAAACAAGATATAAAGAAAATAGAAAAAGTAGCAGAAATTATCCCTGTCACCATTGATCATTCGAGAGCCGGTTTGACCAACAGCGTTAGGGTCAACAACTTTATTTTAAATGGATCAGACATTGACTTTTTGAAAAAAACGAGCAAGTACTATAAAATGGAGCGGGATAAAAATCAAAAAATCGAAGAAATAGCAGCTGACAATGGAATGGAAGTTTGTTACTTTAATTTGGAAGAGTTTATGAAAGGTGGGGCATTAATGTCTTGTTTGGTAATGAATATCAATTACAAATCATACAAAAGCGACTTGTTTTAATATGGCACAAAATGTAGCATCATGGCGTCGCAAAGTACAAGCGGAGTGTAAAGACTTAAGCATTGGTAAGTTATCATCCGAATACTTTTTTCGCGATCCACTAAGGCCCATCAAAAATAACCAGGATTTTTTCTATTCTCCCGCGGACGGTATCATCATAGATTGCAAAGAGGTCAGCTCTATTCATGATGAAATCATCACAAAATATAAACACGCTACCATTGACGAACTATCACATGGTCAAATAGATGAAGATGAATATTGGGTGTTGACCATTTTCTTGACTTTTTATGATCCACACATAATCAGATGTCCGATGAATGGCTTTATCAATAGGCTAGATTTACCATCCTATATTATCGATGATAAATCTATGCTAGATGTAGAGCAAGCTGTTTTGAGTCCGAAGTTTAAAGAAATCAAGCAAGAGCTTATTGGTCACATCGCTTTTAATCAACGGGTTCTTTTTTCTATAAAACCTCCAAAGGGGCCGGACAAATTTTACATGCTTTTGACCGCTGATTATGATATTGATACAATTGTGTCATTTTTCTCTGTAAAGCATGAAAATATTAAGCAAAATACCAGAATAGGATCAATAAGGTATGGAAGTATGGTAGCTTGTATCATACCTAAAAGCTGGAATATAAGACCATTGCACAGCATCAATACTCATGTAGAAGCGGGGATAGATCCATTGTTTGAGTTTTTATGAAAATAGACAGAAAAACCTTATTTAACTATACTTTGCCACTCATTATCGGAGGCTTATCTGATGAATTATTAATGCTTTTGGATGTATATTTGATTTCGTTCAAAGGTGATGAGTATTTAGCTGCCATAGGTTTGATAGATGCTTTTTTGTTATGTATTTTGACTTTTGGAGATTCGCTGAATGATGCTTATCAAAATTACTATTCGCGCAATGTTTCTAAGCGACATTTTAATATTTCTTTACAAAGAAAATCAGTTTGGATATTTTTGAAATATGGCATTTTGATCACCTTGGTGTTTGGGGCTACTCCTTACGCTATCAATATATTTTTTGACAATGAAATCTTTAGTTTACTGGTTGATACGATACCAATCTTGATACCAATGATCTTAGTCGATTATGTATCAATGTCATTAAATGCTTATTTAGTGGGCAATGACAAGTTGCGAGAAATTGGTAAATTAGCAGTATTTGAATTAATTTTTAATAGTATTTTAGGGTATATTTTGCTTTATGAGTTGGATATTAATTTATCTCCATTATGGATTTTGGTAGGTATATCACTTATGTCAAAAATTATAACTGCAGGGTGGATGTTTGGGTATATTAAAAAGATTACCCCACCTAATTTCAAAACCTACCCGATCAAAGACACACTTTTTAAGACACTTAGAGATGCCACCGTGTATCCTGCCTTATTGGATATTAGCTATTTTATAGGTACCTTCATACTATTTATATTTTGCTCTATTTATTTTAAACATAGCGAAATAGCCTTGTTGACATTATTCTTTTCATACATAGGCATACTTTCTGTGACATCAGAAGCATTTTCAGAGACTTCACTCAATCATTTTTCCTCAATTTATGCTAAAAAAAATCTAACTATTTTCCCAAAATTGAGCACTGAGATTATCTTCATTTCCTTGTTAACTACAGCAATTATTTTTTTAGGCGTCATAGTAGTCGATTTGCTACTTTATGGCTTTGTATTAGAAAAATTATTTTTGTTTTTGATCATCCCTGCTCTAGTACTTTTTGATACGTACAATGAGATTTACTCTATTGCGATCATTGTGAGGTTAAAAAATGATCTCCTTGCCTCTGCCCACTTCATCTACGGCATTGTATGCACTATTGCCATTGTATTTTTAACTTTTTTATGGCGGTTTGAAGCTATTTCCATACTACTAGCCATATTAATAGCTCAAATAGCAACATATATTTACTTAAAAAGAATAAATGGTCGGGTTTGGAAGGTTCTGAAGTGATCGAGTGTAGGGCAATCAGTATGATTAAACTTTAAAATATCATGATAAATTAAATAATAGGTTTAAAATATCATGATAAACTAAATGATAGCTTTAAAATATCATGATAAAACAAACACTACTATCCAATTTTTAGCCTAATATAACGATTCAATAATTCGCCTCCATCATTTTGATTTTTTCTTTCCATGTCTGAATTTGAGAATTAAATTGCAACAAGTTTATCATCAAAATCAGGGCGATCATCATACCCAATATCGCCAAGTTAGTATTGGTATAATAATATAAGAAAAAGCCTACGCTAGATATCGTCAGCACCATAAAGAGTATAGACATAGTACTTGCTCTATGTTTTAGCCCCATGGACAACACGAGATGATGTAAGTGCGTCCTATCTGCATGAAAAGGACTTTTACCTTTTTTTAATCTTGCTCTAAACACTCTAATTGCATCAATCACGGGTAATAGGAGTATAGAAATAATGCCAATCAGTACAAAGGCACTGTTAGATTTTGTAGTTGATATTTGCAGTAAGTGTATACTTGCAACAACCAAGACAAAGCCAATCATTAAGGATCCTGCGTCGCCCATGAATATTTTTTGACTTTTACTAAAATTAAATTTTAAGAATCCGACAAGTGCACCAATAAAGGCAAGTGAAAGAACGGTCATTTGAACATGACTATTGATGATAGCAAATAATGTCAGCATGGTAAAGCCAAGGATACCAAGCCCTCCTGCCAACCCGTCAATACCATCCATAAGATTGTATGCATTGACGACACCTGTGATGATTACTAAAGTAAGTATGTACTGACCCCAAGTAGGTATATCGTAAATACCAAATAAACCATAAAGCGATTCAATTTTGATACCCACAGTAAATGTATAATGTGCCAATAAAAGCTGAACTATCAGTTTAAACGATGCTCTTAGGTCAAACCGATCATCTATCACCCCCATCGTCAATAAAATAACAAGCGCAATAAACAAGTTTTTATAAATTAATATGGTGGGGTCAAAAGTCATTGACAAACTAAATGAAAGTGTAGCTGCTGCGAAAACAGCTATTCCACCAACAAGTGGTATAGGAGTAGCGTGAACTTTTCTGATATTTGGCTTATCAGTCAGACCAATTTGAATAGCTACTACCCGAAGCACTGGAATGATTAAGATCGTCAAAATCAACGAGGTAAGAAGAGGTAATAAAGTTGAAAAGGTCATGATTAGAAAGATTTAAATGTTTTGAAATGTGCTAAACCACTGTTTAACAGAGCTTTATTTTTAAGGGTCGATATTTCTGGCATCACAGCAATTTTTGTCTTGATAGCAAGAGCTTCATCTACAAGCAGTTGATATTTCTGGGCGATATGACTCCAAGTATATCTTCTTTTTGCTATTTGCTCCATTTCTATTCCAATTTGTTTTAATTTTGAAGTGTATATATTATCTAATTCGTGGATAAGTGTTTCTAAACTATTAAAATAGATGGCTTTGTTTTCAGTGGTCACTTTATTGTAAGATACGCTATTGGCTATAATAGGCAATCCTAAATACATTGCTTCTACGAGGGAGGGATTTGTACCTCCGGCAGTATGTCCGTGTACGTAAAGTGAAGCATTGCTTCTAAGTACATCCAACTTCTCTTGATTGTATATTGGGTCGAGGATGTAAATATTTGCATACTTACTGTATTTTTCTTTCAGCTCAACACCATATTGGCTTTTATCCCAGTTGCCCACGATTACCAAAGGCATTATGTCTGTCAATGTAAAAGCTTCTAAAATGAGATGCACATTATTTTCTGGTTCTATTCGACAAACTTTGAAAGCATATGGATTATTTAAAAATGAATATTGCTCAATAGCTTCAGTTGTGATTGGAACTTTCATAGTGTGGTCTGCACCGTATTCTATTATTCTACTTAGTGAACCATATCTTGCGGCTGTGTAATCTTGGATAGCCTCATTATCTGATATATCAATGTGGGAATACTTGACTGCAAGACCTTCTGCCCAAAATAGATACCATTTAGCGAGGATATTCCATTTATCTCTTTTCCACTCGATACCATCAATAGAGATAATGATTTTTTTATTGGTAAACCACTTTACAAAAGGTAATATCCAAGCACCAGCAACGCCTAATATCAATAGTACGTCAGCATAAAACAATGAATGGATTATTGAAAGTGTATCATAAGGTATACTCTGGATACCATTTGCATCCAATGGAAGATATGTCAATTTTGCACCTTTATATTCTTTAACACGTTCTGCCTTTGCGTATTTTTTACCTGAACAGTATACGGTAAGATGGTGCTTATCGCCCAAATCTTCGATAAGGTGTTCGGTCAATGTTTCGAATCCTCCATAATTGGCAGGAACTCCTACAGTACCGATTATGGCTATTTTCTTTTTTGTTTGCATATACTTAAATAATTTTATAAGCTTGGTGCTAAAGGAGTGCCAATAAGTTAACTAATTGATATATAAGTGATTAAATTTAATTATTGTAAAATTTAAATTCCATAATTTGGAATAAATGAATTTTATGGAATGATGTTTTTCAACCTGATAAGTGGCTCGAAATAATTCAAATATTCAATAACATCAATTTATAGACCTTTAGGAGTTATATGCTTGATTATCTTGTTCATCTTTTCTTTCATTTGTCGATCTCTAAACACCTCCAGCCTATTCTTTGCCCTAGTGGAAAATTGGATATAACGGTCACGATCACGGAAAAGCGCGTGTAATACCTCACTTAGTTTTATCTTATCTCGTGAATCTAATGCAAAACCCGTGACTTCATCTTCTATGACTTCTAATATTCCACCCAAAGGAGGGACAATAGCAGGTAGACCATAAGCCATACCTTCAATAATCGTAAGGCCAAAAGTTTCGACCCAACCATCAGGTCTAGATAAATTTGCGATGACATCTGCCCATTGAAAGAATGGGTGTAAGTCTTTTTGAGAGGGATATAAGACTAAGTTTTGTGGCATTTTAGTGTTTTTAAAAAAATCATCAATCTCATTTTGACTGGCATTGAGTACCAATCTAAATGAATACATCTGATGATCACAAGCTAACTGAATGAACTCAAATACACCTTTGTAGGTCTTCAAAGAGCAAATCATCAATACATTTAGAGGCTTTTTTACAACAGATTTAGGAAGGACTTTTTCCATAAATGAGTCTTCGATGGTATTGTATACCAAATGATTTGTAACTTTGGTGATCTTGTGAGAAGACGCTACATATTCAGACACATTGATAATGTCACTCGCTGCATATTTCACCACTTTAAATAAGAACCATTTTAAAATAGCTGGATTTACTGTACTTTCGTGAATGTGGTATATCACTCTTGCACCTCTTATTTTTCCAATGATAGCCGCTCCAAATGGCAAAACCGTATTGACATAAACAATATCGTCTTTGCTGATTTTCAAAAACATTTTGAACATCAAGATGAATTGACTTGTTGTAAAAAACATCAAACGTAGCCACTCATTACTTTGGAATTTGTACCAACCTTTTGTAAAGATTACTCCTTGAATATCCGAAAGAAATCCTTCTTTATTTTCATTGGTATAAAGATGAACTATTTTTTTCTCACTAACCCAATGTTTGATAAGTTGGCTCAAAACTTTAGGGCTACCACTACGGTCATTTAACAGATGGAAGGCGAATATTTTTTGCTTTGTCATCATAGTTTGGCATATATTTTATTTAATTGTTCGCCACGTCTATCCCAATGGAATACGTCAATAAATCTTTGTCTTGCTTCAGAACGCATTTTTGTAAGTTTTTCTGGATTGAGATAAAGCTCTTGTAAAGCATTCACTAAGTTTGCAATGGTGGTATCATGATTATTTTGAGGGATTTTGTAACCACAATCTTCAGTGATAAACTCTCCGGGCCCCACATTGTCAAGACAAATCACAGGCAATCCAAAGGATAAAGCTTCAGGTACCACCATACCCGCACCTTCGTGAGATGGAAACATAAACACAGAAGCCGATTTAAATTTTTGCATTAAAGCTTCTCTTTCGATCCATGAAATAAATTTCACTTGTTGGTCAATATTATATTTTAATGTTATACTCCTTAGATAATGCTCCTCAGGTCCATTTCCTACTAGTATCAAATGACATTTGACTTTGTCTTCATATGGTAAACTTCTCACCATTTTAGCGAATGATTTGATTGTGAGGTCAAAGCCTTTGAGTGGTACAAATCTACCTGCTGAGATAACGGTAAAATTTGAGGTTTCTTGATGTTCGTGCCAACCAAAATCTTGCGATGCTACAGATGGCGAAATGGAATAATTTTCTTTCAAACCTAATACTTTTGGCACAGAACTATTCATACAAAAAATATGACTCGCTTTGTTTTTAGTACGCTTCAAATTGATGGAAAAATTCCAAAAATATAATTTAACCAGCCATGTCAATCGGTCTTTTAACCAATACTTTTTGCTAAACAAACCCAAATATTGTGATGGTATCAATGGGTGATGACCTACGTGCCCCCAAACAAATGGTTTTCCCAATTTCCAAAGAAAAGAAGGCGTCCAATCATTATGAAAATTGACATTATGGGTGATATCAAACGTTAGATTTTGTTTTTTGATAAATGGTACAACACCATATTGCCACATCAGATAATAAAGCATAGCACCTCTGCTACCTTTCTTCCAAAAACGCATCCAATAAGGAAGGTCGAAATAAAGAAATTGGATGTTTGAATATAAATCATTGGGATTTTCTTCCATATATTTTTCAACAGCTGGACGATTATTTTCTCTCGTAAATGCGATTACTTTGTTGAATCGAGCTATTTGCATCACAAAATTCCAGCCCATACCATCTTCAGAGCCTTTGTAGGGATTCACAGCATAGGTGGTTGCTAGAATTGTCTTCATATCCTTGATTTTAATAGTTTAGCAGGAATGCCGCCAATCACTGAATTATTAGGGAAAGAATGGGTAACAACTGCACCTGCTGCGATGATGCAGCCATCACCTAGGGACACACCATCTAAAATAGTTACTTTACTTCCTATCCAGCAATTACTTCCAATTTTGATCCCTTTTCTTGATACGCCTTGTAGTCTGATAGGTAGATTTGGATTATCGTAATGATGGTTTTCTGGATGGCAGCTAAAGTATTGACCTATGATACAATCATCGCCAATTTCCAGACCACCAGCACCACCCAAGTATGCAAACTCTCCGATCCCGACATTATTACCTATTTTGATAAATTCACCTGGCATATTAAAAGTCGTAGAAATTACAACTCTACTAAATGCCCCAATTCCTACCCGGTCACCAAAGGTTACCCCTTCTCTACCTAAGGCGCTAATGGATACATGGTCACCTAGTTTTAGGTATTTGCCATAACGGATATTTGGCAAATTGAAAAATTTCACGTCACTCCCTAGCAATGCCATCTTGGGATTTTTACCATAAAAAAACAACTTCATTCCTCTCAAAATACTCCAAAAGTTTGTCCATAAAAATGATAGCAAAACCAAAGAGCTTATGGATGAGTCTAATTGAAAGTTTGGATTGCGCATTTGGATGATTCTAATTGCTATTTGCCTCATTTTTATATAAGTTTAGCTTGGATGGACTTTGAAACCAAATGAAGGGTTCTGGCCAGGTGAATATTTTCTATAGCGAGGTATTGTCCAATTCGTTTTTTGTCTAAATCATTAAACAAACTGATGTAATCGTGCGTCAATTTTTTGATAGTTTGCTCATCCAATTCTTTTTTTCTTGAAAGAATAGTTTGTGCATCAGCATACAAAAAGAAGTTTAATGTTGGTTGAAAAAGCAGTTTATATCCACCTCTGAGAAGCCATTTTGGTAATGAGATATTACTACGTAAACTATCGTTGATAAAGTCAAAATAGTAACGATCGTATAAAACTACATGCCCGCGCAACACATGTTTTAAATAGATATAAAATTGGCCAATAATATAGTCGGTATAATAATATGCAAACCTCAATAATGAACTTATCGTGCTCTTGTTATTGCCTTGTCGAGGGAGGTTTTGAGCAGCGTATTTTTCAGCTTCAGATTTTCCTTTTGTCCATGCACTTAATATTGGTAATAGTGAAGGTCTGTGTCGAATAACAACTACTTTTTTACGTAATTTTTTCTCCATTTCTCTCTTCGTCTTTTCGATGATAGTAGATTTACCTGCACCATCTACACCACTAAAAGTGATGACTAAGCCATTTTGCTGAAATATGTTATTTATAATATCAAAAGCATAAGTGAGTGTGTTTATTAAAGACATCACACCTTTGTTACTTTGTAGCTTTTTTATTTCTTTCAAAAGAGCTTTTGTATTGGGCTTTTTGTCATGAAATTGGACGTTAATCAGATCAGCCAATTTTTTATTTTTTAATTTTATGACATCGACGTAAGCGTCAAAACGTGATGGAATGGAAGCATTATTTAGACCATAAAACAAGCCGATAAACTGAATGGTATCCATTAAGTTGACCTTTTTGATTCCATTACTACTGACGTAAGCATCATTCATCATTTCATTTACAGACATGTACTCGATGTTCTTCCTTTTCAATTGGTGAATACAATCAACGCTAAGCAACTCATGGGAATTGGTTAGTATCATCAACCTGGTCATTGCAAAACCACGATTGACTTTTAATTTATCAAATAATGGATGTTCGCGAAGAAATTGAATTAAATTTTTTGCTATTGGTTTTGACATAAGTAGGTCCAAATCAGAATAGGCAGAAATTTTCTCAGGCTGATCTTCGATTTTTAACCCTGCATATTTTTGAAAATAAAGATGGTCAAATATATCCAGTATGACAAGTTCTCTTTGATTGATTTTGGAACTTAAAACGTCACTTAAAGCAAGATTCCAAGTATTTAAGAGCCAATGAATTTGTGTGTGCCATACACTTTGCTTTTCATAAATTTCTAGATAATTAAGGACATTGACTAAAAGATAAAAAGATAAGTATTTTTGGACGTCATTAGTGGGTATAAAGGTTTGTGATTTGGTTTCAATTTCTTTTTTTATGGCTTTCCAACTTTTCTGTTGAGTCAACACTCCATTTTGTATTATAAAATGAAAAAAATCAAAACCTAAAGGATAATTGACAGAAGATAATTCCCAGTCGTATATGTATAGTTCTTCATGTTGATTTGTAAAAATATTCCAAGGTGTGAAGTCACAATGAGCTAAGTGTGTGTCAACAATACTGCCTATGAGTGATTGATGAAGAATTTCTAATTTTTTTATGATTCCAGAAGGCAACTTTTTCCTTGCGTTTTTAAGAGCTTGTATTCTTGAACCTATGTTATGCTTTTGATCAAAATCGTCATAAGCATATTCGCAAGCATTTACTTTGGCTAAAGATTGAAGAAATAGGTTATGTTGCTGACTCCATTGGTTTTTTCGTATTGAAAATGATTCATTTTCTTGGAATGTTACGAAGTTGTTATCACCATTTACTAATTCTGGAAAATGAAAATTTAAGTCCGTCCCTTTTTTTAATATATCAATAGCTGCTATCTCGTTATTGATTAATTTTTGGCTTTGCGGTGTGATAGCAATTTTGGTAAAAAATCCCTTTTTAGTATATTCCTCCTTTTGGTATAAAATATATTTTTGATTTGGTCCAACTGTCCCAGTAAAAAGTGCCCATTCATTTTGATTCATCAATATCGTATCCGCTAAGACTACTTTGCTTGATTTAAATACCAATTTTTGGATTCTTAAAGCAAATATCAATTTGATCAACAAGGCAAACACGTTGGCTTTTAAACCTTGCACATGATAGAACTTTAGAAAGTATGGACTTTTGCAGCTGGAAGGCCATATCCATCTTATACTACCGTCAGGATTAGATAAGTATTGTACAGTTACGACTTCAGATTCTGTGCGATTTACCGATTTTGAAACTAAGTTGTTGAAAATATTTTGAATGTTGTGCATAATATCATTTTTATAGCATGACAATAGGCAAAGGGTTTGCCAATGATATAATGTATTGATAATGAGTTACATAATGTGTATTTAAAATTTGGTAATATTCCAAAATATGGAAAAAAATTAAATTTTGGAAGGAAAAAGTATTGTTTGAATATTTTGTTTACAGTAAACTGTTTACTGTAAACAAAAAGTTATGTATTTGCATCATGAAGCCTAGGGATAAGATTTTAAAAATACTTCACAAGAATGATCAGATTAGCATACATGAAATGGCTAATGAGCTTTCTGTATCCAGATTAGCTTTCACAAGAAGTTTCAAAAGTTTTGAGGTGATTTCAGAACTTTAGCACTACTGTATCCTTCCACCCTGCCCGTCCTTACCAAATGTAATCGCTGCCTTATCGTCAATATATTCCCTGGTCTAAAAGAAATATACATAATGACCAACTGGTAAAATAGAATGCCATAGTTGGATTCTCCAAAAATACCAAATTCAGTAAAGGAATTGATTATCAAAGGTATCAATAGACAAAAGAGCATCAATTTTTTCTCGGCATTCTCCAGTAAAATGCCTCTAATAGTAAAAATCATCTGAAACAAAACAATTGTAATACCAATGAGCCCTAGATTCATCAAAACCTGCATAAAAGTATTGTGAGTCATTTTACCAGGGTAGGTATGTGCACTTTGAAAATATTCTTTGTAGTCGATCCGCATAAATCCAAAGCCTAATAAAGGTTCTCTAGGCAATCCCTCGTTGATCAATGCCTGCCAGAAGGGCAATCTCCCTGTAAGCGTCAGTACTTCCTCCATTCTTTCCGGGTCACCATCTTTGAGTACTACTTTGTAAATCGCAATGGGGGCCACCATCATCATCACAACAATGGCCGCGATGGCAAATTTCTTTTGTTCAGATTGCAAAACATGAAATCCAATGATCAATAGTGCCCCAATCAATGAGGATCGCGAACCAGTGGCAAAAAGACCATAAAATAATATGAGTAGTTTGAAAATTGTCCACCATCTGTGATAATTTCTTCTAATATCAAACATCAGTCCTGCGACGCCTACACCCGCCAACATCCCGAGTTCATTGGGATTCATCATATAGCCACCCAGCCGTGCCTCCTCTCCACCATGTGTCAAACGATAAAAAACATCAGGATTGACATACATTCCGATCACAAAGACCAAAATAAGTACATAAGCACTGTTGCCTAATAAATTGTACAATCTGATAGGGTGGTCAGGAAAAAACTGATCCAATAAATACAGACTTTTGATAAAATAGAAACAAAAGACTAAGGTTTGAGATGTCATAAACCATTGTAAAGCACTGTATCCGACATTGGTACTCCACATAAACGAGGCTAAACCAAGGAGTAAGTAAATTCCATAAAAAGACATAGAAAGTACATTGTTGGTCTTTAGATTGTCTGCTGCTCCATAGTTAATGATATTGCGATATACATACCAAGATGATAGCAACATACCCATCCTTCCAACTACTTTGATAGCTCTTGTAATGTTGATATTTTCACTCCATGTAAAAAAACAGGCAGTCATTAAAAGAAGGATCAACATCAGTTGCCAATTGATCTTTTTAAGAAAAATACTGTGATCCTGATCTTTTAATTCTATCTTCATTTATGTATACAATTCATCATATTTTTCAACCAAAATTGGCCAGTCAAAGACTTTTTCTAACATTGTCCTTGCACCGCTGACGTAATTTACAGCCTGGTTTCTAGCATATGCTTTACATAGCTTATCCATTGCTGACATCAATTGTGATACATTATTATTATCAATAGAAATGCCAGCTTGGTATTGGGTAACATATGCTGCCACATTAGTAGCCTTACTCACGATAGAAGGCACACCAAAAGATGCCGCTTCAAGAACAGACGTCGGTAAGCCCTCATTCCTTGAAGGGTGAGCAAATACATGCATTTGGCTGATCAATTCATCCTTTTCCTTACCAAATTTTTTACCCCACAATACCACGTTATTTATTTTTTTTTCAAGAATATATTTTTCTATAAAATCACGGCCTTCTCCATCTCCAATAATCCATAATTTGGAATTTCCTTCTGTTTTTTGGAATTGATAAAAAGCTTCCATCAATAGGTCAAGACCCTTGGTTTGCGTATCTAGCCGACCAACAAAACCGATGGTAAAATCTCTATTTTTTAAGACGTTTACCTCTGTAACATTTTGGTCGAAACCATATGGCAGGAGAAATGACTTAACAGAGGGATAGATTTTTTCCAAACCTTCTACTTCACTATTTCCGATAGAGTGGACCTTGTGTACATGTTTTAGAATTGTTTTTTCGAAGGCATGAAAATATACTTTTTTTATCCATTGACTTCGTTGCATAGCGACTTCATTGTATGCTCCGTGAGGTGTGATGACAAACTTGATTTGATGCTTTGCAAATAATTTTGCCAATGAACTAAATAAAGGAATCCATCCCCCATGGAGATGATAAGTAGCCGCATTATTTTTTAAAATAGCTTCCTTTAATTGGTTACTAATACGAAATGGCATTTTCTCTGATTTGAACAATTCTGTATGAAATATTCGATTGGGATAATCATGTATTGGGTATTCAGTAATACCCCAAACACTTACTTTTCGACCTGCTTTTGTCTGCTCAGAAGCCAGATTGAAAACCACCTTATTAACACCATTAAGCCTTTCTGGATTGGCTTTGCCTAGTACGATATGTACGATTTCCATATATTAATATTTTTTAAATGTAGAATTAAACTCCAATATGCCATTAGGATTATTTGAGAAACTATTAGCCCATATATGACCCCTTGTAAACCAAATGTGAATATTAGATAATGTGATGTGATAAGTGAAAAACCCAAATTAATTAAATAAGCATAGAAAAAGTGATCATTGATTTGTAAAGTTCTAATTAAGAAACGTAGGGGCTGACTTAGAAAGATAAAAATATACAAAACACTATAGCCTTGTACAACGTATGCAAAGTCTACGTATTGGTTTCCACCCGAAATCACTAAAATTGGTTTTGCCAGTAGTAATGTAATAACCAATAAGGGTAAGAAAATGAGTCCCATTTTATGATTTGTATCTTTTAAATAATGGAGTGCTGAGGGTAGACTAAGTCTTAACTTTTCGGCAGTTTGAGGTAATACATAGTTTTCAAATGTTTGTAACAATACATTTAAAACTCCAAATAATGATTGAGCTAACCGCAATGCAGCTAGGGCTGTTGTTCCAACATATATTCCTGCCGCTACGACAAAAAGATTACCAGCCCACCATTGACTTAAAGCACTAAGAAAAAGCCACTTTCCTTCTTTAATATGAGTCCTAAAGTATTTGAGGACATCTTCCCTTTCAATGAAAAATGGCTTTAAAAAAGCGACAATCAGAATCAAAGAAAAGCTATACCCATAAGCAAAAACCGTAAGAATTTGTTCGAGGTCTTGGATGTTTTGAATCATTGATATAGCCAGCGTCGTGATCAAATATATAGAAGTAAAGAGGTCAAGAATAATGGTATGTACCGTTTTGTCCAATGACAATAATACTCTTCTCCCAAAATCATTAATGATAAAGCCAAATATGAATAGATAAGACCCAACGGATACCTCGTAAAGGTTAAAGCATGTATTAATAGAAATAGAAAGGGTAAGCATAACTCCCATCAAAAAAAATTGCCAAAAGACCAAGAATGAAATATAAGAGGATGTCTTTTGAATAGCAACTTGAAAAATCTGAATACCCCAAGCACTTAAAGCACTAATACCAAGATAAACTATTAAGATATAGGCAGCATATTGCCCAAATGAGGAGGTGTCAAGGTGTCGGGCAAGCATAATAGTCATGAGAAAATTTGTTCCACTTACGATCATTTGGTCTGCTAAAACTTGAATTTTTCGATCCTTTACCCAATTCATCTGATAATCTTATTTTTGATGGCAAAAAATGTGTTTTTTATAGTTCTGACTATTTCCAATATAAAACTAGGATTGTATCCTACTCGATTTATAGCAAAATGTACATTTGGTAATTTGAATTCTTGCTGTATGATATCGACTTCGAATACTTTTTTTGCAGGGGTCAATCTAGTATCGATACAAACCACATTTAGATCAGCTATCGCCATCAAAGCCAAAGTGAAGGCTTCACCAAAATTTGAATTGATTACCATTGTTTGATCAAAATATTGACACTGGTCTTCCAATACTTGCTGTATTTCTTCCGTTGTCTTGTAGACCATTTTCGTACTACATAAGGTTAACATTGAGCTGTTCGGTTCTATGTTTTTTATCGACCAAAAATCGTCTCCTTCTACGTTTTCCTCAATTTCGACATTTAACAATTTTCGCCCTTGTTTTTTTAATGTTTGGATCACTTCGTCTGAAATGAATTTTGTTGCGTGCTTTTTATTAAAACTTGTAAAACAAATTATACCATTTGGTTGTAAAAGTTCCTTTACCTGCCATTGAGTCAATGTGGTAAGAAAAAAGCTTGCCTTTTCAGAAGGCTTTTTCAATTTGGGTACGGCTGCAATAATAGGAATCATACTACTCGATTCAACACTTGAGATATCATTAACCCTAGCTTTCATGCTGTGTACAATAAAAATCAACATCATCGCCCCTAACATTCCTAGTATAACTGCGACTCCCTTTATGATAGTTCTATTTGGAGAAACAGGCATTTTACTTATACTTGCTGGTGTGATAATTCTATGAAAGGCAACTTTTGCAGCTTTGGCAATCTCGGCCTCAATTTTCTTTTGATTCAAAAAGTTATAAGACTGTTGATAGATTTCAAACTCCCTGTTCAGAATGGTCATAATTCGTTCTTTCTCAGGTACTGTGATGAATACTTTTTCTGCTTCGTCGATATCAAAGACTAAATTATTGTATTTTGATTCAAGATTTTTCTTTGTATTGGTTATACTTTCTCTTAGATAAGAGGATATATCGTCTATTTTGTGGTCTATGGTGATCACTCGCTCATCTTTAGGTGTATATTCCAGAAGTAAGTCTTTTTTCTCCGATTGCAATTGTTTGATTTTTTTGATCATTTCTGTAGATAGCAAGTCTGTAAAAGCTTCAAAATTTGGTGCTAAATCGAGGAAATTATCTTTTCCTTTTTGCATATAAACATCCAATTCCTTAATAGCATCTAAGCTCATTTTTAAATTAGTTTGCTGTATCTTTAATTGGGATATTTTTCTTAGATCAGTCTCGGTCTCTTGTCGAATGTTGGTAATGTCTTCTTTTTCTCGATAGTTTAAGATATCGGCTTCTGATCCTGAAAGCTTACCGCTTATCTCTGCGATTCTTTTGTTTAAAAAATCAACAGTTACATTCGCCGCTCCAAATTTTGTTTCGATGTAGTCTTCAATATAGGCCTCTGCTAATGCGTTAGGAAACAAAGAAGCCTTCTCAGGATGTGCCGATTTGTAGCTGATTCTGATGATAGGCACATCCTTATCGACGGAAGAAACATCGAGATTAGTCAATATTTCACTTATCAATTTTTCTGGGCTTCTGAATGTGATAGTGTATTTATCAAAGATATTGAGATTTGGCTTTTCGGTTACTAGTTTTTTGTTGAGTGCCACAAAGAGTCTAGTATCACCTATCGTAATGGTGTCACCCATTTTACATTTATGCAAAAATCCAGCTGGGTCTGTAATCGTGTAATTGATTGTATCCATTACATGGATGAGAAAAGTTCTATCGTAATGCAATGGGTCTATAGTCACACTTTTTATAAAAAGGGGTGCGTCATGAAAAAGTTCTGTATTCTTTAAGCTCCCTTGTCTTACTAAGATAGATTGAAAAGGGACTTTGTCAAGTGCCTTCTTTATAATGGTATGTGACTTTATCAATTCAATTTCAGCTTGTATTTTTTGAGTATTTGCAAAAACATCTAAATCTTTGAAGAGGTTGCTGTTGGGCACGCCTTGATGAAGATCAGCTAAACTAAGTTTTGCAGTACTCTCATACATCGGAGTCACGTAAGACAAGTACTTTGAAGCCAATAAATAAGCTAAGACCATTGCACCAACAATGATAATCCATCCTCGAAATAGGGGTTTAATAAAATTGAATTGATTACCCATTTTTTTTTTTCTATTTTGATTATTTTAAAATGCACCCATGAATATGGCAGCAGAGGTTAACGCGGTGGTAAAAGGAATGATGGTAGAGATCCTTTTATCAAATTCTTTATATTTTTTTGAAGGTACAACCACTACATCACCAGGATGTAGGTTGATATTTCTTTGCAACAAGTCACCATCTTTGGTGAGATCGATATTAGCAATATGCACATGCTCACCAACCTGCCTTAGCACTTTTACAAACTTTGGATTAGCATAAAACTCTAATCCTTTACATCTCGTGATCATTTCCAATAAAGTATTGCGTTCTTTATCGACCGTTATGACTTGTGGATCTCTTACTTCACCCAAAACGGTGATTTCGCGGTTAAGGACTTTTATATCAATCACAGGTACTTTTATCCATTCACTATAAATGGTCTTTAAGGTATCTTTAAGCTGAATGATCGTCATTTTCTCTACGTTAAATGTACCAATTTTTGGGATTTCAATGTTTCCATATGCATCGATCATGAGCCATTTACCATATACTTCATTGGAGTTGTAGATGCCATATGTACTACCGACACTTATCTCGTCTTGACCCCAAATACTTATGGTGATTTTGTCGTCTTTACGAAGATGGTATTGATATGTTGCATTATTCCAAAATATGGTATCTAATGCAGCTATGGAATTGTCGGCAGATTTGTTGTGAAATATGTTGGATGTTTTACATGACGAAAGACCAACTACTATCATTGCTATTAGATAAATACTAGATCTCATATTTATATAAATTGGAAAATTGATTTTAAAATAGAAGTTTTACGTTCTTGTAAAATCTCTTTGATATCATCAATTTTATATAAGGTCGCCCTTATGTTCTCTTCCATTTTATCATCTTTACGGATATAATCAAATGCTCCATGTTTTAATGTAGCTACAGCAGTATCTATATCTTCCTGAGCGGATACCATGACTACAAAAATATTAGGATTGTACCTTTTGATTTTTCTTAGTGTCTCATATCCATTGTAGATATCCATTTGATGATCAAGAAATATGACATCAGGGTTTTGATGAATCTCATTTAGACAATCTACTCCACTTTCAAAACAAAAGATACTTTCGAAACCCTCTTGTGTAAGAAACTGCTTCATGATCTCAAGATGAAAGAGATCGTCGTCTACCAAAAAAACTGATTTAAATTTGTGTTGCATAATATTCTATTTTTTGAAACAGTATATGCGAATGGTGAGCCAACTTCATACTATGCAGATAATCAACAAGATAGACTTTATGATATTAATAAGTATTTTCCACAAATTGGAAAAATATATATTATTGGAAAAATTTCTTTAGCAATGTAAGGAATGCTTTGGGCTCTCATGTAATTTAGTGGTTGTCTTCCTTTAGACTAAATGATAGGTCAACTTCGGAGGGAAAGAGTGGCGATGTGTAAGGTCTAGCACCTCATATCGCCACTCTAGAAAAGCCCTGAAAGGGCTGCATACATTAAACATAGGGGATCCTCCCTATAAAGTTATGCTCCAACCATTATAGCCATGAAAGGGTGTAATACATCACGATCAGGTAAATAAATAATCCCAAACCTTACAAAAATCCTTTTGACATATCAAAATCCCCATAATAAGTTGTTTGTAAAGTATTGTCATCCATTTAATCCATTACTCATACCTAATCATTTTGGCCAAATCATGAAAATATTGTTTAGACCAAATGTTAAGTTCAGAGGGGTTTTGGATAAATCGCTCTATATCAACTAATGCCATTTTTATGTCTGTTTTTGAGATTTTGTCAATAATAATTTTATTCAGAAGCTCCTTATTTAAGGTAGTACCTTTATTTAAATGATTACTTTGTATTGCTCTTTCCTGTAGATGTCTAAGATTTAAAGGCGTTCCTCTCTTAATAAACCATTCTAAATCATACCAATCTCTGCCTTTTACACGGGTTTTCCATTCTCTATATAAAAAAGCGTGCATCTTTCCTGCAAATAGATAAGATTCTTTAAATGTGTTGATATAAAAAGAAAAAGGCCTTAAAATTAACTTAGGTTCCGTTTCAAAAAACATGGGAGGTTTTCTATCTATTTCTATTTTGATTTTGATAGAAGCTGAATTATTTTCTTGTACTGATATAATATTCCATTCTGTATTATCCTTCAAAAAAGCGGATTGGACATCATTGGGATGTACCTTATCCTTTACTGTAAGATCCACGGCAAGCCCATGCAGATGACATTCTTTCTCGATATATGTAAAATAATCTTTAAGTGAAAAATTTGGATCAGAATAGTTTAATGAAAAATCAATATCTTCAGAGAATCTTGGCAAACCATATAACATTCTTAGAGCAGTTCCTCCGTAATAAGATGCTTTTGAAAAAAAATCACTTCTGGAAAGGCCAGACAATGTGATGTATTGAATTATCTCTCTTTTTGCTTTTAGAGATTCATCCTGATTGGTTACCATATATGAATTATACCATTCTTTTATCATTTTAGGTGTTGTTTGCTATTTTTAATAAAAAACCAATTTCTTTTTTCTTATTCCCCGCAATAAAACATTCTTTGAATATACTTTTATCTGCTTCCTTGAAGAAGTCCATATCAAACCTTAAATTTTCTTCTAAATAGTAAATCATATCATCTGCATTTATTATAGGAATATTCTTTTCCGTCCAAATGAGATCGCAAATCGCTTTTTCAGGAGAGGCCATCAGAAAACTACAATAATCGTTCATTTTGAGAGAATTAATTCCTATAGAAAATTTAGCTTTTTGAGAAGGAAAATAGGTAAATATTCCGACAGGAGTTTTGTATTTTCGAAACCTACTCAATGACATTGATTCTACACCAACAGTTTGTTCAGATAAAATACCATAATAGCTTAAAGCTGAGAATCGACTAACGTAGGAAGGACCATACAATGTGTTGGCAATGTTATAATTTAAATATTGATTTTTGTGTTTTACATTATTTAAAATATAAAGACCTCTTTGTATCTTTGTTAACTCTCCATTTTCTATCATGTAACCAATTTTGTCATTTATTCTTTCGTAATTTGCTAAAAAATTAGATAAAATAGCATGACTTATAGGTACATTTTCTACATTATAAATAATTTCGGGTTTCAATATTTTATATTTATTTGATTAGATAAACGGAATAATTCCGATTATAGATACAAATATATCATATTATTTTATTCAAAAATACAAAATTGCTTAAATATTCAAATTTATGTATTTTTCAGTAAGTGCCAATAGTATGAAATCTTATAAAACCTAATTCTTAGTATCACCGCACCTGACGAGCCACCTCCCTCAGCACTTTAATAATTTGCCTCACGGCAGCATACATTTCTTCATTTGACCCGACACTATCAAATTTTTCGACATTTCTCACCAGTGCCTTTAGAGAAACTATACCCATCTGATCTATACTTGGTTTGATTTTATGTGCAATTTTTTTAATGGCTTCTACATCGTCATTTGCTAAAGCTTTCTCTAATGTTAAAGTATTTTCATCAACTAAACCAACAAAAATAGATATCATTTTCTGTACAAAGACATCATTGCCGCGACTAAACTGTTGAAGCTGATTCAAGTCGTATAGTGGTTCTTTTGTTTGCAGAACATCTTGACGATCCAATGCAAGGTTTTCTATTTTTACAACATCGTAAGCCAAACTCAATACATGCTCTATTTTTTTAAAAAAATCCTGCTCGTCATAGGGCTTGGTGATGAAGTCATTCATTCCTTTTTTGAGATACAAGTCGATATCGTGCTTGAAAGCATTGGCCGTAAGTGCGATGATGGGTGTTTGGTTTTGGAGTTTTTCTCTGATAAATGTAGTGGCCTCTACACCGTCCATGACTGGCATTTGTATATCCATTAATACAATGTCAAAGTTCTGTTTTTGAATCAGTTCAGTGGCTATCAGACCATTTTCGGCTTCGACTGTTTCAAAGCCCAAAAAGTCCAAACTTTGGATGGCTATAAAACGGTTCATCTCATTATCTTCAACTAGTAGGGCCTTTTTGCCTTTGAAAGTACCCTCTTTGATAAGTAGGCTATTGGAGGTTAAGCTGTCTGCACTTCCTATTGGCAGCATTAAATTAAAACTACAGGTTGTCCCTTTGTATTTCTCGCTTCTTACATTCATATTACCGCCCATGAGCTTGATCAAATCATTGGAGATGGCCATGCCTAAGCCTGTTCCTTCATATTTGCGGTTGGATGTATTGTGTTCTTGCGAAAATTTGTCAAATATCTTTGTAAGAAACTCTTCGGACATGCCAATACCTGTGTCAGCAACTTCAAATTTTAAAGTCTGATTTTGTTCATTTTCCTCTAGTAATTCTACAGACAAATGAATACTCCCTTTATCTGTAAATTTGATGGCATTGCCTATTAGGTTGATGAGGACTTGTCTCAATCTTGTATCGTCTCCTTTGAGCACAGGTTTTACGTTCATGCCAACATTCAACTTAAATTCTAGATTTTTATCTTTGGCTTGTGAATACATGATGGAATGAACATTATAAGCCAATGAGCTTGGGCTAAAAGCTCCCTGTACGATTTCCATATCTCCGGATTCGATTTTAGCAATGTCGAGTACATTATTGAGTATGGTTAGCAAATGTTTGGCAGAACTTTCAGATTGTTTGACATAAAAGTGCTGTTCTGTTGTCAAATTTTCTTTTGTCAGCTGACGAATCATACCAATGATGACATTTAAAGGCGTGCGGATTTCATGACTCATATTGGCTAGAAATAGCTCTTTGGCTTTGGCTGCTGCTTCTGCAAAGGTAATGGCCTTGGCCAACTCTTCCTCAAGTCTTTTTTGTTCTGTTATATCGAGATGTATTCCTATACTTCCTATCGATTGTCCTCTATCATTGTAATTTGGAGCTCCACTTACAAACCACCAATGTTGTTTTCCAAATTTGTCAGTTACCTCAATTTCATAACTATCAGAAATAGAATGACTTCTTGTTTCATTTTTTTCATAAATAATATTTCTATGACTTTCTTTCACAAAAAGCTCAGCAGCCTTTAAGCCTTTGAGTTCATTTAATTCATAGCCTGACATATCGCAAAAACTTTGATTGGCATATATAATCACATCATTTAAGTCCACTTCCAATAGCCCTAAATTCATATTGGTTATGATATTGCGGTACTTTTCCTCTTGTAGTCGTAACTGATTTTCCCATTTTTGTCTATTTCGGATATTGATCAGCATCTGCCCAAAAAGGAATAACAATCGTTTTTCTTTATCATTGTAATCATGATGCTTTTTGACAGAATCAAAACCTACAAAGCCAACCAATTCTTTTCCATCTAATAAAGGAATAGCAATTAAACTCTTAATACCTTGTGGTTCTAAAATCGATTTTAGACCTCCTTCATCATCGTCATTAAGTGCTAATACATCAGGAATATAGAATGCTTCTCCTTTTTGGTGTTGTTCTACCCATTGAGGGAAAAACTCCATAGGAACATCCTGAAGATTAGATATTTCGGGCTCTACTCCTTCATTGCACCATTCGTATGTATTGGATGTCGTGGCCGTATTAAAATCGTAGTCAAAAATATAAGATCTGTCCGCAGATACAAAAAGTCCCATTTTTTGTAAAGAATTATTAATAGTATTTTCTACATCTTTAGGATCTAAATTGATGTAAGTAGATGCTATATCTATCAGTGCTTCTTGCAACTGCAATTCTTGATCGAGCTCTTTTTGAGCTTCATATTGTTGGGTTCTATCAGAAACTACACCGTCCAATCTGGTAGGTTGGTTATTTTCATCATAAATAAATTTTCCTTTATTATTAACCCATTTTAGTGATCCAGATGAAGTTTTGATTCGATATCTTACATTGAATTTACCATTTTCATTGAGTTCATTCCAAATTTCTCTACCTATTAACTTATCAGAATTTATTATTAACTTTTGCCACAAACTAAAGTCATCCAAAAACTCTTTTATGTCTATCTCAAACATAGCTTCTACGGAGGGTGTGACAAAAAGCACCTCCATTTCAGGTAGTTTTATTGAATATACCACATCAGTCATCTCATTAAATATGCTTTCTATTTGAAGTTTTGCATGGTTGAGATCTTTATTAGATTTTTTAATTACAGCAGATTGAGTATCAATTTTTTTTACTAAATCCGAAAGTTCATTTTTATGTATTTCAGATTGTTTTAAAACATGTAGATAATCGAATGTGGGATCATATGGTGGAAAATCTGCAATACTTAATTTGAATGGTTTGAGCTGCTCAATGTCCATAATCCAAAGACTCGAAATAAAAACCAACAGGTTTTCATCTGCAAATTTTCGAAATTGCCCCCTAAAGAGTAATCCATTTTCAATATTTTTTAAATAAAATGCTTCACTCAATAATGAACTTATTGCTTCGTGATTAACTTTTTCCAAATAAGGTCTTTGGACTTGAAATAAGCTTAAATAGGAACGGCCTTCAGCATCACCTACTATTTTTTTTAAGCTATTTCCTATGACTTTTATGGTTAAGGACTCGTCCAAAACGATAGAATATGGAAAAATCTCTAAAAGTAATTCTATTTCACTTACTAATTTTCCCATGATACTTTTAAAATTTCGTGTGTACTTTGACCACTTAGCGATTCCACATGATCTGTGGTTACTTGTGTATTAAAAAATTTGCCCAATCCAGACATAAGACCATAAACAAATGCAGTCAGGCCAATTCTTTTGGAAAAATAATGCAAATGCAAAGAGTTGTCTTCAACTTCAGAAATTTTAAATTCGGGTGGCGTCAATTTTGGGTACATCATCATTACTCTATTGTGAAAAGATGGAAGATTGAGTAAGAATGTTTTAAAGTTATCGCCACCGCTTTCTAGTAAGTATCCGTAGTGATTTTTACCTGTATGCAAGATCCACCATTCACCAAAAAGACTCAATACTTCGTCAACTGTCACTCCTAATTCAGTAGCTATAGTTCCCGCCAAAGTAAAGGTAATATCGTCATCATAACTTTCACTACTGATAAAATATTCGATATTAATATTGCTTTTTACTTTAATATCTTCCCATTTTTCCTGACCATAATTGGCAACTACCAATTCTTCAATAGATTTGTTTACAATTCCGTACATAACTTAATTATTATATTTTGATTTCGCCACTTTTGATCATATTGTATATTTTGGACTTCCCGATGTCCAATTTTTCAGCTACAAACACTACATTTTCATCATATTTCTTAAGATAAGTTTCGATGATTTCAATTTCAAATTCTTTTAATGTCTTTTCGGACGATGAGTATGGTTTTGCGTCACCAACCTGATAAAAACTCAAATCTTCGGCTTTGATTTCTTGGTCATCTGTCATAACACATGCAAGGTCAATGACCGCTTTTAGTTCTCTCACATTTCCTGGCCATGTATATTTTCTTAATTTTGTTTTAGCAGTTTCTCCTAATCCCAGTGATTTAGTTTTATTTACCTTGGCATATTCTTCAATAAAATATTTGGCGAGAATAATAACATCATGATCTCTGTCTCTTAAGGCTGGTAGCTCTATAGGTAAGCCTACAATTCTAAAAAACAAGTCTTCTCTAAATCGGCCCCCTCTTACCTCTTCCGCCATATTTTTATGAGTAGCAGTGATGAGTCTTATATCAATTTTTATCGATTTAGTACCGCCAACTCGCACTACTTCCCGCTCTTGAATCACTCTCAACAACTTACTTTGGATCGACAAATCCAACTCTCCGATTTCATCCAAAAACAAAGTACCTCCATTTGATTCTTCAAATTTTCCTAATTTCATGGCAATAGCACCTGTAAAAGCTCCTTTCTCATGACCAAAGAGCTCACTTTCTACCAATTCTTTGGGGATGGCCCCCATATTGACAGCTATAAAAGGTTTTTTACTTCGATCACTATTAAAATGTATGGCTTTGGCATAGACTTCTTTACCGGTGCCTGTTTCTCCTGTCAGAGATACGTTGATGTTGGTATTAACCGCTTTTTGAAGTAGATTAAAAGTTTTTTTGATGGCATCACTTTGGCCAATTATCGTATTTTCGAAACTATATTTTTGCCCCAACTGCTCCTTGAGTTCTTCTACTTCCTGCCGAAGATTTAGATTTTCTCGTATGTGGATAATAGATTTCCAAAGTTGTTCTTTTGTGTGGTCGTCTTTGATGATGTAATCTCTTGCACCCGCTTTGAGCAATTCTACAGCCACTGCGATCTCTTCTTGAGCACTGATTACAATGACAGGAATCTGTTTATTACGTGCCTTGATTTCCTTGAGCAACTTGTCTCCTGTGATATCCGGAAGGCCAAAATCCATGCAAATCAAATCAGGCTTTTTGTACATCTGATTGAGCAAATCCTTTCCGCTTGTGTATAATTCAATTTCATAATCGGGATTCATCTCAAGGTGATGCTTGAGTATTTGCCCATACCATGGATCGTCTTCTACTACGAATATATTGAAGATTTTACTCATAAAAAGTTTTATTTTTTAAATGGGAGAATCTTTGACTTAAATTTTTCAAAGACAAATATCATGAATATTTATGTTAAAATGAGACTCTTAAACTAAAATCTATTGAAATTGAAGATTTTTGTTTTTCTCATTAAAAGAATCTTAAACTTAGCATTGAAAAACTCCCATTTGGTTCCGCTTATAATTTTCTCAATTTTAATTTAAACCTTATTATAAGATTTGGGTCTAAGAGAAAGATTTTTCCAAGTTAAATTCCCAATGACTTAAATTACATACTAATAGCAGAAATCTAAATCTAACGTTAAAAATAATAAAATGAAATTGCCAAGCATTTTAGCATTTATCATGACTTTGTTTATGTTGATACAAAATAATAAAATTTTAGCTCAATACTATTATCCTCCCGCAGCCAATGCCACATGGGAAAAGGTGACTCCTCAATCTTTAGGCTGGAATGTAAGCTTGCTTGATAGTTTACAAAACTTCTTGGCAAGTCGAAATACAAAAAGTTTTGTAATACTTAATAAAGGAAAAATTGTGCTTGAATGGTATTTTGAAGATCATTCGAAAGATAAATTGTGGTATTGGGCGAGTGCCGGAAAAACATTAACCGCTGGTTTAGTAGGCATTGCCGAATCTAAAAATCAACTAAAACTTACCGACCCTACAAGTAAATATTTAAACAAGCAGTGGACATCATGTAATCCTATCAGTGAAGAAAAAATTACCATTTGGCATCAAATGACAATGACTACAGGTTTTGATGAAAAAGGGAACTTAGGATGCACAGATGCAGTTTGTCTAAAATGTATTGCAGAACCTGGGTCTCGATGGTTTTACCATAATGCTCCATATACTTTACTCGATGAGGTGATCTTAAATGCAACAAAACAAAATCTTACACAATATTTTCGTAGTGAAATTGGGCAAAAAATTGGGATGGACGGAATTTTTATCAAAAGTGATGAAAATAATGTCTTTTATTCTTCTGCCCTGAGTATGGCAAGATACGGTCACCTACTCTTAAGTCAAGGTAAATGGAATTCAACTCAAGTTATCCCTGCAGATTTCATAAAAAGGCTTTCAAACTCTAGCCAAGCAATAAATCCTTCGTATGGATTTTTGACCTGGCTAAATGGAAAAGATAAGGTTACACTACCTGGAAGTATAATATCTTTTAAAGGTCCTATATTCCCTAGTGCACCTCAAGATTTGTATGCAGCCTTGGGCAAAAATGATCAAAAATTGCATGTTGTGCCCTCCATGGATTTAGTTTTGGTCAGAATGGGTAATGCAGCTTACGACGCAAATGAAAATGTACCTTTGGCTTTAGATAGAGAAATTTGGGAATATTTAGGTAAGATAGTCGGGTTCAAGCCTTCTTCAACTGATGAAATTCAAGATAACATTTTGCCAAATGCAGTTGTGAATACATTAGTGACAGACAATTTATTGAAAATAGACACTGATTTTCCCTTTAAAATGGGAACTATATTTAATAAAGATGGTCAAAAAATGATGGACTTTACAGACAATACCATTGACATTTCTAATTTAAATAATGGTTTTTATATGGTGACTTTAAGACTCAATAATGGTAGTTTTAGACATGAAAAAATATTCAAATTATAAATTAAAGGATTAATACCAAATGAGTTTACAAATTAGTCCAAAATAAAAGAATGGATTTTTTATTAAGTCGATGAAAAAAATCGTTGCATAGCCTAAGCTACGGAACTATTTTTTGAAGAAGAATCAATAAAAAAGATAACTTTTATTGGACTAATCTGTATGTTCATTTGGTATAACTTAGTCTGTGGTTTAGTTTCAAACAAAATCAGGATTTTGATAATCACATAACAACTTGATTTGATTTTAATCGGTGCAACTTTCTGCATCATAAACACTTTTTTTATTAAGAATCTAAAATTTTGAAGTTCTATTCAATTTTCTATGGTCAAATAATACCAAATGAGTTTACAAATTAGTCCGAAATAAAAGAATGGATTTTTTATTAAGTCGATGAAAAAAATCGTTGCGTAGCCTAAGCTACGGAACTATTTTTTGAAGAAGAATCAATAAAAAAGACAACTTTTATTGGACTAATCTGTATGTTCATTTGGTATAAATTTATCATTGTGCTAATAACTCAATTATCAAAAACATAATTGCACTTATTAATTCAAACTGTAATCTGCCTGTAGATTAAAATTTTAATTTTTACCTTAGTATATTTTAATTGGAGTTGCTAATTTTTTCAACTTATAATTCTGTCAGTTTGCAAGTTATTTCATTTGATGGTTTATGCTTTAAAGCGATTAATAGCGAGGGCTTTGAACAAGCTTCGTTAGAATACACATCTATAGAACGTAAACAAGCAAAGTTGAAGGAGGTTGAAACTTTTGATCTAAATCAACTAAATGATCAAACTTGGATTACGATTCTGAAAGTTGCTGAGTTAGAGAAGCTGATTGTTTCTACCAAATTAGAGGCTAATGGGATGTTTTCAATCAAAAGCTTTTACGGTAGAAATATTTTTGTTTTAAAACAACTATCGGACCCCAATTATTTTGTTTTATTTGATAATAAAGAACTCCCATTGATACAAATAAAAAAGTCAAAACCTATTGTAAATTGTTTAGAGGCGTATGAAATTAACTCCAGTTCAAAAGATACATTAAAAAGTGATTGGTTTCTGATTCTTCACGCTGTACATTGTGCTTCATTATTGGGCCAAAAGACTAAATAAAAAAATATTAAGCAAAAAAATAATGCGAAAATTCATCATATTATTCCTCTTTTGGAAATCACTTTTTAACCTTCAGGCTCAAAATTCTTGCTTTTGTAATGACTATATTCTTTTAAAAAATAATCCAAAAAATAAAGAAGAAGAAATTATCAAAAAATTAATTTCTAAAAATGGAATATGCAAGGCAAAAGGTTATGAATTATGGGCTGATAATTTAGAAAGTGAAGTAAAGCTTGATTCGGCTTTAGAAGTTATTTTAATCGCAGAAAAATTATATAAGAAATCTTCATGTAGTGATACTATTTTATTAAATACCTATAAAATTTTAGCTCAAATTTATTACAGTAATGCAGATTATGTAAATGCCCAAACTTATACACTAAAAATGAGTAAATGTGCAGAGAATGCGGGTAATTTTTACGAACAAGCACTAGGCTATACAATGGTTGCTCAACTTTTTAATCAAACTGATCAAGCTTCAACTGGGATTAAGTATACCAACAAAGCGGCACAATTGTTATCTAAAATTGAAAAGGAAAAAATGTCTACCATCATATCAGTCTTAAGCAGCAGATACTTATGGCATTTTCAAGATACAAAAAACGAAGGTAGTCTTGATTTATCAGAATCATATGCTAGACAGTACTTATCAATAGCAAAATTACAACAAGACACTTTAAAGATCAACAGAGCTTTAAATAAACTACAAGGTGTGAGCTATGAGCGCAAAGACTATAAGAAAGCAATGACTTTACTAGATTCGGCAGCAATTTATTTAAATGAAAATGACTATGAAGGCCTGCGTTTGCATTATTATGACAAAGCCGATATTTTAATAGAACTTGATGAATTAAACCAGGCCCAAGTTTCAGCGGATTCAGCATTATATTATGTTAGTTTTAGTAAAAACCCATCTTATTTGGCAGAAGTTTATGAATTAAAAGAACGAATTGCCTTTACCAAAGGTGACCTAAAGCAAGCATATGAAATGAATAAGCTTAAGACAATGATTATCGATAGTATACGTAATGTAGAAAAAATTGAAGCTGTCACTGAATTAGAGAAGAAATATAGTCAAGTCAAAAATGAAAATATTATCAAAGATTTGGATAAAAAAAATCAATTTTATCTATTAATGTCTTTAAGTGCGTTTTTAGGACTAGTGGCTATTGGTTTTTACCTTAGACAACAAAAATTAAATCACAAACAAAATATTCTCGAAACAGAACAAAGGCTCAATCGTGCAAGAATGAATCCTCACTTTTTTTTCAATGCACTTTCAAGTCTTCAGAAATTTGCTCTTGCTGATAATGATGGGCAAGCATTAGCAAGTAACTTATCAAAGTTTAGCAACATCATGAGAGAAACTTTAGAAAGTACATATAAAGATTACATTACCGTCGAGCAAGAAATGGATTTTCTTAATGAATATTTAGAGGTTCAAAAAATGAGATTTCCCAATACTTTTAGTTTTAATATTCATGCAAACGAAGATATGGAATTGAATGATATATTAATTCCTTCCATGATTCTACAACCATTTATTGAAAATAGTATCGAACATGGTTTCTCAGGAATTGACCATAGTGGACATGTGGATATTTTCTTTAAAATTGAAAATGATGAATTAAAAGTCGAGATCATAGACAATGGAAAAGGTCTGAATACTGCTTTGAAAGAAAAAAATGAACACATTAGTAGGGCAGGGCAAATTCTTAAAGATCGAATTTATCTACTAAATATCAAATTAAAAAGTAAAGCTGGATTTAGTATCGATAACAATAAAGATGGTAAGGGTACGATTGTAAAAATTCATTTACCTTTGATGTACCAAAGTTAGGAAAAATGAATTTAGTTAAGATTCTTATTATTGACAACGAACCTGATATTCGGGAGATTCTAAAACAAATGATCATAAAATGGGCAAGTGGTTCATACATCATCGATGAAGCAAACGGTGTAGCCAGTGGATTAGCTAAAATTAATAGTTTTAAGCCGGATATTGTGATGCTTGATGTAGAAATGGATGATGGTACAGGATTTGATTTACTTCAAAAAGTTAAAGAACCAAGTTTTCAACTTATTTTTACAACTGCTCATAATAAATATGCTGTCAGAGCATTTAAATTTAGTGCCATTGAATATTTAATGAAGCCTGTAGACCCAATCGAACTATCTTCTTGTCTAGAAAAAGCAACTCAATTTATAGCTCGCACAATTTTTCAAAGGCAACTTGAAGTTTTAATGGAGCAAACAACAGAAAAAAGACCTAAAGAACCACAAATTGTTCTTAAAGATGCCGAAAAAACATATTTCGTTAAGTTAAGTGAAATCATTTTTTGTAATGCCCATGGTGCATACACGAAATTTTATTTGACAAAGGGAGAACCAATATTTATGTCTCGAAATCTTGGAGCTTATGAAGAAATTCTTGCACCTGAGGGATTTATAAGAACACATCATTCTTGTCTCGTAAATTCTACTAAAATTAAAATTTATGATAGAAAGAATGATAGTGGTACTTTGATGGTCGAAGGAGGACATATCCTACCCATTTCACAAAGGAAAAAGGATTTTGTTGTTCAGTTTTTAGAAAATGGATTTTGATTTTAAGTCTTATACTTCATCATCGTTTAATGGGTGGGTAAAAGCACATTTTTAGGAATTCTGTTTTTGTAAATATCCTTTAAATATCAATTGCCAAATCTATTTATTCACTTGTAAAAGAGGAAAAAAAAGTAAGATTAAATGAATTAATTTTGTTTTATAATTCAAGTTTTAATTTCTCCTAATCCAAGTACAGGTGTTTTTAATTTAAACACATTGGATGCTGTTAATTACAAAATATATAATTATTTGAATTCTTTGATTCTTGAGAGCAAAATTTTTGAGAATAAAAATATTCAAATAGATCTTAGTCAAAACCCTGCAGGCCTTTACCATTTAATAACCAATACAATCGACGGGCAACAAAAAACACTACGACTTATAAAACAATAACTTTAATTTGATTCCCCTTTTTTAATTTACTTTTATTTAATAAAAATGATGTCCCTGATGATGGTCAAATTATCAGGGACTTTTCATTTTTATTCAAATTTTCCACAGATAAGTGTAAAAAAATTAATCTATATTTTAATAAAAACAAATTGTAAATCAGACATTTGATTGTCATATATTTACTTATATTGATTTTATTCAATGTAAAAACCTATCTTTGCACAAAATATCTTCAATATTGAAGTTCAATTCAATTTTTTTTATACAAATTATATATGCATTTTAGCGATTTAAACATTATAGAACCTATTCTCAAAGCGATAGAAGGAGAAGGTTATACCACCCCAACACCAATTCAAGCCCAAGCTATACCACAAATGTTACAAGGAAAAGACGTCCTTGGCTGTGCACAAACCGGTACAGGCAAAACAGCTGCATTCGCGATTCCAATTTTACAATTACTTAACAAAGCACCTCAGCAAACTCAAAATAAGAGAAAAATTAAGTCATTAATACTTACTCCTACACGTGAGCTTGCCATACAAATAGAAGACAGCTTAAAAACCTATGGCAAAAATCTAAGCTTAAGAAGTGCCGTCATCTTTGGGGGGGTAAATCAATCAAAACAGACCAATGAACTGGGCAGAGGCATTGATATCTTAGTAGCGACACCAGGAAGGTTACTTGATCTAATTGGACAAGGATATGTTGCTTTAGACGCTATTGAATTTTTTGTACTAGATGAAGCCGATAGAATGCTAGACATGGGCTTTGTAAATGATGTCAAAAGAGTGATAAAATTATTACCAGTCAAACGTCAAAATTTATTCTTTTCTGCCACGATGGCTCCTGAAATTTTAGAACTCGCAGGTACAATATTGCAAAATCCTGTACTTGTTGAAGTTACTCCAGTTTCATCTACTGCCGAAAAAATTTCGCAATCCATCTATTTTGTAGATAAAAATAATAAAAATGCCTTGTTGGTCAGTCTATTAGGAGAGTCAAAGGCCGAGACCGTATTAGTATTTTGTAGAACAAAGCACGGTTGTGATAAAATCGTAAAATTTATCGCATCTCATGGTATAAAATCAGATGCTATTCATGGCAACAAAGCGCAAAATAATCGCCAAAGAGCCTTATCAAACTTTAAAAACAAAGTGATTAGAGTTTTGGTGGCCACAGATATAGCAGCACGTGGTATTGATGTAGAAGGTATGGAATTAGTCATCAATTACGATTTGCCAAATGTGTCGGAAACATATGTTCACCGTATTGGTAGAACAGGTAGAGCTGGCAAAGATGGTCAAGCAATATCTTTTTGTGATTTTGAAGAAAAAGCTTACCTCAAAGACATAGAAAAATTGACGAAGCAATCCATTCCAGTTGTTAAAGACCACCCTTTTCCAATGACATTCTTTGAAGTTGTCAAAAAAGAAGTAAGACCTCCAAGACCTAAAAACTTCATGGGGAATAACCAAGGTTTTGGCAAAACTAGTGGTGGAAATAGCGCAGGTGGCAATAAAAACATGAGAAGGTTTAGTCAAAAACAAAAATAAAAAGGGCATTTTAGGAAAAACGCCCCCTTTATCATTCAAATCAAAATGTCTTATTTTTTCTACTTATTTTTGTATTAATAATTTTTTAGTAACAAATCCTTCTGCTACTACAAAATAGATTCCATTATTGTATCTCGATACATCGATAGAAGATTTGTTTTCAAAAGTAGTAATTGATTGGCCTGACATGTTGTACACCCTTCCAGTCAATTCTCGACTAAAGTAAACTTCTGATACATTAGAAGGATTGGGGTAAACGGCATAATCACGATCTTCGATTAATTCTACACTTGAGGCGATATTAGCTATCACTTCAAATATGGATACTGTACTAGAAATTTCATTGGCTACCAATATCAAATTTTTACTGTTTGGACTTTCGTTTGCTGTTATTGAAATGATACCTTCAGCACCTAAGTCATCTGTTGCTAGCCCTTTTCTATTATTGACGTATGTGGTAAAAGTAGGGCTTTCTGGATTTGACACATTAAAAACGGCAACGCCTCCAGTACGCTCTAAAGCGACAAAAGCAAAAGTTTTACCATTTATGATAGCAATAGCAACACCTTCTGGTTCGGGTCCTTTGTTGTCAGATCTATTTTTGCGTGCTATAGTTGGACTGCTGTTATTAGCATTGAAATATACAGAATCTTTTGTAATTCGCTCTAACCAATCCCCAGAATCCCAAACGAGTTTACCATCAGCAGCATTCCAGATCGAGAAAGACCTTGAACCTATCAAATGTAATTCATCAAAGTCTCCATCACGATCAGTATCACCTGTGAATCCTGAAATGACCAATCTTCCCAATGCATCATCCCTCCTCAAAAGTGTAGAATCTGGAAATTTTGTAGGATCTAATCTGATATTGGTTACGGTTGTCTCTTCTACCACATTACCCCAATCTCTAAAATCTCCTTCATTTGCCGTTATTAGATAATTCTTACCACCAATTTGAAAACTTGACATTGCATCAGGGGCATATGCCATTTTTACTGGCCAATTGCTCAATGCCACAAAGTTATGTCGATCGGTTGCATCAAAACCATTACCCGGCAAGGTCGCATCTTTAAAACCAAGCGGGTATACTAATGGATTTGTACCATTTAGTGCAATTTCTTTGGTCGTTATATCGATGACTACCATGGCATTGTTTTCTTGCATAGACACATAGGCAAATTTAGAATCTGGTGAAAAGGCTATATATTCGGGTTCTAAATCTTGGGCAACTGTGACCGTATCTATTCTTGGTCCAGATCCAAAAATACGAACACCAGCCGCTCTCAAACTCGTTTTTAATGGATTTAAACTTCTAAGGTTTATGGTTTTTACATCAGATTGAGTAGTATTTAAAATGCCTTTAGAAATGTCAATTAAACTAACAGAACCCTCAGGGTCTTCTGCGTAATTGTTTGTTGGCTCTGCTTCATTTGCTGTAGCTACCGTTTTACCATCCGGTGAGATGGCTACCATATCGGGTAATACACCAACCGTCAAAGTTTTTAATACTGTGCCGGCCGTATCAAAAAATGCAACCCTACCGTTTGATGATTTGATCGAATCTTCAAAACCTGCGGCAATTATACCATTTTGACATGTCACTGAATTTATGCCTCCTAAAGAACGAATATCTACGGAGCGTATCGCTTTTGGTGAAGCAGGATTTGCAAAATCTACAATGTCTAAACGATTAGCAAGAGAGTTGGCAATAAAAAGACGTTTTGAGGTTTTTTCGTAGGCTACAATTTCAGCTGAATTTGCACCTACTGCAGGTTTGTTGACGTAACTATTTAACAATTTTAATTCTAATTCATTGGTTCTTGCAGGTGTTTTTCTATCATCATCTTGAAGGAAAACAATTGCTACAGAATCTCTACCTATTGCCCCATTTGTAGGATTTCTTAAAATAATTGAAAAATATTCATCCGATTCTTCTATCGCATCGTTGTTTGGGCGAAGTACATTGAAAGTCACCGTTCTTGCAGATGCGCTCGTGTCACCAGTAAAAGTAAGTTGAAACTCTCCTGAATTTTGTAAATCACTACTCAACAATGCAGACCCATTTGCTTGCAATACTTTAACAGTTGTAGGCTGGCCGTTAGGGTTGTTGATTGTAGCGTTGATGGAAATATTAGCAGCACTTTCTGAAACTAAAATAGACCTAACTGCAAACTGCATTGTAGGAATTGCCGCTTGTACAGGAAGTCTATTTGGTGACGCTGAGATGTTTATATTATTAAATGTCTTTCCAAGGCTTGAAGTAGAGGCCCTCCAATTACTTGCTACACCATTGTCATTTGCTGGATTGATAATTTCTAAAGAAGGTCCAAGACCGTCTGGTTCAAGTGGCCAAGGTGCAGCATCGTCGTAAGTCAATGAATCAACTACAGCGTTTAGTGTATTTTGTATCTCTATTTTCTCACCTCCATTACTTAAAAAATCAGAAGTCCATCTCCCGATAGCACTCACTCCATAAAATCTTCTAAAAGCAACCGAGTCCGAACTTATAGTCGCGGCTTGTGAAGCTGCCAAAGAAAACTCAGGAAATACACCACCAATACCAGCAGTAAATTTTAATCCTCCAAGAGCAATTGCACTTGTTCCTCTATTGTAAACTTCTACAAATTCTAGCGAATCTCCACCCGTTCCAATATTGTACATCAATTCTGAAATCAAAAGGTTGCCACCAGCGTAATTATTGTAATATAGATTATCGAAAACGGATGCTTCCGTTTGAGTATTGTTTGCTAAATCAATAAAACCATTACCTGATAAACGATACTTTTTGCCCACCTCCAAAGCAGGTACGGTCAATGTTGTTGTCTTTGTAAGACTATCAAAGACCAAGTTACTTATACTTATAGCTGGAGAAAATATATAATTGACTAGATTTGTTGCCGAAGCACGCGTCACGGATTCAGAAAAGGTCAAAATCAACGTGGTTTGGCTTGGTATTTGAAGACTATTGACAGTAGGAGCTAAGACATCATTACCACCAATAGTAAAAGGAATTGTTGAGAACGGTATATCAGGAACAACTCCATCCATGTGTTGATCTCCTGTACCGTCTTGAGAATCCCAATTGGTTGACACTTGATTTAGCAAAGTGATAATTGCAGATTTGTCGGATGCACTTCTATTTCCTTTGTAAGCTGCAATGTCTAAATTAGCAGGCAATAGAACTTGCCCCGTGGTACCCGCAACTAATTTTGTGCTATCTAATGAAGCTGATAATGCAGCAGGTGTGTTAGTCATTACAACATTTATAAAGAGGGTAGGAGTGTTTTCATTTGTTCCCAAATAAACATATACCGCTTCACCCCCAGCCGCTAGGCCAGTATTGCCTGTTGAAGTAGCAGACCCAAAATTGACGATAGGGGTATTTGAGTTGAATTTTTGAAAACTTATGATTGTTCCGATTGGGATTATTGCAGTTCCGGTATTCCATGTTGTGATACTTTCGCCTGTATTAAAAGACGTACCATTCCATTCATCATCTCTAAGATATACGGTAGAGTTGGCAGGAATAGGAGCTAATGCTACATAGGCCATGTCATCGTCTCCATCAGTATTTAGACCTACACACATCAAATCTCCAGGAGTTAATGATTGAGCATTATTGAATAAGTATAATAATACAAATCCAAATGAAAATATTATTTTTCTCATTTTACTTTTTTACGGTTTTATAAAAATTTTAAACCATAAAGGTAAATCCGAGAGATTGTTCAATAAAGTGTGTCTACATATCTTTGTAAAATGAAAGAAGAAAGAACAAAAATTGAAACAGAAGAATTAATGCAAAGGATGCAAAAGCACCTTTATTCTAAAGAGCCCT
>JALHLK010000030.1 GCA_022844565.1 Saprospiraceae bacterium
CATTGGAAATATTACTCTGCTAAAGTTTAAATACTGAATAACAAGAGCCGTATGAAGGGAGACTTTCAAGTACGGTTCTGTGAGAGGCTTGGGCTGAGATGCCCTTGCCTACTCGGCAAGTTAAATGAAATAGAATTAAAGCAAGACTTAGTAATTTGGTAAATTTGTTCATTTTTAAAGTTATTTACTCCAAATATACATCATTTTTTTTTGGAAGTCAGATTTATATTTAAATATCAATCTTTATATCTCAATAAATCAAAATTTAAGTCCATTGAAATACTCCTTCTTTTATATCAAAAGACTCTTGTGAATCAGATTTAGCTAACTTAAAAAAAATTATAACCAACGCTTGAGTTAAGGTTTAGATGTTCGATTAAATTAATAGGATGTTTTACAAAATATAAAACAACATCAAACAAATCCCAAACCCCACAAACCCAATAATCGTAGATGCTACCGTCCATGTTCTTATCGCCTGAGGTTCCGTAAGTCCGAACACCTCCTTAACCATCCAAAAACCACTATCATTGAGATGTGAAAATGAAGTTGCTCCTGAAGCAACTGCGACACCTACCAATGCTAATTGCGAGGAGGATAAAGTATAATGGACCAATAATGGTGCAACAAGGCCTCCCGCAGTAATCATAGCTACCGTAGCTGAACCTTGTAATATTCTAACCAGCATCGCAGTGATAAACGCAAAAGCAATAATACCTATTCCTGCTGCTTGCATTGAGGTGGCAATAGCATCACCAATACCTGTGCTGATCAACACTTCTTTAAAGACTCCTCCGGCTCCTGTTACCAATATGATTACACCAATTGGGTAAAATGATTTGGTCGATATATCTGCTAATACTTCTTTCGTCATACCTCTTTTGATACCCAATACATACCAGGCTATCAAATTTGCTAAAAGCAAGGCAGAAAATGGATGGGTCAACATGCTTAAGATCGACTTCGTTTTAGCATTTTCAAAAGTTATCATACCCGAGTCAATTACGGTAGAAAATACGATCAACAAAACAGGGAAAAGTAAAATAGGCAATACCAAATTTATACCTGGTTTTTTATAATTTTCTATTTCTTCGATGGAAGATACTGATGACTTTGCTTCAATAAATAATTTACCACCTAAGTATTTGCCATAGACCATTCCTCCTAAAATTGCACAAGGAATACCCACTATAAAGCCCCAAATGATCATATTACCAAGTGGTATATTCAAAATTTCAGCTATAGCTAAAGGACCAGGCGTAGGAGGAATAAACGCATGACCAACTGCCAAGCCTCCAATCAATGGTACTGCATAATAAATTAAAGATTTACCCGTCTGTCTTTGAAGAGCAGCAATTACAGGATACAAAATAATGATGCCCACATCAAAAAATACGGGTACAGCTACCAATAATCCTGTGATCATCATAGCACTTGACGTATTTTTATCACCCAATAAATTTAAAAGCCATTTAGCTAACGTCTTCGCTCCACCCGTATGCTCCAATATACCACCGAAAATAGCACCCAATCCTACAACAGTGGCAATAAATCCTAGCGACTTACCCATCCCATCTTTGATGGTAGTCATCAAACTTACAGGATCCATTCCGGCGATTAATCCAGCAGAAATACTTGCAATCAGTAGGGCTATAAATGCAGGTATTTTAAAACGGATAATGAGGACTAAAATTAAGGTAATACTTGAAAGTACAGCTATTAGCAGATTTGATTCCATTGATTATTCGATTGAATTTGGATCTAAAGAAAGTGAGTTTTTATTAAATTTCAGTCTTTTACTTTAATAAATGCTAGAAATCTAACAACTTTATTGTTTTTCAAACAATTCTCCCAATTTATCCAACATCACCACACAATTATTCAACTGCTCCACACTCACAAACTCATTAGCCCTATGTGCCTGCGCTATGTCTCCGGGCCCACAGATAATGGTAGAAAAACCAGCTTCTGAAAATTGGCCCGCTTCTGCTGCATAAGCCACTGTACCAAGGTCTTGTCTTTCATTAATTTGCGATAATAAAGCAATAATCGGTGCATCAGCGGCAGTGTCAAGTGGTGTTACATTAGGGTGGTCCATCTCGTGTACGATGGCAGTACCGGCAAATTTGGTTCTTAATTCTGCTTCTAGTTTCTTTGCATAATCAAAATATTCATTTAAGAGGGCTTCGAGATTGGTCTCTGGTATCTGACGTACATCCCAAAAGAAGGTACACTTATCAGCGATGACATTTGGAGCTATTCCGCCATTGACCATGCCAACATGGATAGACGTGTGATTAGGTACAAATCGATCATCAGTCTCCGTCAGACTCATCATCTTTTCTTCTAACCACAAGATCAATTTGGCTGCGGTGTGTATGGCACTTACCTCTTGCTTGATTCTAGAGCTATGCCCTGCAGATCCATGAACCGTAGTTTTGTAAATAATTATCCCCTTGTGCCCTACAATAGGCTGCATCATACTTGGTTCACCGATGATGGCATATTTGGGCTTTTCTACATAAGAAGTCATGATCGCATAAGCCAATTCTTCTCCAGCAAGGCATCCTACCTCTTCATCGTACGAGAAGGCTAAATATATAGGTGTTTGTAGATCTTTTTCTTTAAAAAAAGGCACCATGGCCAGACAACAAGCCAAAAATCCCTTCATATCACAACTACCCCTGGCATAGAGTAACCCTTCTTTTTCTGTCAAAACAAACGGATCAGTATGCCAATCTTGACCTTTTACAGGTACTACATCCATATGGCCCGACAAAACCAAGCCACCATCTGCAGCTGGGCCTATCCTCGCATGAAGAGATGCTTTATTGCCTTCAGCGTTGGGTATAAGGGTGTAGGGTACATCTTGTTCGTCAAGATATTTTTTGATATAGCCTAAAATAGGCAGATTACTTTCACCGCCTAGGCCGTCGAAAGCAACAAGGTCTGAAAGTATTTGGATCGTTTTGTCTAAAAGAGGATGTTTATGCTGGACCATAATTAATGATTACTGATATAAATACAAATAGGACTCCTAACGCAAGAATCATGACAAATAAAGGAAAAATAAATTTCAACCATCGATCAAAAGGGACACCACACAATGCTGTCATTGCAATAATACCACCAAATGCTGGATTGATAAGGTTTGATATTCCATCACCGCATTGGAAAGCAAGTGTTACCGTTTGTTTTGTCAATCCCAAGACATCTCCGACGGGAAATAAAATGGGTAAAGTAGCTAAAGCCTGCCCACTACCAGAAGGAATTATAAAATTTATGATCGATTGTACAAACAACATACCCACTGCTGAAAAATGAGTCGGCAATTTTACAAGTAATTCAGACAGTTGATAGGCTATGGTATCATTGATCGCACCTTTTTCTAAAATTACTTTTATCGCAGCTGCCAAACCAACCATAAAAGCCCCTGGAGCAACCTCTGCAACAGACTCTAATACAATTTTTCCTATTTCTACTTTTTTGTCATAAATTAAGAATGCAATGATTACGGCAAAACCACAAAACACAGCAGACAATTCATTCAAAAACCAATGATAATTAAACACTCCATAAAGCATCAATCCTATCATAGCTACGAATAGCAGTAATAGAAGACAATCTCTATTTTTAAAAGTATATTCTTCTAGTGGTCTTTTTGCTTTAAATGAAGAATGATCAAGACCTTGACCAAGTCCTATTGAGGGCTCATTGATAATCTTTTTATAGTACCGTACGTTATACAATGCCAAAATAAGTAATCCAAAAAAGCATAAGACACTTCTTAATTCGGCTCCGGAAAATAAAGGAAGATTAGCTATTCGGTGTGCTGTACCGATGGTGTACGGATTAAATGGAGAAAAACCAAAACCAACTGTTATGCCTCCAACCGCTATGCCTGTTGCCAAAATCAAATCTCCGCCAATAGCCAAACTCAACATCGCAGCAATTGGCACCAAAGCGATATTATTCTCATAACCAATAAATACGCCCATCATACCAAATAAAAAGGTTGCTATAAATACCACCGATTTAGGATTGTCCTTTCCTAATTTTCTGACGAATATGGCTATAGCGGTTTCTAAAGTACCTGCCGCTTTCAGAAGCCCAAACATGATACCACTTGCAATGATTATAAAAATTATATCAATCGCAGTCTTGAATCCCATAGGAAAAGCCATGAAAAAATCTCCAATACCTAGTGGTTTCTGATCGGTAAGTTTATAAGAATTGGCTACCACAGTCATCTTACCGTCTACTTCGATCCGATCATAACTCCCCGAAGGAATGACATAGCTTAACAAAACCGCCAAAATCATTATGGAAAATAACATAATAACAGGATGAGGCAGCCGTATATTTTTTATCATAAGGAGTTATTCAAATTATGAGAGGGTTAGGATAATTGGACAATGATCCGATCCTAATATTTGATCAAGAATTTCAGAATTTTTCAATCTTGCTTCTAAATCTGGAGAAATCAAAAAATAATCAAGTCTCCATCCTAAGTTTTTAGCCCTTGCACCAAATCTTACACTCCAAAATGAGTATTGAATTTTTGAACCATTCACTGCACGGTAAGAATCGATTAGTCCAGAATTTATAAATGCCGTCATACCATCTATCTCCACTTGTGTGTATCCTGATGTCTTATTATAATTTTCTTTTGGGCGAGCCAAATCTATGGGTTGGTGTGCCACGTTAAAGTCACCCGTGATGATTACACCTTTTCCAGTAGCTCTCAGACTATTGATGTAATGTAAAAAGGCTTCATCCCATGTAGAGCGGTATGCTAATCTTTTTAGACCTTCCCCTGAGTTTGGTATATATCCATTGACCAAATAAAAATCTTCAAACTCTGCCGTAATGATCCTACCTTCATCATCGTGCTCTTCCCAACCTATACCGTTGGTGATATTAAGAGGTATTTTCTTACTTGCAATTGCGACTCCAGAGTACCCTTTTTTAGTAGCGGAATTAGCAAATATATGGTATTTGGGCTGTGCGCCTAATACCTCCACAACCTGTTCTTCGGTTGCCTTAGTTTCTTGAAAACATAGGATGTCGGCATTGACATTCTCAATGAACTGATGAAGGTTTTTACCAGCTACGGCCCTTATTCCGTTGACATTCCAACTTACTATTTTAGTCATACTTTACACAATTTTTCCTGAAGCGGGTGCAAGATAATCAATAAATTGAAATTGGGAATATTAGGCAATTTACAAATGATCTAATGTTCAAATGATCCGATGTTCAAATGAACGAATATTGAGTCCATCTCGAAAGTATAAAAGTTACAAATTCACAAATTTTAATAATTGTAAATAATTAATATTCAATAAATTAAAATTATCATAATCTCGCAAATTAACAGAAAACGAGTTTCTGTAGGAGACTCAATATTCAAATTATCTTATTTTCAAATTATCTCAATTTGGCTATAAGTGGTATTTTTAATATAGTTATAGCCAAATCAAGATATAGATTTGGCTATAACTATATCTTGAATTTGATAAATATTTTTGTATTTTAAACTAAAACACAATTGATTTTCAATGGAATACGGTTATCACTCTTTCAACACCTCCTTCAACCTCATAATCAATTCCTTCCCCTCAGTACTAAACTTGTCATATTTACCTTCATAATTTGCAAATACTAACAATTGAAAATTTTCAGCGATAATCTCCTCAGGATGTATAATGTAGCTGGTGTTATCCTTAATCTTCTGAAAAAATACATCGGTACGCTCATCCAAGATGCCCTTTGTCCCTACCGAATTATCTTTATTTATCTGATAAAGATTGAAGTCAATATAGTCAAAGAAATTGGGATTATCTTTTGTGTATTTAGAAAACTTACTGGTCAACAAAGGGATAGCCAATGTGCCATTTAAGTCTATAGCAAAATCATTGAAGGATGCATCTGGATTGATGATGAGGCGCTTTTCTAAGTTTACAGGCATGGTCAGCTTTTTACCATGTCTCTCAAAGCCAATTAATGGATACGTCTTATTTCGTAAGTCAGGATTTAACCTTGATATCACGTGCCATATTTCATGGACCATCGTAGTTAATTCTTTTTGGAAATTTTTCGCCTCAAAAACACCTTTAGGGAAAAAGATGGTTTTGCCGCGTGTGAAATATACTCCTTCACCAAAGAAACCCGGTTTGATCATTATTAACTGAATAGTGTCAGGCATAATACTAGGATACAGCGCTTTAATCATGGTCTTAGCTGTAGTAAATACACTATCAATAAAGATTTTATCTTCCTTAGAAAAGTCATTCACTTGAGTCTGCAAATAACGTTTGAGACTATCAACCGCTTGGTTTCTGTTTGAGAATCCAAGTTCGTTTTTCATCTGAATCGATAACTCTAAGGTTTGCAATTTCTCAAAATAAATATCCTTATCTTCAACTATTATAATCTGAGCTGCATGCAAACTATCTACGATACTGAGATAAGTTTCAGTTGGTACTCTTTGAGTCTTACAACCTGTGTTGATACAAAATAAAATACCAACAAACCAGTATATTTTTACCATAACTTAGATTATGTTTTACATTTATTTTCTTTAAATTAAGGTTTATTTACTCTTTCATTAGTTATTAAAGCAGGTACATTGCTCTTTTTATATAATTCATTGTAGTCATTAATATCCTTACCAATGCTCTTTTGAATAAAATCTTGATAAGACGCCCATTCCTTATTGACATCTGCAAGCCTCAATTTTGCAGCTTGTGGTACTCTTGGATCGTGTTGATCTGCAAACCCCTTAAGTTCGAAATATTGCGCATTGAGCATACTTGGGAAGTTAATCACATCCTGAAAATTAGCTTGTTTTGTTTGAACCATTGAACTCTCCCATTCTGTGATTTTTTTGACTAAATACATTCCCGTATCCAGCATTACTTTGTATTCGGGTCTATTTTTATAGAGCTCATTGTATTGTTCAATTTGTTTTTTGACCTTGCGAATATCATTTACGTGATTGTGGATTTCTTTGATTTTACCTTCCACCTCACGCATAAATAATTGTTGTTCTGCCCATTGATTTGGAGTAATATTCTTTAGATTTGGATCATTCTTTACTACAAAAGAAGCTTCAGAAGTTTGGCCTTTATACTGTATTCGCGTTTTATAATTACCTGGAGCTAGGCGATGACCATTATAATCTCCATATACAAAGGCATTGGGTATTTCTGGCAAAGTCTCACTCCTAAAGTCCCATGCAAATCTATTCAATCCCTTTTCAGCAGGTATAACAACGGGAGGAGGTGGACCACCTGGAAACGGCTTAAAGTTTGGATTTTTGATGCTCGAATAGCTTCTAATTACCCCATCATTCATATCCAATATCTGCAAAACCACTTCGCTCGAATCCGCTTTTTCTGGTAGAATATAATCCAATAAAACTCCAGCAGCTGGATTTTTACCCGTACCCGGTGGAATGCTCATCCATGACGGAGCATTGGATTCAAACTTGTAGGTAGGTTTTGGTGAAAGTACTGCAAAATTTTCAATTTTACCTTTTGTTTGTTGCAAAGCACTAATATCATCCAAAATCCAAAAAGACCTACCTGCTGTTGATACTACAAGATCATTGTCTGCAATTGCGATATCCGTGATAGGTACCACAGGTAGATTCAATTGAAATAATTGCCAATTATTACCTCCATCACTCGAAAGGTAAAATCCTCTTTCTGCACCTCCATATAATAAATCTTTTTGAGTTTTATCTTCCCTTATTACCCTTATGAAGTCATCTTTTCTGACACCATTATTAATTTTTGTCCATGTTTTACCATAGTCTGTTGTTTTAAAACTCATACTTGCAAAATCATTGAACTTATATCTTGTAGCAGAAACATAGGCCGTCGCTTTGTCATGTGGAGAAACTTCAATACTGCTGATCAAACATTCTTCTAATCCAGATGGTGTAATGTTTTCCCAGTTTTTTCCTCCATTTTTTGTAATATATACCAAGCCGCAATCACTACCTGTGTAAATCACACCTTGCTCAAGTGTTGATTCTATCACATAACTTAGCGTGTTATAATTTTCGCCCCCAGCCCCTTCGTTGGTAATTGGGGCACCACCTAATCCTTGTTTTAATGTATCATTTCGAGTCAAATCAGGACTTATGGATACCCAAGTTAGCCCTTCATCTTCTGTTTTAAACAATACTTGAGCACCATGATAGATCGTACTGTAATTGTGAGGAGAAGCAATAATCGGAGCATTCCAATTGTACCGATACTTCATATTTTTAGGTTGTAAAGCCAAAATATTAGCTGGATATTGGGTGATTTCTTTAGTATGTCCGTTATCCATATTTAAGACACTTATGCCTCCTTGGTAGCAGCCTCCATAGACTAGTTTTGGATTCTTTGGATCAAAAGCCATAAAAGCACTTTCACAGCCAGGACCAATGAACCAATCCTTGTCCGTCAGACCAATACCATTGTTTCTACTTGATATGATAACGGAAGTGTTATCCTGTTGTCCACCATATACTTTATAAGGAAATTGCTGATCTACATTGACTCTATAAAATTGAGAAGTTGGTTGATTATTAAGTGTTGACCATGTTATACCACCATTGTAGGTTATCTCTCCACCTCCATCATCACCCAGAATCATATTTTTATTATTCTTAGGATTAATCCATAAATCATGGGTGTCACCATGTCCAACACCCACCACACTAAATGTTTTTCCCCCGTCAATTGACTTTGTCATCGGTGCATTCAACACGTAAACTATATCTGCTTGTACGGGATCAGCAAAAACCTCCATATAATACCAAGATCTTGCAGTAATCAATTGATTGTTAGACATTAATTGCCATGACTTGCCAGCATTATCAGATCTATACAAACCGGCAACTGATTTTTCTGCCTCCACAATAGCGTAAACCCTATCAGGATTGGCTTTGGAAACCGAAACACCTATCTTTCCTTTTATAACTGGAAGACCTTCATTGATAGGCTGCCATGTTTCGCCTCCATCGTTAGACTTCCAAATCCCACAACCCTTACCTCCACTTCTTACTTGCCAAGGCAATCTTCTATGCTCCCAAGTTGCAGCATATAAAATCAAAGGATTGCTACTATCCATACTTAGCGAAGATGCTCCCGAGTCATCATTTACAAACAAAACCTTTTTCCAATTAGCTCCACCATCTACACTTTTATAAATACCTCTATCCTCACTCGCACCATGTGCAGGCCCTTGTGATGCCACATAGACGATGTCAGGATTAGTTGGGTGGACGATCACATCAGAAATATGACGCGTTTTTTCCAAACCCACATTTTTCCAAGTTTTGCCAGCATCGGTAGATTTATACACACCATCGCCATAAGTCGTCATCACACCTCTTATCGCGTGCTCACCCGTACCTACGTATATAATGCTAGGATTGGACTCACTTACCGCTATATCTCCGATACTACTTGTATTAAAAAAGCCATCCGATATATTCTCCCAATTGAGCCCCCCATCAATAGTTTTCCAAAGGCCACCACCTGTATATCCCGTATAATATAACATCGTATTACCTAGCACTCCAGATACCGCATTCGATCTACCCCCTCTAAATGGCCCAATATTCCTCCATTTTAAGCCTTTGTACAAATCTGCGTCTATTGGTGCTACTGGCACTGCTGCCACAATTGGAGTTTTGACCGATGTTGCTTTTTTCTTTTGCGCTGTAACTAGATTGCCAATTAAAAAAAAACAGATGAAAGTGATGATTCTTACCATAACAATTTGATTTAGTTTATTTGTTTACATCAGATTAAGTAATAAGCTTACTCTGGGAATATTATATTTGATGCAAAATAGAAATTCTTTTTGTAATTGAAAAATAAGTGGTGAATTTCCTTTTTCTCCAAATTTATTAAGCAATAAAGTATGGGTGTTTACAAAAAAATAAAAAGCTTCAGGAACCCAATTTAATTAAGAAATGTTATGTTTAAAAAATTGTATTATGACAAATCAAATTGATGTAACGAAGTTAAGCAAAATCGACCAATACAAAATTGTAAAGGATATTTTGGAACACAACAAAGAATTAAGACAAGCCATAGAAAAGGTTACACCAAATGACAACGAAACTATATCCATGGAATATATTGAAAAAATAATAAGTCAAGATTTCAAAAGATACGAGGAAGTTTTTAGAAAACTGGCATGAAATACTTAACAAAAGTCATAATTAATAAAGTAAATTATGAAACTATAATTTCCCATGGGGGTAACTTTTTGGCACCAAATAATTATCTACATGAAGAAAATCTAGATTATATACTTGAAGTAGTAAGTAGTTTTTTGTTTGGAGAGCCAATTTACCCTTCAATTAGTCAAAAAGCTGCAGTTTACATGTATTCTATTATCGCAAATCATATATACAGTGATGGCAATAAAAGGACAGGCCTTGAGGCAGCCATATTATTTTTAAGGATAAACGGTAAAAACTTAAATTCAAATTTAAGTAATGATGAAATCTACAACTTCACCATCGATGTTGCCTCAGGTAACTGTACTCTTGAACAATGCATAGCTTGGTTTGAAGCAAACACAGTGGCAGAATACCTCTAATTTTACTTTAGGGGAGTTCTAAAAACTCTATTTCTATTACAAAAAACTGCAAAACCCAATTACTGCGGTAAAAGTTAAAAAGTGTCCTCGATGTAGCTCTGGCTACACCTGCGGTACTTTTCAACTTTTGCCTTGTTCTTGGCTTTTTCGTATTTTTTTCACGACGAAAATGAGATTTTAGAACTCCCCTTTAATTTCATAATACAAAACGTAAATTTATACCCTTTAAGGTCTAAATAAGTAAAAAAATGTTAAAATAATACGATATCGGGTATATTTTCATTAGAAATATGTATATTTGTATCTAAAAGGGTATAAAATGACTGGAAAATTACTTTCTAGCTTTGTGAAAAGCAAAAGAAAATTAGCTAAAATCACACAAGTAGAGTTAGCAGAAAAAGCGGGAGTTGGATTGCGATTTGTTAGAGATCTTGAACAAGGCAAGTCGACCCTTAGGATGGATAAGGTAAATGATGTATTAATACTTTTTGGGGCAGCATTAGGTCCTGTCACTATCAAATTATTGGATGATGAATAGAGCAGCGAAGATTTTTTTACACAATAGATTTGTGGGCACATTACTAGAAACGGATATTGGTTATGAATTTACATACGATGCCAACTATGTAAATATGCAAAGTCCTTACCCAATCAGTAAGACCCTTCCATTACGAGTGCAAAGTTATAAAAGCAATACGCTCTTTCCTTTTTTTGATGGCTTAATACCAGAAGGTTGGCTATTAGATATCGCTCAAAAAAATTGGAAAATACAGGCAAAAGATCGTTTTGGTTTATTGCTTGCATGTTGCGAAGATTGTATTGGAGCCGTTTCTGTCAAGGGAGAAGCTAGTATTCTTTAGAAAGGCGATTTTACCAACTGTCAATTTTTCCATAATCACAATTTTTACAACAATGAAAAACTATAAAAATAAAAATCCTGCTTATCATCTTCTTGTTGATGAAAATACTTCATTCGCCAGCGAACCTATGCAACAATCCACGTATAGTGCTAAAAAATGCTTATATTGTTACAAGCCGCTAGGACAGGGCAAGTATCACGCTGCTTGTACCAAAAGATTTTTTGGCCAAGCTTACGAACCTAGTTTTGACTATGACAAAGAAGATATGTACGCTTTAGCTCAAAAAATAGTAGCTACGAGTCAGGGGGTAACAGGTGTACAGCCAAAAATCAGCCTGAGTTGGTACCGTAAAAGCGAAGAAAATAGAGTAAAAAAATTGACAATAGTAGGACTCTATGGCGACTATATATTGAAGCCCCAATCGGAGCATTATCGCGCTCTTCCAGAATTAGAAGATTGCACGATGCATATGGCTGAAGTTTGTGGACTACGTACGGTGCCACATACTTTGTTTTATCTCAAAGATGGGAGCTTTTGTTATCTCACTAAGCGTGTGGATCGTGTCAAAAAAGAAAAACGTCACATGGAAGATATGTGTCAATTATCTGGTCGTATGACCGAAGACAAATATAAAGGTAGTCATGAACAGGTGGCCAAGTTGCTCATGAAGTACTCCGCTACGCCTATGCTTGATGTGACCAATTTTTATGAATACGTACTTTTTAGCTTCTTGACAGGGAATGCCGATATGCATTTGAAAAATTTTTCTTTACTTGAAACATCCGAGCAAGGTACTTATACCCTTTCTCCTGCCTATGATTTGCTTAATACAAAGCTTTTAAATCCTCAAGATCAAGAAGAATTGGCACTCACCCTCAATGCTAAGAAATCCAAACTCAGATATAATGACTTCTTAGCGGCATACCAAAATAGCCAACTTTCACAAAAAGTATTAGACACGACGGTTGAAAATTTTTACTACTGCCAACTAGAGATGAAAGAGGTATTATACAACAGTTTTTTGGATGATGATTTGAAAATGGGTTATGAAAAAATCTTAGATGAGCGATTGGGGAGGTTAGTTAAGAAAGATTAGATGTACCTATTTCTTAATTTCTTCAGCACCTCCCTTGAGTTTGACAATACATCGTATTTGTAAATCTGATTCATCTGACATTTTACAATCAAACTTCAAAGTGTGTTTGCCTTTTTTTAACATCGGGATGGTTTGATTTATTATGATGTCTTTCACATATTCGCCTTTTTTGTTGTATAATTTTGCGCTTTTGCCATCGCATGCAATAGAGGTACCTGCGTCATATTCACCTTTTAATTCTACAAGAAAATAGCCATCCAATTCGATCCATGGATTGATCACTTTTCCTTCTTTGCCCATCATAGTCAATGTAAAGTTGAGGTCTTGATCTGCCTCCTCGTTTGTAAATTCCCATTTTGAAAAAGTGGGTTCACCGGGCTGTAATACTTTTGGCTGATGCTCAAATTTATACTTCTTAAATTGGTACAACTTCCACGAAGCGTTATGTTTTTCTAATCGAAAATCATTTTCTGGATTTTTTAATCGGGCTATTTGGTCAGTTGAGAAAATTTTTGATCTATAAGCTTCTTGCCAGAGTTTAACCAAAGCAAGTAATTGAGCAGTATTTGGATTTTTTTGCAAGCTTTTGTACCGAGCTACTAGGGCAAACCCTGCATTGTATCCAGCAGCTCGAGCCATCATCCATTCTATATCTTCTATTGTTGTTGAGGCAGAGAGCAAAAACCAACCCAACATATTAGGCATGTAATTGCGCTCCAAAAAAGGTTGATTTTCCAGTCGATAATCACCTTGTGACTCTCTAAATCCGCCATACCACGGCTCTCCCCAATTCCAATAATGACATAGGTGCCAATAATAGTGATAAGACCGGCTTGTACCATTGACCAAAGTATGTTTTGTATCCTTGATCACTTTGTCAGCAAAGACCTGCATACCATAATCACCTTCCCCCGAAGCTAAGCAACCTTCATGCCCATCAAAATCCATATGCGAGACTCCCGTTTCAGTAAAAAAGCGCCCCAAGTTGCCTGCTATTTCTTCTAACATTTCAAAATTTGGAAAGAGCGTGTTGTATGGATAATCAAACAACATTCCAGCCTTCGACCCCTTACTGTGAGCAGAAGCTTTAGTGCCGAATACGCCTCGCTGACAATCCAATAACCGGTAAGGCTTATCTTTAGACACCTCCCTAAAACGGATGATTTCATCTCCTATCAACACAGCTCTTAAAGTACTTGACTCGATATTTTTGAAGTAAAAATCAGAGGCTACGGGTATCTCTGTAGCTTCAGCACTCACCACATCTGTCAACTCAGATGAACCCGTCACTGACAATCGCTTATCCGGTACGGGTGTTACATAAGGATCGTTGGTATTGATGAAAGTACTCAAAGTGTGAACACCTATTCTTAATCCTTTTGCCTTTGCTTTATCTACACAAGTCTTCATGCCTGCTATTCCATTAGGAAAAGCTATAGAATCTAAGATAAAATGCCCCCATGACTGGAAAGGCCCCTCATGATAAAGCGAAGCAAGACCTGCTTGTTGGGTATAAGCGAGCATGGTATCCACTGTCTTTTCGTCAAAATCAGAAATTAAATACGCCCTCCCTGTCTCAGGTGATTGTTTAAACCAAATCCCATCGATCAGCGCATGTGGCAACCCTTCTGCTACCTCTATATCACCAATCCTCGATAATACTTCAGACTCCTCACAACCAAAAAGAGCTATCTTTGAGCAAATAGTTGTTTCATTAGGTATCGCTTTTACTGGCATCTCAGGCCGTCTCCACACCGTAAGCATCCGATCCTTAGACCGATTAAGGCTAAACGCTTGTAAGCTACTACCATAGGGCTGTACTGTGGCTGTTGATCCTATTGCTGTTGCTCCGCTTTCTTTGTTGGCACCTTCTGAGGTATGGAATACACCACCAACAGTCTTTGGATTAAGTGCCTGTAGGCCAATAGCAAAATTTCCATCTCTCACGATTCCTACTACTTCACCAATCGTTTTATTGATGACGGTAGGATAAGGACCCCAAATTACTGCATTGACCTTTTCCTTATCTGACAGTTTGATCAATTCGAGGGAGATATGGGTTTTCTTTTGTACTACCTTTAGTTGAGCCAAAATTCCAATATTTTGATATTGGAGCGACATCGTCCCCGACTTAAATGTTGCTTTTGTAGGCATATACCACTGATCACCAACTCTGATTTGGAGTATTGGTGCCTGCGCTTCTGATGATAGATAGTTATTGCCAGAATTGTTGCCAAACATTGCTATGACTTGCCCTTTGTCCGATACTTCCATGTTCCAATCCTGAGTTTTTAGCTGAATTTTCTGGGCATTGATCATGGAGCAAACCAGTGTTATCAAATAAAAAGTAGTTATTATCTTTCTCATTGTATTCTTATTGACTTATGATATTGTATTGTCCTCACCTGTGTATATGAGCAAATCTCCGTACAATTATAAGGATAAAAAAAGGAGAATTATTTAAAAAAGCAATGTATTTTTTTATCCATTGGTTAATGGTTCACCAAATTTGTTTGAAACCTCTCAAATCAGTTCAAATCTGTTATCTCACTTATACTAATGCCCTCTGCCATCTATGCTCTATGCCATCTATGCCATTTATGCCCTTCACTTCCTAAAAAACTCCAATAATCATATATTTGGTTTATATAATAATATTTACCTTTCGCCCAAAATAAGATCCTTACAAGATGCAATCTACCTTTACCACCCATCTACTTCATTTTGAAGATAGCAATATTTGGGGCTACTATTTACCTGTGCCCTTAGACATTGCACTTGCTTATAAATCTGCCAAAATAACCCGATTGATTTGCCATATTCCCATCCTCAACCATCAAATGCCATGTGCCATCATGCCACGCGGTGATGACCGATTTTTCATCATGTTTAACAAAGAATCCGTCAAAAAATTTAAGCTCCTCGAAGGCATACAATTAGACATAACCCTCACCGAAGACACCTCAGAGTTTGGCATGCCCCTCTGCGAAGAACTAGAAATCCTGCTCTCAGAAGACAAAGACTTTGCCCACTTCTTCCGTAAACTTACTCCCGGCAAACAACGCAACATCATCTATTACGTAGGTAAACCAAAATCTTCCGACCTTCGTATCCGCACTGCCATCGTATTTGCCAATCACCTTAAAACTAGAGCTGGCGGCCTTGACTTTAAGATCTTGCATCAGGAGATGAAGGAGAAGTAAGAGCTCTTTGATGTTTTTGCTATTTCTAAGTGTTGTTAGGGAGACTTTGGATTAGATAGTTTTAGGTGTGTATTAACTGTTTTGAGTATTCAATTGTAGTGGACATTTTTCTAGAAATGATATAAAAAGGATAATTAAATAGATTTAGGGGGGAAGGAGAAGGAATAGGGTTAAAACACGGTGTGAAAAAGGGTGATTTAACGGTATGAAATACGAGAATCTAGTTAGATATTTGCCTCATTACACATGCTTACTCTCAAAATTAAAATTTAATAATTTTATAACATCATTTATTCTGTATAAATAGATGATTTTAAATAATTGTATCTAATTTAATATGATAATAAGATTTATAAAATTTATATTTAAGAAAATGTAAAATATAAAAAATGTCTTTCTATCTTTATGTTTTAATAGTATAATCAATATAAAATATCTTATCCCAATGGCAAACAAAACAATAAATACCGCTTTCTCAATACTACTCTTTTCAACCTATCTAGCAGCACAAAAGAATAACTCTTCCATATCCTATATCAAAATAGTCGAAGCATTACAAATTAAAGAAAGAAAACAGATATCGGCCACTCAAAGGTACACTAATGGAAACTGTATTATCTAAAGTGAAAATTATGATGAAAACTATGTGACTTCGTTTTGAGTGATTAAGGTTTCTGGAGATATAAAAAGTACTTAGGAGAAGAAGAGTAGGAATTGAAAAAATAATTTTTAAGATTATATCGAAGACAAAATGTATTTAAATGTAGTAAAACAATCAATATGAAGTCATTAATTTTAACTTGTTTAGTTTTTGTAGGGCTAAGTGGTCAAATTTTTTCTACTCCATCATTGGATTCTTTAAAAAATACTCACATAAAGATTGATAGTCTTACTAAAAGTATAGACTCATTATCCAAAAGAGTAGATGTTTTAGAAAAAATTATTACAGAGCCAGAAAAGAAAGAATGCACAGGCGAAGTCAAAGGTTTTGGAGAATGGTTTGTTGTTCTATTTATGCCTGTTGTAATGTTGTTGTTTTCAATTGTATTCTTTTTTGTGTTTAAAAACTCGGCTGAATTTAAAGTAAGTAAGCTTATTGGCATAGGTATGAGTAAACAAAATGGAGAAGCAGTAGAAGGCCAAAGTACTTCGCGTTTTATCTTGTTACTTACTGGGCTAACAGCTATTTTTGTATCAACAACATTAGTCATGTATTATGGATATATGATGGTAGCTCAGTGTAATAATGTTTTGGATCTGGATGGGTTATGGAAGATTTTAGCTGGTCTAGGCATAGGCATCATACCTTATGGTATCAATGTGTGGAATAAAAATGTAAAAGAAGAAGCTGCTACCGGGACAGCTACTAATCCACAAACTCCACAAACATAATTATCATGAAGGATATAATAGACACATTAAGAGGACTCACTGAAGTATTAAACTGGCAAGTGACCACCTTAATTATATTGTTTATGGTAAGAAAACATCTGGGATTGGTGTTTACAGGCATAAATAACTTGCTAAATCGGACAACTGAAATTTTTATTGATGGTAATAAAATAAAAGTTGTTGCTTCTGACGCTTCAAAATTAGAACAAGTTAAGAACAAATTGGAAAACCAAAAAGAAGAACTCAAGAATAGTCTGAATGTTGTTGTACAGGCTGTGTCAGAGGAGATGATGAAAAAAAATAATAGATGGCAAAAAAATCAAGGATTAGAAAGCAATGTTGATTTAAAAACTAAAGATTCAAGTAAAATTGATGATGACCCACAGAAAGGCAAATGGGGAGGGCGTAGTACTGACGGTAATAAAAGATTAATTGCTACTGTAACACCTTTAGAAAATTCTCCCAATTTCTTTAAGGTGAAACTACTAGTCATTTCTAATGATAAGTCCAAGTTTCTTGGAAGGGTCAAATTCCATCTGCACCCTTCGTTTGGCAATTCTGTAAGAACCGTTGATTCCGAAAATGGCGAAGCACAACTTAATCTCATTTCTTATGGAGCCTTTACAGTGGGTGTGGAAACAGAAGATGGAACAAAATTGGAATTGGATTTAGCGGAGGATAAAAGTTTTCCGGAGGTATTTAGAGCGAATTAAAAAGTAAAATCATAACAAATGAAAAACGTTTTATTAATACTGTTGGTTTTTCAAAGTCTAAATCTTTTTTCTCAATATATCGGAGAACCAATTGAGTGGGACATTAAAACAGGTAAATTAAGCGCACCACTGCCAACAGACTTACCATTCAATATAAAGGTGAAAAATTTAGGATTAACATCAGAAAAACAATTCATATTTTTTGTTTGGGATAGAAATAACGAGAAGAAAATCGAAAAAGAGTTGAAAAAAAATGGCAGCACCATTTGGTTTGAAGATAAGTTTTCTCATAAAGATGCTAATATATATAAAAAAGTCACGGTACTTTCACAAACAGATACACTAATTGAATCACCCACAAGATTAGAGCATAATAGAGTATATTCTATTGGTTTGATGGAATCTAGAGCTATTAATTCTAAAGAGATTGATGATTTAAAAAATTATTTAGAAAGTAGAGTATTTATTAAAGATATAGTGCTTTCAGAATATATTAAGAATGGAAAGAAATATAACTATTCTACCAATTATCAAAGTGAATTCCTGAATAATATATTTCCAACATTACTAAACAGAGAACTAGTAAAATATAATTATAAATATTATTATTTGCCGAATACTTATAACATAAGTGCATATCAAGGACTTGCAGGTTTAAATACTGGAATTCTTGGATTTAAAATCGAAAATAATGAATTAACAATCAATAATAATGACCCATATTTCAAAATAATAGAGTCAATTATATTTAGTGGAAATTTTCCTATAACCTATCAAGCGATCAAGAATAAAATTATTGAATTAGAAAATGGATTAATAAATGAACTTGACGAAATATTAAAAGATATTGTAGTTCAATCTGCTATTGCTTTTACTTTTTCCCATGATATTGTTGAAAGAAGTAAGTTGAAAATTAAAGCAAATTCTGGTTTTGGAGTGTCATTTAATAAAGACTTTATTGTGCCCTATACGAATATTGGGATCAATTACTACTTTTGGCCAGTCAGCTCGAATTTACCAATAAGCCTTATACATAACCATGGTTTTAAAAGAATAAGTGTTTATGCAGCAATAACCTTTCTGGAATTAAACCCACCAATTATTGATAATAAAGATCGATATGGGGTATGGGGTAATCAGACATTTACTGGTGGGTTTGGATATATGATTGATGATGGTATCACTCTGAATATTGGGGCTATCCCATATAAAACAAAAGCTAAAAATCCACTTGTTAGTGACTTAAATCTTAATTTAGGATGGTCGGTAACATTAAATATTGATTCGGCAATTAGTACTTTATTTTCAAATAAATTAAAAAAACCATCAAATGGCAGTTAAAATCAAAATGAGAAAGAGAATACATAAGGATGAATTCAAAACCCTGAGTATCCAAGGCTTTACAATAGATACGGAGAAAACGTATTATAATATTCCTTATATTAGTCCAAATAGTTTTAAGTATGGCAGTCAAGAATTTGAAGCAGAGTTAATTTTATTTATTGAAGCAAAAGGTTTGGATGATAATGGAAGTAAGGGAAATTTCAATTTGTGTGTGAATTCAAATAACCAATATAATGTTTTAGTGGATAATAAAACCTGCACTAATCTTAGTACAACAATCTTAAATGGCAAACAAATATATCGTTTGGGATTTAAAATTAAATTTAATTCAGGTAATCCTAATAAAAGTAATACCGCTATTCAATTAGATTTAAATCTTGAAACAGATACAATACCTTTGTTTATATACCTAAATCTGTAAGTATGTATATAATTAGAATTAAAAATTATTGGATATTATTTCTTTTTTTATTAACCTTAAGCTGCACTTCAGAAAATGTAGTAACATTTGAATGTTGTCCAAACGAAAAAGTGAAAGTCGTATGTCTATTTATAGATAAAACAGAAACCTTTGCAGATGGAGCATCTGAAATTATTCTTACTGCATGCATTCCTAAAGAATCAAATGAAACCATCCTCCAAGTGACTTTTGAAGTGCCACCGAATTCTGGCAATTTTTCATCTGAAGGTGGGACTAATGTATTAACAAAAAGTCTGGATGGAAGCAAAACAGCCACAGCAAGAATGCAGGTGGGTAACATACCAGGAACTTATACCTTAAAAGTTAAAGTCACTTACGATCAAAAAACATTTGAGCAACCTATTGATATCGTTTTATTACCAAACAAGAATCAGGTTTTAAATGTGGTATTTGATCAGGATTTAAAGAATCTTTCCGGAGACAATTTTACCGTAATTAAATCTGATATTTCTATCAGAAACTTTAATTATCAGGGCAAATCAGTAAAAGTAAATATCTCCGGCCCCATCTCTTTTTTGACTTCTGATCAAAATGAAATGCTTGTTCCATTAGATGTATTGGGTAAAGCAAGTGTAAAATTTAAAACTATGGATAGTAATGGGTTGGCAAATATTAGATATTTCTTGGATTCGCCTTATAACGTTGATACTACTTTTTATATCAAAAAGTCGTATCCTGATGAAATGAAGTTGATTTCAGATAAACAGATTTTGGGTGTAAAAGATACTGTCAAAATAGATGTATATTTTAATAAAAAGACTCAAGGTAGTGTAAGTAAAGAAATCTCCATTGAGCTTTCCGCATTTCAGTTGCAGAATGGAATTAAAGTAAAATATGGAAACTTCATTCCACCATTTCTTTTTACTACCGGAAATGCAATAAATATCGCAAATGCCAATTCGACATATCTAACCCCTAGAGATTCCATATGGAATTCAGAACTTCCTTTATTTATCCATGCAACTGTCATTGATCAAGGAAAAATATTTGCACAAGATACCATCCAATTTAAAATTAAATAAAAATGGATAGTACAAATAATAATGCTGAAAGAACTAAAACAGCCATAGTAGTCATTCACGGAATGGGTAATCAGTACCCAATGGAAACCATAACCGATTTTGTCGATAATCTCTTTAAGATAGAAAAGAAAGATGATAAAGATGATAATGAAACAAAAATTTACTCAGCTTCTGAGAGAATTACCGGTAGTTTTGATCAACGAAAATTAATCATATTAAATAATGTTCAATATGATTGTTATGAATACTATTGGGCACACCTTATTAAAGAACCGAGTGTTTCAGATACAATTTCCTGGATGTATAATCTTATTTGGAAGAAAGAATCGTCAGATAGATTAAGGAGTTATATTCCTTATTTGAAGGTGATAACTCTTCTTTTACCTGTTTTATTTATTTTAGTGTTTTATTTATATTATTTAATCCTATTATCTACACTTTATTGGCTACCAATATGGCTTCATGTTTTTGTTTTTTTAATTCCTCTTGTCCTTTATTATGGAGTAAGATACCTAACAAGACTTTTAACCCAAAGTTTTGGAGATGTTATTAGATACACTGTACCACACCCATCTAATTTGGAAGGAAGACAAAAAATAGCTAATAATGCAGTTCAATTTCTTACTAGCTTGCATGATAAAGACTATTCCAGAATAGTTATTGTTGGCCATAGTTTAGGCGCTATCATTGCTTATGAAATGCTAATTAACACTTTTGGTAATATGAATAATTCTTTTGAAAAAGGCAAAGGTTTAGACAATAGAGATAATATAAGAGAACAAACTAAAGAAGAAAGTTTAAAAGAAATGCAGGATTTGGGTTGGAACTGGAAGGTGACTGACTTCATTACTTGTGGCTCACCTTTGTGTCATGCGGAAATGATTCTAACCAAAAACAAGGCATTATTCGAGAGAAAAAAAGAACTAGGAGAATATCCAGTTAATCCGCCAAAAAGAAAAGGTAAGGACTTATTCTACTTAAATAACAGGACAAACAAATATGTACCGACACATGATTCTGTATTTAGATATGTTGAGTGGAATAATATTCATTTTAAAAACGATATTATTGGTGGGAATTTAAGTCCTTTGTTTGGCCCTGACATTATCGATCATAAAGCAATTGATCCAAAAAAATATAAAATAATACTTCAGTCTCACACGCATTACTGGAATAGAACGCAAGAGGAAGAATCCTTCAAAATCATAGAAAAAATAATAAAAAAGTAAACCATGCTCCAGATCATCAACCACAAACTCGTCAATGTACCTTACAATGCTCTGCCGCATAGTAGTAGCTCACTGACTCCTAATTACATAGCTGCCCATTATACTGCAGGCACTTCTGTCAATGGCAGTATTTCGCATTTAAGAAGTGTAGGACTAAGTTATCATGTCATCATAGATAGAGATGGGAGTATGACTCAATGTGCACCTTTTAACAAAAGAGCTGGTCATGCCGGAGTGAGCAATTGGAAAGGTTTGTCCGGGCTTAACAATCATTCCATAGGTATTTGTATGGCAAATCGTGGATATGTGACTCGTTTTGCCAATGGTAGTTATGGGTTGGTAGATACACATAACACTCCAATTGGCAATTTTCTTACTGAAGATCAGGTTGTCAGGGCTGAACATTTTAATGGTGCAGAAACCAATTTGTATTGGGAAAAATACTCCACTGCACAATTAAATGCATTTAGTGAAGTTTGTGAGGTTTTGATTCAAACTTATACCGGTATCAAAGATTTGATAGGTCATGATGAGATTGCAATGGGTCGGAAGTCAGACCCTGGTCCAGCTTTCCCTTTTGCAGACTTTTATCCAATATTTGCAAACAGGAATAATGATTTAGGGCCTTTAAAAACTGTTCAATCGAGTGATGGTTTTTTAACTGTACGAAGGGGTATGTCTGGAAATTTCAAGTCATTAGGTCAACTTCAAAATGGAACTAAAGTTCATATCAGGTCCGAAGGGTATAAGTATGTTACCAATAATGCTGTCCTTAACAATTGGGTATCAATCAGTCGGCAAGGAACGATGGAGCATATTGGGTTTGTAAATAGAAATTTTTTAATACCATAGATTATTAAGCTAAATATGAAAAATCAATTCATTTTATTGTTTTTAAGTCTGGCTTATATTAACATCTGTGTTGGGCAGTTAGTACAATGTGCTGGAAATCCTTTTGGAGCATCTGTAAGTTATAGCTGTGCAACAGTTTCTTATGGTCAATATTCTAAACAAAAGTATGATATTTACGTACCTAGTGGGTCAGATCCAAAGCCAGTAGTCATATTTATACATGGTGGAGGTTTTGTGAGTGGGGATAAAAAAAATATTAAGAAACCAAGCACTAAAGTTGATGCCCGATTTTTTCTTGAACAAGGATGTATTGTAGCTTCGATCAACTATAGGTTGCTTAAAACTAGCAATGAAACGGTGGGTATAAGAAAGTGTATTCAAGATGCTAAAGATGCTGTAGCTCATATACGAAGCTTAAGAAATAATTATGGTAGCTATACATCTACACAAGGTATTTCTGATCTACAATATATGGATCCAGACCGAATAGCCCTTTGGGGCAGCTCTGCTGGAGCAGGCATTGCAATGCTAATCGGATTTGATGATGATGCAATCGGTAATCCTATCAAAGCAATCTGGGCTGATAAGCCACAAGCTACATATGATATCAACAAATGGCATGGACAGAATGGTGTTTTCCCAGATTGTAATTTATTGAACATCATAAATATACTAACTATGAAAAGGATTAAAGCTATTTATGGTAAAGCAAATATGCAAAGCTTTTCTCTGAATTATCTTTTAACTGATCCAGCCATGATAGCCTACAGGCAAGAGGTGGATATGCTGAATTACATTGAAGAAACAGATCCACCCATTTGGATAGAGAATACTAGTCAAGACAATAATGTTGAATTTAATAGTTGCACAAATAACACACATGATGAATTACTAAATCATCATAAAAATCATTGTACAGTTTTAAAAGACAAATTAGATGGTATTCCTGTGGAAAGGCATCTTAGACTGAGAGAGATACCAAGTACAAATATTATAACAACCCACAGTACATGGGCTACACAATTTAAAAGTGCTGTGGCCTTTGTAAAAAATAAATTGCAATAATTATGGCATGGACATCATTAGCCGATAGATTGGATAGTTTGCCACTGATCATTTGTGGACCAATACTTCGAAGGGTAGAAAGTAATAATGTTTCAGTTTGGATAGCCCTAAGAAAAGACGCAAAAATCATGTTAACTATACACGATCAAAATGAGTTTGAATTAGTTAGGACTGGATGGAATAAGCCAATTCAATTGGGAGTTAATCTTTTTGTTATCACAATAACAGCAGAAGTTGCAGATAATAATTCTATATTGGAGCCAGACAAAATATATACTTATAACTTATTATTTGAAAAAAATGTAACTTCTTTTTCAGTTAATAATGTTATTTATTCTAGTGGAGATTTAAGAGACGATTGGATTTGTGGAGGTATTAGTAATATTGCATATCTTTCTGATAATATTAAGTTACCAAGTTTTAGCCTTCCGCCTACAGATATAAATAATTTACGAATTTTACATGGCTCATGCAGAAAACCCCATGGCAACGGCAATGGCGATATGATGAAATCAATTGATGATTTATTAGCAATAAGTTTTGAAAATCCGATTAAAAGACCACACCAACTTTATTTGACAGGAGATCAAATTTATGCAGATGATGTGGCTGCAATACTGTTGTTTATAATTCAAGATACTAATCAACATTTGTGTGGATGGCATGAGAATGAATTAAACAATCTTAACATTAATGATCTCGAATTTTTTGGTACGCTAAATGTGCCTTCCCCAGAGCAAAGATCTAACATTATCGAAGATTTTACTGGATTCACAGTAGATGAAAATTATTCAAATCATCTCATAAGGTTAGGCGAGTTTTATTGTATGTATTTACTAGTTTGGTCTAATGTTTTATGGCCAAGCTTGCCAGTTATTGAACAACTTGAAGAAAATTATATACCTGAATCTATGAGAATTTCTAATAATCTAAAAGATATATTTAAAAATGAACATAATACCTATCAATTAGAGATTTTTAAGTCTCAAATTTCCAATGTTCGCAGGGCTCTTGCCAATATTCCGACTTACATGATATTTGATGACCACGAAATAACTGATGATTGGAATTTTAACTTTAAATGGTGTCAAAATGTATATAAAAATAAATTGGGAGAAAATATTATACGGAATGGATTGATTTCTGCTGCAATATTTCAATATTGGGGAAACACTCCATTTCTATTCGATATTTTAGAAAATCCGAATTATGGTGGATCAAATTTATTAAAATTTTTAGATAAAAATGATTCAATATTACCTATTGACTTTGATGAAATTAATGATTATTTGAATTTAAACATTTTCAGAGATGAGGGAGAATGGATACAAAACCCTATTCTTTATCAAAGAAGGGATAATTCAGGAATAATATGGGATTTTATTTTGCAATATGATTATTTTCAGGTTTTAGCTTTAGATACTAGAACTAATCGAGGAATTTTTAAAGATAAAGATTATTCTGTTCCAATTTCAGATGATGGTATCTCGGCTCAAACTAATTTTCTTAATCCAAATATTGAAATAAGTATTGTAATTAGTTCAACTCCAGTAATTGATATCCCAAGTATTATTAAAATGAAGCAAATTGGAAAACAATTTGAAGATGTTGAAATTTTGGATTTGGAAGGATGGGAAGTAAACTTCATATCACGTGAATATTTTTATTCAAGTCTAATGAAATCCTTAAATATTGAGAATTCAATCATTAATTCTAACAAGATAATATTTCTGTCAGGTGATGTACATTATGGTTTTGCAAATAGAATGGAAATTTGGTCGGATGATATATACTTACACAAAGGAACAACTGCTATTAAAAGTAATTTCGTTTTTTCCCAGTTAAATGCAAGTTCTATGAATAATGAAGGTCCAATAAAGCTAAATTGGAGTAAGTTGAAAGGAACTTGGTTTCCCCATTACTTTGGATTGACTGACAAGGATTTGACAAATTATTTTTTTGGATATACAAATAATTCTTCAACTAATAATGAACTTATAATAGGTAAAAAGTTATTTTATGTGAATAATATAGATCTATTTGAGAGCATTTGGTCAAAATCTGATGATGTTATTTTAATTAGCAATTTTGATTTAGAAGAAAAAGAGTATTCATCTATTGTAGGCAAAATTACTGTTAAAAATGAGCTTACTAGAATACCTAACTGGGTATATAGAGTTGATTTTATTGATAATTTGAATCCACCAGATTTAAATAGACTTAGTATTGTAATGGATATACAAAAGCTAGAACTTGTAGTTCCAAGTGAGGATGTGACAACTTTAGACAAAGTGACAGCTAATGATAAATTACCAAGTAAATATACAAATTATTGTGAAGCTTGGTTAGGAGGCGAAGAATTGGTAGGTAAAAATAATTTCGGAGAAATATCATTTGAATGGGGCTCCGATGAAGAAGAAAAATTTGTCATTCAATCTCTTTGGTGGAGAATTAATAGTAAGTTAGTACAAAACGGTAATAATGTCATTTTTAATGGTTTTGCTGCACCATTGACAATCTATAAGATACCTATGGGAGTCTCAATATTAGAATATGTTATTCCTAACCCTAAGCCAAACGGATTCTAAATTATGAATGATAAAGATGTATTTGTTACATTGTTTCAAGAAATTGACAATTTTATAAATAATAATGGGTTATTAGATTATGACGAATTAGCTCTGATTAGTCGTTTAAAATCATTAGGTATAAATGAGACTAATGATTCAGGGATTTCATATAATGAAATTATTAATAATTGGATTGAGATAATCCAATTTTATAAATCAATCAATATTCAACTAATCTCTTCTAAAGTTTCATTTAAAGATTATTATGATAAATTTGAATTAATAAAAGAATTGGTTAAGCAAATTATTGCCTTAAATGAATTGTGGCAAGATAGCACCTTTAAATTACATTTTAGAAATCTTGGCGAAGAAATATTACAGAATACAATATGCCAGTTTATTAATAAAAAGAGTCCAAAGCTATTTAATTTTTTAAATTTAATTGGAATAATTGATGTTGTCAAAAAGTCGGGTTCAATCAACTCTGATTCCTTTTTAATTATTAGAGGATCATATTTTAGTGCAAGATTTAATTTTGATAGATGTGGGGAAATTTTAGGGGACCCATTTAAATTTATCAAATTGAAGTATTTTAATAATTTTCCTTTTTTAAACAAAAGTGATGCGAATTTATCACTTAATAATTTTTATCCAATTTTAAGTACTTTTATTGATTCATTAGGATTTTCAAGTGCCTTCGGTATAAAAGATGACAATTTTGATTTCGGACCGGATGCAACATTATTATCAGGTTCTCTTTTTACTGCTTGGATGGAAAAACCATATTTGGACTTATTTTTTGGATTTACATTGTGTTATTCAACAACTGAAAGTGGAGGCCTTGGTTTGATTTTTATACCATATGGTAACTGGAATATTAATAAAAGAATAAATAATTGGAATTTTGAATTAAATACTTCAAATTCCATTACCAGCTTTTCGATTGATCATAATGGTAAAATAATATTTCCAAGTTCTTTTTTGGATAATAATTTTAATATTGAAACTAAAATAAAGTACTTACCTGAAGACATTAGCCAAAAAATGTACCAAATAGGAAGCGGTGATGAATCTAATTTACAACTTAATGGACTTGAAGCAATATTAAAGTTTAGTGTATCGCATGGCAAAGTATCTTTCTTTTCAGAAATTTTATTCAAAGATTGCATTTTTACAATTAATGGTTCTAATGGTGATAATTTTATAAGTAAAATTATTCCTGGAACAGGATTGAAGTCATCATTTAACATTGGAATTGGATGGTCTTCTTTATATGGTATATTTTTATCTGGCAGTGTAGGATTAGAAGCAATTTATATTATTAATAAGAAATATTTCAACACTATTTTAATTAAAACTTTAGCATTTAATTTAAAGATTGATAATTTAAATAATTTAAGATTTAATTCAATTCTTGATTTTGAATTTAAACTTGGGCCAATTCAGTGCAATATTTCGCAAATAGGACTTAAGTCGGAATTGTTAGTTGACTCAAATAATCTTCTTTCAATTAGTGATTTTAATTTAATGTTCAAGCCCCCATCAGGCATCGGCATTAACATAGACACCGACGCAGTCAAGGGCGGTGGCTACCTATACATCAACACAGAAGAAGGCAGGTATGCCGGAGTTGCAGGACTCAGTATCAAAGACAAAATCAAATTATCCGCATTTGGATTGATCAATACCAAGTTTCCGGATGGCAGAAAGGGATACTCTTTTCTGATTTTTGTATCTGCGGAATTTAGTCCAGTGCAATTGGGATTTGGTTTTACACTGAGTGGTGTAGGTGGACTTGTGGGTATCCATCGCAGTGTAAATATTGACAAGCTTAGGGAAGGTGTAAAGACCAAGGCTTATGATCGACTTTTATTTCCACAGAATCCTGTAGAAAATGCTTTAGAAATCATTGCCGATTTGGATGCCATTTTCCCAATGTCAGAAGACAGATTTGTCTTTGGTATCATGGGCAAGATTGGATGGGGAAGCCCAACATTGATCACGATCGATCTGGGCCTGATCATAGAAGTGCCCAATCCTGTGAAGTTGGCTATTTTAGGTGTGGTCAAGGCTATCCTTCCATCAGAAGAAAAAGCCATCTTAAAGCTTCAGGTCAATTTTCTAGGTGTTATTGATTTTGGTAAAAAACAATTGTCCTTTGATGCGACCATCTATGACTCCAGGCTATTGACTTTTAGTCTGGCAGGTGATATGGCCGTGCGATTGAGCTGGGGCAGCAATTCAAATTTCCTGATGAGTGTAGGTGGCTTCCACCCATCTTATCAGCCGCCACCGCAACTGATCAGTATGAAACGTCTCACACTCAATCTGCTTGGTGGAGATAATCCAAGATTGACATTGACAACTTATTTTGCAGTTACTTCCAATACAGTACAGTTTGGCGCTAAGGTAGAGTTGTATGTCAAGGTAGCCAGCAAGCTTACGGCAGAAGGAGGCTTTGGTTTTGATGCACTGTTCCAGTTTAATCCTTTCTACATGAAGATTATGGCTGCTGCTTATCTTGCGATCAAGTGGAGTGGAGATGAAAAATTCAGCATTTCATTATCTGCATCACTAGAAGGACCTAAACCATGGAATGTGGACGGTGTAGCTGAAATAAAGATCTTCTTTATCAAATATAAGGTGAAGGTACAAAAGACCTGGGGTCAACCACAGGATTCACCATTGCCATCAGTGTCTGTCACTCCTTTGTTGGTAGAAGCAATGAAAAAGGTTGAAAACTGGAGTAGCGAACTTGCATCAGGCAAACAACAATTGGTGACCCTTAGAAAAATAGTTACCGAAGAAAGTATCATGTTGCCAGAAGGAGTTTTGGTGATAAGTCAGAAGGTACTTCCGCTCAATTTGAATATACAGTTGTTTGGAACTCAAGAAGTGGGCGATGGTGGACAACATGCCATTGCAGATTTCTATATTAATGGAAATATTGAAACGTCGAAAACTTATGTAAAAGAAGACTTTGTACCTGCCCACTTCCGCAAAATGAGTGAAACAGAAAAGTTGTCCGGCCCATCATTTCAGAAGTACGATGGTGGCATTCGTATAGATGGCATGAATAAATTACAGGGTTCTGATATTAAGTCAAAAGAGATAGAATATGAATTAATTATCTCAGTTCCTGAACCACCATTAGAAGATCAAGATCCTATAATCCCAATAGTTCCGATTGAAAAACCAAAGATTAAGGAAATGGTTGAAGTTCATCAAGCAATGGTAAAAGGCAGTAAAGCAGGTCAGTCCAGCTTGTCAGCTTCTAAAAATATTGCTCCACTTGCCCCTAAGCCCATCGTAGTGAAAGAAGAAGAATATGGTGTGGTCAAAATTTCAGATTTGACATTGCTAGAGTCATCTGCATTATGTGCATCATTTACGGAAGCTCAGGATTACTACCTTGCAAAAGTAGGTGATGATATTGCCTGGAAAAACAAACTTAAGATTATTCCAAAATTCGAAATTCAAACAGCATGAGCGAAGCAAAATATTCTTTTTTATCGTGGGTCCGACAGGGTTTAAGCCAATATGCTCAAGCTCCTACAGGTTCAAAGTCTAGGGCCCATCTTGATGTTAACTTTCAAGTATCTGGTTCAACTACGAATATAGAAAATAACGTACAATTATATGGTCCTGGTGATGTGGTAGGTCTTGATCTTAGGAACATTGTCAAAGTCCATCCTGAACCCAATACCGGAAATTTTGAGTCAAATTATCTACCTTTTATCGAGTTTTATCAGGATAGTTTTTTGTGGGATTATACTCCTACATCCAATGATGAGAATAAATTAGACCCTTGGTTATTTTTATTGGTTTTGGAAGATGGAGAATATGAAAAACCTGAAGTAAGTGAAGGACTTGGTATTGTAAATTTAAATTCTGTTGATGTATTTCCACCCAAGGAACAACGATGGGCATGGGGCCATGTTCATGTGAATGCAGATTTAAAAGATGATGATCCAAATGTGGATTCAATAAGTCTTTTGGACGAGCAGCTCAAAAAGAATCCTGATTATGCCGTCTGTAGATTGATGTCACCAAGAAAATTAGAGCCAAATAAACGATATGAGGCGTTTGTGATCCCTGCTTATGAAGTGGGCAGAAAAACTGGCCTTGGAGTTGGTATTGAGAATATTACTGGAGAATCGGTTCTTGAAGCTTCATGGGAAAATGAGGCCTTAACTTATCCATATTACTACAGTTGGTCATTTTCTACCGGAGCAGATGGTGATTTTGAGTCATTGGCTAGGGCATTAAAACCAACACCGGAGTTGGATGCCAGCATCGGATTCAGACCTATAGATGTTACAGAAGGTAAAATGGAAGGGTTTGTCAAAGAGCCAAAAAAGCCTGATGGAACACTTATGGAAAAGTTTGTATTGGGAGGTGCATTAAAACCAGTAGGTAGTAGTGTTCAGGATTTTCCAGATACTTCATGGCAAAACGAAATGGTCGATATGCTCAATTTGAGGGATGGTGCAATGGATGAATCAAATGATGGAACAACACTAGAAGATCCTATTATTGTACCGCCGACTTATGGTCATTGGCATGCAATGATTTCCGAACTGAAAAAAGGAATAGATACAGTAGAAGATGCGAATTTAAATGAAGTCAGTTTTTGGCCACACACACTCAATCTTGATCTTGCTCACAGGGCATCCGCAGGTGTGGGAACTAAAGTCATTCAGGAAAATCAGGATCAATATTTGGCTACAGCCTGGCAGCAAATAGGGGCAGTGCTGGAAGCCAATCAGATGATTAAAAACAGTCAGCTGGGTATAGAAATCGCTGTAAAATGGTGGGAGACTCAGATATTGGAACAAACTGATTCGCAGATAGTAGGTATTGTAGGACCTTTATTAGATCAGCTATATTGCAAAAATCAGCCCATCCCAAATATTCACCAAAATATAGAAAATACATCCACACCATCGGCGGCTTTTTCTCCAGTCTTCAGAAGGCTGTGTAATAATAGAAACAGGTTTGTGACCAAGATGAAAAAAAGAAAACGTCAGAATCCTAATATTTTGATTCATCCAAATATTTCAGATGGTATTGTCAGTAATTTGCAGCTACTCCCCATAAAAACCGTGCCAGCAGGCAAGGATAATGTACCTATAAAAAACAAGATTCCAGACTTTCCATGTTCCCTGAGAACCATCGTTTTTAAACCTGAAAATTTGAAACTTCCAGTTAAATATTTTCCTGGAAATCCAAGAGATCCTAGGGATATAAATCAACCAACGAACCCAAACAATGGACAACAGCTTGTCATAGATGAAAAGGATTTTACAAATGCTTGGCAACTGTTTATACAAGTGTTGGATTGCAAACCAAACGAACTACCACCGAGACCACTGGATTTAAACAACATCATGCCTTGTATTGAAAACGGATTAAACCCATCGGAGACCATCAAAGGACGAACCTTTAGCAAGATAGGGATGGAAGCAGATTTGGACGCCATTATTCCTATTATGGCGGCACCAGATTATCCGGAGCCTATGTATAAAAAATTGCTCGAGCAGTCATCAGATTTTATTTTGCCAAATCTGGATAAGTTACCTAATAACAGTATCTCTTTGATGGAGGTCAATCAAAAATTTATTGAAGCCTTTATGGTTGGTCTGAATTATGAAATGGCAGGAGAGTTGCTCTGGAACGAATATCCTACAGATCAAAGAGGCTCATATTTCAGGCAATTCTGGGATGTAAGCAGGTATGTAAATGTTAATAGCAATACAGAGAAATTTTTAGCTGAAAAACTAAAAGATATAGATAGTATACATAGATGGGCAAAATGGTCTAACCTTGGAGGGAATAAGAAGTCTACTGCCAATTTCAATCCACCTGAACTATTTATTGAATCCCCTTCGAATCCTTTAGTGCTAACTATTCGAGGAGACTTATTGAACAGATATCCAGAGGCTATCATTTATGCTGCCCAGGCAAAAGCTGATGAATCTTTTGATAATACTCAAACATTAGCGAATACAATGTATCCTATATTTTCAGCGAAAATCGAGCCTGATATCACTTTCCTTGGATTTAATCTTACAGAAGAAGATGTCAGAGGAAATGGAATTACTCCTGGAGGTTGGTTTTTCTGTATCAAAGAACCCAATACAGGACCAAGATTTGGTATGGATGTGGAGAATGAAGATAGTACAAATCCACCAGGATCATGGAATGATTTGCATTGGGGTTATGTTCAACCTGGAAAGAAAAATATTGATCTTACAGAAATGACTTTTATCCCATATTTAGATCAAGTACTGGAGTCAGAGTGGGGAAGTGATGCAGCTACCATGGCCAGCATTCTTTATCAAGTACCGGTATTGGTAGCCATCCATGGAAAAAATTTATTACCCAATCCTTAAAAACTGGAGTATGAGCACATTCAATGAATTAAGAGATAGAATACAAGGTAAGCGAGATACTCTTTTGCAAAAGCAAGAGCAACTATTTATAGCAAAAATGGCATTGGACCGATATGAGCAAGAAATTGCAAAAAAAATCAAAAAAGGAAAACCTGATATAAAAACAGACAAAAAAGGGGGTATTCCGGGTAAGCCGTTAGTATCAAAAATTCCAGCGCAAAAAATTGACTTGAAAGGTGGTCCAATAAAGGGAGGTCCTATACTAGATCCAACAAAATTGGATCCCAAGCTCGTACTACTTAGCAATGCTAAAAGTAAATTTCTTGGAGAAATTAATGCCATAGAAAGCGAACTAATCAATTTATATCAGTTGTTCTGGGCATTGGCAAGCCCACAAGACATGGTAGGGAATTGGGATGCTAAGTTCCCGATTGTTCTATTGCCCATAAGAATTGAAACTCGATTTATTACTTATGATGTTGGAGATGTTTCGAAAAATTATATTTGTGTACGTTTTATACCTGATGATATTTTTGTAGATACTCATGAACCTTTATTGACAGCAGATGAATATGAAGGAGGTAAAAAATATTGGAGTGAAATAAGTAATCCCGAAAATGATAGATTGACAAATCAAAAGAAAGAATGGAGAAATTTACATAGTATATATGGGAGTAACAGGGCTGCCTATATTATTTTAAAGACCCGCCCACTTAACTTCCCAATGGATATCAATGGTCTCATTCCATCAGAATTGCAATATCCACCTTTTACGTTGAGTAAAGAAAATAGTTGGTCTTTGCCTGCACGAAGCTACGTTATCCCTGATAAGTTTGTCGTTACATTATATAATGGCGGAACTCCAATTGTAAAGACTGGTAATCATGTACATGCTTTCCCATTGATTCTTGGTCCTGATCCGAACTCTGATGCGGATTTGTTTGAAGAAGTAGAAGAGAATGGAGAAGTTAAGCTCAAAATGGATGAACGCATCAGATGGTTGTATGATTTTGAAGCCGCTGTTGCTAATGGGATGGCGGTAAAAATAGAATTGACTAATGGTCAATATGCCACTGGTTTTGATAAAATAACGGTCTTGGGACTTAGATTGAGTTCAGATCAAAATCATTCTCAACAGTTATTGGAAGGATTGATAGATAGTCATCATTATGGTCAAAATGGATTTGGCATTGTTCCCCAAGGTACACCGACCAATAATTCTAAAGACAAGCCAAGTGGGTATTCACAACTCAGGCAAGATCCTACATTTTCATTCCAAACCGAGCAAGAAGGCCCATTGATCGGCCCTTTGGATATCAGTAATAAATTATCCTGGAAAGACGCCCAATGGTTAGCTCATGGCTTGGGAATAGGTATAAATACATTAGTGCATACTTACTTTGCCAATCATACTGACAGGATTGAAGCAACTGCCATGAATGAAGCACTATGGCACGGCACCTTGGGATATTACTTGAAGCATATGCTCGTCACATGGAATACATTGAGCAATGACACTTTGAGTATATCGGATATAGGCAAAATGAAGGAGTTTTTTATTGCATATATCAGTGGCCGCGGACCTATGCCTGCCATTAGGGTTGGTAATCAGCCTTATGGTGTCTTACCTGTTACAGCATATTCTAAAATGGAATGGCAGGATATAGACCTAATTCCTAAAAAGTTACATCCGGTCTTGAATTTTTTCAGAGAAAGTTGGCGAAAAAATGTTGTGAGTGTCAAAACGACGAGTCAAGGATTTGGCAATTGGCAACAGGATTTTCTTGATATTTTAGGACTTCAGTCCGGCTCTGTGGAGTACTACAACAGAATAGGAATTGGCCCCCTGGTTTATTATATGTATGCCAAACAAGCATCTACCAATGCTGATAATTGGTTGGATAGTCAAGTGGCTCAATCCACACAGGCCAATGCCAATATCAACAATTTGATAGCTGATGCTGATTTGCTTTTAAAAAATACTAGAGCTTCTATGTTGAGTTGGTTTCCATTCCATAGCAGAATAAAAAATGGGACGGTAACCGAGGATCCAATATCAGAAGAGACATCCTTGAGCAATGATTACATTAAATATCTAAGCGATGACGAAAATCTTTTTTCAATAATCGAGGAGTATCTGGAAAATGATAAAGTAGATACTGATACTAAACCTTTGCTTTACCTTATGTTAAGACACAGTCTGATGCTATTGGTATGGGAAATATTATGGCAAAAGTTTTATGACGTAGAATGGATAGAAAAAGAATTACTTAACACAGAAAAAAACGAGGCTTGCAAGGCAATTTGGTATCAATTCGATACAAAAAAAGAAGAACTTATTTCTTATATTAATACAAACTCAAAATACTTAAGTTTTACATCAGCACTTAAAAAATTAATCATAGGAGATAAAAGTATACCAACTGAAAGATTAGAAAGGTTATTGAGCGAACATTTAGACTTATGCAGTTATAGATTTGATGCCTGGCAAACAGGTCTGGTTGATTACAAACTTCAAAGGATGAGATTGCTACAACCCAATGGATGTTATCTAGGGGCTTATGGTTGGGTACTAAATGTAAGGAGAGATCCACCTAGAACTGATGTCCCCATCTCACAGATGCCTACTTTATTCAACAATGATAGTCAAATACATAAGCTAACTTATGAAGAAGGAAATGCCGGGTTTATCCATGCTCCTTCTATTGCACAAGCTACCACTTCAGCAGTACTGAGAGAGGGATATCTGTCAAAAGGAAAGGAGCAGATGCAGGTGGATCTTACATCCAAAAGAGTCAGATTGGCCAAGGAAATCATAGAAGGTATTCAGAATGGTCAGGAATTGGCTACATTGCTGGGTTATCGTTTTGAACGGTCACTTCATGATAAAAGTGGTAATGGGCTTGAATTGGACAAATATATTTATGACCTTAGAAAAGAATTTCCATTAGTGACTCGTAAGGATAATAATGCAATGGAAAACTTTGAAGCCAATAATGTAGTGCATGGTTTGGATTTGTTAACTCGCTATAGAAATCAAATTTCTTATTTTAACTTTATTACAAATAATAGTCATAAACAAAATATTTTATCAAGTTGCAAAGATTTAGATGAAATCATAGATTCTATTTCTGATTTGACAATGGCCGAAGGTGTTCATCAAGCCGTTTTAGGAAATCACATCAGGGCAAACGCTATCTTGAACGCCATAGGTGAAGGGAAAAACATACCTGAGCCACAATTTACAGAAACACCGAGAACAGGTATTACACTTACCCAAAGAATGGGTGTGTTATTTACTAAAAAAGAAAACTATCCACCAATATGGGCAGATACTTCTACTTATAGAGCTAGTATAAGCCCTATAATAAACCAATGGATTGGTGAAATACTTGGTGAGGGTAGCAAAATCAAATGCAAAATCAGTTATCCTAATAACGAAAAGCCAAATGAGATTGTAAGTCCAAATCATCTTGGGCTAGAACCAATTGATTTTGTTATTTTACTAAATAATCCTTTGGGAGATTATAGTTCAGAAATGGCACAACGCATTTTGTATTATATCAGAAAGAAAAATAATTTATTAAAAGATGTTTCTATAACAATTGATTATCAAGATAGAATTGGCTTTGATGATACAGATGTTGCCTTTATTGAGATCTTAGCTGTAGCTAGAAATATTTATCGACTTATGAATGACAGCGAAGTCATGTTGCCGGCACATTTGCAAAGAGATTCAGAAAGAAGTGTAATGAGTGACGAAGAACTAACTGAAGAGAGAAATAGCATTAAATTAGAAGATGTTATGTCGAATGTTACAGACATAATTGAAATCGATGAAATGAATAAATATAATATCATAAAATCAACAAATAATTTAAAAGCTATTTTAGACATTGACTTAATGTTAAATGACTTAAGTGAAATAATAAATATTATAAAACAGAAAGCAGAAAGTAATGAAATTATTGATCTAACCGAAGTTGAAGAAGAGCTATTTAAAATTTCATTTTTGGGTATACAAGGCAGTATTCCATCCAATCAGATAGAAAATTATCAAGATTCAAAACAAATATTACTGTATCAAGTAATAAGTGTTTTAAAAGAACTTTATAAAAGAAATGAACTAATAAAGGAAGCTAGCATATCTACTTACCAAGGCAACATAGAAGCACTAAAAATTGCATTTGGAAAAGATGTACCGATTTTACCAACATATGAGATAAAGAACTTTGCTGAAGTGAAATCATCATTTGACAATAAAGAAAATTTGATTAGTCATGCTAAATCTGGTTTAGTCATGGATGATTGGTTGTCAGGCATTGCAAAAGTCAAGGACAAAGTGCAAAACTGGCAAACTTATGCATTACTCAATGATATTAAAGGAAGTGACATAGATACTAAAATCCATGCATTACAACTTCCGTATCAAGTTGATGATCAATGGATGGGTATTGAATATAGTAAAGGTGGTGATAAAATTGCCGCTGAGACACTTTCATTAGTTTTAAATTTTCCATATGATTTTCCAGCAACAAGTACAAAAAAAGTATGTGGATTCATAATTGATGAATGGGTAGAGAAAATACCCAATAGGAAGGAAACAACAGGGATCGCATTTAACTACGATGAACCACAAACGGAAGCACCACAATCTATTCTTATATGTGTGCCGCCAACTAATAGAGCTAATTGGAATTGGGATGATCTGATCAGTACATTGGACGAAACATTGGAAACAGCGCAACTAAGAGCCATCGATCCGGATTTATTGGAAAAATCGCCAGGCTCTGAGTTTAATAAATTCTTACCAGGTATTGTGCATCCGATTTCTTCCGACCACAAACAAACTGTGGTATTAAATCAGCCTAAATAAATTATAAGTCATGAATCTATTTTTCAATAAATACAATCAAGAAGGTGATGCAAATTTTTTAAGTACCATCGTGCTCCCTTCAGGTTATATATCAGTTGGTAAAAAAGGTACCAAAGGGTATGTTTTATATACAAATAAGACAGGACAAGTTATTTGGGAAAAAGTGTATCAGATTGAAGGTAAAAATGTCAAATTTTTGCAAGTCAGCGATATAAACCCTAATCAGGTTTTGATATTAGGTAATGTGACAATAGCAGAAAGTAACATTAACATCCAGACTCATCTCATTATAGGAATAAATATCAATGGTCAAATCATTTTTAATAATGAAATAAATTCCGCCAATATTTCCAAAACATGCAAGCTTTTAAAGTTATCAGAAAATGAATGGGTAGTATCTGGTTGGAAAAGGTTGTCTAATAAAAATATTACTGAATACTATAAAATTAATTCAAGTGGCCAAATATCAGGAGCTAACAGTCTGATCACACAAGGAAATGATCAGCATTTTGATCTTGATTTGTTGGATAAACAATTGGTTTTTGGTGGTAATACTAGTAATAAAGAAATTAAAGAAGGTTTAGTTATTTTTTCTGAAATAGGTGGGAGTAATAACCAAGCGTTCATTTTGTCTGATCCTGAGTTAAAAGAAAATATTGAAATAGGAGCAGTTAAGACAATAAGTATGGAAAAGTTTCTAATAGCTGGAAATACCAAAACAGATGTTTTTGTCTCTATCTGCACATTTAAAGGAGGAATTCTGGAAGCTGAAGCATTAAGAATAGGGTTTTTAACTGGTTCCTTTAAAGTCATTAAAGTGCTTTATAAAGAGCCATTTGCCTATGTAATGGCCTTTGATACTCAAAAAAATCACCATTTCGTGATTAAATTTAATATGAGTAGTATTAATGTTAATCAAGCAAAAACCTGGATTAAATATATAGGAGCCGGAGAAGTCGCACTACTCAAAGATATTATCTTTAATGAAGAAGGATTTTTATTTTGCGGCTATATCATTGAAAAAGGCAAAAAAAGTGAATACCCTATTTTAGTTAATACTAATGAAGTTATTGATATATGTACCGCAGAAAATGGCTCAAAAGAAACTAAAGATATAAAACCAGTTAAGCTTAAAATCTCTAAAATTGAAATAACGGGTAACAAATTTGATGTAAAGCAGCCAAGTGTCAATTTAAACGTATCAAATAATCAATCACAAATAGTTGAGATCTGTCCACCTATAGTACCACCTATTCAAAAATGTCCATTCGCAATGACAGCCTGGAATACTATAGAACCGAGGGCAAGGACACTAGACTTCACTAAAGCACTGCAAGCAGAAGTAAGGGATGCCATGTGGATGATATCGAGACAATGGCAATGGGGAGAATTTGACGGAGAGGATGGAGGCTCTATTGTATATAGTAAGTTAGCCTATAATACTACAAAACTTAATAGATACACTCAACTTGAAAAAGGCCCTGCATATGAAGCTTATAATGATAAAGAACCCTTAGAATATACTGTGGAAAGGGGATTAGTTAATGTTGAAAAAAACTGGTTGTTAAGAATAGAAGTAGGAAACTATTGGCTAAAGTTGCTAAAAACGAAATTTGAAAATCCTAAGTTGGAAGAACTTAAGCGAGGATTTATTTCACAATACGCAGTACTATTACCTGAAGAGCCAGTTGTAATTGATGACCAAGAAAACCAAGAACACATTGAATATCTACAATTGAAGACGAATGAAGAAACCTGGCTGATGTTGGTGTCTTCTGATGGACGAACCATTGATGGTTTAAAATTTTTTAATGCTATCAAGGATGAAATTCAATTTGACCATGTTTTTATTACAACTTTACCACAAGCAGAAAAAGACAAACTGCAAGTAATACTAGTGGAGTTTAAATCTAAATATGATCATCTATTTTCCAATGCGTCCAATATTAATTCATTCTGGTCAACAAAACAGCTGGAACATAACTTTCAGGGCAGGGCAAGAAATACTGATACCAGCAAAGGTGATTTTAAAGTGATTGGTAAAGAATATTCAGGTAAAAATCTTGATTGGATTGATATGGATGTTGCGGTTGGGGGAAAAGATTTTTTAGACAAGTCAGGCGCTACGATAGAAAACTCAGTGCCGGAATCTGATGTAAATATATTAATACCATCCAAAATATTTTTCCCTGGCATGCCTGAACCTAGATGGTGGCAAATGGAAGATGGTCAAATTGACTTTGGAAATATGATTGTCAATAAGACGGATTTATCCAAACTTCTTTTATTGGATTTTATGTTAAACTATGCCGGAAATTGGTACATGCTTCCACATGCAGCCGATGTGGGAACTTTGACAGAGATACAAGGTATAGAGGTGAGAGATAATTTTGGAATACGGACTCTAGTTCAACCAGCTAATATTGTTGATGCACCAACTGGTATTCAGAGAAAGTGGTCAGTTTTTCAACTTCACAATGAATCTGGTTCTGTAAATGTACCAGCAAGTTTGTTGTTTCTTGCTCCCACTACCCCTGATAAGCTTGAAGGGAAGCCGATAGAGAAAGTAAATTTTATCAGAGACGAAATGGCCAATATGGTTTGGGGTATAGAACAAACCATCAATTCAGGCATGAACAAAGGAAATGATGGAAATGAAGCTGGCGTTAGACTTCAACAATTATTGAAGAAATACAATGAAAACCTTGAAGAAGATGATGTGACAGAGAACGAAAATAACGAAAATATTTTAAAATATAAATTGGCTACATCTGTACCCGAAAATTGGATTCCTTTTATTCCTGTGAATACAGACACATCAAACAGATCAATAAAATTGCGGAGAGCTAAGACACTAAGAGCCATAGAAAACTTTGCAGGAAAAATTAAACCACGTACTGATTTGTTGAGTCCCCTTTCACCGTATTTTATAAATGAAGAAGAAGTTCCTAAGGCTGGTAGAATCATAGAAGCAAAATGGCAGAGAGCCAGATGGTTTGATGGAAAGACTTATGTTTGGTATGGTCATGAGAAAAAAGTAGGACGAGGTGGAGGGACCAGTGGGTTGAAGTTTGATCAATTGGAATATGATAAGAAGTAGTTCTATATAAATTTAATGAAACTGAGGTTTGAAATAGGAAATCAAAATTTGATATCTAGATAGATAAAAATTGATATTTTGAATAAAAAAATACATGAGTTAAAAAGAGCCGATGTCATCAGGGCTATAATTCCAAATAATGGTGAGCATACCGTGATTATTTTAGAAGATTATCAGGAAGAAAAGCATGTAAAGTGTATCAATTGCTGTTCTTTCAGTTCACATCCCAGTAGTAAAAAGGAAAAACTGAGGTATATATCTATAGAAGGTGTTAAGGTGCCGGATTTTATTTTTGAAATAAAAAAGGACTTTACACATATGCGTATAGATGAACCTATTTGTCTCAAGAGGTTTCTAATAAGGGAATATTTAGGCAATTTAAAGGCAGTTCCTGAATTCTGGGATTTAATTTGTAGTGAAGTTGCCGCTGTATCTATGGTGGCTGGTGTGGAATTGGATGGTCTTTGTTCTTGTGATTGTCTGAAAAATGAAGGAATTGAGCCTATGTACTGCATACAGGAAATTCATCAGCTTACGCCCGAACTTGTAGAAGAATATAAGCAATATAGGTATGTTACAACTTGTGCTTGCTGTTGGAGAATCATTGACACTTCAGGATGTTTAATAATATGTCCCTATTGTAAGGATAATCTGATTGTGTATGTTCATGATTTTGAGAAAATGAGGACGGATATTTGTGATGTGTATCGGTGATGGAAAATGAAAGTTTATAGATTAAATTGTAATATTACTCTTAAAAAAGGCATCTAAATTTGTAATTATTGGAATAACAGAAGCTTCACAAACTCATCTTCTAATCCTCCTGTGTAAGGTCAGACCTCTTTTTATTAACGCTCAAACCTTTTAAAATTCAATCATTCATTCATTCAATCATTCTCACATTCAAGCAGTGTATACGCCTCACAAAGCTTTGTTCGGTTCCTTCATTATTTTGATGAATCATTATCAAAATTGCTATCGCAACATTCAGTCATCTCGCATTAAACCAAAACACTCTTCCCCTGACAACCATATTCCGTCGCCGCAATCGTACCCAAAATCGGAGCAAACATAATGCCTAAAAAAGGAATCAAAATCGTCAACATAAATCCACTACCCAACCCCGTTAGGTAAAATCTATTTTGTTTTCCTACGGCTATTGACTCACTTATTGTATAATGTCGCTCAAGATAATAATCCATCACCCCAAGTCCAGCAAAATAGGCTTGCATCAAAAACAATAATATCGGTGATAAAAACCCTACAACAGGTACAAATGATAGAATAAATAACAAAATCATAAAAACCAATTCTTTAAATAGGTTTCTTAAATTAAATCGTAGACCTCTGACCAATTCTCTAATCAAAGTAAATCTAGAGCTAATACCACCCGTCAATTGCTTTTCAATCTTTCCAGAAATCAAACTCATCACCGGACTCAAAATGATGATAATAATGTACTTAAAGATAAAAAATGACAATGTCCACATAAATATCCTACTAAACCAATCTGCAATTTTTGCGACAAAGGTAGTTCCCCATTCAAAAGGATATAAACTTATTAAGAAATTTCCCATCTCATCACCATAGGTGTAAATACTACCAAACAGCAAAAATCCAATAACAGAACTTGCTATACTTGTAATTATCACATAGCTCCATAAATTGTATTTCCCAATCTTACTGATTGCACCCACAAAATCTAAAAAACCCTTTGAAAAATTGATCATATCTTTATTAAATTGTTAATTAATCATAAAATTTTAAAAAAAATAAATTTATTCATGTCTTTAAATTCTTCTATCAAAGGACTAAACTATAGAATATTTTTTGTTTTCAGTCATAATTTTAGATTATTGTTTTGTTTTTATCGATTAATGTTAGGGTTATTGAAAACTTAAATTAAACTGATTTGTAAAATAACAAATTATAAATCAAAGAAATTTTATATTTGCAGCCGATTTGATTTAATTTGATCAAAAAAATATTGTTAAGATCACTAAAATATTAAATGGACAATCTAAATACAGCAATCTTAGTCTTAGAAAATGGCAGAACTTACTTAGGAAAAGGGGCCGGATTTAAAGGTACTTCTTTTGGAGAAATTTGTTTTAACACTGGAATGACAGGTTATCAAGAAATTTTTACCGATCCTTCTTACTTCGGTCAGGTAATTGTGACTACCAATGCCCATATTGGCAATTATGGTGTGGCAGAAACCGATGCAGAGTCAAAAAATGTGCAGATTTCAGGTTTAATTTGTAAAAATTTTACATCTGAATATTCTCGAAATATGGCTACGGGGGATCTTGATGATTATTTTGTAAAGAATAAAATCGTTTGTATTCATGGTATTGATACACGAGAAATTGTCAAAGATATCCGAAATGAAGGTGCGATGAATTGTATCATTTCTACAGAAAATTTTGATGTAGATAGCTTAAAAGAACAATTAAAAGCTGTCCCTTCAATGGATGGTTTGGAATTGGCTTCAAAGGTCACGACAAAAGAAGCTTATACACTCGGTGACGAAAACTCTGGCTTGAGAATTGCAGTTTTAGACTTTGGAACCAAACGAAATATTCTTAAATGTTTCACAGATAGAGGTGCATTCCTCAAAGTTTTTCCTGCCAAAACAGAAATTAAAGAACTTTTGGATTTTCATCCTGATGGTTTCTTTCTTTCCAATGGACCTGGTGATCCAGCGGCCATGGATTATGCTGTCAAGACTGTAAAAGACATTTTAACCCTCAATATGCCCGTATTTGGTATTTGTTTAGGCCATCAATTATTAGCTTTGGCGGCAGATATTTCTACCTACAAAATGCACCACGGACACAGAGGAATCAATCACCCAGTCAAAAACATTATCATCAATCACTGTGAAATCACCAGTCAAAATCATGGCTTCGGAGTAAATAGAGAAGAGATAGAAGCCCGTGAAGATATTGAAATTACACATATCAATCTTAATGATGAATCCATCGAAGGTATACGATTGAAGGATAAGCCAGCTTTTTCGGTACAATATCACCCAGAAGCTGCCCCAGGACCCCATGATTCAAGATATTTGTTTGATCAATTTATAAATTTAGTAAAAAGTAAGAAAAATAATTAAAATATGAGTACAATAGTAGATATACGATCGCGAGAGATCTTAGACTCTAGAGGAAATCCTACAGTAGAAGTGGATGTGATAACAGAAAATGGTATTGTTGGCCGTGCTGCTGTGCCATCAGGAGCTTCGACAGGAAAATACGAAGCTGTAGAGTTACGAGATGGCGACAAATCTAGATATTTAGGCAAGGGAGTATTAAAAGCTTGTTCAAATATTGATGAAGAAATTGCTGAAGCCATCATTGGCGAGTCTGTATTTGATCAGAGAAATATTGACCAATTAATGCTTGATTTAGATGGTACTGACAACAAAGCAAAATTAGGTGCTAACGCTATATTGGCGGTATCTATGGCTACTGCAAAGGCTGCGGCTTTAGAATTGGATCAGCCTTTATACAAATATATTGGAGGGGTAAATGCGCACGTATTACCAGTACCGATGATGAATATCCTAAATGGAGGAAGTCATGCTGACAACAGTATAGATTTTCAAGAATTTATGATTATGCCTGTAGGTGCAGATACTTTCAGCGAATCCTTGAGAATGGGTGTAGAAGTTTTTCATCATTTAAAAAATGAATTGAAGAAAAAGGGTTACTCTACCAATGTTGGAGATGAAGGTGGTTTTGCTCCTAATATCAAGTCAAATGAGGAAGCGATCGAAATCGTATTGAAATCCATAGAAACAGCAGGATATAAGCCAGGACAAGACATTTATATAGCTATGGATGCAGCTGCCTCTGAGTTTTATGATGAAGAAGCAAAAGTATATCACTTTCATAAGTCAAATGGTCAGAAATTATCATCTGCTGAGATGGTAGATTATTGGGCAAGTTGGGTAAATAAATATCCGATTATGTCTATCGAAGACGGTCTTCATGAAGATGATTGGGCTGCATGGCAAAGTCTTACTGCAAAGGTTGGCGACAAAGTTCAATTGGTGGGAGATGACTTATTTGTAACCAATGTAAAAAGATTACAACAAGGTATCGATCAAGCATGTGCTAACTCTATACTCGTAAAAGTTAATCAAATTGGTTCTTTAACGGAGACGATTAATACCGTGACGTTAGCAAATCGAAATAGATACACATCGGTAATGAGTCACAGATCAGGAGAAACAGAAGATGTAACCATCGCTGATCTTGCTGTAGCACTCAATTGTGGTCAAATCAAGACAGGTAGTGCTTCAAGAACGGACAGAATTGCAAAGTACAACCAATTGATAAGAATTGAGGAAGAATTAGGCCCAGATGCTTACTTCCCTGGAAGATCAATTTTAAAAAGATAAAAGAGTACTTTAATTAGTTACTTTGAGCAGTGAAAGTAGTTCTCAAAATTTAAATTTCGGGAATTGCTTTCATATTATAAAAAAATGTAATATTTTAGCGGAAATTTTTGATGATGAATATTTTTGCTTTAATACATACTACGCTCTACAAGGTTGGAATAAAGATTCCAGCAAAGCATATTAACAAATTCACGGTTACAGGTTTTGTTTTTTTGTTTTGGGTTACTTTTTTGGATGGGTATAGCCTGATCACTCAATACAAGCTCCGCAAAACCGTGAATTATCTCAAAGATGAAAAAGTGAGATATCAAGCTAATCTTGAGCAAGCAATACTTGATCGGGAAACTTTGAGAAAGAATAAAGAAAAATATGCTAGAGAAAAGTATTACATGCACAAAGAAAACGAAGAAGTCATAATTATAGAACAAAATAACTAAGATTTTAATACAAGTAACATAATATGAGCGTATTAGTAAATAAAGATTCAAAAATAATTGTTCAGGGATTCACAGGTACAGAAGGTACTTTTCATGCTGAACAAATGATCGAATATGGTACAAATGTAGTAGGAGGCGTGACACCTGGTAAAGGTGGTCAAGTACATCTCGATAGACCCGTATTTAACACCGTCATTGAAGCAGTTAAGAAAGCACAAGCAGATACTTCGATTATATTTGTTCCACCTGCTTTTGCAGCTGATGCAATAATGGAAGCAGCTGAAGCTGGTATCAAAGTAATCATTTGCATCACAGAAGGTATTCCTGTACAAGATATGGTCAAAGCAAGAGCGTTCATAGATCAGTATGACTGTAGATTGATAGGTCCAAATTGCCCGGGTGTGATTACTCCAGGAGAAGCGAAAGTTGGGATTATGCCAGGTTTTGTATTTAAAAAGGGTAGAGTAGGGATCGTATCAAAATCTGGAACGTTGACATATGAAGCAGCTGATCAAATCGTAAAAGCAGGTTTAGGTGTTTCAACAGCGATCGGTATCGGTGGTGACCCAATCGTAGGCACTCCTACCAAAGACGCAGTAGAACTTTTCATGAATGACCCTGAGACAGACGCCATCGTGATGATAGGTGAAATCGGCGGTAACTACGAAGCCAATGCCGCTAGATACATCAAAGAAACTGGTAATAAAAAACCTGTAGTTGGATTTATAGCTGGTCAAACAGCTCCAAAGGGTCGTACAATGGGTCATGCCGGTGCTATCGTAGGTGGTCACGAAGATACAGCAGAAGCTAAAATGAAAATTATGGCTGAGTGTGGTATCCATGTGGTGAACAGTCCTGCGGAAATTGGTAGCACTATTGCAAAAATATTGTCTACGTAGAAAATAAGATCTACATAAACTAGATATAAAAAAGCCCGATTCAGAAATGATTTGGGCTTTTTTAATTGTACATTATTCTTACTGGTTTTACCTTCAATCTTAGTTCTACTTTGTCAAGTTGTAATCAGAATACTTATATATTCAATTAAAGTTAAAAATGGTAATGTCCTTCTTAGTTTTTGTCACCATTTTTGTTACAAAAATGTCGCCAAAAGAATTGTCGTTTTTGGTTTTCCACGACCTGAAGGTCGCGGTAACTAAAAAGTTATTGATTTTAACAAAGTAAAATAAGTTCCGTATCATTTTAAGGGAATTCAATGTTTAAGTTCCATTTAAAAAAAATCGTGATTATTATACTTTATTGTGGGAAAATTTGGCCACCATCTCTCCTCAAAACAAAACTAAATGTCTGAACGACTAAAAAAATCGTGAGTATTATACTTTATTGTGGGAAAATTTGGCCACCATCTCTCCTCAAAATAATACTAAATCTCTGAATGACTCTCATCCAGAGATTTTTATATATGTCAATTTCCATTATTCTTTACCCTAATTTGCGATCCTCCACTAAGTGTAATGATCGTATTTTGACCCGTAGTCAGACTTTTGATTTCACTTAGCGAATTAGAGTGAAGAATATTAGTCGGTATAGACTTATCAGGAAAAACAACATTATGGCAAGATTCTGGAACTTGATTTAACAACCAAGCACTTTGATCATGCCAATTTCCAGATGTTTGGGTCCAAGTATTATTAAATTGATCAGCAATTTGAATATCCAACACAGTGCTATCTCCAGCTGATTCCCATTTACTATAAGGTGTAAGTTTGATTTTATGTAGGGTAGCGGTAGTGTCCCACACGATGTTTATGACGTTTGCTGGAGTGGCAGACATGGCCATTGCCCCACCTGTTACTTCCCATTTATAAAGAGCAGCAAGATTAGATTGAGTGGTGTATGTACTGGTCAATGCTGATTTGCAAATATTTTTTTTTCCTGAGATTGTGTGGAGTGGAGGCTTCAATAGATGCTGATTAAACCAATGGGCAATGGTAGGTACAATGTCATTATGTAGTTCTGTCGCACTCATTTCGTGGACATCATGGCCTCGGTTGGTGTAAGCTTTAAATGTGTCAACCAAAGAAAGATTGGTTGCCCGTGTATGCATAAGATTGCTGCCAAATACCTCAGGCAGGTCAAATCCAATGACGAGTGAAGAAATAGAACTAAAAGGAACACCCTTATTAAATGGTACTGTAGCATCATCTGTACTGTGAAACATAGAAAGTACACGATTAGATGTAGATTCCATATATAAAGTATCACCTATCGCACCTGCAAGACTAAAAACGGCTTTAGCTTTACCATTAAAAGACTTATTATCTCCTACACAATCAAGGCATCGTTGATTGTAACATGTCCTCGTACAGAAAAATCCACAAGACTGTGTTGCAGATATAGTAGAAAGGGGTCTTTTAGCCTCTGTGTCAAGATAGGCATTATGAGTTGCAACAAATGCCCCCGCACTATGCCCACCAATATAAATCTGACTACTATCTATCTTATAAATATTAGCACCTGCAGCATCTGCTTTAAAAAATCTTACCGCAGATCTACCATCTTGTACGCCCCGATATACGGCTCTTTTAGACAATTCTTTGTTGAAAATATTCATTCCTAGTCGATAATCTATAACAGCAGTTACAAATCCCCTTTTTGCCAAAGATTGGGCTAACAAGCGAATACTCCAATGGTCCTTACTGCCAGCTACAAAACCACCGCCAAAACAAATGATTACTACAGGTCGAATGCTAAGTGTATCTCCTGTAGGTTGAAAGATATTCATATTCAAATTTACCAAAATGGAGTCATATTCCTGTACATTAATTGGGTATCCAGTAAACGTTTCATAAAATCCTCCCCCAGGTTTTGGAGCCGGAACATTGGTACTAAATCGTACATTCGTCGTTTCAGAAATGTTAGTAAAAACTTCTGATACATATCGATTTTCAAATTGCTGAGCATTTAAACATGAAAGGACTTCCAAAAATACAGCTATAAATAATAACCTTAACTTCATTTTACTCATTATTTTGGGTGATTAACGAATTAATGTTTTCTCTAAAAGCCTGGTTTTCATTGTATTTCTTTAATAAAACGTTTAACTTCTCCTCGCTCCAGCCTACCTCTAATAGGAAAATCTTGATCTTCTTTTGTTCCTCCTTCCTCGCTTCCAAATTCACAAGTTGAATTGCCCTTGTCAATTTTTTTTCATTGTCGTTAAGCTTCAATGGTTTTCCTTCAAATCCTGCCCTTAGTATTTCTGCATATCGAGACACAGTTATATCATTTTCGGATAATAATTTCTTAATCACTGAATCCTGATTTGTAGGTTGTACAGATTGAGCTAAAATGATATATTTACATAAATTATTTTGATCCGATTGCGACGGATCTTGGGAAAATGTCCAACAAGGGATAAGTAATAAAAATAGTACTATTTTATTCATGATATCTTAATTTTTGAGTTTAATTTGAATTGTGTAAAATTATAATAATTCCAAATAAATTTAAATAAAGTAATTGATTTGTTTGTGCGTTTATTTGTGTGGAGTAAAGTAAGAAAAATAAATTTATTAACTTTTTTAATGATTGAAATCAATTAAAATGGTATTAAAACGGGTTAATTCTACAAAACATCCTTTGAAAGTTGTTATTTTTGTTTGTACATTAGCTAGAAAAAAAGTATGATGAAGATACAAGAAGGTCTGTGCCAAAGATTCATTTGATCTATTGGAACACATAAACAATACGACATTATTGATGCAAATATTATTTAAGATGGAAATAAAAGCGATTAAAACAGAAGAAGATTATAATAAAGCCTTAAATAGATTAGAAGAAATATTTCACGCACAGATTGACACACCAGATGGTTATGAAGCGGAAGTACTTTCTATCTTGATTGAGAAATAGGAAGAAGAACATTTCCCAATAGGAATGCCTGATCCGATTGAGGCGATCAAATTCCGGATGGAGCAAATGGGTATGAATCAAAAAGATTTGGCAGAAGTCGTCGGATTTACCAGTCGAGTAAGTGAAATACTTAATCGAAAGCGAAAGTTGACTTTGAATATGATTAGAAAGTTAAGCTCCAAATTGCAGATTCCTACGGATGTATTAGTTCAAGAATATTAAGGACAAGGGTTATGACCAGATTTTCATAATATTACATAAATATCTTAAGTTAAATTACATGTCCTTTTTGTCTTGTACTCTTAGAAAGATTAAGTTATTAAATTACATCTTTAAAATATAAATTCATTACTTTTGCACCTTTTTACAAGTTGCTTACTCTAACTTAGAATTTATGTCCAAAATAAAGATTAAATCTGCACTTATTTCTGTGTTTTATAAAGATGGTTTAGAAGACATCATTCATCAGTTGATCGATCAGAATGTGACCATTTACTCCACTGGGGGTACACAAACATTTATTGAAAGTCTCGGTGGGAGAGTGGTACCTGTAGAGCAAATCACAGGGTATCCGTCTATACTTGATGGAAGGGTCAAGACATTACATCCCAAGGTTTTTGGTGGAATATTGGCGATAAGAAATGAAGATCATTTAGGGCAATTAGAAAAATATGAAATCCCAACAATTGACTTAGTCATAGTAGATTTATATCCATTTGAGGAGACAGTAGCTTCTACTACAGACGAAGAGTCGATAATTGAAAAAATAGATATTGGTGGCATCGCTTTGATCAGAGGAGCGGCTAAGAATTTTAATGACGTAGTCATTGTCCCTTCGAAATCAGAGTATCCATTGATATTTGATATATTAAAAAATGGGCAAGGAGTTTCTACACTCGAACAACGAAAGACGCTCGCTGCCCATGCTTTCAAAGTGTCGTCACATTATGATACCAAAATTTTTGAGTATTTCAATGGACAACAAAATATGCCTGTTTTTAAAAGCTCATTCTTAGAATCAAAGACTTTGAGATATGGAGAGAATCCACATCAAAATGCTGAGTTTTACGGCAACTTGGAAGAGATTTTTGACGTAATGGGTGGCAAAGAATTGTCTTATAATAACCTTGTAGATGTAGACGCTGCGGTTAATTTGATGCATGAGTTTAGGAATGATCAACCAACTTTTGCCATTTTAAAACATACCAATGCTTGTGGAGTGGCCACTAGACCTACGGTATTAGAAGCTTGGAACGTTGCTTTGGCTGCGGACCCAGTATCTGCTTTTGGAGGTATATTGATTTGTAATACAGAGATAGATATAGATACGGCCAAAGAGATTGATAAACTTTTTTATGAAGTATTGATTGCACCAAGTTTTACGGAAGAAGCATCTAAATTACTGCTGGCAAAGGCAAAACGTATTTTAGTAAAGCAGAAAATGAGCAAAATCCAAAGTAAATCTTTTAAAACACTGTTGAATGGTGTGATTCAGCATGATACAGACTTGTCAATAGAGGGTAAAGATGAGCTAAAAACGGTAACAAAAATCGCTCCCAATGACCAACAAATAGCTGATTTAATATTTGCAAATAAATTGGCTAAGCACTTAAAGTCCAATACCATCGTTTTAGCGCGAGATGGCCAATTGTTAGCAATGGGTTGTGGTCAAACTTCAAGGGTGGATGCTTGCGAACAAGCTATAGCGAAGGCAAAAAGATTTGGTTTTGATCTTCAAGGAGCGGCTATGGCATCCGATGCATTTTTCCCTTTTCCAGATTGTGTCGAGATTGCTCATAAAGCTGGAATCACTTCGGTCATTCAACCAGGAGGTTCTATCAAAGATCAGCTGAGTATCGACTATTGTGATGCACATGGATTGAGCATGGTCATGACTGGTGTAAGACACTTCAAACATTAATTTTAAGCAATCAATGGTCACAAGACTCTGCATAGATGTGGGTAATACAAGGACAAAGGTTAATATCTTTGAAGATGATGAAGTTGTCTTTAGCTGGATATCAAGTGCTTTGGAAGCATCTACATTAACAAGATTTATAAAGACCTATCAAATAAAAGTAGGAGGAATTTGTCAATCAGGATTTGCACCAAACTCAGAAGTCAATGCGATAACTTCACAAATTAAGGTATTGCATCTTGACCATACCACTAAAATTCCAATTAATAATTTGTATAAAACACCATCTACCCTCGGTAAAGATAGATTGGCAGCAGCAATAGGGGTGAGAAAACAGTTTCCCAATGAAAATTGTATCATTGTCAATGCCGGAACGTGCATAACTTTCGATTTTATAGATAGTAAAGGTAACTACCACGGTGGTAATATTTCACCAGGCATTACGATGCGATTACAAGCTATGAATAAATTTACTTCGAGATTGCCTTATGTTGCGCCTAAATATAATGAAGATCTTTTAGCTAAAAGTACGGAAGAAGCTCTACAAAATGGAGCTGTGAAGGGAGCTATTTACGAATTTGAAACGTTTATAACCCGTGTGCAGGAAAAATATGGACCTTCTAAGGTAATAGTTAGTGGTGGGGATGCTCAATATTTTGAAAATCAAAGTAAATTTCCCATATTTGCGGTCCCTAATCTTGTGCTTATAGGATTGAACGAAACTTTAAAATTTAATGGATATTAAAAAAACACTTTTTACAGCCTTTGCTTATTTATTCTTCCTAGTTTCATTAGTAGGCCAACGAGTAGATAATTTTCCTTATTCCAGATTTGGTGTAGGTCAAGAAGTTGATTTAAACAATGTGGCAAATAGAGGATATGGCGGTCTTGGCTCAGCATCTTTAGATTATTACAATTTTAATCTTATAAACCCGGCTAGTCTCCCATTTTTAAGTGCGACCACATTTGACATTGGGGCAAGTGCTAAGAATAGTACCCTAAAAGATCCAACAACTTCAAATAATTTTTGGAGTGGAAATCTTGATTATATGTCATTGGCTTTTCCATTGTCAAATCCAATAAACGAAGCGTATGAAGGCATAAAAAAGGAGCATAAATTTGCTATGGGTTTAAGCCTTAACAGGAGGAGTCACGTAGGCTATAATATAAGGAGTGTAGATTCATTGAATGAAGTAGGGAGGTTTAATAGGAACTATACGGGGCAAGGTGGCACTTATCAATTTGGCCTAAGTTTAGGATACAAATATAAAAATTTTGCTATTGGTACCACAGCTAGCTATGTTTGGGGTAGCAGTTCATTTTCAAGAAGTATAGATTATTTAGATGCAAGTTTTCCGTTTAATACGGAGTTTTCAGATAATTATTTCCTCAAAGGTTTTAATCTTAATACGGGCATCATGTATGATTTGACTTTGAATAAAAAAGAAATGGAGAAGAACAAAGGTACTCTAGCAAAAAGATTGACTTTTGGAGCCAGAATTAGCACACCTACTAATTTTAAAACTACCTCTGATATTTTTACACTTTCTAGACAAAACATTACAGGTTTTAGTCAAATTGTAGATACCATTGCTTACCAAAATAATGTAGCGGGTTCAGGTAAATTGCCTATGGAGTATAGTTTTGGTGTAATCTATTCAAGTCAGGAAAAGTTTGGCTTAGGATTTGATTTTAGATCAATTCAGTGGTCCGAATATTTTAATACTGGAAATTATGAAAAAATTAACACGCTGAAGGATATCTATCATGTATCTTTTGGAGGATTCTATCGTCCTGATTATAAATCGTTCAATAGTTTTTTTAAAAGAGTGCAATATAGATACGGAGCATATTACAGACAAGAACCAGAGACGGTTCAGAATGTAAGGAATACTTCAAGAGGTATTACCGCAGGTATGAATATGCCTTTCGTTTATCAAAGAAAAATATCGCACGTAAATTTGAGTTTTGATTTAGGCCAAACGGGTAAAGGAACAGTAATTTCTGAAAACTTTATCAAAATCGGACTTGGATTTAATTTTAATGACGACGAATGGTTCTTGAAAAGAAAGTATAACTAAATTAAACATATTTTATAACCAAACATTTTTAAATTTTAATAGTAAATGAAAAAATTATTCTTTTCTTTTGTATTTTCAGCAATTATAGCATCTGTCTCTTTTGGACAATGTGCTAATTGGAACAACAGCCCGAAAAAAGATGACCTTGAAAATTTACACGTTATTTATCGTCAAGCGATGAAAAACAAACAGTATGATCTAGCTTTCGAAAACTGGGAAAAAGTTTTTGCAGAAGCACCTTCTGCTGACGGAAGGGACATCCAATACATGGACGGTATTGAGATTTACAAACAAAAATTTATCAACGCAAAGTCTGACGCAGAAAAAGCAGTTGCTAAAGATAAGGTTTTGAAATTGTACAATCAGGTTATAGAATGTTATAAAAGTGGTTCATTGCCTTGTACAAAAGGTGACCTTTGTCTAAGTATAAAGTTAGGTTATTTAGAAGGTAGATTGGCTTATGATATGTATTATGTGTTAAATCTTGATTACGAAACAAATATGGCGGAAATTAAGAAAGCTATCCAGTATGCAGGTAACAATAATGAATACATCATCTTTGCTCCAGCTGCAAACATTGCGGTTTATCAATTTGAAAATGGCCAAATGCCTAAAGATTCAATTGTAAAATTGTATCAAGTATTGAATGAAATTGCAGACTACCAAATTAACAACAGTGGTGACTTAAGTGCTTATTTTCTACAAGCTAAAGAAAATATGAATGGTACTTTCTTGAAAGTGGAAGAGCAAATTTTTGATTGTGAGTATTTCGCAGATAAATACAGACCTGATTACGAAAGTGATCCAGAGAACATCGATCAGCTTAAAAAAATCATGGGATACTTAAAAACTAAAGGTTGTACAGTAGAAACAAACGAATTGTTAGCGCAGATGTCAGAGCAATATGAGAAATTTAAAGATTCTGAAAGAACTAGAATGATCGAAGAATTCAATGCGAATAATCCAGCTTCTGTTGCTAAGAAATTATACGACGAAGGTAAGTTTGGTGCTGCTCTTGAAAAATACGACGAAGCAATCAATGCAGAGACTGATAATGTTAGAAAATCTTCATTATTGTTTACAAAAGCATCTATACAGTATAGAAAATTGGGCCAAAATGCAGCTGCTAGAGCTACTGCTTTAGAATCTGCTAGAGTTAATCCAAGTAATGGTAGACCTTATATGTTGATAGGTGACATGTACGCTAAGTCTGCAGGAAGTTGTGGTTCTACATTAGGTCAAGGTTACGCAGTAATTGCAACCATAGATAAGTACGCAAAAGCAAGAAGTGTTGATCCTTCTGTAGCTAGCGAGGCATCAAGCAGGATTGCGTCTTATTCTAAATCGTTACCTTTAAGAGAGTCAGGTTTTATGGAAGGTGTAAAAGAAGGTGATAGTAAAACTTGTCCTTGTTGGATTGGAGAAACTGTGAGAGTTAGATTTAGAGATTAATAAAAACATTTTAGATTTTACATTCTCAGATTCTTATAAAATATTGTAACATTGGGGCCTTCAAGCCCCTTTGTTATTTATGGTGGTGTGTATAACAAATTGCACAAAAGTGTTTTTGATTTTACCCACTCACTCCCTTGAAAGGGAAAACCAAATCAAAAACATATTAAAATTTGGCCTATGGCTCCCTTTATTTAAGGCTTCGGGGTAAAAACATAGGCCAATTTTTCAGAAGTACAATTTGTTATACAGACTTTATGGTGTATAGGAAAATTAAATTCTTTATGATGTCAGATGTTGATACATTTAAAAAATTGCTCATCGAGCACCAACTTATTGTAGGAGAAAGAACTTTTTTAAAAGATGAGTTTCTAATTAAAGCGGGAGATGTTGTTTATTTTTTAAATTGGATAGAAAAAGGATCCGTTAGAGCTTTTTTTATCAATGAAAAGGAGGAAGAGCAAAATGTACGTTTTGGATATATAGGTGATCTCTTTACTTCTGTGAAATCTGTATTCTTAAATCAACCATCAGATTTATACCTTCAAGCGTTGAAAAAAACCAAAGTACATTTGATTTCTGTCGAAAAATTAAAATCAATTATTCAATCAAATGAAGTCTTCTCTCAAATCTGGATCAACATCATTCAGTATTTAGTTTGTCAGCAAATGGATAGAGAGATGGATTTACTCACTAATGATCCAAAGTTAAGGTATGAACGTGTTTTAGAACGAAGCCCACAACTTTTTCAAGAAATATCTTCCAAACATATCGCCAACTACCTTCGAATGACTCCTGAAACGCTATCTCGAGTAAGAAAGTCTTGATTTCAATCAAGTTTTAGGCCTGTATTTATTTTTACCTTTGCTCAATAATTAAATGCAAATGGATAAATTAGAATTATTAAAAGCCCTTCAAACTCAAAACAATGATCATATCGCTTTCTTTAAAAACTTAGGTGGTCTAGAAAATGAAATAATATTAAAAAAACCAACATCTGACTCTTGGAATACACTAGAATGTGTAGAACACCTCAGGAGGTACGCAGACTTTTATGTTCCAGTGATTTCCACCGGTTTAAAAAATTCTACTTTAGAAAACACAAACGAATTTAAATCAAGTTGGCTTGGTGATTATTTTGCTAAAGCTATGCTTCCTGGATCCAAGAAGATGACAACTTTTAAAAGCAAAAACCCATTAGGCGACCAAATCAAAAAGGAGTCAATTGATCAACTTATTGCACATTTAAATACATTGAATGAAGCAATAGAGTTAGCTAAGTCTAAGGATATCAGATCAATAAAGGTCAAAACAACGATACCTTTTACGAAAGTAAATGTAGGTGATGCGTTGAGAGTTGTGATATATCATGATGAGCGGCATGTAGGGCAGATAAGGAGGATATTGGGTTGAATTACCTCATTTATGTCGTCAAATTCTTTTATTTAATGACTACATTCTCACAAGTCTCACACCTCCCTTTCCGATTTCTCTCAAACATAATATCAACTCGGCCTAACATGATGCCTCCCCAGCCCGCTTGATTTACAAGGACGGTTTCACCAACTTTGTTTTTCAATGGGAGTGCCGTTTGAAGGAAAGTGTGGGTATGGCCTCCTATTATCAGGTCAATATTTTCTGTACTTGCAGCTAGGGTATGGTCTGAAATTTTTTCATTTTCATATTTGTATCCTAAATGAGATAGACATACCACATAGTCACATTTCATTTCGTTTTTAAGTTTATTGGCCCAAAGCGAGGCGGAGGCTATTGGGTCATTGTAGATTGTGTTGCCACTGAGATTTTTTGGTACCAGACCACTGAGTTCTATTCCCAAGCCAAATACCCCTATTTTAATTCCATCTTTTTTGAAGATTTTGTAGGGTTCTATTTTATTATGTAGAATGGTATCTTTAAAATCGTAATTCGTGTTAAGTAAGGGGAATGTGGCTACTGGAAGTTGTTTAGCTAAACCTTCGAGGCCAAGGTCAAAATCATGATTACCAATCGTGGCAGCATCATACTGCATCTCAGACATCAATTTGAACTCTAATTCTCCACCAAAGAAGTTGAAGTAAGGAGTACCTTGAAAATAGTCTCCAGCATCAAAAAGTAAAACATTCTTTTGCTCTTCTCTGATTTTTTTAATCAAAGCTGCCCTTTTTGCTGCTCCACCTTTACCTTGGTTTCTGCCGCCATCCATAGGAAAAGGTTCGATTCTACTGTGTACATCGTTGGTATGGAGTATCGTAAGTTTGACCAAATCAAGGTCTCTCGTTGATGCATGAAGTGGGAAATTGCCCAAAACTACTGCAAATCCTCCGAGAGCGGTATTTCTTAAGAAAGTTCGTCTGCTTTTGTTGATCATGGATTGATGATTATTCTTTTGATAGTATCTGGTTCGATGATTTTCTTTTTTTTCACATATTCTATTAAAATATCTCTAATGTATATACCCGTATCTTCACGCGGGCGAGGTTTAAGCATATACGTATTATCTCCTCCCTCAGCTACATAGTTAGGAAGTGCGATGAATATTTCTTCATTAAAATCTTCAAGTAATTTTCCATTGATTAAAATTTCTGTGAGTTTTTGGCCATCAGCTTTTAATTGAAGTCCTTTACTTATTGGCCATCCTCCTATGGTTATAATTCTTTCACAAAGTAGTTTTGTGGTTTCTTTGTCTAAACTCATGATGACCAAGGTATTGTCAAAAGGCATAACTTCATACATTTTATTGACAGATATGGGGCCTTTACCAACACTTGGCACTCTGATACCTCCATAGTTCATCAGACCAAATTGAATATTTTTTTCAGGAAATTTACTAGTAGCAATATCTACCAAAGCGTCACACATGAAATTTGCTAAGGTAGAATTGGGTCGATCTTTCGTGAGCTCACCAGTAAATTCACCAATGACCTCATTCATGGTTTTGTCCAACTCATTTTTATAGGGTACTATCATTTTGAGGACAGCCTCATCTGTACCTCCAAAATCATCAGAAATGTTTCTATTACTACTTTCTTCTTTTGCCACATAGACCACTTTTGGGGCACAAGTGATCGAAAATAAAGCAAAGAAACAAAAAAGGATGTAATACGAAATCTTCTTTTTATGCATAACAAAGTATTGATTATGAATTTACTATTAATGTCTTGACTCTAGAAAATTTAAAAATGACTTTATGTCTTTTTTCTTTTCCAGACTGTAAAAATTAACAAGTAAAACAAAGTTAGCATAAAAATCAAAAAGCATTACTACTTTACGATAAATATCAATAAAAAAGAGGTTTGAAAACTCATTTTCGAAGTGAAAAAATTTCGAAACGATCAAGGAATAGGCAGATGTCAAAAAGTACCGCAAGTGTATCCATAGCTGCTACACTACATCAAGGACATTTTTTAGGATTCAACACAGTAAAATGTTATTGAAGGATTGTAATAGAAATAGAGTTTTCTGTGTTCCCTTGAGATTGTTCAATAAAGTGTGTCTACATATCTTTGTAAAATGAAAGAAGAAAGAACAAAAATTGAAACAGAAGAATTAATGCAAAGGATGCAAAAGCACCTTTATTCTAAAGAGCCC
>JALHLK010000031.1 GCA_022844565.1 Saprospiraceae bacterium
ATTTAAAAATTTAAAATGAGTTAATAAGAGTAATTATCGATTTGTAGTGAGCCAAATCAAATATGCTATTATTGATTAGCAACTACTTACGTCGATTAGCTGTCAAACTCAAGAAAAATCAGCGTAAATCAGCCGGAAACCATCAGTGTAAGTCAAAAAACATAGTTGGCTTGTTTGCTATTCAGATTTTTAGTAGATCAATCAAAAAACATCAGCGTAAATCAGCGTGAACTACCCTTCGAATATTTTCCCACAGATTTTTTATTGAACAAATTTCATTTTAGATATTTCGTTCAATACTATTATTCGATTAAATTTTTCTTTGCAGCAATATAAAATTCAAAATTAATTTGACACCAAATCCAAATTATCAGTATCATTGTACCAAATTTACAAAACAATAAAATTCAAATCATGAAAAAATTATTTTTTACAGTTATAATCGCTTTTGTGGCATTTACTTTTACAGCTTCTGCTGAAACTATTGCTCCACAGATCACTATGGAATCAGTATCAGACACCGTTAAATTAAAAGAGTATGCTGGCAAGTATAAGTTTGTTGGGCTACCTTTTGAATATATGGAGATTACCCTAAAGGAAGGGGTGCTTAATGTAGAGGCTGGTGATCAAGGAGGCCCAATGACGCAAGATAAAGAAGTACCTGAAAAATTTGATGTAGCTGGTGAGGCTTTATTTAAGTTTGTAAGAAATGACGAGAAGAAAGTGGTAAAAGTAGTGGTGGAATATCAAGGTATGACCCTTGAAGGAACAAAGGATAAGTAAAGGAATAGAATCTTTCAATGCTAAAAGAACCTATTCCCGATATCGTTTCTGAACTTACTTTTACTACAAGTCGTAGTTCGGGTCCTGGTGGGCAAAATGTAAATAAGGTTGAAACTAAAGTTGAAGTAAAATTTGATATTATCAATTCAAATGTACTATCTCCATACCAAAAGTCAAAATTGGTAACAGAATTAGGAAGTAAACTCATCCAAGAAACTACCATTTCTGTAACTTCACAAGAGAAAAGAACCCAACTTCAAAATAAGGAAAACGCTATCAAAAAACTGTACATCATCCTCGAAGAAGCGCTGATGGAAGATAAAGAACGTATTCCGACTAAACCAAGCTCCGAATCTATCAATAATCGGCTAAAATCTAAGAAAAAGGAGAGCGAGCAAAAGAAATATAGAGGGAACTTAAAGGGTATGTTGGATAACGACGGGTAGTTTTTGGGACTGTATTACAAATTGTACCTCTTAAAATATTGCCTTTGTTTTACCCCTTAGGTAGATTTTGGAATTATATGTCGATCCTGCTAAAGGAATCTAATCATTTGAATATCAATAATATATTTTTAAATTTAAATGATAGTTATTTAGTATTACTTATTAATTTTCTTTGCATATGCGTTTACTGGAATTTCTATTTCTTGGGTGGCCTTTAGAAATTTAGCGTAAAGAAATCTTGTATTCAATCCGTTAAAAATTCTAAACTGTTTGAGCACTTTCTGCTCAATAAAGATGAATTGGAGCAAGTTTAACCTCAAGTGAAGAAAGAAGTACTGTAGGTTAAAGCGAGTTTTTAGAATTTAGGATTGAAGGAAAGATTTTAGCTAAATTTCTAACAGCCTTGATTTTTTGGTTCTTTTGTATCAAGACAAAAGAACATACATTATTAAAGAGAATGCTATTTATGGCTTGGATGCCTATTACGGCAAGCCCTACTTCGATGGAATTTGCTATTCATACTTTTTGGGACTACACACATGCATCATAAAAGAATAAATGTATCTTGGTCCTTCGAATTTTAAAAATCATAGGATGAAGCGAAATATTTTTTCTTTTATAATTGTATTATTGGCCAATTGTGGCGCTTTTTGTAATATAAAATTACCTGCTTTCTTCTCAGATCATATGGTTTTGCAAAGAGATAAGCCAATACTGATTTACGGATATGCACATTTTGAAAAAGAAGTGAAAGTAATCTTGGCAGGAGAAGAAAAGACCGCAGAAATTGACAAGTTAGGGTTTTTTAATGTTGAGTTTGGTCCAAAATCAGTAGAAAGTGGACCCTTGAAATTAATCGTAAAAGGATCTCAAACCATCGAAATCAATGATATCCTAATTGGCGATGTATTTATCGTAGGTGGACAATCAAATATGGAATGGCCTGTAAGCCAAATCAATAATTCAAAGAAGGAATTAGCGGATGCAGATTATCCACTGATACGATTGTTTACCGTGCCCAAGTCGATCAACACAAAGTCAACTTATGACTTGAGTGCCGCGGGTTGGGAAAAGGCAAATAGCGAATCCGTAGCGGAATTTTCGGCTATTGGGTTTTTGGTTGCTAGACAGTTGCACTTAGAGAAAAAAATACCAATTGGTGTGATAGACAATGCATGGGGAGGTACCAATATTATGGGGTGGATGCCTGAGGAAGCGATGGCTAATATGCCAAAATATGAAGCGATGATTACTGAGTTTAAAAAGATGCATCGCAATGATATGAATATTACTGATGCACGCGAAGAATGGCTTCAAGGGTTAGCTTTAGCTGATCAGGGTCTCTATAAAGGGTGGCCTTTGCCTGAGATGACTAAAAATGAATGGAAAGATATCAAAGTACCAGGATTGTGGGAAGGACAAGGATATCCGAATAAAGATGGCATATTTTGGTACGCTTTAGATATCAATTTTGATCAATTACCTAATGACAATTGTACTTTCTCATTAGGACAAATAGATGACAGTGATATGACCTACCTTAATGGAATTGCCATCGGAAATACAGAGAATGCTTATAATGTCTTCCGAAAATACTTGGTAGACAAACAAGCGATTATAAAAGGCAAAAATCATCTTGTAGTAAGGGTAACCGATACTGGAGGAGGAGGTGGAATCTATGGCGTATCGGATAGTCTGTACTGTAAATGTGGAGATAAAAAGATCTCCTTAGTTGGTCAATGGAAATTTGCCGAAGGAACAGAAGGGTATCAAGAGTTTCCTAAAACCTATGACACCAATGCTTACCCAACAAATAGATACAATGGTATGGTACATCCGCTCACAGGACTAGCGACCAAAGGATACCTTTATTATCAAGGCGAATCTGACGCTAGCAATGCTGTAGAATATGCCGATATGCTCAAAAGAATGATCATGTCTTACCGATCTAATTTTGGAGATCAAGAAATGCCCTTTGTTATCGTACAATTAGCCAATTATATGAAGTTGGATGAAAATCCTATAGAAAGCGATTGGGCAGAACTCAGAAGATCTCAAGCTTTGGCAACCAAATTACCTTTTACGGGAATGGTTTGTACAATTGACGTAGGTGAGGCAGATGATATACACCCAAGAGATAAGCAGACCGTAGCAAAAAGAGCTGTAAGTGTCCTCAAAAGAATTGCTTACAATGAACAAACCCTATTTGATGGTCCTAAATTAGAGAAGGTACACCAAACTGGCCTAGGTATCATGCTTACTTTTGATAATCTAGGTGAAGGACTATCGATAAAAGGAGATATCAACAATATTAATGGTTTTGTAGTTAAAACCACGGGAGGAAAACTGATCAAAGTTAATGCTAAAAGGCAATCACGGACCTCTGTACTTTTAGAATACAATGGTGCTGTATCACACATTAGATACCTTTGGGCTAACAATCCTGGGGAAGTACAAATATATAATTCAGCAGGCTTTCCAGCTGAGCCTTTTGAGCATAAGATGTAAGAATTTGAGGAGGGCAAAAAATGAGTAATCCAACGAAAAGAGGAGAAAATCCCTTTATGCATTGAAAGCAATTGTTTTAGATCGTAGAATAATGGCAAAGTTCTAGATCAGATCAGATACTTTTATAGCACCGTATCCCACTTATATAGGGTTTGATGAAAAATATTCAAAATATTATATATGAATAAGATATCTTGAATTTTATTTTTATAAATGCTAGATATGTTGTATACCTTGTTTAAATTCCTTGCATTTGAGTTTGAAAGATTTTATTTTGGTTGGCCTTTAGAAATTTAGCGTTAAGAAATCTTGTAATCAATCCGTTAAAAATTCTAAACTGTTTGAGCACATTCTGCATAATAAAGTTGCGATGAAGTAAATTTAACCTCAAGTGAAGATAGATGCACATTGGTTAAAGCGAGTTTTTAGAATTTAGGATTGAAGGAAAGATTTTAGCTAAATTTCTAACAGCCTTGATTTTTTAGTTCTTTTGTATCAAGACAAAAGAACATAAGTATATGCTAGTAATTGGCTTGATGACTTTTTGAGAAAGCCCTATTTATCTGATTAAAAGATTAATCTCTTTATTAATTTCGGTTATTAATTGATTAGCTTCTTTCATTGGAAGTCCTTTATTCATACCAGGCCTTTTGTGTCCTATTTGACTTAGCCAAGCATCTTTTGAAATTGCTTGCTTTTTTGCTACGAGATTCAAAATCTCTGTACTATTTTGATAATTTTGTATTGATTCTTGGATGTTATTATGGTTACTCAGTTCTTTTTCTCCCAATGAAAATAATAGGTGTTTTGCAATTAAAAAGTGACCTGTTTCATCAGGGTGGATGCCATCTTTTGCTAAGACAAAAGTAGAATCCAACTGCCTTCTTTCTTCAAGATACTTTTTCATCGGCCAGTGTATATCAATGACTTCCCATTTTAAAGTATACCTTAGACTAATTAACCAATCAGAATAAAGATCCAACACATTTGCATAGGCAGGTCCTTTTACCTCATCATAAATTGATGGTGTAACGTGGATAATCGAGGCACCACTTTTTACTACTTTATCATGTAGCCAAGTGATACCCTTTTTATATTTTTTAAATCGATGGTCATCAAATGGCATGTATATACCGTCATTCATACCATAACAAGCAAATACTAGGTCAGGCTTAATTTGTGCTAGCACTCTATCTAGCCTTTCATGTAAGTCGGGTCGTGGAAATTTACCACCAGCATGACCTACTTCCGAAAGACCCGAAACTGTTTCACTTGGCAGGCCAACATTAATAATTTCAAAATTTTTGTTTGGATATTTCATTGAAAGATAAGCGTCGAGAAAGGTAACATATTGGCCCTGATAAGTGATACTATTTCCCAAAAATAATATCCTTTTGGTAGTTTCTGGTATGGTGTATGGCTGAGAAAATAAAAGACTTTGCAATCCAAATAACAATAGGAATGGGTAAGTGAATCTCATCATAAAACGACCTTTTTATACTTCTATCTTCAAAATTAGATTTATTTAATTTCTTTCTCTAAGTTTGTCCATTCTTTTTCCTAAAATATATTTTTGGGGCGAATTAATTGGCTCCAATATTTGATTGTATAAACGATTCACTTCTATCAAAAATAGTCTAAAATGAGATTTAAAAATTTGTTACCTGTCCTTTTAAGTGTTTGCATCTTGGTCCCTTATATGAGCTTTAGTCAAAAATCTGGGGACCCGCAGATCACCAAGCAAATTGATGAACTTCTTTGGAATAAAATATCAAAATCAGTCAGGGAAGGTGACTTTGAAACCTATTCAAGTTTAAATCATGCCAATGCCGTCTTGGTATCGAATGCAAAGTCAGTAACAATGAAAGAAGCGCTTGCTAACTGGAAGCAAGGATTTGTAGATTCAAAAAATGGTAAGCAGAAAGTGAATGTTGAATTTAGATTTTCAAAAAGGCTTGATAATGAAACTACTGCCCACGAAACTGGGATTTTCAATTTCATCACATATGAGATAGGCACAGATAAAATAAAATCAGAAGATTATGTCAATTTTGAGGCATTGTTGGTAAAGTACAATGGATTTTGGCAAATAATGATGGAATATCAAAAAACAAAAGCGAGTCGCGAAGAATGGGAAGCCTTAATGAAATAAAACTAAAAAATAAAAACTTAGGTTGAAGTGTAACGACGTATTAAAACCGCTCGTTTACTCCACCAAATCTAATACATATCTAAAATTGAAAAAACTAAAAACAATGAAGCAAATATTTACATTAATCTTGACTACACTTTTTTTCTTGCCGTCACAAAGCCAGATAAGTGCAAAGTTGATGCGATACATGGACGTATCTGATACCCACATCGTTTTCGTCTATGGAGGAGACATATGGATGGTAGAAAAAGCAGGAGGGACCGCCATCCAAATGACCAACTCAGCAGGTGAAGAAACATGGCCAAAATTTTCACCAGATGGCAAGACAATAGCATACAGTGCGAGTTATAATGGGAGCCAAAATATATTTACTATGCCACTGACTGGTGGAGTACCGACTCGAGTGACCTACGAATCTTTAGCAGATCGAATGATAGATTGGCATCCCGATGGCAAAAGAATCTTATTTGGTTCGACAGGAGATAATGGGGGCCGAAGATTGTTAAATCAGTTTTACATGATACCAAAAGATGGTGGATTTCCTGAAAAACTACCAATCCCATATGGAGAATTAGCAAGTTTCTCACCTGATGGAAAGCAACTGGCATACATCACCAAAATTACAGAAAACTATCCTTTCAAAAGAATAAGAAGTGGTAACAACAGCGATATTTTTGTCTACAACATGACAACCCAAAAAGTAGAGAACATCACCAATAGAATTGCCATTGATGGTAAACCTGCATGGGCTGGCAAAACGATTTACTTTCTATCGGATGAAAATGATGATATGCGATTGAACATATGGGCATATGAGACAGATACTAAAAGTATGAAAGAAATTACCAATTTTAAAGATTTTGATATTTCGTACTTATCCGCAGGCAATAAAGACCTTGTTTTTGAGATGGGAGGAGACCTCTATTTGATGGATTTAGCTACGCGCAAATACAAAAAAGTAGAAGTTAAGGTCGTAAGTGATTTACTAACAGAAATACCACAACAAAAGAATGTAAGTCAAAGCATTTCGAATATGACCGTATCTCCTGATGCTAAAAGAGTAGTATTTGAGTCTAGGGGAGAGTTATTTAACGTGCCAGTAAAAGATGGAGCTACCTTGAATTTGACCCGTTCGAGTAAAGCTTTTGATCGACATCCATCGTGGTCTCCGGACGGGAGGACGATAGCCTATTGGAGTGATCAATCAGGCGAATATGAGATTTGGCTCCAAAACACACAAGGACCTGCTATTCCTAAACAGCTCAGCAAGAGAAATAAAGGGTTTGGCTACACGCTTCATTGGTCGCCCGACAATAAGAAAATAGCCTTTATGGATGAAAAAAATGACATTTCAATCATCGACGTAACCACTGGAATCATCGAAAAAATAGCAAACAACGAATGGAATGTAAGTCATGGAGCCAGAGCGTCTTTTAGTATCAACTGGTCACCTGATACAAAATGGTTGACTTTTCCATTAGCACTCAAAAATGCAAATCAAGCTTTGTACCTTTATGATATTCAAAATAAGAAACTCCATCAAGCAACATCCGGCTTCTATTCTGATGACAAACCTACTTTTAGCCAAGATGGTAAATACTTGTTTTTTCAGACCAATAGGAAAATGGATGTGGCATACTCAGCTATGGATGATGGTACATGGATCTATCCTAACGCCACCCAATTAGCATCTGTCAACCTCAACAAAGACATACCCTCTATATTACCCACAAAAAATGATACTGTTCAAATCACGATGGCATCCAAAACAGAAAAAACCAATAAACCTGAAGAGAAAAAGAAAGATTCTCTTGGTATCGTGATTGAATTTGAAAATTTTGAGGGAAGAATAGAAATACTACCAGTCAAAGCAGGAAACTTTGATAAAATGGCAGCGGTAGAAGGAAAAATAGTTTATTTGAGATACCCAAATACAGGCTCTGGGGATATTGGAGCTTCACTAAAATTTTATGATATCAAAGAGAGAGAAGAAAAAACCATCATGGACAGAGTTAGTGATTTTTCTGTTTCTACAGATGGAAAATCAATTTTGATCAATAGTAACCGTCAATTTGGTATTGTGTCTGTAAGCGCTGGGCAAAAACTTGAAAAACCAATCCCAACCGATGGTATGACAATGCAGTGGGTTGCAAAGCAAGAATGGGAACAAATTTTTCAAGATACTTGGAGAAGATACCGAGATTTCTTCTATGATCCAGATATGCAAAAAGTGAATTGGAATGAAATGCGTACGCGATATGGAGCTTTGGTAAAGGATGCTAGGAGCAGGTGGGACATTCTTAATATCCAAGCGTCTATGATTAGTGAGCTAGCAGCTGGGCATACCTATGCTAATGGAGGTGAGTTAGAAAGTGTTACGCCTCGTATGACTGGGTTTTTAGGTATTGATTGGGCAAAAGAAGGCAATCAATACAAAATAGGTAGAATCGTCAAACCAGCAGCATGGGATACAGAAGTCAGATCACCCTTCGATCGAGCAGGAATAGATATAAAGGAAGGTGATATCATTACAGCAGTGAATGGTGTAAGTTTAGAAGCTGACAAAGACCCTTATGCTGCCTTCGAAGGTTTGGGTGGGAAAACGGTATCTTTAAGTATCGTTAGAAAAAGTGGAACCGTAGAAGAAAAAATGGAAAAAGTAATCACTTGTCTTAATCAAAATGAGGAGACCAATCTACGCTACCTCGAATGGATTGAAAAAAATCGCAAGATGGTTGACAAATTATCAGATGGGAAATTAGGGTATATTTATATGTCAAATACCTCCGATGACGGTCAGAGAGAACTGGTTAGAATGTTTTATGGACAATTGGATAAGCAAGGATTTATTATTGATGAGCGTTTTAATGGAGGTGGGCAATTAGCAGATCGTTTTATGGAATTGCTACTAAAGCCCGTCGTATATAATCTACATTGGAGAACGGGTAAAAGCCATACACAACCTACCAAAACAAATACGGGACCAATGGGAATGTTGATCAACGGTTGGGCAGGATCAGGTGGTGACGGTTTACCTTGGGCATTCAAAGAATTGAAGGCTGGACCAATCGTAGGTGAAAATACACTTGGAATCTTAGTTGGTCCCGCTACAGGCCATACCATGATCGATGGGGGAAGGATCACGGTACCTGATGCTAGATTGTATGATAATGCAGGACACTGGTTTTGGGAAGGTGAAGGTGTCTCTCCCGATATCAAGGTTGCAGACGATCCAAATTTATTGATGCAAGGTAGAGACCCTCAGATCGAAAGAGTAGTACAAGAAGTGCTTAAATCACTTGAGGCCAAACCCACAAAAATGACTCCAAGACCAGCTTACGAAGACAGAACAGCTAAAGGATTAAAAAAGAAAAACTAAAGTTTGGAAGATAAAAATGATGGCTTAAAAAGAGAATTAGGCATTTTAGATGTTGCTACGAATGTTGTAAACATTGCCATTGGAAGTGGTATTTTCTTATTGCCAGCCCTTATTGCAGGTATTTTAGGAAATGCTAGTATTGTTGCTTATGTCATTTGTGGCATCATTGTTTTACTGGTAGCATTGTGCTATGCCGAAATGGGTAGCCGAATCACTACATCAGGTGGTTCTTATATATATATTGAAAAAGCTTTTGGACCCTATTTTGGATTTTTAGCATTCGGATTTTTACTTTTTGGTACGGGTATTCTTGTTTCGGCAGCATTAATCAATGGCTTGGCTGATATGCTTTCTATTTCTTTTCCAATTTTTGAAACACCTATTTTTAGAGGATTATTGTTTTTTATTTTATTTAGTTTTTATGCTTTTGTAAATATTATTGGGGTGAAACAAGGCATGAAGGTCATCAAATTAGTAACTTTTGTAAAAATTCTACCGCTCGTCGCATTGGTAATCATCGGTGTTTTTAATGTACAATTTGCAAATCTACAATGGCATGGTTTTCCTACTTTTGAAAACATAGGTGCAGCTTCTTTGGCCTTGTTTTTTGCTTTTATCGGTGGAGAAACTGCCATAAATGTTAGTGGTGAAATGAAAAATCCAGCACGAACAGCACCTTTGGGATTGTTGCTGGGCATCATTACAGTCGTAGTCTTTTATTCATTAATTCAGCTTGTAACACAAGGATTATTGGGTGAAGAATTGATTGGTCAAAAGGCACCTTTGGCAGCTGCCGCGGGTAAACTATTTGGACCTTGGGGTACACAATTGTTGGTATTGTGCGGAGTTGTAGCCGTATTCAGTGGTTTAAATTCTATTGTCTTGGTTTATTCAAGAGTTATGTTTGCGGCATCAAATAATGGACTTTTACCTTCTGTTTTAGCAAAAGTACATGCCAAATTTGCAACTCCTCATTTGACAATTATCTCTTTTTCGTTGGTTGCCTTTGCAATGGCTTTATCGGGAGGGTTCAAACAATTAATGATATTGGCAACGATGTCGGGGTTATTTTTATATGTTGGTGTTGCATTAGCTGCAATCAAGTTTAGATTAGAAAAGGTAGAAAAATACCCTGCTTCGTTTAAGTTACCCGGCGGTATGTCGATTCCAATATTAACCTTGATCGTACTATCGTGGTTTATTTTGCAATCGAAACAAGAAAAAATTATTGGATTCGGAATTTTTATTATAGTATTGTCTTTAATATTTTACATGAAGAAGTTTACTAGTGCTTTGTCAAAATAAAATGTGAGCTTTTCTATTTTTGCTCTACGAATTTCTTTATAATGATTAAAATATGCATTTATTAAATCGAAATTAAATAAAATGAGACAAGTATTTATCTTTAGCCTATTCATCTTCATAATAGCTTGCAAATCAGCTCAGAAAGAGGAGGTAATCCGTGAAATTGGACAAATTAAAACACCAATGGGTGAAATGTTATTCGAATTTTCGGACTTGACACCCAATCATAAAGCCAGTTTTATCAAGTTGGCTAGCGAACACTATTGGGATACGCTCACCTTTAATCGAGTAATCAATGATTTTGTAATTCAAGGTGGATGTCCTGATACACCAGAAGGATTTGCAAACTCACCATATCTATTAGAGCCTGAATTTAATGATAGTCTTAAACATGTATATGGTGCAGTAGGTATAGGCAGAGATGGTAATCCAGCTAAATTATCTGCAGGGTGCCAGTTTTACATTGTACACAAAAAAGAGGGACTGCCAAGACTGGATGGTGACTTTATGATCATAGGCCAAGTATTCAAAGGATTGGACGTATTGGATGCTATTGGAAAAGTTGCCACAGATACATTAGACAAGCCTTTGGTTCCCGTAACTTTAGAAGTGAATGTCTTAAAAATGAAGGAAGAGGAACTGATTAAAAACGGATATGTAATAACCAAATCTTAATTATTAAAGACAATTATTTTATTGAAAAACTTAGTTATGAAATTACTAATTTTCATTTTACTCCTTCCTGTGACCCTTTGCTCACAAGCCTTCACTAAAGAGGAAATAGCTCGATGGGAAAAACAAGCCAAGAAAGTTACCATTATGCGAGATAATTACGGTATACCTCATATCTATGGCAAAACAGATGCTGACGCTGTATTTGGACTTTTGTATGCTCAATGCGAAGATGATTTTACACGTGTAGAGATGAATTATATTGAAAAATTGGGAAGAATGGCGGAGGTCAACGGACCAAGTGAGCTATACGATGACCTATTGATCAGGATGATCATAGACTCAGTCGACGCTGTGAAAGATTATGAAACCGCTCCAATCTGGATGAAAAAACTTTGTAATGCATTTGCAGATGGCGTAAACTACTATTTATATAAAAATCCTTCCAAAAAACCAGCACTCCTGACGCGTTTTAAACCTTGGTATCCTTTTTTATGGACAGACGGAAGCATTGGTGCGATTAATACAGCTGACATCAGTGTTGGAGAATTAAAAAATTTCTATACAGGCGAGCCTTCTTTTTCTTACCAAAAGGAAGAAAGTGAAGAAATACTAACTGGCTCTAACGGATTTGCTTTTGCACCCAAAATTACAGAAGCAGGTCACTCCATTTTATACATCAATCCACACGTCACCTTTTACTTTAGGCCGGAGGTCCATATGGTGAGCGAAGAAGGACTTAACGTATATGGTGCAGTGACATGGGGACAGTTTTTTATCTATCAGGGATTCAATGAAAAGTGTGGTTGGATTCATACCAGCAGTCAAGTAGATGCTGCAGACACCTATATCGAAAAGGTATCAAAAAAGGGAAAAAATTGGTTTTATGACTATGAAGGAAAACAAAAAAAAGTAAGTACAAAAAATATCACTATTCGCTCTAAAGCAGGAAATAAACTGGAGTCAACTACTATCCAAGCCTTATACACTCACCACGGACCGATTATGGCCAAAAGAGATGGTCAGTGGCTAAGTCTTAAAGCTGATAATCGGATAAAAGATGGATTGATCCAATGCTGGCAAAGGACAAAAGCCCAAGGACTTGAGGATTTTAAAAAATCTTTGGACCTCAAAGGTAACATATCTAACAATACAGTCTATGCTGATGCTTCTGGAAATATTGGTTATTGGCATGGCAATAGAATTCCTATTCGCGATGCTAAATTTGATTGGACCAAGGCCGTGGACGGAAGTATCGCTGCTACAGAATGGAAAGGATATCACGATATCAATCAGACTGTTTTAAGCATCAATCCTCCAAATGGCTGGCTTCAAAATTGTAACGCTACTCCTTATACTGTGGCGGGAATAAATAGCCCCAAAGAAGAAAATTTTCCTGAATATATGGCCCCCGATGCAGAAAATTTCAGAGGGCTTAATGCCGTAAGAACGCTTAATGAGGAGAACAGCTATACTATTGACAAAGTTATCAAAGCGGGTTATGATACACGTATGACTTCATTCGAGATGATGGTACCTAAATTGGTTCAGTCATTTGATCGACTATCCTACGACGACTCTCTTTTTAGTGTACTGGCCGGACCAATTATTGTATTAAAAAATTGGGATTTTAGAAGTGATCAAAACTCGATCGCAACCACACTTGCTATCGAATGGGGCGAAAAAATATTTCCAACGATAAGAAAATTGCAATTAAAAGATGTAAAGGATACTGACCTGACTGAGAAAACAAAATATTATGCCTCCAATGCATCTGATAATGATTTACTAAACCCAATGCTTGATGTAGTAAAAAGCTTGCAGAAAAGATTTGGAAAATGGCAAATACCTTGGGGAGAGATCAACAGATTTCAGCGAATTTCTTCTGACCTTCAAAACAAATTTGATGATAATTTACCGAGTATTCCCGTAGGATTTACCTCGTCTGCATGGGGCACGTTACCTTCTTATACAAGCAGACCATTGGCAAATACTAAAAAAAGATATGGTGTCAACGGCAATAGTTTTGTATGTGCTGTAGAATTTGGTCCAAAAGTCAAAGCTAAATCATTACTCGCGGGAGGTAATAGTGGAAATGAGAAATCGCCACATTTTTTTGACCAAGGTGAGATGTATAGCAAAGGACAATTTAAAGATGTACTTTTTTATAAAGAAGATGTTTTAAAACATGTAAAAAGGACCTATTTCCCAGGCGAATAAAACGAATAATATGAGGCAAATGAAAATAGTTATGATCGCCTTTGTTCTTTTCCAGTTTTCTTTAATTGGACAAAAGGCCTACTTTCCTGATGAAACGTGGCTAAACAAAAAACCAGAAGAACTCGGCTTGAATAAAATGAGATTAGACAGTGCAATCATTGTCGCCAATCTCAATGAAGATGCAAGCGAGAAAGATTTGCGCATTGCTCTTCTCAAGTCTTACGCACGTGAACCAGGTTACAAAATCATTGGACCTACAAAACAGAGAGGCGGTCCCGCAGGTTTGATCATCAAAAACGGGTATATTGTTTCTCAATGGGGAGACATAGATCGTGTAGATATGACATTTAGCGCAACAAAAAGTTTTCTTTCCACGGTTGCAGGACTTGCATATGATAGAAAATTAATCCGTTCTGTCAAAGACCCTGTCAAAAAATATGTTTGGGACGACAGTTTTGAGTCACAACACAATGCCAAGGTAACTTGGGAACATCTATTACACCAAACCTCAGATTGGTCAGGCACGCTCTTTGGACTCAACGATTGGGCAGACAGACCACCAAGAGTAGGAGGTATAGACGAATGGAGCCGCAGAAAATTGGAAGAACCAGGCCAGATAAATGAATACAACGACGTGCGGGTAAACCTTCTCGCATATAGTCTGCTCAACGTATGGAGAAAACCTTTACCATCCGTGTTAAAAGAACACCTGATGGATCCTATAAAAGCTTCTACTACGTGGAGATGGTACGGCTATGATAACGCTTTTATCAATATGGATGGCGTCATGGTACAATCTGTCAGCGGAGGAGGTCATCACGGTGGCGGGATCTTTATGAGTACCACGGATATGGCCCGCTTTGGCCTATTATTCTTAAGAAATGGTAAATGGAATGATCAACAAATTATCTCAGATACTTGGATAAATATGGCTACAGAACCTTCGACAGCTCTTAAAGATTATGGATACCTTTGGTGGTTGAATTCCACAAAAAAATGGAAAAACATTCCAAACAATGTCTTTTGGGCAGCAGGCTATGGAGGTAATTATATCATCGTAGATCGAGAAAATGATCTCGTGATTGTCTTAAGATGGGTAAATAATAAGGTAGAAGATGTGCTGGATCAGGTATATTTGAGCTTAGGAGCTGTAAAGAAATAACATATCCATTTTGACTCGTTCTTTTATCATAGGTTTCAACATTAATCGCTATTTATAAAATTATTAAATTCCGTCTTTGCAGTTTGACTTTCAAAAAGAGAAGTGTGTTCACCACCTACGATCTCGACAAACTGGCTATTCTGACAATTTTTACAACTTAAGACTTCTTGCTTAAAAGTTGGCCAAGAGTACATTTGAATAGGAGCGTCATTTAGACCTTGAATAAATAAAATTTTTGACTTGAAGCCATTCGTAAAGTTAAGTAATGACTTTTGAAAATATGCATTGGGGTTACTTGTTGTTGTGCCATATGCGTTTTTAAGTTTGTTACAGACAGCGCTTGTTTGAATTTGGCCATTCTCCTCTAATTGACATCTATAAACAAGGTTTAATGGTCCCGGTGCATTAGCAATTACACCATTGGTTTGGTGCATGGTATTAAGTCGTGTTACCATATAGCCTCCTTGAGAGTGTCCGCCTAAAAATACTTTTTTGATCGTTACTCCTAATTCTCGACTCGCTTTATTTTTCAACCATAACAAAGCAGCTTCAGCTAAAACAATATTGTCACCCAATAAAACATTTTCCTGAGGATATGCTACACTGACAATCATGATATCATTTCTATTCAAAATACCCTTGAATTTGTCAAGTGTGGTATTAGCGGCAGTCATTATATTGCTGTCATTCATCACTGTGCCGTGAAATACCAACAAGACATCCATTTCATTATATGATGGCTTGTCAATGACAACATCAACGGTAAGATTATTATACGTTATAGACTTTGTTAATCTATATGCAGTAGGCGTAGGCTGTTTTGTGGTGTTATCTTTGTCACACGAGTAAAAAAATAATGTCAGTAAAATCAATAATCTCATCAAAATAAGTTTGTAACTTTCCTTAGACTGGACTTATTATTAAATGTTTAAAACATGTTGGACAAAGGTACTAGAAAAACTATGCAATTGTTGACCACAAAGCATCAATTTTCAATTTTACCAATGTTGATATCTATCCGACGTAGTAAACGAGGCCGATTCCGATTCCAAAGGTAAATGATTTTTCTATTTTTTTAGTTCGTCCAAGGTTCTTTGTCTCGCGCATCCACGAATTTATCACCATCAAAAATGCATAAACCTTGCCAAGTACCAAACCACATTTGCCCTTTGTTATCCTCAAATATACTTAAAACATTGTTGGTAGTTAATCCGTCTTTCGTAGTGTATAAAGTAAATTTTGTACCATCATATTTATAAACTCCTATATTCTCAGCGGTAAACCATATATTTCCCTTACTATCTTCATAAAAACCGCCAGTTTCTATGCCTTGTATAATGCCATCTTTTGTGAAATTTGTGAAAGTGGTGCCATCAAACTTACTTGCACCTCCATAAAATGAGCTAATCCAAATATTTCCTTGTTTATCCTCTAGTAAGGCATGAGTATTATTGTCGGTAAGTCCATTTTTGGTTGTTAAATGAGTAAACACTCCGTTTTTGTATTTGAAAATTCCATTTCCATCGGTAGTTAGCCAGATCGTTCCAGCTTTATCTTCTAGAATTTTAAAAACCAATTTGTCAGACATCATATGCTGCCGATTTTCAACCAATGAATTTGGCAATGAAAACGGTTTAAACTTCTCTCCGTCAAAATGACTAACTCCACCAATCGAGCCTACCCAAAAGAGTCCATTTTTGTCAATTGTTAAGCCCCAAATTTCCGGATCTTCACCAAGCAGTCCTTCTTTGAATGAAAATGTTCTAAACTTCACACCATCGTATTTAATAAGTCCAGCAGAGGTTCCAAACCATATATTGCCATCATGGTCTTCTATAATTGATGTAACTCGCTCATGTGGATGAATACCTTCGATTGGTACTGTTTCAAGTGTTTGTCCATTGTACCTGATAATTCCATTCCCATTAGTCCCAAACCAATAATTCCCTTTTTTGTCTTGATACATTGACCTTACAAACTCTCTGACCATTCCATTCAAATTGGTATGAATTTGTGGAAAGGTCGTGTTTTGATTAAAAATAAGTGGTTGACGTTGTAAAGCTACATTCTCAGATGTAGATTTAGTATTGACTTGTCCGAAACAAAGTGAGGTTTGAAGGATGAAAATGAGGAGTAATGTGTATTTTGGCATGGATGATTTTTGAATGTAGTCGTGGATTTTTAGCATAGACGATGATTTTTGTTTTTTTAATAGTTATTTTAACTTCTTTAGTTGCTTGTTGCCTATTAATGATTTCATTTGGGTAATAGCAATTTTGTTTAACTGCTCCAGTCGTTCACTTTGGCTTAAGCCTTGATGAATTAATACCGCATTTATACTTTCTAAATTACTTAAAACTACCAATTGTTCAATAGATGCTTGGTCTCGAATATTCCCTTCAACATTGGGGTTGGTTTCTCGCCATTGCTTTGCGGTTGTCCCGAAGAGTGCCATGTTCAACATATCTGCTTCATCAGCATAAACAAAATTAATTTTATCCTTTGAAAGTGTTTCGGGAATCAAATTTTCTTTGATTGCTTCGGTATGAATTCTATAATTGACTTTTGCCAAAGTACGTTGCAAATTCCATTCTAATTTTAATCGGTCATTTTCATCGGCTTTAAGGCGCTGAAATTCTTTTATGATATACAACTTGAATTCAATTGAAATCCAGGAGGCAAATTCAAAAGCAATGTCTTTATGAGCAAAGGTTCCACCATATCTGCCAGACTTAGAAATAATTCCGATTGCATTAGTTTTCTCTATCCACTGTTTAGGATTCAGTGTGAAACTGTTTAAGCCCGCCTGTTTTCTAAACACATCGAATTCGATGTGTTTAAAATCGGGATTATATAATTGCTCCCAAAAACCTAGTAACTCTATGGTATTTCGGTTCCTAATCCAATTTTGAATAATGGTTTCAGTTCTATCTATCTCCTTGTATCGGGCAATATCAGTTAAGGAAATATAATCAGACTGCTCACCTTGATAGATGTTTATTTCAGTACCTTTTACTGTGATTATTTTACTTTTTGCCATCTGTTTAATTATTATTTCTTTTCATTCTTCACTTTCACTTGGGAAAAACTCCATTCGTTTGGCTTCACTTCTAAATGCTTGTGGTCACAAAGATATGAGTTGATTGTTAATCTTCTTTCTCGCAAGTATAGAAAAAACCATGGGGATTTTATCTCCCAAATGCGCTATCCTATATTTCTTCGGCTCAAATTCGATGGTTTTGTTAAAACAATTGTAGGGTGAGTAATCGTATTCAAGAAACTCTTTGATCTCAAGGCTATGATTAATTAAGCTTGTCATCACTTCGGCTAGACTGTGATTCCACATTACATATTCTAGGGAAATATTGGCATTTTTGTCTGCATAAGTCCCGCTCTCTGATTCTAGGATGGCACCAGAATAAAAATAATTGTAACCTATTTTCTCAAAATTGTCATCAAACATCCAAACGACAGGATGAAATTCTACAAACACCAATTGTCCATCAGGTTTTAGAAATGTAGATATAATATTCGCCCATTTGTCCAAATTTGGCAACCATCCGATGACCCCATAACTGGTGAATACCATATCAAATTGTGTGTCTAAATGCTTCGGTAAATCATAAATATCGCAACAAATAAAGGTCGTATCAGCATTGGTTTCTTTTGCCAATTTGTTAGCACTTTCTATCGCCTTGTCTGATAAGTCAACCCCTACCACAGTTGCCCCAAGCCGACTTAGAGAAATACTATCTTGCCCAAAATGACACTGCAAATGCAATATCGTCTTGCCAGTCAAATCGCCTAACAATGCTAACTCTATACTATTTAAAGAGGTTTGCCCTTTAAGAAAATTGGCAACATCATAAAATTCAGACTTCATGTGGGTGTCTACTCTGTTATTCCAAGAGTGTCGGTTGATGGAGAGGTAGTTGTCTGTTTTGTTCATTAGATGAGTGAATTTGGATGAATAATGAGTGAGGCGATTTTTTGCGATTGAAGGGGTAAAGCTAGTGAATTTGATTTTTTTTTGGATAATTTTTTTTAACCTATAAAACAGCAATTACCTTTTTAATCCATCATCAGCCTTTATCAAAATTCCTAAAATAGCGACTGAATCAGTTGGTGATATGAGCGCTCCAAATATTGATTCTAAGGCTTGGCATACCCTTTACTGGAATCATCTAACACCAATAACCAATCTAAACCATAGCCCAAAGTTGGCGGAATAAATTGTATTATCCCTTTATTTTCATAAGTAACTCCCTCACTTACTTCTCCATTTCTAGGATTAAACCAATATGCTAAAACCTTACTTCCTGAGATCTTTCCCATATTTACGTTAAATGGCTTACCTAAAGCTGAATATACAAAAAGATAATCGATTCCGCGTGTTGCTTGAATGCGCTCATAGGCATTTAGATTGTTTTCTATTACCAACGATTGGTCTGGAAATCGATCTAATAAAGGCCTTGAAACCATTAATCGTTTTACATATTTCATTTGATTTGCTCCTGGCAAATCCAAAGCTTGTTGCCAATAGATATTGGGTTTATTCACCGACTCACGTTTAGGTGAATACATTTGCCAGATGTCATGACAACCATATGTATGCCCAAATGATCCTGCAAACAAACTTAGATATGCCGATTTTCTTATATCGTAAGCATTCGATATTCCAAGGTCATTTGCATTAAAACAAACTGGATGATCTTCATATATCGGCTCTGCATCCAAAACGGGCTTAATTATATTTCTATCATAAGATCCTTTAATTTTGGAATACACATCATTGTCGCGGCAATGTCCGGTTTGAAACATATTGAAATCAAACCAGTTTTCTGAATGAAACCATTCACTTGCACCTTCTTGGTTGGGTTGTGGGTGATATGAAATCATTGTTTTTTCACTTCCACCTACACCTTGCTCAATCCCTAAAGCCATAGCTCGCCAAACTTCAATATCTTTAGAATTTTTTCTTGGTTGACGATCGCCGCCCAAAATCCAAATTATATTTTTACGATTTTTATAGCGTTCCCCAAGCCATTTTCCATAAGTACTAGCATTTTCCACAGTAAATATTTCAGGGCCTTTTCCCCAACCCGCTTTAAATAATTTATCACCCCAAGTAGGTAGAAAACCAATATTTAAACCCAATTCATTTGCTTTGTCAATGATATAATCAACATGTTGAAAATAAGCCTCATTTGGTTGGGTTGGATCTTCATTGATTAAAGGAAGCTCACCATATGGATTTTTTTCTCTCAGTCCATCAAATTCTGCTAAAGCCACAGCTTGAATTAACGTGTAGCCTTGCGACGCCCTCTTTTTTAAATAATATTCAGCCTCTTCTCTATCAAGCCTATGAAAGAGTTCCCAAGCGGTATCTCCCATCCAAAAAAACGGTTTTCCTTCTTTTAATAAAAAGCGTTTGTTTGGGCTTATGGTGAATGATTGTCCGATTAAAGACAGACCAATCCATGTAATAATCAAAGTTGAACAAATTACTTTTTTCATTTTTTATACTATAATTCAAATAAAATGTGGCATTGCAAATATAACGAATCCTTCTTCCAAGTGAAGTATATATTAAATTATTTGAGTGTGACCAAAGTGTTAAGTCAAAATCATTCCTTAATCTGGGTTAAAGTTAGATTGGTAGTGTAACCAATTTTTAATATTTTGTAATTTTAGAATGGTAGGTTTCTTGATGTTCTAAGGCTTTATCGGCATTTTGATACTTTTCTTTATCAATACACAATTCTGCATAGCCAAATGTTTTTCCTTCGGGCAGCTTTTTTATTTTAGATTGTATTTGTGATGCTAATGTCTTGTTAAGAAGATAGTTATAATTTTAAAATGTCAAGTTTTTTGAGCAGAAAACTTGACATTTATCTTTTATAAAATAGAATTTGAATTCGGCAATAATCCAAGTTGTGAATTCAAAAGCTATGCCACGGTGGGCAAAAGTACCTCCGTATCGCCCAGATTTTGAAACAATACCTATAGCTTTGGTAGCTTCAATCCATCTTTTAGGTGTAAGGGAAAAATTATTTACCCCTGCCAGGTTTTTAATTCCATCGAATTCGATGGAATTAAAATTAGGGTTTCAGACATTCCACCTTTCGTAGTTGTTTAGTCTTTTTCGATTGATGTTTCCCAACCATCATAATCTCCGTTGCATTCATTTGCCAATTTCCACAAATAAATTACATAATCATCAACACTATTATGATCAACTTTGTCCACTCGTTTAATTTGTAAGGTATACGGCATTTCACCTAACTCCTTATCATAATCTTTGTCAATAATGCTAAATCTATCATTTGATATTCTTTTTAAGAAAGTTTCTCTGTCCTTTTCTGTTTTAAAGTATATCCAATGATCAACTTCTCTTTCTTTAGTTAGTTTGTCTCCGTGTTTTTCAAGATTGTCTATGACACGTCTATTTTGAATACTTTGATATTGTTCAGGTGTTGGATAGAGAAAGTCAAAATAACCAGTCCATTCTTTGTCTTCATTTGATCCGAAGTCAAATTGATATTTTGGATATGCAACCATTACTTCTGAAATTGTCTTGTCGTAAAGTATTGTGTCACCAAAATAAAAATACAAATCTCTATCGCCTGCCGATGTAAGTCGTCCAACGTAAATAGAGTTGTGTTTAGAAATGATTTTTTCAACCAAAGCATCTTCGATATCGCCAAGCAATTCACTTTCTTCTTGTGATGAAAGTCCGTCTTCTCTCGGCTTATTCATTTTAATTGACACCCAAACAACATTTGGCTTGTCAGTCATTGGTGCAACTTTGTGTAGTCCAAGGTCAACAAACAGCGAACCTAACTTATCGTTTACGTTACTGAAATAAAACTCCCATTCTTCTTGGTGTCCTGCATCTTTGGCAGAAGTTGTTGTCTGTTGGCCAGGATTTGTCTTGCCAAATAATTTATCAAAAAGCCCCATTTTATAAGTTGTTGTTATTGCAAAAAATGTTATTCCAATTAATATTATATTCTTCAATGTCTTTAACTTAGGTTTTAAATTTGGGTTTGCTTTTATATAGAAAAAATATAGCCAATTTTATTGATTTACCACCTCTACTTATCTCAATTAGCTATGACAAACATAAGGAATCTTCTTATCAACAAAAATATTTTATAAATTATCTTTCGAGTGGGAGGGGTGGGCTAAATCTTGATTACTCTATAACTTACCGAACTAATACCATCAAGGTTGTTGTAATTGGTGGGTTTGACAGAACGTTCGGAATTTTCGATTTTTCTCATTGATAAGTGACGGTCAAGTTCTTGTTCCAAATAAATATTTAATATATCGTCTTGGATGGTTAATCGTAATTCGTTCTTAAAAATTCTGCCACCCGTTAAATCATTGTCCAGCGAGTTGTATACCATCAACTAAACTCAACTCCATTATTCATATATTTCTATTATTATATGTTTGCTTCCTAAATTATACGCATTAAACTTATTCGGAATCTTTACCGTTTCTGTCAATTTAGTAAAACATGTCCGTCTAAATATATGTCCACCAATTGATTGGCGGTTTAGTTGAAAATCGATATTAGCATCACTTATGTAAGGCAACAAATAACTCAGCCTGCAATTTCCACTCACCGTCTTTTTTCTTCCACTGTGCGCTATAACGTCCACCGCTACTGTAGGTGTTAAATCCTTTCCATTCTCCACTTTCCCAAGCTAGGTCTGGATTGTTTTTACTTATTATAATTTCTGAGGGAAAGCGTTCAAATTTAGTTTGTGGCGTTTCCTTAAAAATTTTCATCCAATTTGCTTTATTAGCTTCTTTACCTTGTTCAATTACACCACTCCCACGGATAACAACATAATCATCTAGCCAGAATTTAGAAAATCCTTCTACGTCTTGTCGGGCAATAGCTTCATTGGAAGTTTTGCGTGCACTGCGAATTAAATCTTCATCGCTTCTAACCTGAGCGAACACAGATTGAAATGACATTAAAAGGACTGTTAGCAAGATTATTTTCATATATTGTATTTATTCTTCCTTGTCGTGACAATATTGTCCTAAACGCCTAGAAATATATTCCTTCGCTGGCAGTAAATTATATTTTATTGTATTGTTACCTAAATTTTATCAATTAGTCCGTCACTTTTCCGTCTGTTAACGACTTGTACCCAACGTTTTGCTTACTGCCGTGCCGCCGTGCGTGGGGTTTATGGGATGGCTGTTCGGTGGTATGGACAGCAAGCCATTGTTCGCTTTTCGTCTTCTTTCATTTTTTCTTTTTAATTATTTCAGCAATTTCAGAGTGTTTGAATCTTGTTGCATAATCCAACGGAGTATCTCCATTCTTATCTTTTTGATTTATGTCAACTAACCTTTTTTCCACTAAATATTGTGCAACATCCTTTAAATCATCTTTAGCAGCAAAATGTAAAAGATTTCTTCCATTGTTACAGGTTTGATTGATTTCAAACCCATTTCCTACAAGAAGCTTTAACATTTCGACACTTTTTACACCGTGGATTGGAAGACATCCCATATTTCTATTCCTATCTCTCTGTATTCGGTCAGCACCTTTATTAATGATGAATTCGGTTAATTTCAAATTATCAAATGAAATAGCATATGACAAAAATGAATCGTTGTCCTCGTCTGCTCCATTTATATTTGCTCCTTTGCTTAAAAGTAATTCTGCCAACTTTACTCCATTTTCTTTGCAATATGCCAAATTTGTAATTACATCATCGACTTCATCGCATTTAAAATTTACATCTGCCCCTTCTTTTATTAATTGATTCACCAATTCTTCATCACATTCATCTGTTGCCAAACAAAGCAAATGATTCTTTGTAACTTCTTCAACATCAAAATCTTTAACATCAAGTTCATATTTAGAGACATTGATTCCGTCGAATGAAACCAAAATTCCGTTTTGTACTACTACATTGTTTTTCGAGGGTTCTGCTTTTGTATTCGAATTGCTTTTCTGTGCTTCGGACGAACAACCTATCATCAAGAATGTCAAAATTGCCAGCAGATTTTTCATTGTTTTATCTTTTTTTGTTGAAGCGAACGTCCAAGGCTATGTGACGGCTGCCTGATAAGGCAGATGGCATCATAGCCAATGTTCTCGGTTCGTTTTTAATTTACCAATGCTCTATCGCCTTCAATTCCTTTTTCCACTCTTTCTTCGTATCCTTTAAAATAGAAAGGAATGTTATCTTCTTGCCCGTTTTCAAGTCGCATTTTAACTTTGTCGAAAGCAATAATTGAAATCTCAAATTTTGGTTGACCTGTTACAAGAATTGGTTGGTTTAATTGTTCATACCAAAAATATTTACCGCCAAAATTTCGACGAGCCACTTCAAAAATATATCCACCTGCTTGTCCAATTAAATCACTCATCATTTCTTCATCAATTTCGTCTTTGTTTTGATGGAACTGTTCAAGTAGTTCGTCAAGAACCTTCAGACTATTAACACTAAAATCTAACGTTCCACCTAGTGCTTCATTGTATGCTTCTACAATCCGTTCAGCATTGCCTGACATATCCTTGATGAATTGCTTTTGAGATTCATCTATTTGATTTGACTCAGATTGCGGAATGTCTTCTTGTTTATTTTTGTTTTTAAAAAAATTAAAAAATCCCATGTTATACTTTATTTAAATTTATAATGATCGAGAACATCCGCTATACGCCATACCAATTCCTTATATTTCTAATATGACTTCATTCCCATTTTACACAAATTATGTAAATTCAATACTTTAAATTCTTATTACTACCTAAAAACGCTACTATCTTCCATCTTCATTTTTATCCGATTTAAAATGTTAATTTACGTTTATAAAACGGATATGATTTTATGATGAGATTATGTAGTCAATTTTAATACTTTAATAAATCTATCTATTGTATTTAGCTATTGCAAATATAAGGAATCTTCTTTTCAATAGAAATTTTTTATAATATATTTTAGAGTGGGAAGGTTGTGGCAAAATTAGTTTGCCCTATAGCCTACCGAAATAATAATCCCGGATTCGGCATTAAAAATTAACTGGAAGAGAATACCTAACTTACAGTTGCAATAGCTGTGACGGGGCGCCACAATTTAAGACTAAATTGTCTTGCGGTCAATTTTTAAAGTCTTTCATGTCCTTCATGCAGCTAGGGCTGAAAATGTTGAATGCGGTGAAATCCAATTGGTCCAAGTTCGTAACTAAATTGATATTTCGAGATATCCATTTTTTACGCTACTCATACACTTCACTACCATTTTGCCTAATTTCCTTTCGAATTTATTCCAATCTGAAATCGGGGATTATCTATACTGTATACGGATGAACCCAAGGTGCTCTATACTTTCTCATCAATTTTTGAGTTGCAACTTCATCGTCTATCACGATTTTTTTAGTTGGGTCATATACGAGGGGTCTTCCGAGTTCCATCGCATTGTTGGCCAATATGCAGCTAGCAGTAGATATATGGCTATCTTGGATTGACGCCACGGGAGTTGTATTTTCTTCTATAGATTTCAATAAATTTTTGAATTGACCTCTTGTCGCCGGTGCAGTGTGCAATTCTATTCTATCTTCTTTTAGATCGGCAGGAAATTCTGTTTTTTCATACAAAACATCGTACCGGATAGCCTTTTTTGCCTTATCTGTTGGGACAAAATCACATTTTATCGTGCTGACTTTGAGGGTACCATGCTCACCATAGATAAACAATGCCCATGGATATTCTGGGTCGGGTGAAGTGCCCCAAGTACGATGTGTCCATACGCATTGTAACTGTTCGTGCTCAAAAACAGCGGTTTGTGTATCCGATATATTTGCATTGGCAGATTTTTGGACCAATATGCCTCCTGTTGAAGATATTTTGCTAGGCCAACCTAAATCCAATAACCATCGCGCAGTATCATACATGTGCACACACATATCACCCACGATACCGTTGCCAAACTCCTTAAAAGCCCTCCATCCGATGCCGTCATACGATTTAAGAGGAGCTGGACCACAATACAAATCCCAATCGATATGGTCTGGTATTGGTTGGGGGTCCATTTTTCGTTGATCTCTCATATGATAGTAGCAGCACATTTCTACATGGCTCACCTTTCCTAACATTCCTCCTTCTATCACCTCCTTTTTAGCTTGTAAAATGTGAGGAGTACTCCTTCGTTGAAGGCCAACTTGTATTTTTCTTCCCGTACGTTCAGTTATTTTGACGATGACCTCCCCTTCCAAAACATCAACGGAGATTGGTTTTTGTAAATATACGTGCGCTCCGGCTTGCATTGCTGCAATGGCCATCAATGCATGCCAATGGTCAGGAGTTCCTATGATTACGACGTCTAGTTGGTGTTCGGCCAGCAGTTTTCTATAGTCTGTGTATTGGCGAGGTTCATTCGTATTTCCTCGATCTTTTACCAATTTAGCCGCCTCAGCTAAAGCCTTTTTATTTACATCACAAAGTGCTACAACATCGCACGGTACCACTTGCATCATCTTAAACAAGTCACTTTTACCGTACCAACCCGTGCCAATTAAAGCTACTCGATATTTTTTAGAAAGATCAAATCCCCCACCAGGAATGCTACTAAAAGGCAAAAAGGTGAGTGCTGTTAAGCTCGTTTGGAGAAATTGGCGTCTATGTAAATTTGTGGTACTCATGACTTGAAATTTTAAGCTGATGACAAATTTAGTATTTTTATAGAACTTTGAAGGAATCTATTTTATTACGTGTGAATAACATATTGCACTTCTGAAAATATGGCCATTGTTTTACCTCAACCATAAAAGAAGCCATAGGCCATATTTTAAAATGTTTTTGATTTGGTTTTCCCTTTCAAAGGAGTTAGTGGGTAAAATCAATAACATTTTTGTGCAATATGCTATACACACTTTTATAGCTATAGTAGCCGCTTTGTAAATTTCATCTTTTGCTGTGGAATCAACTTTACCCCAGATTACGCATTGGACTTTATTCGAAAGGAAATTAGGCAAAATAGTAGTGAAGCACATGAGCAGTGTAACAAATTGATATCCGAAATATCAATTTAGCTGCGAACTAAAACCAACTGGATTTTAGCTTCTCCAATAATTTTAGCAGCCTTAGCTGCATAGAGGACGGAAAATTGAGTACTGAAACTAATATGAAGCATAATTTTCTTGCAGTTAATTTCTAATGCGTAATCTGGGTTTACCTCAAAACCCCCAACACAGCATTTAAAACAGTAGGATTTGCCCCCATTCCAAAGTGACTACTTACTACTTCTATATTTTTATGACTTTCATCGACCACGCTATCCATACAGGCTTCCCAAGGTACAATTCCATCTTTTTTAGAATAGAAGGCGGCAGAAGGCATGGGAGTGGGGAGATGTAGCCGAGAGATGAGTTTTGGATCTACTTCTGACCTGTCATTAAGCAATTCGTAGACCCATTCTGCATTATTGGGTGCGTTTAGATTGGCAAATGGGCTACCCAATGTAATGATGCGATGAATAAAATCAGGTATTTGATGACACACTTCACGGCAAAAAAGTCCGCCCATACTCCAACCAATGACATTCACTTTTTGGTTGTGCTTGTTGCTAAGTGTTTGAATTTTTTCAGATAAAAGAGGTAATTTTTCCAAATTGCCAAAATTTGTTCCTAATTCCCAGCCATAGACTATAAAGCCTTTCTTTTTAAGAAAATTGCGTAGGATCGTGGTCGAAATATCAGAGGTTAGTAACCCTGGGATAACCATCACGACCTTGCCCTGTCCTTCATTCGTTTTTTTTGTCATCCATAAAAGAAAAATACCTCGTAAGGTCTCAAAAAACGCTCTAAATGACTCTGTCAAATACAGTAATTGAGATGGTTTTTTTATATTGGCATTCATTTTAAAATCGTTCTTTTATCCAATCAGTCATAAAATCGATCACTTCGTTTTTATTAATTTCGTTGAAGATTTCATGGTAAGCTCCATCCCATATTTTTATAGTTTTATCACTGTTGATTGCTTGGGCAAAAAGCGATTTTGAGCCCTCTATATTTGTAATTTTATCTGCTCCTCCATGCATAATGAGTACAGGGTAATCAAATTCTTTAAACCTAGGTTTTAACGCTTTGATACAATTCAGAAGTGCCAGCCCCATGCCAGCCTTAGCAGCGTCTGTAGAAACAAGAGGATCGTTTACATATTTTTCAACTTCATCTTTATCTCTTGAAATACTCGTTGGATCAAGTTTTACTGTCTTTAACTTAGGTGCAATTTTACCTAAAAAACCAACAACTTTTTGTGTAATTGGGGTGATATCTTCGCCAATTTCCAAAGCAGCACCCGACAAAATTACGCCCTTGACAGCTTTTTCGTTAAACAAAAGAAACTTTACCGCTATCATACCACCCATGCTGTGACCAAGGATAAAAAGAGGAAGGCTTTTTGGTATGGTTCTATATACATTCTCAAGGTCTTCTCTATACTCGTCAATATCAGCGACAAAACTTTTCTCACCCTGTGACTGACCATGTCCTCGTAAATCAAAAGTATAGACATTCACTCCGATCTCATTAAGAGCTTCTGCTACATGCGCATATCGAAGGCAATGTTCATTTAATCCATGTACAATTAGGATGTTGGCTTTAGGATTTTCGATAAGATAGTTTTTTGAAAATAATTCTATACCTTGGCTTGACTTGATCATGACTTGAATTTAGTTTGTTATAAATGACAAAAGTACAAAATCTAGCGAATCGAAGATTTTGTACTTTTGAAAACAAAATTGTAACTATTCAGGGCCTATGTTCAAATCATAAAAATAAGGATATTTTTTGGTTGAACTGTCGGGGTCCTGATTAGTTACAAAATTATTACGAGATTACTTTTTCTTAAAAGGAAACTCAATGATGTGGCTATCCTGAATCGTTTCAACAGCTTCTTTAATCGCTTTGATTGAAGTGTCTTTCATAACTTTTTGGTTATCAGCCATAACTTTTGAAGTCTCATTAAATAAGTCTTTACCAAGTGTAATTGCTTTTTTACCCACTTTTGTGTAGATAGAAGCGATAGCCTTAGTAGATTTAATAGAGTTGTCGAATAATTTACCACCAGCTGTAGATAAAATTTTTGAAGTCTTTTTGCCAGTTTCAATTACTTTAGTCACTGTAGAAGCATCTGCTGCAGATTTAACTTTTGAAGCTACTTTTTGAGCATCTTTCTTTACTTCTGTGGTAACTTTTTTTGCTGTTGCAGTGACTTTTTTAGTTTCTGCTTTGATAGCCTTAGCTACTTCAGCTTTCTTTTCTGTTGTGATACCTGCTACTTTAGTTGCTACTTTTGCAGCTGCTTTAGGAGCTGATTTTGTAGTTGTTTTCTTAACTTGGGGGGTTGCTACTGTTTGATCCAAATCTGTTGTCATTTTTTTAAAATTTTATTTTTTTAAATTATTGTTTCTAATTGTGACACAAAGATAGAATTGGAGAGTTACAGAAAAGTTACAAAATTATTAGGGGTTAGGTATTAGAGGTTAGGGATTAGATTTTAGAGGTTAGGCGATAGATTTTGGAGATTAAAAACCTGTGTCAAAATTGAACAAATCATTAAAGACAAGCCTTATCCTTCCAGAAGCCATATCATCTGTCCTGAAACCAAATGAATGGACATAATCTAGTTTTAACAACTTCAGTGGTCCGATACTTAATCCATCAAGACCAACACCCACTTCTGAATATCGTATATCGTCTCTGATATGTGCGGCAAAATTACTCGTTAGCTGTATTTTAGCCTTTCTAATAAATGGGATTTTATCGGTAATAAAACCCTCAAAGTTATGTTCATAAAAAATACTTGCATATGGTTTATTTGAGCTCAAGGCATAAAAAGGCATGTTGCGAAAGTACTGCGTATTGTAAGACCAAGGCATAAATAAGAGATCATTGCTTTTTACATGGAGTAAGTCCGGGTCTTGAACATTCTTTTGCTGAAGAAACATACCTGCTTTGATATTGAATTTACCAAAGCCATATTTATTCATTGGCATGTAGTTTTTATAAATCCTCAATTCTGTTTTTGTAAAGCTTGCGTAACTTTCATTTAGAGGGATAGCCGTCTTCACCAAGAGGTGTATGGTTGGCCAAGTAGAGGTCATTCGTATTTTGTCATCAGGTAGCGACATATATTTTTGGCCTATTCTAAATCTCATATCTAAGCCAATTGTAAAACTATGGTCATCTAATGAATATCCCTCTAAATTGCGAATATTGTTTGGCTTGTAATTAAATTCTTTTCTTCGATAACTAAAATTTGTAGTGTTTTCTAATGATTTTCTTTCGTCCCAAGCAATCGTGAGATTGGGTAAAAAGCCATTAAAAACTTCGGTTTGAAAGGATGCTTTTACTAGCTTTCTGTCATAAAATCTAGCATAATTTTGTTTGTAAAATAGGGAGTTGACGGTATTACTGAAGTCTCCGATAGGATTGGTTTCATCAAACTGTTCATAGCGATCTGTGTAAGTCAAAGTTAACCTTGTGAGGCTTTTTCTATCCAGATTGAACGTAGATCGAACACCGTATTTAAATTTTTCATCACTCAATCCATATTGCAAAAATGATTCGATGGTATATTTATTATTGCCATTGGTATCACTTTTTGTATAGGATACAGGTAACTTCAATCTGTAACCTTCAATAGAATTAAACTGTATTGAATTAATTGGTGAATTAACCGAAAACTTATAGTTTTTTGATGACTTATTGAAGGTGTATCCAAAAAATAACTTATTAAATTTAAACTTGTTGTTGACTCTATCTAAGGAGTCTTTATAGGCTTTAGAATTCCAAATGAGGTTTAGCGAATCTTTTTTTAGGTAGTCTTTACTTTCTATTTCCGTTAGGGGCACAGGCCTTATTTCGTTCCAATATGTACTATCCTTTTTATTTGCTGTGACATCTACAGTGAGTACTTCTGCTTTTTTGATAATTGGTACATGGTTTAAATCATAATTAAGAAAAATGTAGTTAAAATACCCTTGTGCTTTAAATCCAAAAAACTTCACTTTAAACTCAATATTTTGGGTAATTATACACCATTTGTCTTTCTCAATAGGTTTGTAAAGTTGCATCAGCCTTAAGGTGTCAATCATTGGGGACCTTAACTGGCTAGCTGTGGTAAATATGTCAAAACTATGTATATTAAATCCTTCATCCACGATATTAATCTCACCATGGTAGGTCTGACTGTATTCACTTTTAGGATAAATAAATATTTTATACACTTTATAGCCTGCTTCATCTATAAAAGTGGTAATCAATTTGTACTTATAGTAGGAAAGTGCATTATCTGCAATGGGGCTGATCATATTTCTTGAAAAATCGGTGGTTTCGTCATATAAAGTAAAATTGCTCCTCGTAAATGAATTAATACTTATACCTCTTGGGTCACCACTGACTTTGCTTGCTAATATTTTTTCATTAAAATAATTGGGCCTGCTGTAACTTACTTCACCCACAGACTCCGACAGATAGATGATACCTTGCTTGGTCGAATCAATCATGCCACCCATATCACCTACATCTTGTCCAAATATCTTTTTAGGAGCATCTACCAATTTTATGGCACCTTTACTGTACACCTTAGCCATATAGCTTTCTACAGGATATTGGTTTTTGTTTCTCTCCTTTATAGCCTTTCTTATTATGCCGTAAGCGGGGTCTTCTCCATCATCAGTAATTGTGACCTCCGGAAGAACGTACGACTCTTTTTGCAAGATTACATTTATTCTTTGAGGTTTATTACTCACGTTTAGGCTGGTAGTATATGTCTTGTAGCCTAGATATTGATAGAATATCTTATGGTTACCGTTTGGTAAGTCTAGTTCATATTCCCCATCAATGTTAGAAACTGTGTGATATTGGTAGGTTGAATCAAATATGGTGATAAATGATAGGTTTTTTCCCGCGGAATCAGTGATTTTGCCGCTAATTTGGCCATTTAACACACCATTTGATAGTATCAAGCTAATAATAAGTAGTCTAAGGCAGAAAATCATATAAAAGAATGTTTGACTTATTCTTATTTTTGAAAAAGTATTGTTGAGACATAACGCATTCGAAGTCAAAAATAAGTTATCAAATAGTAAAAACTTACAAAACTCTATAAAAGCGATGTTTTTATAGACGGAAAAGTATTAGATTAGACCAAACTTTCAGATATACAACACCTTACCAATCTTTCGTAGTCAGGTCTGTCGGCAGGAGACTTATGGATAAAACTATCTTGGATACAACCTCCTTTAATAACAAAGATACCCGGCATTTGAAAAGCATCCCCAATATTTCTAATCGATACTTCTATTCCCTTTCCAATACTAACTTCAAATCCTCTTACCCAGTTTTTTAGCCCCATCAATTGCGAAGATGTTGCTTTAAGCAGACCAAAATTTTGATAAAGTTGACATTGGGGGTCTGAAATATGTGTGCTACCGGTGAGGTTAAAATTTTTAAAATAGTCTTCAGCAACTTCATCTGTGGCCATGTGGACCAATACAACTCTTATACATTTACCTTCAAACGCCTTTCTTTTTTTAGATATGTCAATTAAGGCTTCTTTACAAAAAATACAACCAAAATGACGTAGAAATACCAACAAAACAGTTTGATCGTTTGAAATTTCGAATAAGCTTTCTCCCGTAGAAGTTATTATATTTGTTAAATCAGGAGTCGTCATGTTTAAATTTTTGTCCAGTATTTCTATTTTTACTATGATAAAAGATTAAACTAAAAAAATAAAGTAAAGTTTAAGTTTACCCTAAAAATTTAAATTTTATAAAACGGAATATAAATTTTGTAATATAGCTATAAAAGCAAAATGTCTTCTAAAAGTGTTAAAACTTTTAGAAGACATTGTATTATAAACGAAAGACTGTTTAACGATTTACTACACCAAATTCATTCCGTCAAACACATCATTCACTTCCTTAACCGCATTTGCAGAGGCCGTGAGTAATGCTTTTTCATCTTCGTTAAGTTGTAGTTCTATGATTTGTTTAATACCACCTTTACCCAGTTTTACAGGTACTCCTAGGAACATATCTAAGCCATATTTACCTTCAGTCTTCGCACAAACTGGAAAAATTCTGTCTTCATCTTTTAGTATAGCTTCTACCATTTGAGCGGCAGCAGCACCCGGTGCGTACCATGCAGATGTACCCATGAGTTGTACTAATTCGCCACCTCCTGTTTTTGTTCTTTGTACTATAGCGTCTAATTTATCAGCTGCGATCAATTCTGTTACAGGTATTCCAGCTACCGTAGTATATCTTGGTAGCGGAACCATTGTATCACCATGACCACCCATCAAGATTGCTTGTATATCTTTTGGAGATACACCCAATTCTGTAGCTAAGAAAGCTCTGTATCTTGCCGTGTCGAGGATACCTGCCATACCCATCACTTTTGCTGCTGGTAAGCCCGCTGCTTTGAATGCCGCATGCGTCATTACATCTAAAGGATTAGACACGATAATGATGATCGGTTCTTTAGTATATTTTAATACATTTTTTACGCACGATACCACGATACCGGCATTGGTAGAAATCAAATCATCTCTACTCATACCTGGTTTACGAGGTATACCTGCTGTGATCACAACTACATCGCTATTCGCTGTGTCTTCGTAATTGTCACTTCCTTTCAGTTTAGAGCTGTAATAATCGATCGGTGCTTGCTGCCAAGTGTCTAATGCTTTACCTGCTGCAAAATTACCCATTATATCGATTAGTACTATTTCATTGACAAAATCTCTGTGGGCTAATACATTTGCAACTGTTGCTCCAACGTTGCCTGCCCCTATTACTGTTACTTTACTCATATTTTAAATTTTGTGCAAAAATATCTATCCTATAAGGTTTATCAAAGGAAAAGGTTTGATTAATTATATAATATTTATTTTATGATTTAAATTTAACGATTATCTATCCATTGTGAAATGTAATGATACACTTTGAAAGAACAAACTTTAAGATGTCTTTGACAATTTATCATCTGATCATTCTTCGACCCCATGTGACATATGCACAAGTTACTATCCCATCAAAAAGCTCAGAGATATCCTAAAATTAAAAGTGATTATAAAAGTCCTTTCACTTAAATTTCATGAGGGTCAATAACTTCTAAATTACCAATATTTTTAAAATCGGAAATATTGCGAGAAATCAAAATTAAATCATTAACAATTGCTGTTGCAGCAATTATTGCATCCGGCAATTTGGCTTTATACTTCTTTCTGATTTCTATAGTTGCATCTACGACATTATTTGTCAAATCCAAAACAGATACATCATTAATAAAGTTAGAAAGTATTTCGTAATGTTGATCGGACGCGTTAAAACCAAGTACCTCAATTTTAGTTACAATAGATACATTGGGGGCCCCGTCAATAATTCCATTCATAAAATTCATGCCTTTAGCAGAAAGTTTATTACCGAGATAATCGATTACAGCATTGGTGTCAATTAGGTATTTGGTTCGTTCCATTCATTACGGCTTTTGTAAACATAATTTTGTAGTTCATCAGCCACTTCGGAAGGAATCTTTCCGGCATATTTTTCAGAGAGTTTTGGCATCGGTTGAACGCTTTTTTTAAGGACTTTGATAATCTTTAAATTTTCTAAGTCTTCCAAGAGTTTATAAGCTTTATTGCTATTGATTTGCACTAATACCGTTTCCATTATAATTTTTTGATTGAAACAATTCAAACTTCACTATTTTAATGAAACGGTAAAATTTAATTAATGGTTCCAATCTCATACAGAAAATGCTGCTCTATGCGGAATTTGTTTGACTTAATAATTAATATTTAAGGCCATTTTGATTGAGGTAAATAAGAGAAAGTAGGTGGTGTTCAAGTATTATCTACTTCCCTCTTTCCAATCCCAATATAAATTTATTACTCTTTTCATGCACTCGCTGCTTTTTACCCTCATCCCACTTATCAAATGTCCTGACCAACATTCCTAACCTTGGATTTTTTAAGAAAAAAGCGCGGTGATTGTCCATAAAGCTCCAAAATAAAGCATCCCAAACTTCTTCCCAATCACCTTTGGGATAATCACTCATTTTCATCAAATAGTTGCTACCACTGATGTATGGCTTGGTAGACATGAGGCCTCCGTCTGCAAATTGGCTCATGCCGTATACATTGGGTACCATTACCCAGTCATATGCATCGATAAACATTTCCATAAACCATCGGTACACTTCGTCAGGATCAAATTCGCAAAGCAACATAAAATTTCCCAAGACCATCAGACGCTCTATATGATGACAATATCCTGTTTTTAATATCTTCTTGATCGTTTTATCTATGGGTAGGATTCCTGTGGACCCGTCGTAGAAACTAGGTGGAATTTTTCGCTTAAAACCCCAGAAGTTTTTGGTGCGTTCCTCTCGACCTTTGGTAACATATACTCCTCTAATGAACTCTCTCCATCCAACAATCTGACGCGTGAAACCTTCCAAAGAATTGATGGGAATATCATTTTTTAAGCTGTCATCTATCGTTTTTGCTATAATTTGAGCAGGGATAAGCAAACCAACATTGAGCAAAGGTGTGAGTAAACTATGGTTGAGCAGTGCTTCTTTATAGACAATGGCATCTTCATATTCTCCAAACTCTTCCATCCTTTTTTGTAAAAACTGGTCAAGCCATAATTCACTTGATTCATGTGTTACTGGATAATTAAGCGGACCATCTAGGGCACCAAAATTGTTCATAAAGTGAAGATTGGTATAAGTTAAAGCTTCTTTATGATACATATTAGTTTTGGGATACTCAATGGCTAATATGGCTTTTCCTTTGGGGTATTTCTTACGATTTTCTGTATCAAAAGTCCATTTACCTCCTAGAGGCTCTCCTATTGAAGTCATTAAGATATTCCTGCTGATTCTTTCTTGTTTGTAAAATTCTGTTTGAAAAAACTTCTTCTTTTCCGGCTTAAAAAAGTGCTTCAAATCTTTGGTTGTATTGAGAAACATCGGTGTGTCTAACACTTGCAAGGTGATTTTACAATCATCACAAGCTTTTATAATCCTTTGATTCAAATAGTCATCTATAGGGTCGATAATGCTTATGTCCTTGATGTTTTTTGAGTGTAACTCTTTGATCAACGTTCTTATATCAGATAATTTGGAAGTTGACTCGATATATACTACTTCACAACCCTTCTGTTGTAAGAAATTTTCATAGTACTTCATAGTAGCTCGATGAAAGGCTATTTTCTGTTTATGAAATTGATATTGATTGAAAAATAAGTACTCTTCCACAAGGTAAAAAGGCCCTTCATGATCGAATAGTGGACTATTTTTAAATAATTGGTGTGGAAATACTATTTTAGCTTTTGCATCCTTATTATTTTTAGTTCTCCTACATTTTTCACTACAATATTTTACTTCGTCCCAGTTTTTTTCCCACTTTTTACGCCATACAAATGGGAGATGACAGACGATACAAATTTTCTGAGGGAGGTCACTTTTTTTCATAAAACTTTTTATTCGGTTTTGAATTATATGGCAGACCATCCATATCCGCAAGATAGAGTGGTTCGTGATCTTGGGTGCGTATGTCGCGTTTGATCCAGACGATGTTGATTTGATCTATTTCCAACTTTGGTGTTGATCGGATTTACGAAAGTTATCTTTGTTGGTGAAAGAACATCGATAAAATATTTTTGTTTATGGGGTTAGTAAAAACTGTGTGAGTTTATAAAAATCTCAATTCTTAAAAAGGGCAATAAGAAAAATGATGGAATGAGGGGAACTCTAATATTGTTAATCGTAATGGTGACTACATTTTACTATCTGGATCTCGTCCTTCTGAAATCTATAAATGAGTCTATGTTCAACATCAATTCTTCTAGTCCAAAATCCTGTATATTTATGTTTCAATGGTTCGGGCTTGCCTATTCCTTCAAATAGATTTCTAGAAATATCCTTAAACAATTCATTAATTCTATTGACTTTTTTCTTATCCATTTTTTGCCAATACAAATAATCATTCCAAGACTCATCCACAAATACATATTTGATATTAGTCAATTAATTATTTAGAAAAAGAATTTCCTCTTTTCAATTTTTCAATTGCCGTATCAAGAGGTTTTTCGTTAGAACGTGAGATAATTCATAATTTGTAGCCATTAATGAATTGGATTGCTCAAGAGAAATAACTACCACTCCAGAATCTTTGCCTCGATTAATGATTATGGTATCAAAATTCCCAGCTACTTTATCAAGATAAGATTTGATGTCTTTTCTAAAATCAGAAATATTTGTAACTACCATTGTTTTTTTTACAAATTCATGTACAATATTTCGTAAAATGAGTTTGTATTTAATTTTTTAGTAATTATATTTTCATAATAATTTTTAGTCATTTTTATTACACTATTGGTTTTTAAATCAATAGAGCCAAAAGTGCTAAAAAATATGAATTTTGGCTCAAACGATCTGGGCTATTAGCCTTGAGCCTTTAGCTATTTGGTTAAAAAATTGATCTACCTTTAAAAATTAATATAAAAAGCACCAAAAAGAAAACATTTACCTTTGTATTTCAATTATACTTGTTAAATATGAATTATTGACATAACTTTGTATCATGAAAATAAAGTCATCAACTCTTAGATTAGTCACAACGCTTACTTTTATTCTATTTGCAGTAATAGTGATTGACGCACAATGTCCTATGTGTAGGATGTCTGCTGAAAGTAATCTAAAGGCAGGTGGTACGGAAGGTAAAGCACTGAATTCTGGTATTCTTTATTTGCTTTCTCTTCCTTACCTAGCGATTTCTGTGATAGGATATATTTGGTTTAAAAATCGCAAGAAGTTAGAAAATAATCAAGAGGGTTAGGCCTTTTGAAATTAGTCTTATTTATTAAATGATCTAATTATTATTTCGATTGATCAGGTTTGTATTGATGTAAAATATCTAATTGATTTATCATCACATTTGTAATATTATTAAGGGGTAAAATATTAATCCTATAATCAGTGCTATTGGATTATATATCTCTTAGGCAAAATCAAATTGCAATAATGTGTTCGTCTGATGTAAATTGAAAGCTGGATAAATTCTTCCAAAAGTTGTTATCAAATTATCATTTTTTTATTTTTATTTAGAAATAATCCAAATAAAAATACCGCTCAAATTATTTTTTATTTTACTTTTGTCTCATTATTTTAAATTAGTCTAAATAAGAAGAGATGATCAAAAAAGTGTTTTCTATAATTTTTGTAAGTTATTTAATGAGTAACTGTCTTAGTGGTCAAAACTTTTTCCATAACCGAGAATTTTGGGCTACTAAACCTTCTATTGAAGTCGTACAACAAAAAATTGCGGAAGGGCACAACATTTTAGAAATGGGACCTGGAGAAAAAGACGGACCTTTACTCGCCATCATGGCAGATTGTAGCTATGAAACGATCAAATACATTTTTGACTTGCCAGGTATCGATGTAAACAAAATAGTATATCATTCGAATAATTACATTATGTGGGCAGCAGCAAAAGGTAATCTTCAGGTAATGAATTTGCTCTTAACTAAAGGTTCAAGAACAGACATCATCAATAGTAAAAAACAATCTTTATTGATGCATGCTGCTTTGAGTGGCAAAGCAGATAGAGAGCTGTATGATTTTTGCATTAAAAATGGTGGTAATATAACATCAGATAAAGAAGAGAATGGTAAAAATGTTCTTCTCACAGCGATTGCATATTTAAAAGATTTGAGCATCCTTCAATATTTTCTAGAGAAAGGATTATCATTAAAGGATGTTGATTCTCAAGGAAACGGTTTATTTAATTATGCGGTTCAATCTGGTAATTTATCAAACTTACAGCAATTAGTTGGTATGGGGGTTAAACCTATTCCTAATAAAAATGGAGAAACACCATTTGCTTTTGTGGGAAAGGGTAGAGGTGGAAAAGTAACAATAGAAATGCTACAATATTTAAAAAGTCTCACTATTGATTCGAAATCCTCTGATTCCAATGGTCAAAATTTAGCCCATACTGTAGCTAGATTGGGTTTAGAAGGGGATTTTCTAACATTTTTAGACCAAAATGGTGTTGAGAAAACCCAATTGGATCATGAAGGTAATTCTCCTTTGTTATTAAATGCTGCTCGTGGAAGTGCTAACCAAATTCAATATTGGGCAAAATATGCCAACATAAATGCTAAAAACAAAAAAGGACAATCTGCTCTTCATCAAGCCATCGGGTTTAATACACCTGAAGCAGTTAAACAATTGATCAGCTTAGGTGCTAAGGTAAATATTATGGATGGAGAAGGTAATAATTTGTATTCAACGTTGGTCAATGAATATAGAAGTGGAAAGGCAAGTATAGAAAGATTTAACGATATTGTAAATGAATTAAATCAAGCGGGCTTATCAATCCAAAAAGATGGCCAGTTACTCCATCTCGCTTTAAGTAAAAACGACCAAGCTTTGATCGAAAAACTTTTGGCAATGGGAGAAGATATCAATGCAAAGGATAAAGAAGGGTATACTGTTTTACATTATGCAGCCATGAGAGCTAAAGATTTGGACATGGTTAAATTCTTAATCAGTAAAGGAGCAAATCCTAAATTAAAGACTGAACTAGACGAATCTTTAGAAGATTTAATAAAAGAAAACGAATCTTTAGCCACAAAAAAATTGACATTAGAAAACATCAATAGATAGTTTATTTAAACCTTTATTACCAACCTAATTGTTAAACAATATTATATAATTATTTTTTTTAATATGATAAAAAAAGTATTTCCCACTTTCACCATTTTGCTGTGCATTATCTTCATTGGTACCACAATGAGTTTTACCAAACCGTCTACTAAGGTTAATTTAAAATGTTTAGTACAATTGACTAATTACACAGGTGAAGGCGCCTATGTAGTTGTCTCGTTAGTTGATTCAAAAGGAAAGTACATCAAAACGCTCCAAGTCTTTGGCAAAGAAAAGCGTTGGTGGGATGATCTTACCTCCTGGTACAAACATCTGACCACTTCAAAAGAAAATGTGGATGGAATATCAGGAGCCTCCATAACTGCAGGTGACCGTAAAATATTTAACCTTTCCCTAGAAGATACATACTTCAATGCCAATTACAAACTAAGATTTGAAACAGCCGTTGAAAATCAAGATTATAAAGAAAAAGATGCCGAAGTAGACCTCACAGACAGCAATATTGGTAAAAATGTAAACGGAATAAAATACGTGAGATATGTTAAATTGATTAAATCGAGTGTTTAAATGCTTGAATGCGAGAATGCATGAATGCATGAATGCTTGAATGAAAGAATGATTGAATGCAACAATGATTGAATTTTAAAAAGGGACTAAACTAAAACAATCCTATTCGTCACTTTTGGGTAGAGCTGAAACGAAAAGTTTACAAAACGTATTTAAAACAACAAACTAATCAATGATTACTAGCCTTTGGAGAAATATTCACGTGGTATCAACATGGGTCACTGGTGTTTTTATCCTACTGGCATCATTGACAGGTATAATTTTGGCTATTGAGCCGATGTTGCTCAATGCATATTCGGTCTCGGGTCAAATTGCTGAAGATGATACACTCCAAAAGTTTAAAGAAAGACTTAAGGAAAATTTTCTAGAGATTTATGCTATAGAAATTGATGCTTACTCCAACATCAAAGTGGAAGGCATTAACGAGTCAGAACAAAACGAAGTTTATGTTAAGGCCTCAAACGGTCAAATGGTTAACCCACCAAAAAAACTGGGAGCAATTTTTGAATTTAGTAGAGATCTACATCGCTCGCTTTTCTTAAAAACTCCCGGAAGAATATTAATGGGAATAGCTTCTTTTGGGCTTATTTTATTGATCATCTCTGGAATAAATTTACAAATCAAACGTGCTGGAGGTTGGAAAAATATCTTGAAAATCACCAAGATGATTGACTTCAATAGAGATGCTCACGCTTTATTGAGTAAAATCTTATTGATCCCTATCTTAATCATTGCCATTTCAGCTTTTGCACTATCCGTTTTAAGATTTTTGCCTGAAAGTAAGGATTCAAACCAATTAATTTATGATCAAAACACAAACAAAAATACACAGCCTATCTTGTTGAAAGATGTAAAGAAAGTTACATTTGCGATTGATCAAAACGAGATGACCAAAGTCGAATTACATGATTTTGAATTGTATTTGGACAGCGAAGATAAGATTCAAAAACTTTCACAACTTCCAATAAGAAAAAAATTACTCAATCTAAATTTCTTTTTACACACTGGAGAAGGTACCAATTATTGGGCTATAGTCCTATTGATAGCTGCTTTTGTCATGGTTTTTTTGGCAGTTACTGGTTTTGTAATGTTGATTGCCAAATACAAAATGAAAACATTAGGTCGTCATCTAAAGCAAGATAATTTGACTTCAGAAAAAATCATTTTAGTAGGCTCAGAAACTGGGAATACTTGGCGATTTGCCCATGCTCTACAGCAAGCTTATAAAAACCTCAATGAACCTATTCAAGTACTATCGCTTGACCAACTCACTACATTACAAGGCAATAAAACCATATTCATCCTCACATCAACCTATGGTGACGGTGATGCACCTGAAAATGCAAAAAACACCTTAAATACAATTTCAGACAAATTCCACCATGCGCAACAAGTCAACTTCGCAATCTTGGGTTTTGGTTCTCGTGCATATCCAGAGTTTTGTGCTTTTGCAGAAGCCATTAGGAAAAAAATCATTGAAATACCCAATACTTTTGAAGTTGTACCCTATGCTACTGTTGATAACCTATCAGTCTACGAATACTTAGAATGGATCAAGTCGGTCAATACCCATTTGAATGAGCATCTTGTCATCAATACCGAAGAATTAAAACCCCAACGAAAGAAAAATCTTGACACTTTTACGATAAAAGAAAGAAGACAAGAAGGAGAAACCTTTATCATCACCATCGTTCACCAATGTTTTGTTTGGATCAATTCGGGTGATCTTATTGGTATTTATCCACCCGATAGCAATCTTGAGCGTTACTATTCCATTGCTGTAATGGGTAAAAACAAATTGGTGTTAGTCATCAAAAAGACAGGAATATGTTCTAATTACTTGGGCGATTTGGGTATTGGCGACACCTTTCAAGGCTATATCAGACAAAATGCTCACTTCTACATGCCTCAAACGGATGCAAAAGTAATGTTGATATCCAATGGTACTGGTATTGCACCATTCCTTGGTATGATTCAAAATGCAAAAAACGCATCACTGTATTGGGGTGGCAGATATGTTAATGATTTTGAATTATTCAAACCCTACCTATCCGAAGCCAACGTTGCAACTGCTTTCTCAAAAGAAGAAAACAACGCTTACATCCAAGACACCGTTTCTAAAAATGAAGCTGAGTTAGTAGCCACCATCCAATCAGGTGGTACCATCATGATATGCGGGTCAATTACCATGATGAAAGGTGTCATGATGGTGATAGAAAATACCATTGAAAAGCATGACTTGCAAAGTGTGGAGCAATTGAAGGAAGATGGTAAAATACTTATGGATTGTTATTGAGATGGGAAATAGTATTTGAAAACTGATTAATGACGGTTTTACAGAGGAATTTATAATATAAAGGATGATCTGTTAATAAAATAGAAACTCAAATTGAAAATTACCCAGACAAAGATCATTAGAAAAGTAAAACAATCGAAACTATCTGATAAAATAATTGTATCTACTCCGAATCAACTTATCTTTGCAATAAAATAAGCACTTTAACATGTCCGAATTTAACAAAAACTACTACGTAACCATCATGGCAGGTGGTGTGGGTTCAAGATTTTGGCCTTCAAGTACAGAGCAAAAACCTAAACAATTTCTCGATATCCTCGGGGTAGGTAAATCATTATTAAGAATGACATTCGAGCGATTCCTTAGCATCGTACCCGCTGACCACATTCTTATCGTAACCAACAAGATATATGCCGATATTGTCAAAAGTGAACTTCCAGAAATTCCTACCGAGAATATATTATGCGAGCCAAGTCGAAATAATACTGCACCATGTGTAGCTTACACAGCGCTTAGATTGCTTTCAAAAAATAAAGATGCTGTATTTGTTACAGCTCCCTCAGATCACGTTATTTTAAAGGAAGAGACTTTTTTAAATCATATAAAAGTGGCATTGAATATGGTAGAAAAAGAAAATTGTATCACTACTTTGGGTATAAAGCCGACAAGACCTGACACAGGCTACGGATATATACACGTAGAGGATGAAGTAATCATAGGTAAAAGTCAAAAAGTACTTGAATTCAAAGAAAAGCCAAAGTTGGATGTTGCTGAGATCTATCTAGAAAGTGGCAAATACTTATGGAATGCGGGTATTTTTATATGGAAGGCAAGCGATTTAATTCAATCTTTTGATAAATATGCACCTGATATTATTTCCATTTTGAGTCAAGATATCACAAAATTTGGAACTACAGAAGAACAAGCCTATATAGATAACGTATACCCAAAAACTCCTAATATAAGTGTAGATTATGCCATTCTTGAAAACTCTGACAAAGTACTGACCATACCTGTAGACATTGGCTGGAGTGATCTAGGTACTTGGAACAGTCTGCATGATTATCTTGACAAAGATGAAAATAACACCGTAACTATTGGAAGCAATACCCTTCTTATTGACACAGAAAACTCTATCATTCGGTCAGATAGTAACAAAACGGTTGTCATCAAAGGGCTCAAAAATTACATCGTTGTTGATGAAGCAGATGCTTTATTAATTTACCCAAAAAGTGATGAACAGGAGATCAAGAATGTAGTCAATTCATTGCAGAAATAAGAACAATGACGACCCCCAAAATCATAAGCACGCTGGCTTTTACATTTTTGAGCTTTTATCTGGTAGCTCAAACGGTCGAAGACTTAACATTTAGACATTTTTCTGATCAAAAAAAGGGAATGACAATTTTGGGGTCTTGGGGATTGGGAAATTTACTAACAGGGGTAATTGGATCTGCTAGAGGCAAAGAAACTGAAGTGAAGGCTTTTCATCAGATGAATGCTGGCTGGGGACTAATTAATGCGGGAATTGCAGGAATCGGATATTTTACATCGAGAAAAAAATCTTCCAAAGCTCTTAACGATCTGAGTCTTCTGAATGAAAACCATAAATTAAAATCAACCCTTTTGTTTAATACTGGCCTAGATTTGGGATATATGGCCACAGGACTGTATTTGATGGAAAAAGACAAGAGTGCAACGGAAAACAATGGCAGATTAAAGGGTTTTGGCAAATCACTGATCATGCAAGGTGCTTTCTTATTTGTTTTTGACCTAGGTATGTATTTAAACTTCAATCAACAGACTAAAGATATATTAAAGTTATTTGCTAATGATGGCCAAATTGGTGTTTCCATTAAACTTTGATAACTTTTTACGAACATACTAAATAGACACATTTTTATATTCACCATATTTATTATTTTTGTTTCCTAATAATAATTTGAATACGATTTTATCGTTCAAAAGTTGAGGAATAAAAATTAAAGATATGCAATCAAGTGCAAAGAATGTGGACGAATACTTACAAAGCTTACCTGCTGAAAGGATAAGTATAATGAAAGAATTAAGAGACAAGATTGGTGGTAACCTTCCTACAGGATTTGAAGAAACTATGCAATATGGCATGATCAGTTATGTAGTTCCTCATACAATCTACCCTGCTGGTTACCATTGCAAACCGTCAGACGCCGTACCATTTATCAGTATTGCTTCTCAAAAGAATCACATCTCGATTTACCACATGGCTATGTATGCTGGAGAACTTTTAGAATGGTTTGAAGCTGAATGGCCGAAGTACAGTAGTAAAAAATTAGATATGGGCAAAAGTTGTATCCGTTTTAAAAAGCCTGAGGATATACCATTGGATTTATTTGGAGCGTTGGCTACAAAAATTACCCCAGCGGCTTGGATTGAAATTTATGAAATGAATTTTAAACATAAGAAATAAAATATTTTTCGTTAAATATCCACAAAAGTTTTCAAATCAAAAGTCTTAAAACTTCTTCATAGTTTAAAATAAAATAATGGATATAATAACTCCACATTTTGAACTTCCTTTCTTTACAAATTTACTGATATTATTGGTTACGGCAAGAATATTTGGTGAGATTTTTGAACGTTTTAAGCAACCGTCTATGATAGGAGAGATCATAGCAGGCATATTACTTGGTCCAAGTTTACTTAATCTTATTCATAGGACAGAAGATATCAAAGTCATATCCGAATTAGGTATTTTCTTATTAGTCATCATCGCTGGATTAGAAATAAATATTGATGACATACTTAAATCACTTAAAGGCAGGAATATTATTATTTCAATCATGGCTTTTTTCATACCCATTATAGGCGGAATATCTGTCGGTTATATTTTCAACCAAGATATAATGACTACTGTTTTTATAGGTTTATGTGTCGCAATAACTGCATTACCTGTAAGTATTAGGATTTTAATGGATTTGGGTAAAATTAACTCGGAAGTTGGCCAAAAAATTATTTCAATCGCAATTTTTGATGATGTGATAGCCCTATCCATTTTAGGAGTCCTTTTAAATCTTAAAGACTCCGACATGTCTATGTCAACCATAGTAAAGGCTGGGTCTCTATCGTTATTTAAATTATTTATATTTTTATCATTATTGTCATTAGTATACTTTCTTATAAAGAAGATTCTAAAAAAAGGAGACTATATTCAAGACTCGCTTAATAAGCTAGTAGCCGTAATAAAAGGCAAGGAGCCCTTGTTTGCACTATTTTTTGCTTTTGTATTATTATTTTCAACATTTACTGAAAACTTAGGACTTCATTTTATCATTGGTGCTTTCTTTGCAGCTATGCTGATTAGCGAATCTTTGATAGGTAAAGAGAATTTTAAAGCAATAGAAACAACTACTAGCAATATGGCTATGGGATTTTTGGCCCCGATTTTTTTTGCCGGAATTGGGTTAGAATTTAATATTTCATCTATTGGGAATATTGGTCTTCTTCTTTCTGTGATTGCTATCTCCTATGCTTCAAAAATTATAGGTGGATATTTGGGTGGTTCGCTTGCAGGCCTAGACAAGAGGGTCTCCTTTACTTTAGGAGTAGGACTTAATGCTAGAGGCATCATGGAACTCGTTATCGCAAATATTGCTTATAAAAATGGATTAATTAATACAGAGGTCTTTTCAATCTTAGTTATTATGGGGGTTTTGACAACTTTGACCACACCTTTTTTACTAAGGGGTGCCTTTAAAAGATTAGATGTTGTCAAAAATTAGATACCTTAAATTTCAAAATCGAAAAAAACTATTAAAATTCTTTGTCTCTTCTACTTACTTAATTATTCCGCGAACTTACAAGCAACTTTGTTATAAAAGGCAAGGTAGTTACTAGTACGATAAAAAGTACAATATATTCTAGGTGCTGCCCCATATCATAATTGAATTTTTCCAATAAAAAAGTATTGAGGTAATGACCTGCTAAAATGAAACTAGTCGACCAAACGATACTTCCTGAAATGTTATACCGTGTGAATGTTTTATAATCCATAAGAACCGTACCTGCAACAATGGGTGCAAAGGTTCTGATAAAAGGAATAAATCGGGCTACAAATATGGTTAAAGCTCCATGTTTTTCATAAAAAACTTTAGCATCAGCAAGATACTTTTGTTTAAAAATAAGTGTATCTTTTTTGGTATACAGTTTTTTTCCACTATTTTTCCCAAACCAATACCCAAATATATTTCCCGCAATTGCAGAGATTGCAATCAAAAAAATCAAAATAACCAATTTTAAAACAATTTGATCATCTGGTATGAGCCCTGACAAAAGTGATTTGCTCAACACTCCTACTACAAATAACAAAGAGTCTCCTGGGAAAAAAAAACCAAGTAAAAGACCTGTTTCAGCAAATACCACAAACATGATAAGGAGGATACCACCATTCTCTACATACCACTGCGGTTGCAACAAATCCAAGAAACTCATGATCTTATCGGCATTTTAATTTTTAATAACTATATCCCTTTAAAAAAGTTTAATTTAAAAAGCTAAAATAAGTTTTACACGTCTTAGCAAGGGAAAGATCAAAAGTACAACAAAATTGGTGTCGTTAGAAAAAAAGATAACAATTCATCCGTTGTTAGTGAAGAGTAAGAATTTTTGCAAAAGATTGGAAGCTACTTGAGTCCAATAGAAGATGCTACAGTTGACCAATGCGATAAAAAGATATACTCAAATCACTTTAAAGTAAATTAAACAAATATCTATAAACCACATATCTTTGTCCTTGTGCTCGTCAGATAGAAATTAGTAAACTCTTTTAATTATGAAAAGGTATCATTTAAGAGTAATTATAAGTCTTTTAGGATGTAAAATGTTATCTAAAAATGGTCATTTCAGACTTTCACTTTATTAAGCCATTGCCATGAGAATACTAAGATCTTTCTTTGCAGACTTTTTAAAAGACAATATTTATAAAGTAACATTTTGGCTTAGTTTTATTGGTCTATTGAGTACCATTTTTAACTTTGGCTTTGTGCAAAGTGAATCTTCGCAACACCTCCTTGATGGGTTTTATTTTTTTACTTTGGCATTAGGTATTGTATCTACAGCACGAAGATATTATAAGAATCATTTATTAATCAACAGAAAAGTTTTCTTGTTTGATTTCATTTCGATTACTTTCACATTGTGGGTCTTTTACTTATATTTATTTGTAGGAGTACCATTCAAAACAGATCAGTTGCTTGAAAATCCAATTTGGGTAAGGATGGCCGTATTGCTAACTTTCATTAGAGAGGTTTCAGAATTACACATCAATATCAAAAGGGCAATAATAAATCCAGCACAGCTCTTTATCCTTAGTTTTCTATTGATAATATTCTCTGGATCATTTCTGTTGATATTGCCAAACGCCACCTATGATGGTATTTCTTATATCGATGCACTTTTTACATCGACAAGTGCGGTTTGTGTCACCGGTCTCATAGTTGTAGACACAGCTACTCATTTTACCCCACTTGGACAGACAATAATTATGATGTTAATCCAAATAGGTGGCTTAGGGATCTTGACATTTGCGAGTTATTTTAGCTATTTTTTTAAAGGAGGTACTACGTATGAAAATCAGTTGGTGTTAAGTGATGTGACAAGCTCTAGAAAATTGGGAGAAGTATTTTCTACTTTAAAAAATATTCTACAAATTACATTTGGTATTGAGTTGTTTTCTTCAATCTTAATCTACTCCAGTTTAGAAGCTAAATTTTTTGACTCACAATCTGAGATGATTTTCTTCTCTGTATTTCACGCTATTTCAGCTTTTTGTAACGCTGGATTTTCTACATTAACTAATGGATTATACGAAGTCGAGTACCGATTTAATTATGGTCTACAGATCGCTATTATTTTTACTTTTGTATTTGGAGGTTTGGGTTTCCCAATTGTTGTAAACATGTTAAAATATATCAGGTATAAAGTACAAGACTTATTCAATCTGGTGAAAGGCACGAGAAAAAACAAAGTATGGATCATTACGCTTGATAGCAGATTAAATCTTATTACTACACTATCCATATCTTTTGTAGCATTTGCAATATTTTATTTGCTTGAAGTAGACAACGTTTTAAGTGAACACAATACCGTAGGCAAAGTTGTTTCTACGCTTTTTGGAGTTACCACACCAAGAACTGCTGGTTTCAATTCATTTGATTTTGCAAAGTTAAATTTCCCAACATACATGCTAATCATGCTTTTAATGTGGATAGGAGCATCTCCGCAGTCTACAGGAGGAGGTATTAAGACAAGTACATTTGCAATTGCAATATTGAATATTTTTAGCCTAGCTCGTGGTAAATCAAGAATAGAAATCTTCAGAAGAGAAATAGCAGACATTTCTGTGAAAAGGGCTTTTGCCACTATCACTTTGTCACTCATCGTAATAGGAGTGGGCATCATGATGATCACTGCTATTGATCCAACAAAAGGTCTGAAAGAGATAAGTTTTGAATGTTTTTCGGCTTACAGTACGGTAGGGTTGAGTTTAGGGATAACAGGTACATTAGGCAGTACGAGCAAAGTTGTTTTGATATTCCTTATGTTTGTCGGTAGAATAACCGTTTTATCATTGGTAGTAGCGGTTTTCAAAAAAATAAAACAAAAAAATTATAGTTACCCTAAGGAAGAAATTACAATAAATTAATTTTTATGAAATATATCATATTTGGACTTGGAAACTTTGGAGCATCACTTGCACAAAAACTTACAGAACAAGGCAATGAAGTCATAGGTATTGATTTAAAAATGGCAAAAGTAGATGCACATAAAGAGAAAATATCTCACACCATCTGTATGGATGCCACAGACGAGTTTACCGTGTCTGGCCTTCCTCTTTCAGATACAGATGTTGTTATCGTTGCCATTGGAGAGGATCAAGGAGCGAATGTTATGGTTACTGCACTACTAAAAAACCTAGAAGTCAAACGACTGATTAGTAGAGCGATCAATCCATTACATGAAAAAGTATTGCATGCATTAGGTGTAGATGAAATAGTACATCCTGAGGAAGAAACAGCTGAGCGATGGGCTAAAAAGTTATGCATAAATAATGTAATCGATTCTTTCGAATTAGATCCAGATTACAGTATTATCGAAGCAATGGTACCAGCTAAATACATAGGAAAATCAATTCGAGAAATAGGGTTTAGGAAAAATCACAATATTTTAGCCCTTACCGTTATTAAAAATCAGGAACAAAAAAAAATTTTTGGAAAGTTTAAAAATGTATCAAAAATACTCGGTGTCATATCAGGTGATTATGTTATGATTGAATCAGATATTTTGGTATTGTATGGATCTAATAAGGATCTTCAGCTTTTTTTAAAGAAAAAATTTGAATAAATTCAGTGAACAATAAGAAATGGTTTTTTATTCTCTACGCACATCAAATTTATCGTGGATAGTTGTCAAAACTGCTAGGAATATTCTTGTATTTCTATTACTAACTATTCAATTATGTAACGCACAGTCAGATTCTTCATGGCTTGAAAAACCCAGATTAAATTTGTCAGGTTATGCTGAAGTTTACTATGTTTATGATTTTAATCAACCACAAGAAGGCAATAGACAATCATTTTTATATAATCATAATCGGCATAATGAAGTGAATTTGAATTTAGGATTTGTAAAACTCGGTCTTGAACATACAAAATACAGAGCAAATCTTGCCTTACAGTCAGGTACCTATTCAAATGATAATTACGCTGCCGAGCCTGGTTTGCTTCAGGGCTTGTTTGAAGCAAATATCGGTGTATCACTTAATAAGATGAACAATATTTGGGTTGATGTGGGCATTTTACCGTCGCATATTGGATTTGAAAGTGCGATAGCTTTTGATAATTGGACAATGACTCGCTCTTTATTGGCTGAAAACTCACCCTATTTTCTGTCGGGTGCTAAGTTATCCTATAGCCCCAGTAAAAGTTGGATGATTGCAGGGTTGATAATGAATGGGTGGCAGAGAATACAAAGAATTATTGGAAACTCATTGCTATCGATTGGTTCACAAATTACCTATTTTCCAAATGAGTTTTTGAAAGTAAATTGGAGTACTTTCATTGGTACCAATGACCCAGATGTAACTCGACGAATGAGATATTTTAATAATTTTTTTGGACAATTTCAAATCAATGACAGATTTAGTTTTATGACGGGATTTGATATTGGTACTCAACAAAAATTTATAAAAAGTAATAAATATGATCTTTGGTTAAGCCCTGTGATGATCGGAAGATTCAACATAAATAAATATTGGAAAACCGCTATTAGAGCAGAATACTACCATGACAAAGCTGGGTCGATTATTCCAACTGAATCAATCAATGGATTCCAAACTACAGGACTATCACTTACTGCTGACTACTCACCAGCCCAAAATATTTTATTTAGAATCGAAGCAAGAAGACTTAGTAGCCAAGATAAGATTTTTGAAAAGAAACTTGGCCTTACAAATCATAATTTTATACTCGGAACATCCTTGAGCATTGCGATGAAGTAGACCAAACTACCTCTAACACCTAGTACCTAACACCTAGTACCTACTTCCCATTAAAATAAATCATTATGAAAATCACTATACTCAAGACAAATAATGATGCCACGATATCAATCCAATTGTAACTTACTTTATTCTCTTCCTTTTGCTCTTTTGATAAAGTAGAAAATGTCAAACCATCAACTTGGGCAGCTTGAGGAGCTGGAGATAATAAGCTCACAATGATGGCAGTACCTAAGCAAAGAATAAATGACAAAACGCCAAAGTGTAAGAAATTCATTGTGCCAAAATTATGGAGAAGGGATCCTTCAGGTATAATGCCTGAATTAGACATAACCTCCATCGCTATTCTAAAGAAACCAAGGATGAGACCTCCAACCAGTGTCACATAAGCACCATTGGCATTGATTCTTGGAAGGAAAATACCTAGTAAAAATACAGCCGTAATCGGAGGAGCGATATAAGCTTGTACAGATTGTAAATATTCATACAACACCCCAGAAATATTGGCCATAATAGGTATCCAAATGATCCCTGCAATTACGACAACTACTGTAGCAATTCTACCAATGTTTACTAACTTTTGTTCACTCGCTTCAGGATTTCTTTTTTGATAGATATCAATCGTATATAAAGTAGAACAAGAGTTAAACACAGATGCCAGTGAACTCATCAACGCAGCCAAAAGACCCGCTGCAACTAATCCTCTCAAACCACTTGGTAATATGGTCGCTAATAGGGTCGCAAAAGCTGCATCAGGTGTATCCCAACTGATTTCACCTCTTTGTTTTAATACTAAAGCAATCACACCAGGTATTAAGAATAAAAATACTGGCAATAACTTAAGGAATCCACCAAATATCGTTCCTCTTCTTCCTTCAGTCACATTCTTTGCGGTAAGTGCTCTTTGCACAATATATTGATCTGTACACCAATACCAAATACCCACTATCGTACTTGTCAAAAATAAAGAAGGCCATGGATACTCAGGATCTGATGCTGATCGCCACATATTAAAGAATTGTGGTCCCAATTCCTCTCTCATGCTGCCCCAGCCACCTACAGCATCTAGACCTAAGAATGTCAAACAACCTGCACCTAAAATTAAGATAAGCGTCTGTAATGTCTCCGTGTATAACACCGCACGCATACCACCGAAAACCGTATAAACACCCGTCAAAATTACGGTGGCTAATGCGCCTGTCCAAAATTCTATACCCAATAATGCTGCCACTACAATACCTCCTGCATAAATAGTTACTGATACTTTAGTAATCACATATACAATCAATGAAATGATGGACAAAAACGACCTCGACCTTTGATCAAACCTTTTTTCTAAAAATTGTGGCATGGTAAATACTCCACTTCTTGCATAAAATGGTAAAAACACCCACCCTAGCATTAGAACAACCCAGGCGTGAAGCTCATAGATAATCAGTGGAAATTTACCCGCTGCTCCTGTTCCCGCTAGGCCTACTACGTGCTCTGAACCAATGTTTGACGCAAAAATAGAAGAACCTACTACGAACCACCCAATATTTCTACCTGCAAGAAAATAGTCCTCTGTATTCTCTTGTTTTTGGAAGATCACCCATAGAGCTACTCCAAATAAGAGAGCAAAGTATAAGCCTATCGCTATCCAGTCATATGTGTCTAAAAGCTGCATAATTATATGTTTTTAACGTTTTGAATTAATTTTGTCCGTAGTATGAATTGGGTCCATGCTTTCGCTCAAAATGTTTTTGAATGAGTGCATTTTTCAATCTTGGTGCTTCAGGATTAATTTGGAGAGTAAAGTAAGCCATTTTTGCACATTCTTCTAAAATTGCACTATTATAAACGGCTTTTTTTGCATTTGTGCCCCATGTGAAGGGTGCATGACTACCTACTAAGATCATTTCTACCTCTTCATAGCTCAAATTTTTCTCTGCAAGACAGTCTATAATTTGTAAGCCGGTATTGTATTCGTAGTCGCCATGTATATACGCGTCTTTCATTGGTTGAGCACATGGTATATCAGTGGTAAGATGATCTGCATGTGTAGTACCAAAAATGGGAATATCCCTGAGTGCTTGAGCCCAAGCGGTGCCATAAGTGGAATGGGTATGTGATATGCCACCTATTTTATCCCATGTCTTGTACAATAAAGCATGCGTTTGGGTATCTGAAGAGGGCCTCATAGTACCACTTACTAATTTTGCATCATAATCTACGATCACCATATCTTCTGCGGTAAGTGCTTCATACGGTACCCCACTCGGCTTAATGGCTAATACACCTTTTGATCTATCTACGCAACTCACATTACCAAATGTAAAAATCACGAGACCTAGCTTTGGTAGCATCATATTTGCTTCATAACACTCTTCCCTTAGTGATTTGTATTCCATTATTTATAGTAGTTTTCGTTGATTTTGATTTGATTTTTGAGCAACTTAAGATCTGTATTTTCGTCAATGATGATGGTTTCGACATCAAGCATTTCTCCAAAGTCTTCCATCATTTGAACAGAGATGTTTTGCGAATATACCGTATGGTGAGCTCCTCCTGCTAGTAACCATCCTTGCAACCCTACCTCCATGTTTGGATATGGTTTCCACAATGCTCTTGCGGTGGGTAAATGCGGGAATTCTTGAGAAACCTCCACTCCTTCTACTTTATTGACGATGAGCCTAAATCTATGTCCCAAATCTACCAATGAAACATTGATAGCAGGACCTTTGTCCGCATTGAATACTAAGCGTACTGGATCTTCTTTGCCTCCAATGCCCAAAGGATGGATTTCGCAAGACACTTTTTTAGTAGTAATAGAAGGACATATTTCCAACATATGGCTACCAAGTACCATCTCATTATTGGGTTCAAAATGATACGTGTAGTCTTCCATAAATGAATTGCCACCTTCCAACCCATGTGCCATGCATTTGATGGTGTGGAGTAATGCTGAGGTCTTCCAATCACCCTCTGCCCCAAAGCCATATCCTGCATTCATCAATCGTTGTGAAGCGATGCCTGGCAATTGTTTCATGCCAGCTAAATCTTCAAAAGTGTTGGTATAACCACTGAATCCTCCGTTTTTCAAAAATGTCTTTAAACCTAATTCTATTCTTGCAGCATCTATTAGAGAATTTCTTTTATCACCATATTTCAACAAAGGTTTAGTTAAGTCATATTTATCCTCATACTCTTCAATCAAGTGATTAATTTCATTTTCTGATTGAGCATTGATCATATCCACTAGATCAGCCACACCAAAATAATTGACTGAAAAACCAAACTTCATTTCAGCAGAAACTTTATCACCATCCGTCACGGCAACTTCTCGCATATTATCACCAAATCTTGCAATTTTGATCTTAGTTAGCCTGCTTTTACCTATCGCCAATCGAGCCCAATTTGAAATTTGATGTGCTACTTTTTCATTTTGCCAATGACCTACTACGATTTTTCTGGCAATTCCCATTTTTGATAGTATATGAGCATGCTCTCGATCTCCGTGTGCAGATTGATTGAGATTCATAAAGTCCATATCAATGGTACTAAATGGTATGTCTCTATTAAATTGGGTATGAAAATGCAAAATTGGTTTTTGCAACAAACTCAATCCTTTTATCCACATTTTCGAAGGAGAAAAAGTATGCATCCAAGTGATAACTCCTATGCAACGATCATCGTAATTGGCTTCTCTGAGTAAATTAGTGACCTCTTCTGGGCTTTTGACAGTAGGTTTTATAGCTAGATGGACAGGAATTTTTCCTTCACTATTTAGACCTTTTACTATGACAGCAGCATTTGCAGCCACTTGCTTTAAGGTTTCTTCTCCATATAGGTGTTGGCTTCCTGTGATAAACCAAATTTCATATTCTTTAAAATCAAACATTATTTTCAATAAATTTTCCTAGTGAAATATATTTTTTATACAAAACATCATATATCGGAACAACTCCAGCTCGTGGATGATAGATCTCATCAAAGTCTGACCCCATGACTTCTTGAGCCACAGAAGTAGAAGCGTATACTCCTGCCGCCACAGCAGCATTGATGGCTGCACCAAGTGCACATGCTTGGTCCGAACTGGCTACTTTGATCGTTTTATTTAATACATCCGACAAAACTTGCATTACAAATGGTGACTTTTTAGCTACGCCACCGATGGCTACCACTTGATTTATCTTTATACCTTCTTCTATAAATCGCTCTACGATCGCCCTAGATCCAAATGCAGTAGCTTCTACTATCATTTTGAAAATAGCAACTGTATCCGTTCCAAGATCCATGCCCATAAAAGCAGCCTTGAGCGATTGGTCCGCATCAGGAGTCCTTCTTCCATTGATCCAATCTGTAGCTACAAGGTCGTGCTCCGTTATTGATAATTTACTTGCTTGCTCAGCCAAGTATGGTAGAAGTTTAGATGATAAGTCTTTTGATGCTTGTTCACCAAGTATAGCCTTGACAGGTTCTGTGATAATGTTTTGCCACCAAGCATAATAATCGCCATATGCAGATTGTCCAGCTTCCATTCCGATCATACCTGCAGTGATCGATCCATCCACTTGACCACAAATACCTTTGACCAATATATTGCCAACATCCCCTTTTGGTGCTACCAACATGTCACATGTAGAAGTGCCCATTACCCTCACAAAGTCATAAGGTTTTATTTTAGCACCAACTGCTCCCATATGACAATCAAATGCACCGACCCCGATGATCACATCCTGATTTAGTCCAAATTTGGTAGCCAATTCACTTGAAATAGTGCCTAAGGCTACATCGGAAGTGTAACATTCTTCATACAATCTTTCGCGCAGACCAGCCAATAAAGGATCAATAGCCTTAAAATATTCATCAGATGGCAATCCGTCAAATGCTTCATTCCACATACCTTTGTGACCAGCTGCACACCTTGATCTTTTGAGGGTTTTTAGGTCTTTATTACCTGATAAGTAGCCAGAAATCCAGTCGCAATGCTCTACCCACGAATAAGCCGATGCTCTTACTTGCTCATCTTTTCTTAAGATATGCAAGATTTTAGCCCAAAACCATTCAGATGAGTAGATGCCACCAACATATTTAGTATAGTCTACCTCCCATTTTTTTGATAAAACGTTGATTTCCTCTGCCTCTTTGATCGCCGTGTGATCTTTCCATAGGATGAACATAGCATTGGGATTATCGACAAACTCTGGAAGTAATGATAATGGCACACCATTTTGGTCAACTGCCACTGGTGTGGATCCTGTTGTGTCTACCGATATTCCTACTACATTTTTTCTGACCTCATCGGAAATATTTTTACAAACTGAGTCAAGCACTTCATGCAAGCTTTCTATATAATCCAATGGGTGTTGTCTAAATTGGGATTTCGAAGCATCGCAGTAAAATTGTTTTTTCCAGCGACTATAATAAGATACAGCAGTTGCTAAGTTCTCTCCATTAGCTGTGTTTACTATTAAAGCCCTGACTGAGTCTGTACCGTAATCTATACCTATGGTATATTTTTCCATTAATTATTATGCCTTTAAAGATTATAAGTTAAAAATAAAATTTCTTAAAGGTCAAAAATATAATTTCAATTCAAAATATTCTAATAATAAGTGTTAATTTAACACTTAAACACAAAGATTATTTAAAAAAGATTTGTTTATGCCCCAAAATAGCTGTTAGTTTGTATCCATTTTCAGAAATATCAAAAAAGTCTAATTATGAATAAATTGTCAATTCTACTTTTAATCTTCATTGTACTATGGTCATGTAAAGAATCAGAAAAACCTCAAAATATCACTGAAGCTGCTGTGGGAATTGATGCTAGTTTATTTGATACAACATTAATGGACAAAAAAGTGAGTCTCATTACACTATCAAATGTAAGTGGCACTAAAGCACAGTTTACTAATTTTGGTGGTCGCTTGGTGAGTTTGTATGTAAAAGATAGTCATGGCAAATTTGTGGATGTCATTGTAGGACCCGGTACAATTAGAGACTTTCTTGCTTGTGGCGAAAAGTATTTTGGTGCAACAATTGGTCGTTATGGTAATCGAATAGCTAAAGGCAAATTTTCTTTAGATGGAAAAGAATATACCTTAGCAACTAACAACAATGCCAATCATCTACATGGTGGAGTAGTGGGATATAATGATATAATTTGGGATTTTAAAACAGAAGGTGACTCTTCAGTGACCTTTACTTATTTATCACCAGACGGGGAGGAAGGATATCCTGGCAATCTCAATGTCAGCGTAAAGTACACACTTACAGCTGAAAATTCTGTATTGATGGAATACGAAGCCACAACAGATAAACCTACGGTGGTAAATCTTACCAACCATGCATTTTTTAATTTGAATGGTTTTGGTACAGGTTCTATCAATGGACATGAATTACAAATTTTTGCTAATCAATACAATCCAGTAGACTCTACTTTGATTCCAACGGGTATCGATAGTGTCGTTAATACACCATTTGATTTTTTAAATCCTACCACAATTGGTAAAAGAATTGAAGAAAATCACGTACAATTAAAGTATGGCTTGGGTTATGATCACAATTTTATTTTGAATCGCAAGTCAGAAAAAGACTTGGAATTAGCAGCAATAACAAAGGGTGATATATCAGGTATCGTGATGGAAGTGTATACGCAAGAACCTGCAATACAACTGTATGGCGGCAATTTTATGAAAGGTGCAAATAGGATGAAAAATGGAACTAAGGACGACTATCGTACTTCCTTCTGTCTAGAGACACAGCATTATCCAGATTCACCCAATCAAAGTAATTTTCCAAGCACGGTGTTAAGACCAGGAGAGAAGTATCAGACAAAGTCGGTTTATAAATTTAAATAGGGGCTAAAAAAGATTACTAGTGCTGCGTCTAATTAAAAAAATAAAAGAAGAAAAACATATATTGGATATTTAAATATTACAAATTAATATAATATGTTTGTGGCTAAATATTAAAAATCAAAATCTATGTCACG
>JALHLK010000032.1 GCA_022844565.1 Saprospiraceae bacterium
TTCACAAATCCACCTAAAGAAATCGCCGTACACGTAAGTACATACGGTGGTGTGAGAGGACGACAAAGGTTATACTTTTTCTTACTGAAATCTATTACCTTTGTCTCCTACTTAATTTTGAAAAAGCTGGTGTATTGCTTATTTGCATGGTTAAACCCAGATTTGGATTTATGGGCAAGCTCATAAAGAAGGCTTTTGCTAACTTTTATGTTGAAATTTTTGCTATTGAATATCAACTAATTACATTAAGTTAGATGGAATTAAGCATTAGAAATGAACTGCAAGAAAATTATGCTTCATATTAGTTTCAGTACTCAATTTTCCGTCCTTTATGAATTGTGAACGATAAGAATAGAAATAGCTGAAATCCAGTTGGTTCCAGTTCGCAACTAAATTGATATTTCGGATATCAATTTTTAACGCTGCTCATGTGCTTCACTACTATTTTGCCAAATTTCCTTTCGAATAAAGTCTAATACTTAATCTGGGTTAAAAGAGTCCTATAATGTAAATATTTTATTATTTTTGATCATTTGAATTAAATTACTACACCATAAATTGAATACAATTCAAACCTTCAGTATCGATCATCTTAAAGAATTAAGTGATAAGTACCAAAAATTATTAACAGCCAATACAAGGAAAGCTTATTTGGAAAGCTACATTAAAATGTTAACATTTGAAATTGAAAATATTGAAGTACAGCTACAAGCTGAGATGAAGATATTAAAAAAGAAAAGTCGATTTCTTACTGTTAAAAAGGTCATTAAAGGGGCATTCGATATAGATCGCGATATTTCACAAATCGAATCAAGTATTACATCAAAAGTCCGTTTAATAAATGAAAAAAATAAAGAAATTGATTTAGACCAATACGAAAAAAATGTAATTGAGGAATTGATTATCCAACGAGAGCAAATAATTGAGGAATATGCCGCGTACTTTGACTTATGCCTTGATAATTTTCAATCTAATGACCCAAAAACACATAGTGAATTGTTAAACTTTGACGCAAGAATTAAAGAGCTTAACACACGTTTATTGCAATCAAATGAAGTGTTTGAATCCTTGACTATTTTGAAGAATCAAATGGATGACTTATATCCTCTTCTCGCATATTTAGCTTATGGATATAGTGAATCAAATGAGATGAATATAAGTCATTATGGATCAGCTAAAAAAATGACAAGGTTATCTAATGAAATCCAACAGTCCATCAAAAAGGTATGGTCAAATGTCAACTTTTCGCATTGTGCAATTTATAAAATTGAGAAAGAAAAAGTTTTACACGGCTTACAATACCTTATCACCCTTAACGAGTCTGAGTTTTTCTTAAAAACCAAAAATGCATACCAATCCATAGATATTATTCTTAATGTATTGAGAGTAAGGCTAAATAATGATTTTAAAAGCGTTAAGTCTGATATTGAAGTCTTAGGTAAGAAACTAAAAAACAATCATGAACAAAAGAAACAATGGTTTAAGCGACTTTATGATTTGGCATAGTCGTTTTTTTTGTGATAGTCGTGATTTCATGGATCGAAAATCTATTAGATCAAAATTGTTGGAATTTTTGTATTTTAACTCCTATAAATTATTAATCATTATATATCTTTGTCGAGAATACTATAAAGGATTAAAAATGAATAGACTATTTGTCATTTTACTGGCTATGTTTTGCACTTCAATGGTTTACAGTCAAGTCACTTTTACAAAAGACGTAGCTAAAATTATTTATAATAAATGCACAAGTTGCCATAGGCAAGGTGAAATTGGACCCTTCAGTTTAATGAATTATCAAGATACAAAACAAAGGGCAGCTTCTATAAAACGAGTAACAATTTCTAAGTTTATGCCACCTTGGAAGCCTGATCCATCTTTTAGTCGTCATTTGGGTGAAAATTTTTTGACAGATGAAGAAATTAAAAAAATATCGGATTGGGTAGATAGTGGGTCTCCATACGGCAATGCAACAGAAGAACCCCCAATTCCAAATTTCCCAACTGGAAGTGCTTTAGGAAAGCCTGACTTGGTTTTATCGTTTTCAAAAAAGCATATTCATAAAGGCGATAATAAAGATAAGTATAGATATTTTGTTTTACCTAGTGGTTTACTTGAAGATAAGGTCGTAAAAGCGGTAGAGGTTAGGCCTGGTAATGCTAAGATTGTACACCATGCGTTGATTTTTCAAGACACAACAGGGCAAGCAAAATTGTATGATTCAAGAACGCCAGAATATGGTTTTGAAGGTACATCAGGATTTTCTACTGAGCAGGTTATCTTTTTTACCCAATATCCAGGTTATGCCCCGGGTCAAAAAGCACTTTATTTTCCAGATGGTATAGGTCAAAAATTAAATAAAGGTGCAGATGTGGTAATACAAGTGCATTATGCTCCGATAAGCAAAGAAGAAAGCGATTCTACCACAATCAATATCTTTTTTGCAGATAAAACAGAAAAGGTAAATAGATTTGTACAAGATTATATCTTATTACCATTTAATTTAGTCACGGGAGCATTTTCTTTTATCATACAACCCAATACTGTTCCAACCTTTGAAGGGCGCCTGACATTAACTGAAGACAGGTCTATTATGGGCATTTTTCCTCACATGCATTTATTAGGAAAGAAGTGGGAGGTTTGGTTAGAAAGACCAGATGGATCTAAAGAAAATCTAGTTAGAATCAATGATTGGGATTTCAATTGGCAGAGCAACTACTATTTCAAAAGATATGTTCCTGCTCCAAAAGGCAGTGTGATCGTCGCAAAGGCAACGTATGACAATACAACTAAAAACCCATATAATCCCTTTTCGCCACCACGAAGGGTTTCATGGGGTCAAAATACAACAGATGAAATGTACTATTTACCAATACTAAGTGTACCATATAAAGCGGGTGATGAGAATATTGTATTTCAAGATGTCTCGACAAGTGTTGAAGAATTTAACGAAGTACAAACTTCCATCTTAGGTATAACACCCAATCCTTCATCTTCAGAATATTCTTATTTAAGCTTCAATCTTCATCAGGGTCAAGACGTAAATATTTCTGTGTTCGACACAAAAGGACAGTTGATAAGAACAATCAAAAAACAAGAATACTATAGTCAAGGGCAGCATAGTGTGCCTATCCATACAGAAACACTTCCTTTAGGTTCTTATGTTGTGAGACTAAATGCAAATGGGGTCAGTTATACTTCTAATTTAATTGTTGTGAGATAAAGGGAGGATCATCAAATACATTATGGATGACCCATTCTATTAAATTTAAACTGTACGATTTGACCAATTGAGAAGTGGTTATACAATCAACTTATAAGGAGATAGATCTTAATAGAGGATAACCTTGAATTGGGCTTTTCATCAGCCTTGTCGATTTCCGTTTTATTTAAACCCAGATTACGCATTGGACTTTATTCGAAAGGAAATTAGGCAAAATAGTAGTGAAGCACATGAGCAGCGTAAAAAATTGATATCCGAAATATCAATTTAGCTGCGAACTAAAACCAACTGGATTTTAGTTTTTACAATAATTTTTGCAGCCTTAGCTGCATAGAGGACATGAAGGACGTTAAAAATTGACCGCAAGTCAATTTAGTCTTGAACTGTGGCGCTCCGTCACAGCTATTACAACTTTAAGTTAGGTAGTTTATATTTTCTTGCAGTTAATTTCTAATGCGTAATCTGGGTTAAAGGAATTTGGACTTATCTTTGGTCGCTAATCGTGGGAGATAACAAAGATTTTTTTTGAAATAGGAAAATAGGAATTTGAGAATTTGAAAACTAAATTAATATAAATGATACAATCTATTGTTCACATCGCTTTAGTCGTAAAGGATTATGATGAAGCCATAGAATTTTATACTAAAAAATTGAATTTTGAATTATTAGAAGACATTTATCAAGAACAACAAAATAAGAGATGGGTTGTAGTATCGCCAATTGGATCAAAAGGTACAACCATTTTACTTGCTAGAGCTTCAAACCCAGAGCAAGAAAAGTACGTAGGAAATCAAACTGGAGGAAGGGTTTTTCTTTTTTTGAATACGGATGATTTTTGGAGAGACTATAATGATATGGTGTCTAAAGGGATTGTATTTGTAAGGGAACCTAAAAAAGAAGATTATGGGCTTGTTGCTGTGTTTGAAGATTTATATGGAAACTTATGGGATCTTTTGGAATTGAACCCTTCCCACCCCATCGCAAAAAGGTTGAAATAAAATGGATGTTAAGAGCTGCTATAGTTTATCTTCACCCACTATTTTGGCTTAAACATCACTAAAGTCGAAGTCTTGACTATCTCTTCTTGATTCATCAACATTTTTCTGAACGCTCCCTTAGCGTAAAGCAATGCCTGATCCTTGTAATGTTTGCTCATGACATTGCCTGACTGGCCTCCAGGGAGAATACTCATAGAGTTTTCTATATCTGAAAAATCAATAATTCTACGAGTGGAAGGCCCAGCTGTAACATCAAGCTTTTCGGTACCACCATATGAAAAGGCAAGATTATTGATAACTTCCGATGATCCCTGAGCTGGGTGAGGGCCAACGTTGAAATATTTTCTAAATAAAGCAACTTGACCAAGTGGATGATTTAATTCCAAAGTATGAAGATTTTTCCATGCCCAATTAGTAGTCTTATCACTGTATTTAGATTTTAAGTCTTTGATGGTTTGTTTAAAAGATGAAATAATGATGTCAGATCTGGATTCCTTATTCGTTGTTGCTATATTATCGCTCCAAGGTGAACTTTCATTTTTTAACTGAAATTCTATAGCTTGTTTTATATGATGAGTCGTAATTAAAACGCCATAGGCTTCTTTACCAATTTCATCTTCATAAGTATTCCTCAGATAGTTGCGCAGAAACATATAAAAAATACTCGGTGCTGGATCTTCAGCTTTGTGATCTCCTTTCCATGTAGAGATGACCTTAAGTGATTCTTTTTCGATGGGATCTAGAAGACTTGCATTTTCTAAAGTTTTTACAATAGTTGGTAAGACCTCTGTAGCCATAATTGAAATATCATCATTGATCATGGTTTTATAATCTTCTATTGTCCATTCATTTTTCTGTGTCAACAATTCATTGATGCGTCTAGCTCTGTCTTTTGGCAGATAGTAACCTGGTAGTTTAATCTCTTGGTCCGTTGCTGGTTGATTATTGGCTGAATAAACATAGCTGCTTGGTGGATTGATGGATTTGGGGTTTTGACTAAAGGGTATAAATGTTCTTTTATCATCTTTTCCGTTTGAACCATTCATGATCATGGTTGTATTAAGGCTATCAGCATAATTATATAGTTTTGCAGACGCAATCCAACCAATGTTCCCATCATCATCACCATACATAATATTTAATCCGGGTGATTTGATTTTTTCGCAAGCCGAAAGATAATCTTTTAGTGATTTCATATGGGAGATACCATGTACCGCATGCAGTAATTGGTTAGTTTCCTGCGTATGAATCCAATACATTGCAATAGGAGATAAATCTTTAGTACTTGTCAAAACTTCATTTACAAGTGGTCCCATATGCGTGTTCTCAATATTTAGGTTGATGTTTTCTGCATCTTTTACTTTGATAACTTTTTGAGTCTTTATAATAGGTAATACCGTATCACCATACATATATGCATTTTCATTTTCTTTTTTTATGGTAAAGAAGTCGACATCATCATTCTCGAGCATGGTCATACCATAGGCATATTTTCGGTTATGGCCTAAGGTGGGAAATGGCGTACCAGGGATGTAGTACCCATATATTTCATAATCTTTTACCTTTATATGAGCTTCATACCAAGTACCAGGTTGGCTGTAGCCTATATGTGGATCATTTGCAAAAAGCACCTTCTTATTCTTAGTTTTTTCTGGCCCAACCACCCAACTGTTACTACCTATAAAAGCTGGGATATTTGATGATTGGAGTATTTTATTAACTTTTACCGACAAGTCACCAATATTTTCTGGAAGATGGGAAGGTATTTTTTCAGTATTGAAATCATTATATATTCCGAGGTCCTTCAAATATTCAGTGCCATACTTATTGTAAATCTGCGTCATCAACGGGTCTGTTTTATGTGCCATGGCAAAACTAAAAGCCATATACCCATAAATATTAAAGATATCTTTTATGGTAAATTGAGTTTTTTCTATGCCAAGAATGGTAAATTCTATAGGGGTTTTACCATTTGCTATGTATTCATTTATGCCGTCGACATAGGCTTGTGTTAGGATTACCACAGGATCATTTTTGTCTAAAGATTCCACGGTTTTTTGAGAATGATCGTCAATACCCAAGGTTGCAAAAAGTTTGTCATTGTCTATCATGACATCTCCAAATATTTCTGATAACCTTCCCGGTGCGATACGTCTTACCAGTTCTATCTGCCATAGGCGCTCTTGAGCATGTACATATCCCAATGCCATCATCGCATCCTTTTCATTTTCGGCTTCGATGTGGGGAATGCCAAAATTGTCAAAATAGGTCTTCGTTTCCGAGCTTAGACCTTTTATCGTTTTCTCCCCTTCATAAACAGGTTTTAGACTATTTAGGAAAAAATATAATGAAATGCCCAGTAAGGCAAGAATAGTAAACAAGCTAATGAGTATTCTTTTCATCCAAATCATAATATAGAAAGTAAAGTGTGTGCTTTAATTAATTTTCAAAGGTAAATGATAGTTAACTTAATATTTAATGAAAAAGGGAATAAATAATTTTATTTTTGAAAGATTTTTGAAATAGAATAGCATGGTAACAAAAAGGAGCATTACACATTTGTCGTATGAAATTATAGGGTTTGCGATCAAGGTCCATAAAGAGCTTGGTCCAGGACTTTTAGAAAGTGTGTATGAAAAGTGTTTAAAATATGAATTAGAGAAAAATGGCTTTAAAGTAGAACAACAAGTCTCAGTGCCAATTGTGTAAGATAATATAGATTTTCAAACTGATTTGAGGTTGGACTTATTAGTTGAAAATTTAGTTATTGTGGAACTAAAAGCAATTGAAGTGATCCATCCTGTTCATGAGGCTGTATTATTATCTTATATGAAAATGCTAAAAAAGCCTCAAGGACTTCTTATCAATTTCCATACGGATAAAATTACTAAATCTATGAAGCCTTTTGTAAATGAGTTTTATTCAATTTTGCCTGATGAATAGGGGTGTTTTAAACCATTAAGAAATTAAGGGACATTAAGGAAGTCAGGTCTTAATGCAATTGAATAACTTAATGGTTTAATAAAAATGAACTATGAACCATTAAGAAATCAAGGGACAATAAGAAATTCAGGTCTTAATAAACTTAATACCTTAATGGTTTAATAAAAATGAACCATTAAGAAATTAAAGGCATTAAGGAAGTTAAGTCTTAATGCAGCTTAATACCTTAATGGTTTAATTAAAAAAACACTATTGCATAAACAACTTCCTGATTTTATGATGGTCTGATGGATCAACTACACCAAGTATCTCATTTACCAAATCAGTTGAAATAGGTTTTGGATTGGGATATTTGTGTTTGATTAGGAAGTTTTTAAGTGCTTCATTTACCTTATCTTCACCAATCATCTCACTTAAATGGTACATAGCCACGGCACCTTTGGAGTAAGAGATATGTGTATCTTCTGATGTGGCTTTGATAAGAGGTTTATCTCCGTTAAATCCTTTTACATTCTCAAATATTCCTTTATGGATTGCGAGGTGTTTTTCTGCAATTTGCTTTCCGTACATTTTTTTCAAAAGCATGACTTCGGTGTACATAGCAAGTGTTTCGGTGAGCATGACATCACCTTCTCTATAATCTGGATCTATTTGACTATTGCCCCACCATATATGAGCAAGCTCGTGACCAGCTAGTTCGTTGATGACGTCTTGTTGTTGATCGGCCTCGATATTGGAGTGGAAAATCATATTTTCTATCATGTATATCGAGGTGGGATAGGCAGTAGCAGCAAACCCGCTGGTAAAACTAGAAATTTCTGCAAAGCGGATGGTCTTAAATGGATAAGGACCAAAATTGTTTTGACAATAATCCATTGTGATTTTTGCATTTTTAAGTAAATGATCTACATTTTGAGGATGATCAGGATGGTAGTAAATTTCATATTTTATGCCATGATAAGTTTCTCTTTTTACAGCATATTTAGCCGAGGATACACCAAATCGGAAGGGAATTGCCGCTACCTGAAATTGATAATAATTTCTATTTTTTGCTTTCCATTCTTTGGTGAGTTCACCAATACCAACAACAGTTTGGTCAAGCTCAGTAGAAACCGTCATGTCAAGAGTAATAAAATCATCTAACGAGTCTTTTGGTGCTTCTAATGTTTTTAATTTCGTTTTCTCTCTTAATTTATATTGATTTCTCAGTTCGATATCTTCTAATTCTTTGGATGCGATATAGCCTATGGCAGGATAAAACCGACTTATTCTCATAAAACTCCCATTATCTACAATAGCGTTAAATGACTGGTGGCCATTTACTGGTATCCAATGATAAAACATTTCAAATTCGAAATTCATTTTTTCGCCTGGCAACAAGGACTCTTGGAGGTAAATGGTTTTAAATTGCTCATTTATTTCAATTTTTTCATTTTTATAAAGTAGAAACGCTTTTTTAATTTCAAAACCATCAGCAAAATTAAATAGCAATGAGTCTATTTCAAACTTGGTTTTATTTTCAAGAATATAACTTCCTTCGATGCGGTATGAATGATTAGAAGGAAATAAATCTATTGTGGTTTTCAAGTCCGTAATCGTAGGTTCGGCTATATTTTGATAACTTCGGAATCTTTTTTCATAATCAACAGCTTGCTCTATTTCTAAATTTTCATCTGTTGGTAAATAGCCTTCAAGAATCTTATTTGCAGTCCATGCCGTACCAATGACGAAAGCTGCTGCAGGTACCCAAAAAACTAATCTTTTTAAACTGGATTTGTCTTGAAGAGTCAAAAACCACGCAAAAGCTACCACAAGAAATCCAAAAAAGAGGCGAATTAAAAAAGCTTGTTCATAAATGCCAAAACCATTCATGTCACTATAATCAAAACTAATATTATATAAAAATCTTGTCAAGGGATAAGTGTTGATTACCCTGCTAAGAGAAGTGGTAAATAGTATCAAAGTTAAGATCGATATGCCTAAAGCTATGTATCGATGGTTAACAATTTTATTGATTAACAGACAAATACTACTCACTAATATGAGGGGTAGGGTAGTTAATAAAACAATCCTACTGTAGACATTCCACTCTATGTTGTAATTCTTGTACATCAATTGGAAGGTAAGTCCTTCTAAGAGCATGATAAATGAAAAGAAAATAGAAATAATGATCAAAGTTATAAATACTCCACCAGTTTTTAGTTTGTATTTGGGTGTACTTTTTTCGATAAGATGGAAATTTGAATTTTCGCTTTTCCAATACAAATCATTAGCATAAAATGCCATGATAAGCGCTGCTAAAAAGTAAAAATTTTGAATTATGGTCGATGTCATTAAACCAGAGCTTGCAAATTTTTGGGGAAGCCGTACTCCTTTTTCGATCTCGGCATATATTTCCATTCCAACAGCAAATAATAAACTTAGGACAATGATTATAAATGGGATGCTTTTTACGATGTATTTACTATAAATTTTTAAATAAGAAGAAAGTACCTCTGTATAATTTTTTTCATTCGTAAAGGTTTCTGCAAAAAAAAGTGCCTCTTTTTTTGGTTTTAGGACATCTGGGTCTACAACCTTCGATTTTTTTTGTTTTTTAGATATGCTATACCAATTAATAGCAAGTAAAATCATCATAATAGAAATGATAACTATTCCCAGACGGTTTATAAGTAGATAACCAGAAAGACTTAGTAATTCAGTATTTTTTTGGTCTACAGTAAGTGTGGAATTGGTGTAAAAAAAAGCGGAAATCCCAAAAGGATCAACGATGGATGATATAATCTGTGCATTTTTTGATTGGGGTAAGTTATTGGCCATAAATGGAGAATTTGAAAACAACAAAGCTGCCATATAGATGATATAGAGCACTAATCCCGATACATAAACCATCATTTTACTTTTGGAAGCCCAAGCCACCAATATTGTTACACTTAAAACAAAGAGTGTATTAATCACAGTAAATGTTATAAAAGGCAAGACGTAATTAAAAATATTAAATCCTACTTTATTGAGATCACTTGTTTCCATCTCTCTCCCTACGAAAAAACCTATACTTAGCAAAAATATAAACACACTACTCAGTATAAAAATGGAAATAATCCTGCTCCAAAGAAATGATTTAGTGGTAATCGGCAATGAAAAAAATATTAAATTGAAATTACTATCCATTTCTCTCAAAGCCATTTTTCCTGTGAAAAGCGTGCTGAAAAAGATGGATGCTAAACTCAGAAATGCAACTATAAAACCTATTTGGTACGGGGAATCATAGGCTAAATTGTCTCCTAAAGTAAAACCAGCTTCACCACCTGCCAATACACCAAATGCCAATAAGAATACCATAATTATTAAATTGACCTTTCCTTTGCCAAAAGTAGTAAGATCAAAAAAGATTAACTTTTTCATATTTTTAAAATTCTTTTTTGGTTAATAAAGAGAAATATGCATCTTCCAATGTAGGAAATATAGGAGTAAACCCGGTGATAGGATTGTTAGAGATTATTTTTATATGTGGCAGACCTTCTACAAATTGAGTGCTTATAACATGATGGTTTGATTTGTAAAATTCGACTTGATCTTTTGGAATATCCTTCTGAAATAACTTGCCATCCAGTTGACCAATGAAATGAGAAGGCTTGCCAAATGCCACAATTTCTCCTTTGTCCATGACAGACATTTGTGAGCACAGATTTCTGATATCTTCTACCAAATGTGTGGAAAGAATCACAATCCTATCAGCTCCTAATTCCGCAATCATTCCATAAAATCGATGTTTTTCTTCAGGATCAAGACCAGCAGTTGGTTCATCTAAAATGATCATTTTTGGATTACTTAACAACGCCTGTGCGACCCCAAATCGTTGTCGCATTCCCCCTGAGAAAGTTGCAACCTCTTTATCTTTATGAGATAGCAAATTTACTTGGTCTAATAAATTGAGTACCTGCTGTCTTCTCATTTGCTTATCAGTGACTCCTTTGAGAATAGCCAAATGGTCTAATAAATTATAAGTAGACACTTTTGGGTAAACTCCAAAATCCTGCGGGAGAAAGCCAGATTGACGCTTGATAATCATTGGATTTTTTAAAATGTTTTCTCCATTAAAGAAGATTTCTCCTGAATCTGCATCTTGCAACCCGACTAAAGTACGCATGAGACTTGATTTGCCAGCACCGTTTGGACCTAGAAGTCCGAAGATGCCATTTTCGATTTCTAGGTTTACATTGTGAAGCGCTCGAACTCCGTTTTTGTAAGTTTTTGTAAGATTATTGATTTGTAAATTATTCATTATTTTTAATTTTTTGACATGAAAATGACAGGCCCAAGTATTTGAGCAAATGATTTATTGGGGAAAATTATTACTACATATTAAGTTTCTTCCTCTACATATTCTAACACATCGCCAGGTTGGCATTTGAGTGTTTTGCAGATGGCCTCTAGGGTATCAAATCGAATACCTTTGGCCTTTCCGGTCTTTAGGATGGATAGATTAGCAGGAGTAATGTCCAATATTTCTGCCAATTCTTTAGACTGCATTTTGCGCTTGGCAAGCATTACGTCGACGTTTACTATTATTGGCATATTATATAAATAAGTCTTGTTCTTTTTGTAATAATAACCCTTGTCTAAATATGGCGGCCATGAAAAATGCAAATACCCCCAAGAAAAAATGAACCACAGCCAGCCATTCAAGGCCCTCTTCAATCTTTCCTGCAAATATGGACGCAAGTAAAATTAAAGAAAAGGGTATGATGATATTCCCTAAGAAAAAATAGTTGAGCTGATCTACCCCATATTGAGTAAAAAGCTTAGCTCCTCTAAATACATTAAAAATATTACTCAACACTAAAAAGAAGAAACCATAGGCACCTATTGGCAATAAAAAGTTAAAAAGCTTATATCCCCAATTATTTTCTCCGACTAAAAAAGGTTTATCTGTAAATGGGAAACATATTGCAAAGTTATTACCACCTTTTTTAGTGATATAACTCCACTCCGTAAGTAGAACAATAAGGGAATACAAAGCGATGCATAGATACATCACAGCTAATATTCGCGTGATATAAAACAAGACAGTTGATACTATTTTTACATTTTTCATCCTTCTAAATTTGATTTATTACTGCAAATGTATAATTAATTATCGTAAAACAATAATTAGTTATAAAAAATTAACAAAATATTTAACTTTTTAGTTGATATGGACAGAAAAGTAAATGATTGATAAGTTACCCTGCTATTTATCATTAAATAACAAATCAGAATATCTTAGCGTTTTTTGTAAAACCAAAAAAGCTAATAGAGCTGTTTATGAAATTATTCGAATTTTCAAAAAATAAATATGGGGTGGAACTGCTCATGGATATTGGATCTTATGCAGATATTTCTAATTATTTTTTTGAAAACGAAATTCACTACACAGATTTTTACGAAATTATATTTTTTAATTCAGGCAACGGATATCTTATCCTTGACCAACAAAGGATTGATGTAAAGGAAAACACGGTGATTTTTATTTCTCCATTCCAAAAAAGGAGATGGTATGTTGACTCTACAAAAATCGATTGCTATTTCCTGTTGTTTCAAGATGATTTTCTATCTAGTTTCTTTGCTGACAAGCTTTTTACTTACCGATTACAGTATTTTTACAATAAATTTAATCCTTTGACCATCAATGTAGAAGCACAGTTAAAAAACCAATTAACAGATATTTTTCAAGAATTGATATCAGAATTAAAACAATATAAGTCAGACAGTGAGCACATCATCAGGTCATTAATTTATTTTATTTTGATAAAACTGAATAGGGTTTATGCATCGATTTACCAACTATCTAGTGAGACAGAGACAAATAACATCGCATTTGGATTTAAGCAACTATTACAATCCAAGGTTTTAATCCATAGAGACATAGCATATTATGCACAAAATCTAGGTGTAAGTCGTATAACCCTCACTAAGAACATTAAAGATCAATTTGGTATTACCCCAAGTCAAATGATTGATGAATTTTTACTTTTTGAAATTAAATCAAGATTAATGTATACCACTTCCATTGTCAAGGAGATTGCTGATGTTCTTAATTTTTCTGAACCAAATCACTTAACAAGATATTTTAAAAGACATACTGGAATGACCCCTGTTGAATTTAGAACTACTTATCAAAATGGTATTAATTTGTCATAATTTGGTAGGTATCGGAATTTCAAGAAAAGATAATTTTGCATTTTAAATTGTCTAATTTCTGAATACAAATATGACCTATCTTAACACAAAGTATGTAAAATGCAGATCCATCTACTTTATTTTATTCCTATGTCTTACAAATTGCCTTGTTTCTTATGGTCAAAAGAATAGGGTAGTCATAATTTCGGTTGATGGGGCTCCGGACTACCTTGTTGACGATCTCTTAAAGAGAGCTGTACTTTCCAAAAATGGAACTTTTGCGCGTATGAAAAAATTTGGCACTCATGCAGAGACCTTATTGCCGATAAATGTTGCATCAACTGGCCCATCTCATATCTCTATTTTTACGGGAGCTAATCCGTCAGAAACAGGTATAGTCGGGAATTCTTTTCGCAAGCGTGATCAAAAATGGGGCACTCCTTTTCCAAATGCATTCCGCCAACATTTTGACACTGAAACCATTTTCCAAGCTGCTATGAGACAAGGTAAAAAGGTCATTACGATTGGGGGAGTAGGACTTGACAATACGCATGTAGAGAGAAAAACAGATTACATGCACATGTACCCAATTATATCTGGTCCTTCTTTAGTTATTGATCTTATTGGTACGGATACAATCATAAATATTAATAATACAGCGTCTTATCGCAAACTTAAACCATCTAACGATACCCCTTCACAGCCCTTTTTGCGTATTTCAGGCCATGAGAATATACCTTTGTCTTTTTACATGGTTGATACATTAATTTCTGTGGCTAATATACTACATACAGTTACACAAATCAAGGTTGACAATGATGGTAATGTCAAGAATGGTTTTCTAACCACAATATCACCAAATGAATGGGTAGGTCTGCCCATTGACAGTCAAGGAAAGCTATACAATACCTCATTTAAGCTACTGAAGAGTGACGCATCAAAAGACCAATACACCATCTATCTGACCGCACCAGCCGAAGTATATGGTCATCCAGCTGGGTTTTTAGAACAATTGCAATCTCATTCTGGATTATGGCCTGGAGAACCTGATAATCTTAAAGCAACATCTGGTTTGGTGTCTGAAGAATTTTGGTTTGAACAGACAGAAAGACTAGCTCAACATTCAAAAGAACTGATCATCACTGGAATGAAAGAAAAAGACTGGGATTTGCTATTTGGGTATTTTTCAACTTTAGACGATGTGCTACACCGATATACGCTCACCAATCCAAGACAAATTGACTATAAAGCAGAAAACGGAGAAAGACCAAAGAGATATGCACTTATTGTAGAAAATTGGTTTAAAAAAATGGATCAGTATCTTTTAGAAATTATGGCTGCGGCACCTGAAGGAACAAATTTTGTGATTTTTTCTGACCATGGTATGATACCCATACATACCACCATGCTGCTCAATAACTATTTAGAAAGATCAGGTTTCATGGTTTCTCAAAATGAAATCACCAGTGTCACAAGTGGGACATCAGCCCATATTTATGTTAACAAGGAAGTAATCACTCCATCAAAATTACCAGAATATTTGGAAAGACTGAAAGCAAAGTTGATCGATTTAAAGGATTCTGTAAGTGGATTGCCTATTTTTGAACTTGTGGCAAATCACACTGATCAAAAAACCTATGGATTGTATCATCCAGATTATTCTGGAGATATTTTTGTCAGTTGTTCCGTTGGATTTTCTATTTCACACAGATATTTGCCTGACATTCATTATCTTGTACGCAATTCATTTGACCCTGCAATGTTTGCTCAAGTGTCCCAAGCCACTCAAAATTTTCTATTAAATGGCACAATGAATGAAACAGGTCGAGGTGTACACGGCAATTTAGCAAATATGAGAGAAGGCCAAGCAGTATTTTATGCTATTGGTCCACAAGTTCCAAAGAGAAAAATTAAATTGATGGATTCATTGCAAATTGCACCAACGGTGGCTAAAATTTCAGGTATAAAACCACCAGAAAGAGCACTTTTGAAAAGCGTCATTTAATTTGAGATAAATCGAAGACTTTATTGGTTTTTGTCGATTAAATTTATTGACTGAAAAGAAAAAAGATAATTTTGTTATTTTGAGAGATCATAAAGTGTATTTCTTTTCTTTCAATAAAATAAACATTTATATAAAATTTATGAAACGATTTTTTAAAAGTATACTCAAATTTACTGCAGTTTTAATTTTATCAGGTATTGTATTATTAACAATTGGAGTATTTATTCCAGTTAAAACCTACAAGCAAAAGTCCCAAAAAACAAGTGATTTTTTAGTTTCAAATTGTCATATAGTAGATGTATTGAATGATACTATTCTTGAAAATAGAAATATATTGGTTTTGAAGGGTAGGATTGTGTCGATTGATTGTGTAAAAATAAATATTCCTAAAGGTGTACAAGTCATTGATGCTAAAGAAAAATATTTGATGCCATCTCTTTGGGATATGCACATGCATACGCTGTCACTTTCTCCTCAATTGCATTTTCCACTTTTGATAGCTCATGGTGTAACTGGAGTAAGAGATATGGGAGATGGAGATTCTTGGATTTCTGATATTGATGACACCTCGGAGCGAGATAGGTCAAAATGGGAAAAACAAGAAAAGAGCGAAAAACTACTTATGCCTAGGATATATGAATCCACAAGTTTTCATGTAGAAGAATTGGACGATATTTCTGAAGAAAATTATAAGACTTTAACACATGAGTTAGTGACAAAATTGAAGTCAAGAAATGAATCTTTTGTCAAAGTGCAATTAGATGGTGCTGATCTTCCACCTTACATGTTTTATGAATTACAAAATCAATCAAGAATAGCTAATATTCCAATTTTGGGCCACCTTTCGCCCAATGTGGATATTGAAAAAGTGCTGAATAATAGTTTCAAAAGTATAGAACATGCATGGGCTTTGATTCCACATTGCATAAAGGTAAAAAAAGAATTTGAAAAAGATATCGATCAAAAAAAGTACGATCTAGGAAATCAAGATCCTGTCATTTCGAAGCGTGTGATGCAAATGATTGCAAAGTCAGGTACTTATTATTGCCCGACACATGTCACATCCAATAGAAAGGAATTTATGGTTTATGACCCCAATTTTAGTAGAAGCTCCAATAAAAAGTACACTGAAAACACGCAATTATTTTTTTGGAAATTAGCAAATTGGTTGCATAGAAAAGGTTATGACCAAAAGACTGATGTACCAATTCTAAAACAATATTATGATCGAGGACTAGAGATCACTAAATTGGCTCATGAGAGTGGTGTCAAAATTCTCGCTGGTACTGATGCGATAGATAGAAATGTATACTATGGTATCAGTCTTCATGAAGAGCTACAAGAGATGGTAAAAGTTGGTCTCACAAATGCAGAAGCTTTAAAAACAGCTACTTATAATGCAGCAGAGTACTATGGACTTACTAATGATTATGGAAGTATCGCAGTAGGTAAAAAAGCAGATTTTTTACTGTTAAATGGAAATCCACTTGAGCAAATTGAAAATACACAAACTATTTCATCGGTCTTTTATAATGAAAGAATGTATGAAAAAAATGACTTAGAGAATATGAAATCTTTTGTAAGTAATCATGCAAAAAGTTTTGGCATCACCTGCAAGTTTATATGGAATATGATAAAGAGAAGTTGATCAAACAAAATTTATAAAAAAGAGGCAATTTAGTCTATAATTTTTGAAAATATTTTGATATCGAATTACTATTACAAAACCAACAAAACCAACAAAACCAACCAAATTGTATTTAATATCGTCTAATTCAATAAAACAAAAATATGAAACCCATCACAAGTGTTTTTGATACTTTTTTCGAAGCAATAGAGACTTTAGTAACATTCAACTCTAAAGATAGGGATTTATGCAAAAAATACTTCAAACCCTGCCATTTTTACAAAGGTGATATCATGGTAAAAGAAGGTGAAACTGCTACTCATTTTAATTTCGTGATTGAAGGATTGCTAAGGAAATATATGTACGACGAGAATGGTGTAGAGATCACTACAGACTTCTCACATACGCCTGGCGTCTTCAATTGTTACGATGAGTTTATTAGCCAAAAACCGTCAAAAGAATATATAGAAGCCTTGACTGACGGTATCTTGTTGAGCATAAATCATCGTCATTTTACCACGATGATGAATGAAAGTGATGCTGCAAAACAATACACCATAAAGCTCATGCAAATTATGCTTAAAAATAGTCAAGATAGAGTATACGATATGGGATATCGAAGTGCTACCGAACGCTATTTAAAATTTACACATGAAAATCCTTATATCATCGACAATGCTCATCTCATGCACATTTCCACTTATCTAGGTGTGAGACCCCAAAGCTTGAGTCGGATTAGGAGTAAGAAGATGAAGGTGGTGTGAAATTGTTAAAAATGTAAGATATGCAAGTAGCTAAAATCTTAATGAAGTCATTCGAACCATTTTTTCAAGCACCCATCGAAGTGTGGCAGTCCTTTGTTGATAAAGGTACTTTGATTAATACCTCAAAAGATGAAATTATCAAAAGTGCAGGCAAAATAGAGCGGTACTTTTATTTCATAATCGAAGGCAGTGGGGGAATCCTATTATGGAATAATAACAATTATGTATGCATAGATTTATGTTATGATCACGAATTTTTTGGTGACTACATGTCCTTACTTAGTAGTCAGCCTAGTCCTTTGGAAGTAATCACTTTCGAGCCTTCGATATTATTTAGAATAGGAAAATCTGAATTTGACATCTTGAGCAACAATACTGATATCGGAGAAAAGATATCACGATATGCTGCAGAAGCCCTTTTTATACATAAACAAACCCAACAAATTGATATTCTTACTAATACACCAACGGATAGATACAAGACATTACTCGATAGACAACCGCAGATCTTATTAAGAACACCTCAAAAATATATAGCTTCCTATTTAGGTATTACACCACAGAGTTTGAGTAGGATAAGGAAGGAGTTAATGGAGTGAGGACGAGACTTTGAAGGTTTTGATATCAATTTTATTAATGAGCAAAATGTAATGTACGAACTTACCTTTCGGTAATTAATCTTATTCCATTTAATACGACCTTTGCACCATAAATCAAAAATTATGGATCAAAATAGAGTATTGTTAGGCATCGCTATCCCTTCGACTTTTATCGTATTATTCCTTCTAAGCAGCTTTTACAGCAGCACCATCAGTTTCAGTCCATTTGAATCTAGTATGGTAAATCGTATATTTATTCAACAATGTATGGGATTGTTATTAGCCGTATTTGGCATAATTATTACGCTTTATATTGCTCCTGAAAGTAAAAAGTGGTTGCAAATTGGTAATTTAAATGCTTTGGCAGAACCTATCAAATGGCTGGGTATCAAAGAGGGCGACAACTGGTATAAAACGGGTGGTGGGTTTTTGATCACTCTAAGTATTGTAACAGGTGGGTTTATGTATATGGGTCTCCATAATCAATTGGATTGGACGAAGTGGGTACAGATGGTTCCTTTTATTTTAGTATTCTCGTTGACTAATTCCTTTATTGAGGAAATAATTACACGGTATATGGTAGTGGGACTTTTAGAAGGCTTTATGACTACAAAGCATATCATGATTGCAGCTGGTCTAATTTTTGGTTTGGTGCATTATTTTGGTAATCCTGGTGGACCCTTTGGTGTGATGATGGCAGGATTTTTAGGTTGGTTTTTGGCAAAGTCAGTTTTGGAGACTCAGGGTATTGCTTTGGCTTGGACTGTTCATTTTGTGTTGGATGTCATTATATTTAGTATGATTTTGATTATGAAATAGTCACTTCAAGCAACTCGTGTGGTAATTTATTTTTAATTTTTTTAAAAAATATTGGGTAGATAATAAGGGTATTTTCTTATTAAGTTTTCTTATATGAAAAGAGAAAATTCATTTATTAAATCAAATTTACACTTATGTCAAAATTTTTCATTTTGTTTTTATCCATCTCATGTGTACTTGCTTGTACAGACGACAGAGAAATACTTGAACCAGGTAATCTCGTGCCCAAAACCGTAATGGAAGACCCAACGATTTCATCTATCACTATAAATGGGGCTAAACTCCACGCTCAAGCATTTGGTCCTGAAAATGGAACACTTATTATTGTTTTGCATGGAGGACCTGGAGCATATTTTCAATACCTTTTGAATGTTTCTTCTTTGGCTAACAAGGGTTATAGAGTGGTATTTTATGACCAGATAGGGTCTGGTCTGTCTCAACGGTTTCCATATGCCTATTACTCTAAATTTGGAAAAGATGCTGTAGATAAGGTTTTTTATGATGAATTAAATGGAGTAATCAAATATTTTAAAAAAAGGATAGACCAAAAAGTTGTCTTGTTAGGGGACTCTTGGGGAGGAATTATGGCAGCTGGTTTTGTAGGAAAATATCCAAACGCTGTCGATGGAATCATCGTGGGTGAACCCGGAGGATTAACTTGGGCGGATATTTCTGAATATATTACAGAATCACAAGCTTTTAAGTTTTTTGGAGAAACACTCAATGATGTAACTTTTGCTGATCAATTCATTACCGCAAAAAATGATGAACATGAAGTCCTTGATTATAAATTTGGCTTGATCTCAGCAAAAAATAATATTGTCGGAGAAAGAGTGCCTGATATAGGAAATTTAAAGGTTCATTATAGAAACGGTAGGGTGGGTTCAGTGATCCAATCAGCAATGTTTGAACTAGGTGAGAAGTATAATATTGATTTTTCAGAAGGGTTAGATCAATTTCAAAACAAAACTTTGTACATATACAGTAGTGAAAATACGGTACATAATGATGAATGGGCCAAAAAAATATCTTCCTCTTTCAAAAACAAAGAAATATTTAAAGTTCAGGGTGTCGGCCATTCTGGCTATTTTGATCAACAAAAAACATGGAAAATTATTACCGAACCAAAAGTCCTTGAATTTCTGAAATCTATTTAATAACACATTATGAAAAATAATTATATGAAACCATTAAGAAAAGCTTTACTTGTTGCTTTCTATTTTATTAGCATCTCAACAAACTTCTCTCAAACATTGAATTGGCATAATTTAGAAAATAGAAAACATGTTTTACATGGAGAATTTGGACTTGATTTTTCTGTCTCCTACGGTTTGGGATACAGTCGTCAATTAAAAACCAAAATTCCATTTGTATTAAATGGATTTTTTTACAAACCTGCTGGTGAAATAGTTTTTGATGATTTCAAAACTAAAATTGGAGGGCAGGCTTTATGGCTAAATCAGCAATCTTGGAAGGGTTCGGTAGGTATCCATGGTATTTACAGGAAAAATACCAATGATTTTGTGACATTGCAAAATTTTGGTAGTGAGACTTCTGCCACATTCGGTTATTATAAAAATGGGTGGTTTCTAGCAGGGGAGGTAGGATTTGACAAAGCCATTGTTACCCATTTTAATCATAGTAATGAATACAAAGAAGGTGTCTACGAAAATGTAAAAGACGGATGGTATGAACCTGCAACTGGGGGTAATTTACAATACGGGTTTCAAGCAGGAATATCTTTCCAACCAATTGATTTTACAATAAAAATTGGAAAAGTCATATCTCAGGACTTTAAAACCAAGCCTACATTACCTTTTTATTTGGGACTTGGGCTTAATTGTAGTCTTTGATAAAATAGATATAATTAGTAATTATACAAAAGGATGGGATTTTTTAAGAACATAGTGGTTTAAATTTCCAACTATATTTGTAACAAATACGTCATTAAATTTACTCTTTGATAAAAACCAAACTTTTAGTTTATAGCTTGCAGATTAGTTTTATCTATAATTAACAGTGATTTATATAAAAAGTGTAAGGGTTAAAAATTATTGAATTATAATTGAATTATAAATTATTTTGAAATATGATGAATACTATACATACAACTAAAAATTTGCTAAATACCCCCATTGATATCAAAATCCAATTGGCTTTTATGTGGACATCTCTCTTGTTCTGTTACATATATTGTGACTACTTTAATCTATATCCACCTGGTAAAATGGAAGAAATGATGACAGGGAAGCATATGTTGCATCATCCATGGAAACTTTTTGCAGCTTCTGTCCTAATGGCAGTGCCTTCGTTGATGATTTTCTTATCGGTTTCACTTGCTGCTAAATGGAGTAAAATTTTCAATATCTCTTTTGGTTTATTTTATGCTTTATTTCTTGGTTTGATTTTGTTTTCATTAGATTTGGATTGGTATAAGTTTTATGTATTTTTTGCTATGGTCGAAATAGTGCTCGCTTTCTTAATATTTTATAAAGCTTACCATTGGCCTAAAACAAATAAGTAAATTAAAGAAAATGAATGAATTAAAGAAATGGACTCTTTTAGCAGGGATTTGTTATCTGGTTATTGTCCTCACAGGTATTCTAAGTCTTATGTACATTCCAAATCAACTCATCGAATGGAAAGATCCAGAGGCAACATTTAGTAATATTTCTACCCATCTTGGTCTCTTTAGATGGGGTATTGTAGCAAGTATCATTTGCTATTTAGCGTATTTGATATTGCCTCTTTTGCTTTATAAAATATTATCTCCAGTTAATAAAAAGGTCGCCTTGATTATGGTCATTTTGGTAGGAGTTAGTATACCTATCACCATGATAAATCTTTCCAATAAATTAGATATTGTAGACCTACTTACCAATCCAGTACTTGGCAGTTTATATTCAAAGGAGGAAATGATCAAAGAAGTTTTTTTTCTTCTCAATAAATATGAAAGTGGAATTACAATGGCTTCTTTGTTTTGGGGCCTTTGGCTTATGCCATTTGGATATTTAGTATTTAAATCTGGATTTTTGCCCAAATTATTAGGTATCCTACTAATGTTGGGTTGTTTGGGATATTGTATTAATATTTTTGGGAGTATATTGATTCAAGACTATGGCAAATTGGGAATTTCCAAGTGGGTATCTTTACCAGCATCTCTTGGTGAGATAGGCATTTGCTTGGGCATGTTAATATTTGGAAGTAGGAAAAATAAATAATAAATATTCAACCAAGCTCAAAATTATATATAGACCTTGATCGTTTTTTATTTTGATCTAGAAAAACATATTCTTCATTATAATTATAAAATACAAATCTAAAGAATGAATCGATACCCTTTACTTATCTTAACATTGATTATTTTATTAAATTGTAAAAATCAGAGTAATTTAGTAAATGACGCTGTACACATTAACAATGATTTAAGAGCAAAGATTAATCAGATATTATTAAATAAAAAAGCAACAGTTGGCATTTCAATTATTGGTAACAATGGAAAAGACACAATATCTTTTCACGGTGACAGCAGATTTCCAATGCAAAGTGTCTTTAAATTCCACATCGCTCTAGCCGTTTTATCTGAGATTGATAAAGGCAATTTGTCTTTAAATCAAGAAATAGTAGTTAGTAAGGAAGATTTATTACCAAAAGATTTTTGGAGTCCGCTAAGAGACGAAAATCCTAATGGAGGCAGTTTTACGATTGAAAAGTTAATTCAATATTCTGTTTCTCAAAGTGATAATACTGCTTGCGATGTCTTAATAAAACTGATTGGAACACCTAAAACTGTCGAAGAATATTTTAAGAAGAATACTATCCAAGATCTGCAAATAACTTTTAATGAAAAAGATATGCAAGCAAAGTGGGAAAATATGTTTCAAAATTGGACAACCCCTAAAGCTGCAAGTCAGACAATGAAAATATTTTATGAAAATGAAGACAATTTACTCTCAAAAAGCAGTTTTGACTTTTTTTGGAAAACCAATAAAGAAACAACAACGGGTGCTAAGCGCATAAAAGGAAAACTGCCCGAAGGCACCATTGTGGCTCACAAAACAGGTTGGTCCGGTACAAATAAAGAGACTGGCATCACAGCAGCGGTAAATAATATAGGCATCGTTTTTTTGCCAAATGGCCAACACTTTTTCATCAGTGTTTTTGTGTCAGAATCAAAAGAGGATTTTGATACAAACGAGAGAATTATTGCTGACATTGCAAAAGTGAGTTATGACTATTTCAATGGACAAAAATCTAATAATTAGTTCCATGCTCTTGAGTTTAATTAATTGATTATTAAAATTATTGTGTAAATGATTATCTATCAATCCACTTTTTAAAGGAAGGGGCTTTCTCTCTGCTAATGTCAAATTCCAATTTAAGAGGTGGTTTTAAAGTTAATGTGAGTTTTTGGTTTTCGTGAGGTTTGACACTTTGTATAGCATTGATATTAATAATAGATTGACGGTTAGATCTATAAAACAATCTAGGGTCAAGTAACTCTTCTACCTCTTCTAGTGTAGCAAAATCAAGCATATATTTATCACCTGAAAATGTGTAAATATAATTTATACTGTCTCGGTAAAAACAAGCAATATCTCTGACAGCTACGGGGATCCATTTTTTCAGATGACTGACAATAAATTGTTCTTTGTACTTATTTTTGAGGGAATCTGGATTAGAGATGAGGCTTATTAAATTGTGAAAATCTTGAGGATATTCTGCCTTGCTTGTGATAATCTCTCTTGATTTATCTATGGCTTTTTTTAGATCTTCATTGTCAACTGGTTTGAGAAGATAATCTATCCCATTAACCTTAAAGGCTTGTATAGCATACTCATCATAAGCTGTTGTAAAAATGACAGGGCACTTAAGATTGTATCTTTTAAATATTTCAAAACTAATGCCGTCACTAAGCTGAATATCAGCAAAAATAAGATCAGGCTCAGCATTTTCCATAAACCATTTAAAAGCTGTCTTAAGACTTGGTAAGAATTGAATGATTTCTACATCTGGTGCTATATCAGAAATCTTGAATTGTAACTCTTTTGCGATAAGCTGCTCGTCTTCGATGATTACTGCTTTTATCATGATATCTTATTTTTAGATTAAAGGAATTTTTACGGTATAATAATCTTCAGTTTCATTAATGATAACTTGCCTAGGACTGAGATATTTGTATAACGAAATCATACTATTTTGTCCTTGTTTGTTGCTCGTTTCAACATAACCTTTCGGTTGGAAATTATTTTGGACCACCAAATAATCATCTTCTATGTACATGTAGATAATGAGTGGACTATCTGGATCTGCTATGTTGTGCTTGATTGCGTTTTCTACAAGATTTTGAAGTGTTACTGGGGCTATTTTGTGAGAGTGAAACTCTTCGGGAATATTGATATCTATCATAAGACCTTGACCAAATCTAGTTTTTTGTAACTGAATATACATACCTACAAACTTGAGTTCTTCTCCCAATACCACAGTCTCGTTTTCTTTATTTTTTAGAATATAGCGATACACTTTACTCATTTTATCTAAAAAATCACCTGCCTGGCGTTGATCAATTCTGATGAGACTGCTTAGGGAAGTAAGTGAATTAAAAAGGAAATGTGGATTGAGATGTTGTTTTAAATTTTCGTACATGACCGTGGCTTTTTCTTTTTCTAAAAGCTGCGCCTTGCTTTCAAGGATCATTACTTGATCCTTTTGTTGCATCCTCATCCGATAAAAAATTGTAAATAAAGCAAAGGTTGCCAATACAGAAAGTATCAAAAACCACCAAGTTTTGTAGTATGGTGTGGCAATATTAATTATTAGAATTGTTTCGCCTGTCTGCCAACTCTTATCTTTTGCTACCGCTTTTACCTTGAAAGTGAATGTCCCAGAAGAAAGGCTGTTGTAGTTTGCTTCAAAGTTAAGCGTTGTGGTACTCCAGTCTTTTTCTACACCCTCCAATTTATAAACCATATCATACGGTGCTGTCAAATTGTCTGTTAGCATTCCAAATTTTAATCTCAAGCTGTTTTCTTTAGAGGAGAGGTTTAATGTATTATTCTCGAAAAAATTTACACCTTTACCGTTTATTGATATCATACTGATCAAAGGTTTATCTTTTACTACGGGAGGCTTTATATTTTGTGTAAAAAACTCTACTATGTCCCCAGCGACGCTGCTAATAATATTTCCATTGTGTAGCGGAGCCATGTAATTTACATAACCGTTGTTATTGGCACTAAAGGGAAGTGTAAAATTGAAAAAGCTATTTAACGAAGGGTTGTAAACAGAAAACTGATTGAAACAAGCGCTCCATATTTTATTATCACTATCCTCAGCCAGTGCCATAATGTGATCCATCACCAGTCCATCAACTTGTTTGTATTGTTTACTAATATTTTGTGAGGGGTTATAGTAAATCAGCCCATCTCCTTTTTTTGACATCCACAAATCACCATTCATATCCATAATCATGCTTGTAAAATAACCATCGTCAGCTTCTGTACTGTCTTGATAGGTCATCTTGATCGGTTTTAATTTATTTCCATCTGAGTAGGTAAGCCAGTTCCAGCCATTTAACATCCATACCTTACCATTGCTGTCTGTAATGGGTACTCCCAAATAATAGGGATTTCCTTTTTTGATAAAAGGGGATTCAAAAACTAGGCTATCTAGTCGACCATTATGTAAATCCCAACGTAATAGTTTGTCGCCTGAAGCAGAATAGAGGATTTGATTTTTGTAAATAGCTGCATCACTAAGACGCCAATTGTGGAATGGTTTAGGAAGTACGAGTGGAGAAAATTTGTTTTTACCCTTTCTCACCCAAGCTCCGTTATTAGAGAAAAGTAATATACTGTCTTGCAAAAATATCATTCTAAAAACTTGGGATGGAGTCTTGTTATCTTTATTTGGAGTTAACTTATTCAAATCATAGGTAATGGATTTTAAAGTAATCGGATTATAATTTGATAATATATTTCCACTATATCCGATCCACCATGTCTTGTCTTTTGGATTTTCTGTTACAAAATTTACGGTCTGGGTTTCTGTAATATTGGATTGTGATGACAATTGATGCACTTTATAAAATGACCGTGCCGTATTACATTTTGAAACACCTCCCACCGTACCAAACCACAATGTCCCATCTGCTTCATGCATGGCGTCCCAAAAAAAATCACCTGCTATAGTAGAAGCATCATTTTTATTATGCCCTATCTTTTTTACAGTATTTCCATTGCGATAATCAATCAAAAGTAACTCATAACTCCAAGTAGAAAGCCATAACATATGATCATTGTCTTCAAACAAGGTTGCTACCTCACCCATTTTTTCTAGGTCTTTTAAATAGATAGCTTGTTTTATTTTTTTGGTATATGGGTCAAAGGCAATAATTTTATTAGCGTCATTGTCTACATACCAGTAATGTCCAAATCTAGTTTCACAAAGTGCTGCTGCCCCACCTCTGTTTGAAGGGCTAGATTGGTCACAGTTTTCCATTACAAAACCAAACCGAGCTGCTGCTTTGTCGTAATATATGAGTCCTTGTTTTGTCGCCAAATAAATAGTCTTGCCATCAGGACTATCCTCTAGACCATTTTTCCGAGTTCGAAAGGTCTGAAAATCATTTTTTCTAGGTGCAATTTGAAAACGGTCTTCTTCAATATTAAAATAGCATAAATTAATGTGGTTGGCTACCCATATCACCCCATTTTTATCACAAATTATGTTTTGTGTACTTACCCAACCAAAATTTGAAGGCACAGCATAATTTTTAAAATTGCCAGTTTTGGGGTTTAAGCAAAATACATCATTATCCGTGGCTCCCCAGATGTTACCATGTTTGTCTTCTGCAAGATCGTGTACTGAATTGTTTGGTAATGTGTTTTTTCCATAACCGCTGTGAAAAGTGTAAAAATGTGCACCATCATATTTATTTAGACCATTATAAGTCCCTATCCACAACATACCCTTTCTATCCTTTAAAAAGGAATTGACTAGATTGTAGCTCAATCCTTCTTTTTGGGTAATGTGATGAAATACGAGATCAGGCTTAATAGCATTTCTATAGGCTTTATTGTCAAGTTTATTCGTATAATTAGTAAACTGACCTATTGCTATTCTTTGAAAAAGCAATAAAAAAAATATAATTTTTAATACACTATTCATCTGCCTCACAAGATATATTTTCTTATGAATACCTACGATAATTTAGAAACGAAACGTAGTAAACTTTTATTAAAGTGAGGGTAAAAAGGACTGAAATATGGTACATCGATTATGAAATAGTTGGATTTTGATAAATTAAATCTTACAGCAGGAATTGTTTTTTAAGCTTCCTTTTGAAATAAATGATGTTTAAAAAATTGAATTCAAAAATATTTCTATTAAAAAGTTTTCTTCTTGTTGGTTTATTATATTTTGTAATGTGTTAAAATTAAAATAAGCTAAATACTGATTGAATTCTTTAATAAACACATAAAGATGTCTTTTTGGGCATGGATGGGAGATTACGCCATTTATGTTTTATACAATTTATATTCTTATTATGATGGTTTGAAATATGTCGTCAATAAAGAGTTTTATGATAATTAGTTTTTAGAAAAAATGATTTATGTAGTTGTAATGGTAGCTGCAGGGGCTGTTTTTAAAATTTGGGGAAAAACGCGAATAGCTAATCTAATATTGGGTGTACCAGCTTTAATTATTATTTTTGAATTTTTACTAATGATGGGTGTTTGGCTTTTTTTAGCATTGGCTTTTATTATATTTGTAAAATAAAATTAAAATGAACATAATTTTAAACATTATTAATACAATAGGACCTTTATTATCACTAATTGGAACTTATTGCTTGATACTTTCATACTCCAAAAGCAATGAAATTGAGCATGCAATTACTAAAGGAAAAATCGCCGATGGAGTGGTGATAAAAATGCGTGAAGACCCAGACCATTCTCCAGCGGATTTGGCCTATAGAGGTGTGGCACCCGTGGTGGAGTTTAGAACTGTAAATGGTTTCTTCCAGCACTTTTCTTTGACCTACAAGAAAAACAGCCCTTTTGAAGTAGGGAAAGCTGTAAAAATTTATTATTATCATTATAAATCCAGAATGGAAATGGCACTTGAAGATGACGAAACAGGCACGCTTCCAAAAACCTTATTAAAATGGGGCATAATTTTTTGTGCTATTGGATATCCGATCGTCTTGTATAAAATGAGAGGATTATTTTAAGGGGTAGATTGTTTCTTTATTTGTAAAATTTGCTTTCAAATGAGACAAATAATAGACTTTACATACCTTGCATTGAAATAATAAAAAAGATAGATGGATCAGTTTTTTGGAGTTATTGAGATTTTAACGGTAGAAAATATTTTTCCAACCGATGTACACGATCAGGGTACTGAAAAAGTGATGTTGATGGATGATGTCAGGTTTGTACATTATCCTGATTGCCAGCAGATGAGCTTGTGGTTACCAGAATATTTTATGGAATATCATAATGTAATTATACAAAATATAGTGGACAATGTGGTGATTTTTGATCAGAAGGTAGAGCACATCATCAATGGTAGTATAAAGATATTGTTAGATACCTTATTTATTTGCCCAGGAACTTACGAGTTGATAATCAACAAAAAGAGTGGGGTGGTCCATATTGTTCGATTTAAAAAGTACCCAGAAGGCCAGTTAATTTCAATACCAGAAATCACTCCGTCAATACCTTTTGATTTAGACAGTGAACCGATTGTATATAGAGATGGATTTGGCAATGTATTACCTAATGAAGATCTGTTGTTAAGGCAAGCTATTATTGACAAAACTATAAATAAAATTACGCGTAGATTGGAGTATATCAGTCAAGGAAGAGGCGGTGAAGTCATCTATCTCGAAGGTAACAAAAGCATCAAGTTCTACATGGAAATGGGTGGTGGCAATTGTGTGTTTTACCTAGATATTCCATCGATATCAGCATGGGAAAAAACTACCAATTTTCCGCTGTCAGAGAGAGAAGATATCATCAATTATGTCGCCGAACAAACGCGGCGAGATCAAGCATCATCATGTACTTATAAGATTTCGGATACGGAGATTACGTACTTTAGAAAGTAAAAGTACTTAGAAATTATTATCCGACTTTTCATAAATGGCATGTCGCTCGCATGAAATCGTCTTTTGATCAAAACGACTCATACTTTATTTCCTACGCTTCATTTTATCAATTGTTTGGCTAATGTAAAAGTATTTTATAAGTATCTAGATAGTAGTCACCTTTGTGTTATTAATTTATAAAAACTTTAAAATCATGAATAAATTATTTATCATTTTTATTTCATTTATTGCTTTATTCAGTTGTCAAAAAGATGCTAATTTAAACCCAGCTGCTATCAAAAGTCTGGCGAAAGTCACTTATGTATGGGATAATGGTACACCAGACATTCAAGAATTTACCTATGATCCACAAGGAAGGTTAGCAGTAGTTAAAGACAATGATCAAACTGCCACTTTTAATTACGTTTCACCATTATCATTAGTCGTAACAGCAAAGAAAAATATATCCAACACTCCGTATCGAACCTTTAACTGTACTTTAAATAGTAAAGGATATATAACAAAAATAAGCATGATAAACCCTGACGGTACACTTCACTACACGTACAATTATACATATAATACAGAGGATTATATTATTAAAACGGAAGGTATACCACCAACAGGTATTGGGTTTGCTACGGAATATGTCATTCAAAACGGTAACGTCATTTCTTCAAAGAACTTTAATGGAAACGTGTTGGGTTATTCAGGACAATACACCTTTGACAACCGTTTAGAGAATAAGACTGGGTTTGGTCACACTGGATATTGGTATTCTAACAGACTCTTTGGGAAAGGGCTTAAAAATATGTTAGTGGATTACAAATCAGTTTCACCTACTAACACGATCACTTGGCATACTCAATATAAATATGAGTTAGATAAAGACGGATATCCCTTGACTTCAACTACGGTAAACGTTTTGGATAAAAAACAAGGAATAGAAACATATATTTATAAGTAAGTTTTAGAATGTATTACGACCTATTCTTATGTATAAATATTAGCAGAGTTTAATTTCATTACAGCAATAACATTTATCCAATTCCACGTTTATCGAGATTCCTGATTTGATATCCAAGTTCGAACATCTAGAAGAAATTTCCATCATCGATTGTCCGGATTTTTCGGTCATGCATAGTGACTTCAGCAAACTCAAATCACTTAGGAAGATATACTTTGACAATGTTCCGTCGCATCGGTCTTTGCCTGTAAAACTTCATAAACTTTCGGATATAAATGAAATATATCTTTCTGAATATGAAAAAATCGATCAAGTGCCCGATCTTTGGATTAGAATAATGAATAACTGATATAACCATGCAAGGAAGATTTATAGGCACATTATTTGGATTTTTTATTATGATCTTGCTTTTTTTGTCATGCGGAACATCCAAGAATACGTCAAATAATGAGCAAAAAATGAAGGAACTAAAATTGAATAATGCAGAAATTCAAGGGATCGTTTCTACTGATGTTATGGGTGAAACCTATTACCAATTGAATTTCACTCATAAAGGTAAATTGCGTCATGCTGTATTTTATTACCAACAACATTCAGGTGTAATTGAAGAAAATATGATGAATCAGAAGCGTAAGGTAATATTGACTGCAAAACGTCATGAACTCCCAAGGTCTGTATATCCTTTACTGACTCAAGGATATATCGTAGTCCAGTTTACTTGGTTGGGGTTGGAGACTTACCAAATAGTTAAGGATTTTACAATATTGGAGTCTGTAGTTCAGAAATGAAATTTTAAAATAAAAATGCTCTGTCAATGAAAATTATAAAAATACTAATAGGTCCTGAGCTTTATTGGTTAGTACTGTATATTTTATCTATTATATTGGCTTGGGCAAACAAAAAATATAGCTATGTCTATGATGGCATCATCGAAAATGTGTGGTTTTATGTTCCACTATTATCAACGATGATATTTGTTTTGTATTGGATACCTTTTGTGGGGAAAAACTGGCTCTTGGCCCGCATATGGATATCTGGTATCATTATGGGCCATTTGGTATTCGAGACCACTATGAAAGCTTATAGCAGTCAAGGACCTGGTATCGGTATGGGTTACCTGGCAGGCATGCTTTTTCTTTTTTTCATATTGGTTGTTGGCAGTGTTGTAGTAAAAATTGTTTTTTAATCATTTAAATAAAATACAATGAAAATATTCATCATTATCATATTGTCATTTCTACTCATTTTTTTTATTTCCTCATGCGAAACAGGTTATGTCAAAAAAGGATACAACTGGGTTTGGGTGACCAATGACGAAAATTTTGGTAGTAGAGACCATTGGATAGAAGGGATAGACAGCGAGAGTTTTATGGTGTCAAAACAGAATGAAAATTTCGGAACAGATCGATACTCAGCCTACTTCCAAGGAAGAAAAGTAAACCATGCCATATCTGATGGTTTTATCCCTTTGACAAACGATGCTTATGGATACGCTAAAGATAAATTTCATGCTTTTCTGGATACCGAAGTCATTTTAAAAGCAGATCCCAATACTTTTGAAGTACTTGGTTTTCCGTACTCCAAAGATAAAAATGATGTGTATAATGGCACCATACCGATGAACCTAAGCAAAAGTGAAGTCGCTGCATTCAGGGTGACCAATGAAGACAAAGTAATGGGAGGTATGAAGACTACGACACTATTATCAGAGTTTTTAAGATTTAGTCCGGAATATGGATGGATAGATAGTTTATATCCGGATGTAAAATGGGTCATTACGGATAGGTGGGGTACAGGTGAAGCTTTGGGTAAAAAATTTAAAGGACTAGAAGAAATCAAATGAAAAATAAACCATGATAGTTAGTAAATATTTAAAGTAATTAAAATGGGAAATACTTATATATTCTGGTCAGTACTCCAGCGTTTTTTTGTTCAAAAACCAGAAAAAGAGGAGTCAAAAAACCCTAAGAGAATGACCTTCGAAAACAATGGTCGGTCGGGTTATGCCATATTTTGGGATGGAGATAAAGCTACCAAGTTTTATATGGAATTAGGGGGAGGTGACTGTATGTTTTTTGTGAATATCCCTTCACAAAATGATTGGTCATCACATACAAGGTATTCATTAAATCAAAGAGATGAAATTCTTAAGTTTATTGCTGAAGAATCACTCCGTCTTCAATCCAATAGTCCAGAATCTTATTACAAAATAGAAGAAGAATGGATCAGTTTTTTTCAAAAATAAGAATAATACTATATGAATATTATTAAATTTATTTTTTACTTTATTGGGTTACTTACAGTTTGGTTTTTTGCCTCCTGCAAAAGCAGTAATGACAAAGATAAAACTGTTACAAAAACTTCTGATAAAATGGATAATGGTTTTGTTCGAAAAAATGATACGATATGGTTTTATGATATAGTGCTTAATAATGTAGACCCTAATACTTTTAAAATAGTAGATGACTACTTTTTTAAAGATAAAAACCATGTCTATTTTTATGAAACTTACAGGTTAGGTAAAGATTTTTTTACTAGCAAAAGAAAAAGATTTCTTCTATTAGAAAAAGCAGATCCAGCCAGTTTTATAAGTTTGGATTATGGATATGCCAAGGACAAATCTACAGCATGGTACAACAATAGCGCTTTTGAGGTTGATGATTTAGAAAGTCTAGTGGTGATTAATCAACATTTTTTAAGGGACAACAAAACAGCCTATTTAGATAGGAAACGGATTAAAGAAAGCGATGGAATAAGCTTTGAACTGATCTCTGAACATTATGCCCAAGACTTAAAAAGGTATTATTATTACCTGCCTTTTGACGATACGTATGTTATCAATCCTATCCTTTGTCATTACGAGTCCTTCGAGGTGATAGATTACCAATATGCTAAAGATAATACAAATGTATTTTTTGAAGGTGATAAATTGCAAGAAGCTGAAAGCAAAACTTTTATGATGATTTCTCATGGATATGCCAAGGATACTTTTCATGTCTTTTTTAGAGACAAGATCTTAGAAAATGCAGATCCCTTTTCATTTACACCTTTCAAAGAAAATGAAAATTCCCTAGGAGAAACTGTGTACGCAAAAGATAAAAACGGTATTTATGTCAATGACAAACTTTTTATTGAAACCGATGTAGTTTCCTTCAAAATCCTGAATGAAAAATACACTTTGGATAAAAATGGGGTATATTACCATATGAAAAAGGTTAAAAATGCAGACCCTTTATCTTTCAAAGTTTTTCCTCATTTTATGGGGGATGCAGATGCCGAGGATAAAAACCACCGATTTGGCGAAGGAAAGGTGGTAGAATAAAAATTTGTTTTCCAAAATCTAAGTGTTTTAGAAGATGCCCTGAAGTACCTAAATAATGAGGATATAGAAGACAAAAAGCGAGAACTACTTCCAGGGATTGAACAATTTAGACAATGGTTTGATCAGTAAGATGAGGATGCAGGATATTTATGATAAGTTAAAAATGAGTGAACGGTTGCTTTTAGATATTTAAGTATGAATGAGCATTCGTTCTATTGCTTTAAGAACTTCCTCTCTGTTTTTAGCAAATTTGATAAAATCCGGAAGTTTCTCTACCATAGTCATCTTAAATTTGTCAGTTGTACGTTCACGAAGTGTAGCTTTAACATAGTTTTTAATCTCTGTTAGATGCCTAAGATTATATGCCCAGAGATTATTGCCTTTAACAGTGTCCTGATACCAAAGAGGTAGGCCGAAAGCTGGGTCTACAATACCTGACTCATGATATTTTTCGACATAGGATTCCCAATTTTGGCTGACCATGTTGATCGTTTTACAGTACTTACATGTTAGATTGACATAGGATGGGATGGTTTTATAGCCCTCAATGGTTGATAAATTTAAAAACTCCAAACATTGGTGACATTTGGCTTTGCCAGCTGGTTTATAGCGTACAAGATCTGTTGCCTTTTCAGAATAATGACAAGAATTACACTTTAGAATAGCATTTTTGTAATCAAAAGGTAGTGGCACAGAAATTTCAGCACTACCTTCACATTTAGGACAATGTACCAAAAAAGAATTCATAAGATCGTAAAGTCTTACTGGGTCGGCTTGATATCTCTCCATATTTATTATATTTTGGATTTGTTTCTGATGTTTATCTTCGAATTTGTATTTCGTCACTTTGCCATTGATTCACTGATTTAGTTATGGTAAACTGGATTACCCAAATCTCAATGGTTTTAATAACTATTATTTATATTCCTATTTTTGTCTATTTGATTATTAAACCCATATTACGCATTGGACTTTATTCGAAAGGAAATTAGGCAAAATAGTAGTGAAGCACATGAGCTGCGTAAAAAATTGATATCCGAAATATCAATTTAGCAGCGAACTAAAACCAACTGGATTTTAGCTTCTCCAATAATTTTTGCAGCCTTAGCTGCATAGAGGACGGAAAATTGAGTACTGAAACTAATATGAAGCATAATTTTCTTGAAGTTAATTTCCAATGCGTAATATGGGTTAAATCTTCCCTTGCAATTTGGCAAGAACTAGGTATCCGATGGTCACTATTATGTAAGGTAACCAAGAGATTAACACCCATTTTATTCCTCCAAGGTAATTAGAACTCAACTCACCTACTTGAAATGATTTGTACAATATATACAATACTAACAACGAAGCAATAGCGAACACTTGTTTCATGAAATATGGATTATTACCAGATACTTTAAAGATGGCATCATAGATATAATTAAAAGCCAGATAGCCAGTACCAGCTAGGAGACAATAAAATGTAAGTTGTTGTAAAAATTTCATACTACTGCCAATGTAGAGGTCCGTTAAAAAATAATAATCCAATAATAACCCAAGCCAAAGCAATCACAAACGCTGTAACTAGTATGATCATTCCTTTCGTAAAATTTGCATTTAAATACCCATAGTGATAAGCTAAATATAGCCCAATTGCTAAAATAATGCCTCCACCCAGTAAAATTAATGCTTCGGATAATTTTTTGTAAGGATCAAGGATTAAATCAAAGCTACTAAAAATACTAAAAAGAACAAGTAAGATGCTTACACCATACAATATAAAAAATACCGCCTTCGACAAAACTACCATTTTAATGATTTTATTGATTTAATTCCACTTTCCACCAGAAGAAAACACTAATAAAATTGCCCACAATATATAAAGAATGATCGCTAAAACAGGGATGTAAAATAAAATCTTAAATAATAGCCCAATACTTGGCAAAGTATAAATTCTGTATCCCAAAAATGTTAACGCGCATAATGTTAAACCGCCAAGTAGGTAAATCATTGGCATTTTAAATGATTCTTCGTGTCCTAAATGTACATTGGCAAAATATACAAAAAGATTCATGATTGCCATGTACATAACATAAGCAGCAGTTAGTCCATACAAAATCGTGGTAATAAGCGTTGTTGTATTCATAATTATACTTTTTTTAATCTGGTTCTTTTAATGATATGTAATCGATATGCCACTTTTTATTGATCTTTTTGAGTTCCACTACGTATTTCCAATCATCCCATTGAGTATATCCAATTACTTCTCTAGTATTTTGGCTCATAGTACGTGATGTGTAGGTTAGCATTTTTAAATTTTTGAGGACAAGCTCTGGTTCTTGACTATGCAACACAAAGTCCATATCAAATCCTTCAGGAGGACCCTCTGATTGATGATTTGTTATAAAATATTCAGCTTTGGAATTAAAATATTGCATCCACATTGTCACATAATTATCTGAAATGCAGCCACTGCTTTTAAGCTGTTGAAGATAGGCTCTGCATGCTGGTAGACTGACTTGGAAATTAGCGGAACTGTCTGTATAGATCAAAGTATGAAGATTGATCTCGCGATAATTCGATTTATACCATTCAAAGAACCCCGCGACACATTCAATAGCTTTTTTGTCTTCATTATTGTCTCCTTTACCAGTTGAAAAATCATTTATACTGACACCTGAAATATTAACGGAATTTAGACTTATAAATAGAATGAAAACTTTATGAATTAAATACATCATTTGAATCTTAAAAACCCAAAACTAAAAAAGAAATCTATTTGAAAGTAAGTTTTTTATATCAATAGGATAATTTTTCACTTAAGACGTTTTAATTATAGAATAAAGCAAATGAAACAGTTTTTTGTATGGTTAGCATAAATCTTTCTTTATAATCTTTATGTCTTAATCTAAGTGGGTAAATGATTATGAAGTCAACAAAATTTGGTATTTTTTAATAGATATTGCATAGCTTTCAAAACTTATTTTAAATTGTCAATACTGCTCTGAGCAAAGGAGAAACGAATTAAAAAATTGTCCTAAAAAACAAGTAAAATTTAGGTAACCGTACTTTTGATACAAACCGAAATGAACAAATTTACTTTTTTATTCAAATAGAGATATGTTTTAGAACGCAAATTTCACTTGAATTGGTAAAATCTACGGTATCTACCATTCTAAAACTATTAATACTGCAAGAGGCAAGACATTCCCCATTTTCCTTCATTCATTTGATATTTTCCGTCACTCATTGTTTAGTTGTTTTTACCAAATATAATGTGCCATAACTTTGTGCTATTATTAACTTATTAAAACAAAAATTCAAGAATGAACAAAGAATTGGTATTTTTAAGAACATTTGCAGTAGTATGTGCAATTGGGGTTGTATTTATTTCAATGTCTGCTTTTCAGAACAAAAAGAATCAAAAGTTTACGGAAATTGACGTAGAACGTATTAATGTGGTGGAGAAAGATGGTACTGTAAAAATGATCATCACCAATGTGGATAGATTTCCCACAGGTACCGCTAAGATCAATGGCAGACCCACCAATGAAACCCGAAAAAAGCGATCTGGCATGTTGTTTTTCAATGAAGATGGCATAGAGTGTGGTGGATTTATTTATGATGGTCAAAAAAATAAAAATGGACATAGCTCTGGACTGTCTTTAACTTACGATCAGTATGATGGAGACCAGGTAGTGCAATTGAAGACGGAGGATTATAGCGAAGGCAATAAAAGGATGGTCAGTAGTGGATTGATGTTCAATGATCGACCTTCTAAAGAATCTCAAATAAAGACAGGGCAAATCATGAAGGAATTGGAGGCCTTAGGTAAAAAAGACCCTGCTGCTGCTGATGTAAAATATAAAGAATATGAAGCTCAAGGCTTAGTAGGTGGGGCACCTCGAATGTTGATAGGAAAATCAAGAAGTGAAAGCAATGGACTTTTTCTTTTTGACAATAAGGGTATGCCTAAAGCCATGTTTTACGTTGACAAAAACAACAATGCTAAACTAGAGTTTTTTGATGAAAAAGGTGGAATTATCGCTTCGTTTCCTCAAAAATAAAATAATGGTTGCGACAAAAGTAGCTTCTTAGTGAAAGGAGCTACTTTTGTGTCCAATATTATTGAATAAAAATGAAAAATACCTGGAATAAGCTATGCGCTCATAGATACTTCATTGTATTTATTACCGTTTTTGCATACGTGGAGTCTGTTTATTCGCGCATTTCATTTTGGGATGCTATTGATAGATATACCTTCACGCCTGACGCGGCTATTGCTGTTTTAATTCAGACGTCATTGCTATATTTGATATTGCTTTTTTTCTTGAGAAGGTGGCAAAAATTAGAATTCCTCAATACCAAGGAATTAATAAAAATAGGCGTAATCTCCATCTTTTTGTATCTAGTCCTGTTAAAAGTTATCGGATTATTGATCTCATTTGGCTTTGATACCATAGAGCGCAATTTTAACAAAGAGACTTTCCTTCTATCGATGCTTATGGATTTTTTAGGGGCATTTATTTACGGTAGTTTTTTTCTCACTTACTATTATTTTAATAAAAGTAAAAATTATCAAACACAACTTGTGAATTACAGCGAAGCACTTTCAGAAAGTAAAATCCATCAGTTAAAGTCTCAAATGAATCCACATTTTTTATTTAACAATCTAAATATCCTCGACCAATTAATTGATGAGGATAAACATAAGGCATCAGATTTTCTAAACGAGTTTAGTGAAATATATCGTTACGTTTTACGTGCTTCAGATCAAAAACTTATTGCTATCTCAGAAGAATTGGACTTCGCAAAAAGGTATTTTAAACTTATCGAATATAAATACGGTAAATCATATCAGTTCGAGATTAAAGCTAATGCTCTACATGGCTTCATCCCTCCAATGACACTCCAATTATTAATAGAAAATGTAGTAAAACACAATCTCGGTACTGGGGAGGAACCAATAGTAATCTCCATAAATTTTCTTCAAAAAATCGTCGTATCGAATAATATAAACAAAAAAAACACCTCGTTACCAACTTCAGGTAAAGCTTTAAATAATCTAAAAGAGCAGTACAAATTACTCAGTGATCAAAGTATAGAAATAAAAGAGTCAAATAACCTATTTATCGTAGAAATTCCAATAATAAAATCAAGTCAAATATGATAAAAATTGTCATAATAGAAGACGAAATCCCTGCAAGGAAAAAGCTAAGGAGATATATTGAATCGATGGAAGAAGCTATTGATATCATTGCTGAAATTGATACTGTATCCAAGGCCATCGAATTTTTAAATCACAATACACCCGATATAATCTTTTCTGATATTGAGCTATTGGATGGTAAAGCTTTTGAGATATATCATCAAGTACGATTGACATGCCCAATCATATTTATCACAGCATACGATCAGTTTTGGATGGATGCCTTCGATACCAATGGTATTGACTACTTGCTCAAACCATTTTCCTTAGATCGATTTCAAAAAGCTTGGAATAAATGGCGATTATTGAGCTCAAGTTCCAGTGAAAATGAAACATTAATCAATAAATTAACTAAAATTATTGAGCAAAACACAACACCAAAATCTTATAAAAAGCGCTTCACAATTCAAAATCAACAATCCATTTATTTTTTAGAAATTCAGAATGTCACTTACTTCGATGCCAATGAAGGTTTAGTCTTCGCACATGATGTAAATGGTAAAAGGCACGTACTTACTGAGTCCACACTTAAGGAATTAGAAATTCATCTCGATCCATCCGAATTTTTTAAAATCAACCGTAGTGAAATCGTTCAAAAACTATTTATAGAAAAAATAGAAAGATATTCTAAAAATACCTTATCGGTAAAATTAAAGGGCTTGCAGAGGTTTTTGGTGACGAGTCAGAGTTGTACGGGGGAGTTTAGGAGGTGGATTTCGGATTGATTTAAGAACTAGAACTTTTGTTAGATCGAAATTAGGACTTACACTCTACTTTCTTTTTACAATAAATCGATAAAATTAAAACAGCAAAGGAAATCTTGACAAAAAAGATTCTAACTAAAGTCTTATCCTTGGGAACCAAAAATATATTTTTCACGTTAGCATCTGATATTATCAATTTCATTCAATGGATATCGCAATACAAAAAGCAGAATTAATAGAATGGATAGGTTCTCTTACTGATGAGGCTATCATAAAAGATATTATGGCTGTGAAAACAAAAAAAGAATTTGATTTTGAAAAAGAATGGGCAAAGAGTGTTAGTATGGAAAATGCTCTTGAAAGATCAAAACACTTTATTTCTGCACTGCCTTGGAAAAAGTAGAAATTTTAATATCGAACGAAGTAATCGACCATCTTAATAAACTAATCCTTACCCTGTTTTTAAAGGATTGCAACCTGGGTTACTTATAATTTATATCTTAGATTCCTTCCGGGTATTTTCTAAAGTCGCAATACATTAAAATCAGCCTAATCAAAACCACAAACTACTCCATATCCATTTTTAATTGACCTTACTTTATAAAAATCCACATAGAACCCAAGAGTTTCATTTGTAAATATTATTTTTACTCTATTTTAAAGAATAAAGTGAATTCAAATTAAAATGAGTAAAAGCGAATCTATTAAACTGACCATCTTACTTGCTATCTTTTTCATATGCTGTACAGAGAAAGCGTTTAGTCAAAGTTCAAAAAATAGTGATCTAATTAAAGTTTTGATCATTGATGGGCAAAACAACCACGAACATTGGCCTAAAATCACATTTATGATGAAGCAATACCTAGAGGAATCAGGTAAATTTACAGTGGATGTAAAGCGAACACGCTATACGTGGAAAGGGGAGGATTTTATTCAAAAATTTAAAATAGAAGACATAGAAGAAACTAAACCACTTCCTAAGTCTGAACCTGACCCAAATTATAGACCCAACTTTAAGGCTTATGATGCGGTGATCTGTAATTTTGGCTGGCAAGCAGCACCTTGGAGTGACGAAACACAGCAAGACTTGGAAAAGTACATGAAAGAAGGTGGTGGATTGGTAATCGTTCATGCAGCCAATAACTCATTTCCAAATTGGCCTGCATACAATAAAATGATTGGTCTTGGAGGTTGGGGTGATCGAAGCGAAAAAGATGGACCTTATGTGTATTACAACCAAGAAGGAAAATTGGTACGAGATATGACTCCTGGAAGAGCGGGGAGTCATGGAGCCCAAACTGAGTTTTTGATTACCTCAAGAAATCAAAAGCACCCCATCACCAAAGGTATGCCAAAGATGTGGATGCATACTATGGATGAAATATATTGTAAACTGCGTGGACCTGCGGAAAATATGACAGTATTGGCTACCGCATTTTCACCTAAAAATGATAAAGGTACAGATATGAATGAACCAATGATGATGACGGTGAATTTTGGGAAAGGAAGGATTTTTCACACGGCACTTGGACATGCGGACTATTCAGTAGAATGTGTAGGTTTTATAACATATCTTCTAAGAGGTACACAATGGGCCGCTACCGGTAAAGTGAACATACCAGCTCCGGTAGATTTTCCTACAGAAAGTAAAATTAGTTTGAGAAAATTTGCAGAAAAATAGGTTGATTATCAAAGGTTGGAGTGTCATTGAAAAGCGGGTCATTTTGATAATAAGTATTTTAAAGTCGCCAATTATAAATACTTAAAAAATTAAGTATTTTTCTCATTGACAAATTTCGAATTAGCAAGTTAAAAGGTTAATAGGCTTTCAAAGTTTTTTCAACTAAATTCGTCTAATAGCCCCAGATTATAATTGGGCCCAAACAATTATACTCTTTTCCAAGGGGCCTAATTTTAAAATTACAAAGTTTTATTTTGAATTAGGGGTTCCTTTGTTTAAATTAATGATTTAATTGATAAATAGACTAAAATTCAATTTTATATGATAGATTTGGTAGAATTACTTTCTCAATATCTTTATCAATTGTTTTATCTCTAAAGTTATATTCATAGCCGTAAAAGTCTTCTTGACCGGTGATGTTGATTATTTTTAGTGACCATTCTCGGGACGATTTTGCTTTATTTTTTCTGTAAGAAATGGTCAAATTTGAAGTCAAAACCCCATCAGCTTGCAATGAAAATGAATTGGTTTCATCGTAGACTACTTGTTTATTTTCAAGAGAAGCTTTAAGGTTTACAGGAGAGTATCTATTGCCTCCTTGAGAAGTGATACGTGCATTTACACTCAATACATGTTGTTTATTTGATCCAAGTTTCCATTCTTTGCCTATTAAAAAATTGGCAACATGATTTCGATTAAATCTAGCATTTCTCCACACTCCATCTCCTCCTGTATATTCTGATTCAAAGATAGAACCTGTAATTAGGAAATAAAAACCATTAGTTATATGCTTTTGTAGCGTAAGATCCACCCCATAATTTCTTCCTTTTCCCTTATTAACCAATTTTTCTGCAAAAAACCAATCAGTCAGCATATTGATCATAGAAAAAGAAGTATTTTCTATGACAGGTACATCTCTCAGGTCTTGGAAATAGGGTTCTATTCTTAAGTGTAGATTTTTATTAATATTCCAATCGTATGCAAAAACAAGATGAAGCGCTCTAGTGAAATCAAGCTCTTTATTGACTGCTTTTTCTCCCGTGACTAAAGAGTTGTTTAAATAGAAATTGATATTTTCTAATCTACTATGCTCGCCACAAGCAATCGCTAGCTGATGGTTTTCGTTCACTTGATATTTAAAACCTAATCTTGGTTCTATGGTGTAGTGATCGTTAAGTGTAAAATATTGACCATTAAAACCCAAGTTCATAACCAAAAAAGAAGATATATTATAAGAAGATTGAGTGAAAGCAGAAAAGAGTATGCTTTTCCCATCGGCGTCTGCTAAATTCGTTGGTGCTAGTCCAATCTTTGGTGCTTTATCTAATTCAAGATCATAGTTCAATTGAGTAACACTTAATCCACTTCTATTGGAGTGTTTTGCACTGAATTTATGATTGAGTTGAGTAGTCAAAACGCTATTCCAATTGATGTAGTTGATGTTACTAAAAGGAACTAACTGTGTTTTTTCGTTTAGAGCTTTAGATGTCCATTTTGTGTGATTTATTGTTGAAGCAATATTTGTCTTAAGATATGTATTTTTGCTTAATATAATTAGATGCCCCAACCCTAAAGAACCTGTATTTTGTGTAATGACGTCTTCTTGTCTATCATCGGCATGAATCCAATCAAGTGTGTCTTTTTTTGGAGAGGATTTAGCAGCATCTCTTAAACCTAAGCCCCAAAAAGTGAAGGTTCCAGCTTTATTGCTAGGAAAATTCATTTTAAATGAGAGATCTTGATATTTTAAGCCTTGTGACTCTTCTAAAATTAAGGGTGCCACCAAGGCCAAAGTCGAATATCTATAATTATACAAATAAGATGATTTTCCTCCCTTTTTAAACGGACCTTCTTGAGAATTCTCAATGCCTATCAATCCGATTTGAAAAGTCCGTTCGGTTTTTTCATTATTGCCTTTGCGCATAGATAAATCAAATACTCCCGAAAGGGCATTGTTGAATTCCGCTGGGAATGCTCCCGTATGAAAATCTGAATTGGCTAACATTTGGCTACTTAGACCAGTCAGGATACCACCACCAAAGGCCCGTAAATCATTAAAGTGATTTGGATTGGGTATCTCTACCCCTTCCATTTTCCATTGTAAATATCTAGGTGAGTTGCCTCGCACGATTATACCATTGACACCCGAATTAGACGCAACGCCTGCAAAACTCGAAGCCAACCTAGCAGGATCATCAAATCCTCCTGCAAATCTCTTGGCCTCCTCTACAGTAAGCATTCTCGAACTCAAAGTCGACATCGTATTGATAGGCCTGTCTTTTTTGACTCCAGTAGAAATCACCACTTCAGAAAGCTGATAATTTTGCTCTGCTAGACCCACTTCTAAAACAACTTGCTTAGACGAAGTCACTATAATTTCTTTGATAATTTTAGTTTCATAGCCTATTAGACTGACTTGTATGTCGTACCTTCCTACAGGTACTTTTTCTAATAAAAACTTGCCATCTGAATCTGTGATTGCACCAATCAAGGGATCGGTATCTAAAATGGCAATACTCGAAAACTCCAGTTTCTGTTGTGAAAATTGGTCAAATACTGATCCTCTAATAGTTTGTAAAGGTTGTGCATGTATAAAAATGCTGGTAAATAACAGGTTAAAAATGAAAATGTTTCGTGTCATAGTTTTATTAATTATTGAGGCACAAAGGTCTTTCAATAATCAAAATGACACAATACTGATTATTCAGTATATTTAAACTCGTCTAACTTAAAAAACCAAATTTGGAAGCAAAAGCAATAGCCTCCATCGAGTTCTGGGCTCCTAATTTTTCTAAGAATCGCTGCCGATGCGTATTTACAGTGTGCACGCTAATATATAATTTATCCGCTATTTCTTTGCTCATAAAGCCCTCTTTTACCAACTTTAAAATCTCTATTTCTCTCTTAGTAAGATCAATTGATTGCGAACTTTCTACTATGTGATCCGTGAATTCTCCTGTTCTAAAATTTAGAATTTGGCTCTGCACTTCTTTCTCAATTTCTTGATTTGGCGAGACATCTAGCACACTCATGACTAACCATGCTTGACCTGAATTATCTAATTCCAAAATCTGATATTGATCGATCAACCTTACATATTTATTTTCAGAATTTTCCATTCTAAATTCATAAACAACTTTATGATTTAGTTTTTCATCCTTCGAAAAACCATTGAATATTTTTAAGGAGCTTAAGCCCAATATTGCAAGATTGTGCTTGTCTTCAGGACGTATGCGATCTTCAAAAAATTTATAATTTACAGCCTCAAAATCATTGAGCTCATAACCTAGAAAGTAACCATAGTTTTTTGAAAAATAAACTGTCTTTTTTTGATGATAATCAAATATCATAATGCTCGAATGTGATAGCCTTGATAGCAGCTCACACGATTCTATGTGTTTATCTAGCTTTTGATAGTCAGCTTCTGAAACATTAAGATTCATCTGCAACATGTATTTGAAGACAAGCTCTTGTATGCTATTTTGACTCGTTTGTTGATCCATAAAAATTGATAGTTGAACAATTGTATAAAAATGCAAATTTACAATCAAAAATCATTTTTAGTATAAAGGGGAGTTCTCAAATCTCTTTTTCGTAATGAAAAAAATACGAAATGTCAAAGAACAAGGCAAGAAGAGCGTAAAGAAATCGTCGCAAACGATTTTAGCTCTGAGCTGGCGCCTCCGTGCACCAGCTAAGTGAATATTATTATAGTTTTGCTACACTATATTGAGGACACTTTAAGGTACCATTCATTATAAATGCCTGTTCTTTACGGGCCTCTCCTTCCTTTATAAAATATTCTTTTTTATTAAGCAGTCTTTTCTCAGTTGAATCGACTAGCTGATCAATTTCAACTTGAGATAAATAAGGTGATAAATACTCATTCATTTGCTAATATTGTTCGTTTTTAGATATCAGAAAAGTTTTGTTTAATGATTTGTCGCGTTAGAATATTTATATTCTAAATAGGCAATAATCATTATTAAAATAATTTCTGCAATATAATAAATATATCCAAACATTGTTATGCTCTCTCTATTTTGAAAGACTTCATAAATCGTGAGAAAACAATACAAAGTATTAGTTATGGATAAAATTTTGAGCATCATTTTCCAATTTAATGGTTTGATATAATAGATACTAGTAGAATAAAGAAATAAACAACTTGCTACTAAAATGAAATTTAGAACTATATTTCTTGGCATTCCAAAGAAATCATCAAATTTATATAAAATAAATAACCAAAAAATTGAATATAGGGCTCCAACAGCGTCAATTAAAAATATTCTATCCTTGTTTAATTTTAATTTCATGATTAATTATGTTCGAATTTTTATAAAAAGTAATAATGATTTTAGGAAGGCAAAAATAGACAAGGTTTATGTGTGTGACAATACTGAATTATCAGTATTAATTTACAATAATCAATAGATTTCAAAAAAGGTATTGAGACAACTTTAAAATTAGTAAGTATTAGATATGCATTAAACGACTAAAAAAATACTTCTGTCGAATTTAGTAAAGGTACGACCTCCCAAATGCGAGTAAGGAGCTATCTTTGCCCTTAACTATGATCAAAGACATCACATTCTTCCTCAGCATGCTTGGATGGTTCAATGGTATCATCTTGGCTTGCTATTTTCTATTTTTTATCAAAGAAAAATCGGTGGTTAACCGTCTCTTTGGGTTATTGTTACTTTTGCTCAGTGTGAGAGTAGGAAAATCGGCAATATGGTGGTTTAATCCGGAGATGCCAATCATTTATGTTCAAATAGGACTGGGAGCTTGTTTTATGATAGGTCCTGTGCTGTATTTTTACGTTCAAGCTTATAAAAACAAGCTTGAGGTTGCCAATAAAGGTATGTACACCATCATAGGAGGGCATCTTCTTGTTACTATTTTAGTACTCCTATTTTTAACTGGTAAAGAAGATTTAATCTATTGGAAAAAATTTATTGTTTACTTTATATATACCTATTGGTTTGTGCTTACATTGTTAAGTGGAGTCCCATTAAAGGACGAAATTAAACAGCTTTCCAATTGGACTCTGCTATCCAGTGATAAAAAGTGGATATTATCTATTTATTTTAGTTTCTTATTATTGGTTTTTACCTATGTTTTGTCCTTTGTAGGTAAAACAGAAGTCTTGTACATAACTGGTCCTTTGATTTTTTCTTTGGTCATCTATCTAAATATTTTGCTTTTCATTTTTAGGAAAAACATCCAAGATTTGACAACAGCAGAGCCAAAATACAGTAATAAAATTGAGTCGAAAATAGCAGAAGAGGTGATGGAAAGGCTGAAAGAACTGATGAATAGGCAACATATTTACACCAACAGCGAATTAAAAATTAATGATTTGGCCACGTCTTTAAACATGTCGGTCCACCAGCTTTCTCAAGTACTCAATGACAATTATGATACCAGTTTCAACAATTATATCAATCAACTAAGGATCGAATATTCCAAAAAGCTTATTGAAGAAAAGGCAAATCAGTTTACCCTCGAGGCAATAGGAAGAGAATCAGGTTTTAATTCGAAAACAACTTTCTTTACCTTGTTTAAAAAAATCAATGGAATAACCCCAAAGGAGTATAAAGAAAGCATGAAAAACACCCACAGTCGTCCAAAATTATAATATTGAACTTTTTAACTCCTCTAAAACACCTTTTTTAGATCAAAAATGATGGAGTTTTGCAGAAAAATTATTAAAAATTATGCAAACATTAAAATCATTATTATTCGTTGCCATTACTATTTTTTCTTTCACATTAAATGGTCAAAAGGCAAAAATTTCTAGTAAAAAAGTATTAATCGTAGTCAGCAGTTATGGTAAAGGGACCATTCGACCAGGTTTTGAATTGGACGAACTTTCACAAGCCTACCATATTTTTAAAGATCATGGGGTTGCTATTGATATTGCCAGTCCCCGAGGAGGTAAAGTAATACCCGATCGATTCAATGAAAAGAAAGCTTACAATGCCAGTTTTATAAAAAATTTAGAAGCCACAAGTAAGTTGGACAATACATTGTCAACAGCTCAAGCATTTGCCAAAAATGATTACCACGCCATTTATATTGTTGGAGGTAAAGGAGCAATGTTTGACCTGCCTTACGATCCTGCATTGCAAGACTTGATATTGGCCATGTATGAAAAAAGTAGAGTGGTTAGTGCCGTCTGTCATGGTTCTGCTGCCTTATTGCACATCAAGTCAAATGATTCCACTTTTTTAGTGCAAAATAAAGCAATCACTGGTCTTTGCAATGAAGAAGAAACTAAATTTGGCAAGAAATGGATCAAGGAATTTCCATATTTATTAGAAACAAAGATGATAGAACGAGGCGCTAAATATCAAAGAGAAGAAATCATGCTCCCTTTTGTAATCAAAGATGGAAACATCATCACCGGTCAAAATCCTTTTTCAACAACTCAATTGTCCGAAGAAATTTTGAGATCTTTAGGTATCGAACCCAAGCCAAGAATCTTATATACTGATGAGAAGAGCATGAATTTAGTAAAACGAGCCAGTAAGGGAGACTATGAATGGGCCAAAGAAGAATTGGAAAACTATAAAGAAAGCTATGATCTTGAGTTAATCGCAGTCTATGGATACTATGGCTTATTGTATGCTGGAGAGGACAAGGATGTGAACTGGAAAGCTTTAAAAATTTTAGATGTAGTAGCACCACATTACTTTAATGAACGTATGCAGTTAGAGCGTGCAAAAGGGCTAGTAAAAGTCAGTGAATACGCAAAAGCAAGAATGCTTTTAAACGAATTAATTGATAAAAACTTGATGAAAAATGAAGCTTTGGACGTTCTCAAAAATATTGATAAGTTGGCTTCAAATGATTAATAGAATTGCTATTGTATTTTTTATGGTTTTTGTAGGACATTTTGTTTTATTTTCTCAAACAAACAACTTAAAAGGTATTACCCTATGGAAAATCAAATTAATGAATAATTAAAATTAGTCACGATGAAAAAGTTAATTGTTTTACTCTTGCTGATTAGTATTGGTTTTGGTGTGGAAGGCCAAAATTTTCCTAATGACACCTTAAAAAATCTGGATCAATTTATTTTTGATGTAATGAATGAATCAGGAATGCCGGGACTGGCAGCTGCAATCATTGTGGATAATCGGGTGGTCTTCCAGAAGGCGTATGGATATGCAGATATACGCTCAAAGCAACTATTTCGCACTGAAACAGTGCATGGTGTTGCTTCTATTACAAAAGCATTTACGGGCGTATGTGTAATGAAAGCTGTTGAAATGGGATTATTGTCATTGGATGAAGACATCAATAAGTATTTACCGTTTAAAGTTATTAATCCATATTTTCCAGGGGAAGTGATTACTATTCGTCATCTGGCTACCCATACTTCAAGTATAGCAGACAGAGAAAGTGTATATGCTGGAACCTATTATAAAGGAGGAGATCCCTCAGTAAAATTAGGTGATTTTTTAAAAGATTATTTTATGCTAGGAGGAAAAACATATTCTTCTGACAATTTTTATAAACACAAACCTGGCGAATATCATGAATATTCAAATATAGCTGTTTCACTGGCAGGTTATATTGTTGAAGTGGTTTCAGGGCAGAGATTAGATAAATTTGCTTTTAAGCACATTCATAAGCCTTTGGATCTTAAAAATACTTCATGGTTTTTAAACTCAAACCATAAAATTAATCTTGCCAAACTGTATAAAAAAGAGCAAGAGTCTCTAGTGGAAATACCTTATTACGGTTCAATTACCTATCCTGATGGAGCAATAAGAACAAATATTAAAGAACTGACAGTATTTTTTAATATGCTTTTAAATGGGGGTAAGCATGGTAGCAAAAGAATTCTTAAACACGAGTCTGTTTCTGAAATGTTTCGCCTTCAATTTACTGAAATGAAAAAACCAGAAAATCTTGATATTTCAAAAAGAAATGAGGGAGTTTTTTTAAAGACAAAATTTAATGCCACCAGAATTGGTTACGGGGGCAATGATCCCGGAATAATAGCTGATATGTTAACAACACTTGACAAGCGGGTCTCAGTTATAATGTTTACCAATATTTCGGGAGAAAATCCCGAGGTATTGAGAGGGTATGGTATGATTTATACAAGATTATTTAAGGTTGGAGCTTCTATGCTTAAATAAAATTGTCAGTGCATCTGAAATATTTTGAAATTTAAAAATTATTAATATATATATATATATAATATGAACTTATATAAAAATTTACTTTTATTTTTTTTTTTCGCTTTCCTTAAATAACTCTTGGGCACATGAAATAAAATTGCCGAAAGAACAATTTTAATTACTATTAATAAAAAAAGCAGATATTATAGGCTTTATGGGTGTTTCTAACAAAATTTGTTATGAATAGAAGCACTTTAGTAGCTCTTGTCCAATTCTCAATTTTGGACAACTATTATCGTAAGTATCATCTTTTAGTATTCATTTAATCGATCTTTTCGTATAATTTATCTAATAATTCTAAAAACATAATACATCGTATTGCGTGGTATTATTTTTTGTTGTTTATTTGCACTATGAAAAGTGAATACATAAAAAATTGGGAAACACAATTTAAGAAGGGCGTACTACCATTGTTTGTACTTTCTCTTATTGTTACAAAAGAAATGTATGGATACGAATTGATCTTAGAACTAAAATCGCAATATGATTTGGATGTGACAGAGAGTACCATGTATCCATTATTGATCAGAATGATGAAAGAAGGACTCCTCGAACATAAATGGGTAGAACAACAGTCTGGCATACCAAGAAAATACTACTCTATAAAGGAGGAAGGACGCTCAGTATTGGAAGAAATGAGGGTAATGTTTCAAAACATAAATCTAAAGGTAAATTAAATGAAAGAATTAGAATTTAAAGACGGTTCTGCAAAAAGGATCTATCAAAGTTATATCGAGCGATGTTTACGGGTGCTTAAACCTCTTAATCAAGCCGCTCAAGTAGATGCAATAATGGACATCAATAGTTATATATATGAGTATATGGACCACAATAAAGACTTAAGTGAAATGACTTCTTTGCTAAACATCTTGGATAGGGTAGGGCCACCTGAAGAAACACTAAAGGAGGTGGTCGCTATGAAAAAAATTGATGAAGCTGTATCTACTTATAATGTCAAACATGTTTTTCAAGCCTTGTACTATAATGCGCGAAATGGTACTTTGTATTTTATTTTCGGTTTAACAGTTGTGTTATTTTTGACTTTTCCATTTACTATCTTTATGAAAATATTTTATCCAGAAGATGTTGGATTATTCATAGGAAATGGAAGTTTTTTTATAGGTACATCTAATGATGATCCAGCAATAAAAGAACATTTAGGCAATTGGTTTATTCCCGTCATATTACTTATTTCCGTCGTGTTTTACTATTTACTTATTCAACTTCTAAAATTTATAAGAAAGAGCAAGCTCAAGTAAATTTTTCAGTCTTACATTATTTTATTAATCTTTAAATTATTTTTTAATGAGAACAACATTAATGGTGGTAGCATTATGCTATGCCTGTATTTCAACAGCCTTTACCCAGAAAAACCAAGTAAAAATTAACCCTCTTGACACCATGATCCTAAGGGTATTAAATCAATGGAAGATACCAGGTGCTTCTGTTACTATTATAGATAAAAACAAAGTAATACTTGCTAAAGGATATGGATATAAAGACAAGGAAGCAAAGATGCCTATGTCAGAGAATACTTTACTACCTATTGGGAGTTGCACCAAAGCATTCACCATTGCACTTTTTGATAAATTAGTAGAAGAGGGAAAGCTTGACCTTGACAAATCGATTGATACTTATTTACCTGAATTGAAATTTAAAGACCAAGCTTTAAGTCATCAAATTACCATAAGAGACATGATCACCCACCGGACAGGTTTGCCTAGGCATGATTTTTCTTGGTATAGTGGTGCATTTTCGGATACAAAATCAATGGTAGCTGGAATAGCAAATTTAGAATTCACAGCCCCTTTGAGACAAAATTGGCAATACAATAACTTTATGTATGCTGCTTTGGGTATGTTGCTTGAAAAAATGTATAATAAGTCATGGTCTACATTAATACAAGAACAGATTTTTTTACCACTTTCAATGAATTCTTCAAATACAGAAATTGACAAGTATGTAAAAAGTGATGATTTTAGCCATGGTTATGTCAGAGATAGCAATGATCTAAAGAAAATTCCATTAATAAATCAAAATGCTATTCATGCAGCCGCACCTGCAGGAGCTATAAATTCGTCTGCAAAAGATATGGCAAGTTGGTTACTCATGTGGATAAACGGAGGTAAGTTTGATAAGAAATCCATTATTTCAGAAAATTTTTATAGAGATGCTATCTCAAGCCATATGGTGGTAAGAGCAGCACTGCCAAAAAAAGATGATCATGATAGACATTTTTTTAATTATGGTCTTGGATGGTTTGTGTCAAGTTACAGAGGTCATTATGGAGTAGGACATGGAGGTAATATTGATGGTTTTACCTCCCTAATTTCTTTCTTACCCATGGATAGTATTGGCGTTTACATCACTGTCAATGAGGATGGATCAGCAGTTCCGAGTTTATTGAATGATATGATTTTGGATAAATTAATTGGTGTTAAATTTACGGATTGGTCGTCAATCAGTTTTGCTAAAAATCAAACAACTCCTTCTCCATCAAATAGCGACCTCTCGCAAAAAAAGAATTTAAAAATAGAAAATCAACCTTTAGATTTTTATGTCGGAAAATACAAACACGCTGCATATGGCACAATTGAGCTTGTTAAAAAGGATACGACTTTGGTTGGAAAGTTTAATAAAGTCAATATCCACTTAACCCATAAAACTCAAGATCATTTCGTATTTTCATTTTCTGATCATCCTTTAAAATCTGTAAGTTTTCCTAGTACTTTTTTCATTAACTCTAATAGTCAAGTAGCAAAATTTGATGTTGTCTTTGAAGCAAGTCTACCCGCTATTTCTTTTGAGAAAATCAATGAAGAGTTGAATAAAGTAGATTTAGGGCAGTATACTGGAAACTTCAAAATTAGCAACATGACCCTTACTATAAAAGAGTTAGATGGCAAGTTGCAAGCCCAAATTCCAGGGCAACCGACTTATCAATTGAATTATAGCGCTCAAGATGAATTTCAAATCAATGGTTTAAGCGGCTACAGCCTTGTTTTTTTAAGAGAAAAGGAAAAAGTAGTTGCAGTAAATTTTGTCCAACCAAACGGAACATTTAAAGCGGAAAAGGTCGATTAAACAATTTTTCAAGATGTTTAGGTATTAATAATATCCTACTAAATGATCGATATATGACGTTCAATTGCATAGCCCAAAAATCTAAAATCAGAGCATTTGTTCAGGTGACAAGAGGATTGGGCTTAATTGTCAATTAATTCATCGCCAATTTTCCTGCATTCATCTAATAATTTAATTGCTAATTAATGAAATTAACCTTTGTTAATCTCCTTAAGTTAAGTTTGGCTTTACTTTGTTTAAATTTTTTACATTAAACAACATATTATGATTAATAAAATCCTTTTTTTAATTGCTTGCATTTGTTTGTCTTATAGTTCTATTTTGGCAAATGACACGATTATGATAGACATTACCAAACTCAAAACTAACCAATTAATAGAAGGTAAGACGAATTACATTATCTATACTAAAAAAGATAAACATGGCCCAGTTGGTGACCTGACATTTGTAGAGATGGAGGTAAAAAAAGAAAAAGGAGGTACCTATAAGATTAGTCAAAAATGGTCTGAGAAAGACACCTTAAGCCACATAGCTGAAACAGATTTGTCACCCAATTTAAAAACAATCCGACATACCACATGGTGGAAAAGAAATGGATACACTATGCAATTTGACTTCATCAATCAAAAAGCAGAAATCATTGGTGAAGCTGGTGAAAAAGTAAAAGCTGATTTCGACAAGAATTTTAAAGCATCATTGCCAACAGATAATTTTATAAATTGGCATTGTGATCTTCACTTTTTTGGATTGTTACCTTATGCAGAAGGAGCAATTTTCAAAGTCCTACTTTATGATCCGGGTTATAGTGTACCAAAATATGAAGTTTATCAAGTGAAATCTTCTGAAAATATCCAAGGGCTCGATTGTTGGGTTTTAGAATATACATTACCTCGCAATATGGGTTACCAGCGGTTTTGGATTTCGAAGAAAGATCGAATTGTGGTCAAAGAAGAAGATAGTTTTAGAGGTGCTTATCGATTTAAGTTAAAAACTTTATTGCCGGAGTAATATTTTCAAAAAAATACTATCATAATTCGAAAGTTACCTTTGATAATTCATCACTCAAAAACTTATTTTTTCTTTAATAACCGTTCTTAAAATAAAAAAAAATGAAAAGAAGTAAAATTCATGTATATATTGCTTTTGTCGCATCTAACTTTATTAGCATAATGCTGACAAGTCAAAACTCCATATCCATGGTCCCTCAAAATTGGGAAATTTATCAAAACGCTAAAACTAATTTTGAAACTTTTGAAGGAATATCGATTGTAAAATTGGAAGGGAAAATGTTTGTTAAAGATGTAAATTTAACTCATGGTACCATCGAAGTGGATGTCTACGCTCATTCAAAAAGAAGTTTTGCAGGAATCATTTTCAGGAAAAAAGATCACAACATGGAGGATTTTTACATACGTACCCATAAAAGTGGACAGGTTGACGCTGTCCAATATACCCCTGTATACAACGGAGAATCCAATTGGCAACTATACAATGAATATCAAGCCCAATTGGTACTCAAACAATCTGGCTGGAACAAATTAAAAGTAATATTTAAAGACAAAATTGCTGATATTTATGTGAATGATGTAAAAGTTTTGACAGTTGACGAGTTGAAATCAGAAAACACTTCTGGCTCAATTGGACTTTTTTCACTTTTTGAAAATCGATTTGCCAATTTTAAGTATAGTACTGACTCAAAAGAAATGACAACAGCTATTAAAAAAGATCTATCATCACTATCTAAAGGTCTAATAAAGCAATGGCAAATCACAGAAGCAATAGATCCCAAAAAAGACCCTGTAGATTTTAAAAATTTTGGTAAATTATCCTATAAAAAAGTTGAAACTGAGACCTCTGGTCTTTTGCCAATTTCTAAATTTATCACAAAGCCTAATTTTGGCAATTTTGAAGATAATTTAGAAGCTTACACCATTGCAAAATATGAATGGTCAGAAAATGCAAAAACCTTTAAAACTTTTTACTTTGATTACAGTGATAAAATCATAATATATCTCAATGGTGTTTTGATTTTTAAAGGAAATAATTCTTTTAGGTCAAAAGGTCCACAATTTATGGGGCATTTGGACATAGGGAGCAATAAGCTTATCTTGCCTTTAAAAAAGGGAAAGAATGTATTACACTGTGTAGTTATTGAGCAAGCCAACGGATGGGGACTGATCGGCAAATTTGAATAGCTATTGAAAATTTTTATAATGAATTAATGAAAAATGTATTATTTGCCTATCTTAATCTTACTCGGTTGAGCACCTTTTAGAATTTTACATAACGACAACTCTGAACTTGAAAATTAAATAATGATGAATACCAATGTAAAGTCTTGGCTGGAAGAAGGAAGTTTTTTTAATTATAAAAATCATAAAATCTTTTTTAGTCAAAAAGGTAGTGGTCCGCACATGCTGATCATTCATGGTTACCCTTATAGTTCTTATGAGTGGGAGCATTGTATTAACCATTTTGCTCAATCACATACGGTTACCTCTTTCGACTTATTGGGAATGGGCTTTTCGGATAAACCTCATGATCATCAATATTCTTATGAAGAGCATACAGCAATAGTAAATGCTTTAATGGAAAAATTAGAGATCAAAGAGACACACATTCTATCGCATGATCTTGGGGTCAGTGTGGTACAAGAATTAATAGCCCGAGATAAAGAAGGAAAGAATAGCTTTAAAATTATTTCCTCCGCATTTAGTAACGGTAGCCTTTTTACCTCGGTTTACCGACCTCGATTGATACAAAGGTTGCTCTCCCAAACCCCTAAATTTATAGGCAAACAGCTTAGCAAATGGATAGGAAAGAATGCAGTAAATAAATCTGTAAAAGGATTATATGGTATAAACACCCAACCAAATGATGCTTTTTTGGACGAGCTTTGGGATGTCTTAAATTACAATAATGGTAAAGACCTTAGCTATCTTATTGGTAGAATGATATTTGACAAAGTAAACTATCAGAATAGATGGATAGCAGCTATGCAAGAAACGATGATTCCGATGTGTTATATTTGCGGTCCATCCGATCCGAATTCTGGTAAACACATGGCTGAAGAATTTGTAAGGCTCCTCCCGAAGTCTGAGGTTTTATGGATGCAGGAGGAAATTGGACATTGGCCAATGGTAGAGGATCAAGCGTCTTTTATTAAAATATATTTGGATTGGATTAAGTCAGCAATTGAACGATAGATACTATAACTTATAGAAAATGAAAAACAACACTTTATTTGATGAAATATACATTTGGATTCGCTCCCAACCCTTACTTTATCGATTCACACTAGGTACAAGAATTCTCCTAGCCTTAGCCTTTATCCCTACTGGCCTTGTCAAAGTATTGGGTAGAAGATTTGCCACAAATTTAGATACCACAGATGGTGGGGTAGGAGCTTTTTTTGAAATTTTATATAGCTCGGGTTCATATTGGCAGTTTTTGGGATTGAGTCAGATGCTGGCGGGAATCTTGATCCTATGGCGTAAAACGAGTGCTATAGGATCGATCATGTTTTTAGCCATTATTTCGAATATATTCTTTATCACCATTTCATATGATTTTAAAGGTACTTGGATAATCACAACATTATTGGTACTTGCTGCGTCGTGGTTGTGTATTTGGGATTGGGATAAAATCAGATACTTGATTGACGCTAAAGACAGTGTAGTCTTTCAGTTACCAGAACTTTCATTGCAGAAAGGTTTGGAACAAGGTGTTTACATAGTTGGATTTATTGCAGGATTACTATTTTTTTCAATGATAAGAGGAATGGGATTGGGGATGACTAAGACAGTCACCATTATTTTATTATGTGTTATTTTTGTTTGTTTTATGTTAGCAATAGGATTAGGTATAAAAAATAGACATAAAAATAATAGCCAAAAAGCATAGCTTATCTTCTGCCTTATCGGTATCTCTTCTTAAATTGATTTTTGCAGAAATTGCTTTAATAAAATCTTTTTTAGAACCTAGGGAAACGCTTCAGCAGCTACATTCACTCATATCTTAACTTTAGTTAATTACTCACTGATGCAAGTGACTTTACCTTTGTTGCAAAATTATTATTTGAACAAATCACATACGTATTATTCAATTTCAAATACTAAATAAATTCGGGTTATTGTAAGAATAGGGTCTGTTTTGGAAAAATTAAGTAATTTGGAAATATAGATGAACATAAAAGGAGGCAAAAAGAATGAATAAAATGAAAATTATTAATTGCACGGCTTACGGTGGCCCAGAAGTGTTGAAATTGGATGAAGCAGTGAAGCCAGCACCAAAAGCAAATCAAATTTTAATCAAAATTAAGGCAACTGCCGTAAACTCGGGTGATGTGAGAGTCCGTGGGTTGAAAGCTAATCCCTTTACAAGAATAATCATGCGATTGATTTTTGGGTGGAATAAGCCTCGAAATCCGGTATTGGGTACTGTATATTCAGGTATTGTAGAAGCGGTTGGTGAAAAGGTTGATAATTTTAATGAAGGGGATGAAGTATTTGGTCTGACAGGATTTAATTTTGGTACATATGCCGAATATTTAGTAGCCAATAAAAAAAGTATTTTGACTACGAAGCCAAAAAACGCCTCTTTTGAGGAAGCGGCTGCCATCCTTTTTGGTGGGCAAACTGCTCATTTCTTTTTGAAAAAGACTAAAGTGCCAGACCAAACGGGACTAAAGGTAATGATCTACGGAGCCACAAGTTCGGTAGGAGTAGCTGCACTAAAGATGTCCAAGTACTTTGGAGCTCAAGTCACCGCTGTGTGCAGCGATTACAATGTCTCATTGGTACAAAAATTGGGAGCTGACAAAATTGTATTTTACAATACATCTGATTTCACTACAGATTCTGGGCAATATGACGTCGTATTTGATACGGTAGGTAAAATCAAAAAGAGCCAATATGCGCACTTATTGAAAAATGATGGACAGTTCCTCACTGTAGGTGGTACCACTTATGCTAATGAAAGCTTAAATCAGTTACTTTTTATTAAAAAGATTTTTGAGGAAGGCTGCTATGATGCGGTAATAGACAGAGTCTATGACATGAGCGAGATGGTACAAGCACATCAATATGTGGACAGCGAACGCAAAAAAGGAAATGTGGTAATTAGGGTTTCATAAATATCAAGAGTTTTACCATTTGGCAATGCTTGCACTAGGAGGTTTATGGGTATTATTTTTGGAAGTATCGAATCTAAATACCTAGTGCTGCGTCTAATTAAAAAAATAAAAGAAGAAAAACATATATTGGATATTTAAATATTACAAATTAATATAATATGTTTGTGGCTAAATATTAAAAATCAAAATCTATGTCACGA
>JALHLK010000033.1 GCA_022844565.1 Saprospiraceae bacterium
TCTTTCAGATTCTCAATTACTCGAGACACCCTTGCATTAAGCTAATGATTCCCGTTGGCTGGCTCATTGAGGACTTTCACCTCTTAGGTTTTAGACATGCATGGCACACATAAAAAAGGGAGCCAATATTTTGACTCCCTTTCTTATCTTATATAATCATGCAAAAATTAGTACCCAGGATTCTGGACACAAGCTTTATTTACGATTAATTCTCCAGCAGGTATAGGCCAAATATATCCTGACGAATTAGACGGTACTGCACCTACATTAGATTTACCCGGAAGTGGTCTCAATAATCTCATTAAATCAGGTGCTCTAAATCCTTCACCTAAAAATTCGATTTCTCTTTCTTTTAAAATCGCTTCGACCAATTCATTTTGTGTGCCAAATGCAGGGTAAGCAGGTCCTTTTGACCTTACCCGTACTGCATTTAATATTGCCAATCCTCTTGCTGTGTTACCAGTTCTAGCAGATGCTTCAGCTAAATTCAATAAGACTTCTGCATATCTTAGCACAGGTACATAATCAAGATGTTGTGGTCCTGAAGCAAACTTATTCCAATAATTTTTATTGTTCGCTGTATTTCTAAAGATGAAGGCTCTTCTGTCATCTGTTGACTTCCAGTTTGTGGTGTCTGAGATGATACCCGTGTTCATTAGTGAAAAATCACCAATACCTCTAGGTCCAGGATTATAATAAGAACCTAAACCATTTTGACCACCAGGAAGATCATTTTCAGTAAATGGAAAGCTGAAAATTCTCTCGACATGGGTCCAAGGTGATCTAAAAACTTCTCCTACCGTAGGTGCCAATGTATGCGCTACACCACTAGCTGCTACAAATGGTGCATTAGCAGATACTAGTTTGTTTGCTTCAGTCACTACATCAGCATATCTTTGCATATGAAGTAATACTCTTGTTTTCAAAGCAATAGATGCACTTTTAATAGCTCTTGTAGAACTAGTTAAAGCAGTTGTTCTTGAAGCTGGTAGATTTGCTTCTGCAAAGTTTAAGTCTTCAAGTATCTGAGCATAGACTTGCGCTACCGTAGATCTAGCTAAACTGTTTTCACCTGATGCAACATTTGCGCTTAATTGTAAAGGAACACCTGGCTTGGCACCTGCACCATCTGCAAAAGGACTTGCATACAATGTCAACAATGAATTGTATACCAAAGCTCTTAAAAATCTTGCTTCGCCTCTAAATTCATTAAGTTGAGCATCTGTTAGACCACTGTCCTTTAACTTTTGTAAGTTAGCATCAATCCCAGCTAAGAATACATTTGCCCTATTTATAGCCAAATAAGCAGTATTCCAAAGATTCGTTACGTCGTTAACATTTGAAGGCTGCGTTGAGTGATTCCAAACAGATAGACCTGTAACGTTGTTGTTTGTTTCGTTAAAAAAGTTTTCAGCTCTTACATCATTGTATACAAAAAATCTACCTCCAAGTAAATTTCCATTTTTTACAGAAGCATATAGACCATTGACTTGCTGCTGCACTCTTGCAGGTGTATCAAATACGGTAAGGTCCGAAAAACTAGTCAACGGAGCAGTATTTAGTCTGTCTTCAATATCACAAGACTGAACGAAAAGTGCCGCGACTAGTAATAATGATGATATTTTATATTTATAGTTCATATTTTTCAATTTTTATAATTTAAACCTTAATGATTAGAATCCTATTTGTAAGCCAAAAGTCATTGATCTACCTTGACCAACTGAGTTTCTATCTACACCTGGAGCGATATTGGTATCACCATTTGATGATATTTCTGGATCTGCACCTTGGTACTTTGTAAATAACAATGCATTTAAGACTTGTCCATATAATCTTACACTTGAGATACCTGCTTTAGTAACTATAGAAGAAGGTAGTTTATAACCTAAATTTAAGTCTCTTAGTCTTACGAAATCACCTTTTTCTACATTTTCAGATATTGGAAAAGAAGATCCATTAGATACGTTATCCGTCCAAACAACTCTTGGAATACTTCCCTCTGTATTGGTAGGTGTCCATCTATCCAACACATCAGTGTGATTATTCCATACTCTCATGTCTCTTAATCCAGCCTTTGTACCATTATACAAGTAATTACCGCCTGAGAATTGGAACATAAAGTTTACATCAAATGACTTATACCTGATATTATTACTTAAGCCACCAAAAAAAGTAGGTAAAGTTGGACCATATAATACACCACTATTTGCTACAGATACACCACCTGTGACTGAGCCATCAGATACGTTTGTCCATCTTGATGCTGGAGGTGCAGAGTGATCATATTGTACCTCTACGAAGTTATTTGGGTTGTCAGTTGCTCTTTTCAAAAATATTCTTCGTCCATTTGCAGGGTTAACACCATTGGTATTTACCACATAAAGACTACCTATAGATTCTCCTACACGTGTTAAGTTAGCAACTTCTAATCCTGATGTAGCACCTGCTATTTCTGCTCCATCTCCACTTAATGCGTTAACAACATTCTTCTGTGTTGTATAGTTAAGACTTACTGACCAACTAAAGTCTGTTTTATTGATCACATTATAGGTGATGGTTGCTTCAATACCTGAGTTAGTCATGGCACCGACATTAGCCAAAACACTGTTGCCAGGGATACCCTTTGAAGGTGATTGTGGAACTGGTAAGATCAACCCATCAATGTCATTTTTGTAATAAGCAAATTCTGTTTGAATTTTATCATTCAAGAATCCCGCAGTAAAACCAATATCTGTTTTCTTGCTACTTTCCCAAGTAAGGTTAGGATTACCCGCTTGCCCATACAATAATGTTGGATCAGTACCATAAAGACCAGAACCAAAAAGAGACAAGGATGCAAAGTCATTCACACCACTATTTCCTACTACTCCATAACTTCCTTTTAGCTTAAAGTAGTTGATTGTACTACCCAAAGATTTTTTCCAAAATTCTTCTTCACTTATTGTATATCCTACGGAAGCACCGTAGAAATTACCATATTTATTGCCTGGGGCAAATGCAGAATAACCATCTCTCCTTAAGTTAAATGTTGCATAATATTTGTTGGCATACGAGTAATTTAATCTTGTAAACATGGAAGTCAAAAAGTTTTCTGACAATGCATTACCAGCTGGGTTTATTACAGTAAAATTACCTTGAAATGTTGTGAAAAATCTGTCAGAAATCTGAGTTCTAGTAGCTCCCCAACTTTCTCTATTGGTGTATTGCTGCTCTGTTCCTAACAATACGCCTATATCGTGATTACCAAATTGCTTAAGATAGTTTAATGTATTTTGGAAATTCCATCTTTGTAACTTATCATAAGAATTGAAAGCTGAACCATTTGTCCCATTACCATCACCGTGTCTAGCGTCTTGAAAAGATCTGTTTTCAATAGCCAAGTTATCAATACCGTAAAGCGTTTTAAAATTTAATCCATCAAGTAACTGAAAATCTGCATAAACATTACCGATGGCATGGTTATTTATAGAGTTAAATGTATTATTTTCAAGAATAAAATTTGGATTGTAAAATGCCAAAGCTACGGTATTACCCATAAATCCAATGGTATTAGCCCCACTGATGTTGTAGTCAAATCCTGGATCAAGTGTTTGAGATCCTTGTCCTTGTGCATTGACATATGGTGATACGATTGGTGCTAATACTAATGGTAGTCTACCTAACCCTGCGATACTAAAACCACCTCCAGCAATACCAGAGTTAGGGCCCGCATTATCGGTATTGGTGTATGAGAAATTAGTTCCTATTTTCAAGAATTTAGTTAATTTATGATCTAAATTAATTCTTGCTGTTAACCTGTCAAAAGTATTTCCTTTTAAGAACCCTTCTTGCTGGCTATAACCTAATGACATGTAATAACTTGTTTGTTCAGATGCACCTGATATATTTAGTGCATGACTGTGTGAGTAACCTGTCTGGTGTGTGTGATCATACCAATTTGTACTGATATCATTGCCATTTACATCTTTACCAGCCACAAATCTTGCTGGGTTATTTGCATTAGCTAAAGCTTCGTTCTTTACAGCCAAAAATTCCGGTCCGCTTAACATATCAAATAATCTAAATGGCGTAGATTGACCAACCCATCCGTCATAATTTACTTTTGTTGAGCCTTTTTTACCTTTTTTGGTAGTAATTAAGATTACACCTGCTGCAGCTCTTGATCCGTAGATAGCACTAGCAGAGGCATCTTTAAGCACCTCATAGCTTTCTATATCATTTGGATTGATATTAGCTAATGGGTTATTCGCAGCATTCGTTTGTGATACGTTACCCGTAAATGTAGGTACCCCATCTATAACGATTAATGGCTGAGAGCTTAAGTTGATAGAGTTTGTACCTCTAATTCTGATTACTGGCGGGTTATTTAATACCCCATTTGGTGTAGTAATTTGTACACCCGCAGCTCTACCTTGTAACCCTTGGTCAAAACTTTGAATTGGTGCAGAGGCAATATCTGCTCCCTTTATCGATGCAATCGATCCAGTTAAATTGGACTTCCGTTGAGTACCGTATCCTACTACGACAACCTCATCCAATAGTTTACCAACTTCAAGAGTTATGTCAAATTTTGTCCCATTAGACACATTTACCTCTTTAGTATTGTATCCTGTGTAACTTACAATTAGCACAGAAGTCTGTGAGCCAACCTGAAGACTATAGTTTCCATCAATGTCTGTGATGGTACCAACCGCAGCATTATCTTTGGTGGTAATATTGGCTCCAATTAGAGGTTCATTGGTTGTTGAGGTGATTTTTCCAGTTAATGTCCGCTGAGCAAAACTCAGGACAACAACCATCAAACTCATCGAAAAAGTAATTAAAAGTCTTTTCATGCTTTTATAATAGTTTAGTTAATAATAAAATCTTAACGATTAGTAAACAATAATGGCCCTATGCATGTCATAAATTAAGATATCTTTAACACCTCAATGAAATTATCGGTTTTTTTTTAATTGTCATTTAAGTAAACTATAACAATTAGAAATATTGCTCAAACAATATCTATCAAAATAATTTGATAAATATCTCACATCATTTGAAAAAGTACTAATTTTGCCCTCGCAAAAATACAATGGCAAGAATAGTAGGTATTGATTTTGGTGGTAAAAGGACAGGTATCTCTGCGACGGATAGTTTGCAAATTATTGTTTCTCCTCTTCCAACAGTCGAAACTAAAAATTTAATCACATTTTTAACAGAATATACCTTAAAGGAAAAAGTCGAAAAAATAGTGGTTGGATTACCTACCCATAAAGATGGAAATTATACCCATCTTAAGACTGACATTGACAAATTTGTGGCAGAATTTAGTAAAGTGAGACCAGAAATTGTATTTGATTTTACAGACGAATCTTTTTCTTCCGTCGAAGCCAAGGCAATTATTTTTCAATCGGGGGTCAACAAGAAAAAAAGACAAGACAAAAGTTTGGTAGATAAAGTAAGCGCTGTATTAATTTTGCAAAGATATTTGAATCATATATAAAACGAGATAAATGATTTTACCTATTTATGCCTATGGTCATCCGATATTAAAAACAAAAGGAGTGGAAATAGGTCAGGAGTATGAAGCACTACCTGAATTAATATCAAACATGTGGGAAACCATGTATAACGCCAAAGGTATTGGCTTGGCAGCTCAGCAAATTGGATTGGCTGTAAGGATATTTATAGTTGATACGGTTCAAATACAGGAAGAAGGTCAAGAAGATAAGGGTATCAAAAAAGTTTTTATCAATCCGCAGATCGTCCAAGAAGACGGTAAAATGTGGCCTTATGAGGAAGGGTGTCTTAGTATTCCTAATATTCATGCCGATGTAGACCGACAAGAGATCGTACAAATCAGATATGTGGACGAAAATTTTGTAGAAGTTATTGAAACTTACGATGGTATGAATGCTAGGGTCATACAGCATGAATATGATCATATTGAGGGCAACTTGTTTATTGAAAAAATTAATCCTTTAAAAAAGAGACTACTCAATAGACGTTTAGAAAATATTAAAAAAGGACAATCCAATGCTTCTTACAAAATGAAGTTTTTACCAATAAAAAGATAATATAGTATAAAATGAGACTTTTAATTGCACTTTTAATAACACTTGTTTATGTTGGCTGTAATGATCCTGTTGATTATTCAAAGCTAAAAGACAATACCGAATTTTGCCATGAAGCAATAAAAAAAGTGACAGACGTGATTATCCATGATATATTTTCTCCACCAGTGGCAAGTAGGATATATATGTATAGTTCGATTTCTGCATACGAAGTAGCTAGACATGCGGATCCTAAATTTTTAACATTGAGTGGGCAAATAGCTCACATGCCGACCTTAAGCCAACCTGAAAAGGATCAAGAATATTGCTGGCCTTTGGCAAGCTATGTGGCTTTTAACAATACGGCCAAGCAATTGATCTTTTCTGAGGATAGCATTACAAAGTTTAATACCGAGGTAATAGAATATTTTAAGTCTAATGGTCTTCCAAAGGCGGTTTTGCAAAGATCTGTAGATTTTGGAATGAAAGTTAGTGAAGAAATAAAAATTTGGATAAAAAACGACAATTATGCACAAACGAGGTCTTTTCCAAAGTTTAATGTGACGGATGAAGAAGGACGATGGTTCCCTACACCTCCCGCTTACATGGATGCCATTGAGCCCAGTTGGAATAAAATTAGGCCTTTATTATTACAAACAGCAGATCAATTTAAACCAGTTCCCCCTACCCCATTTGATATGTCTAAATCGAGCAAATTTTATAAAGAAGTCACGGAGGTCTACGAAATAGGCAAAAATCTATCAGAAGAGCAGAGGCTTATAGCCAACTTTTGGGATTGTAACCCATACAAATTAAATGTGATTGGCCACGTCATGCATGCATCTAAAAAAATCACCCCAGGTGGGCATTGGATGGGTATAACTGGAATTAGTGCAAAAAATAAAAAATACTCCAATGCTGAAACATGGATGGCATATACATTTACTTCTATTGGGCTCTTCGATGGTTTTATTTCTTGCTGGGATGAAAAATACCGATCCAACCTTGTAAGACCAGAGTCGGTAATCAATAAACACATTGATGAAAACTGGGCACCTTTGCTTCAAACACCACCATTTCCTGAATACACAAGTGGACATAGTGTTGTTTCAGGTGCTTCTTCAGTGATTTTAACACACATTTTTGGTGATAACTTTGCATTTACTGATGATACAGAAGTCATGTATGGTCTACCTGAGCGCGACTTTACATCTTTCAATCAAGCAGCTGAAGAAGCCTCAATTTCAAGAGTTTATGGGGGTATACATTATCGTCCGGCAGTTGAACTGGGGTTAACGCAAGGCAAATCAATTGGTAAATTTGTCATTGAAAAAATAAAATTTATCAAATAAGGATGATTTATAAGCATCTAATCAAGCCTTTTTTCTTCGCTATTGATCCAGAGAGCGCACATTATCTAGCAATGGATGCTTTTGCACTTATTCACAAGTTACCCTTTGGAGAAAAGGTAATAAGGCTCCTTTTTAAACCAGAAAACAAAAAACCTTTCCAATATTTAGGCTTAACTTTTCCAAATGCCGTAGGACTTGCCGCAGGTTTTGATAAAAATGCAAAATATATTAGGGAATTAACATCGCTGGGTTTTGGTTTTATAGAAATAGGCACTGTCACCCCAAAGCCTCAACAAGGCAATGATAAGCCCCGTCTTTTTAGACTACCCAAAGATGAAGCGTTGATAAATAGGATGGGATTTAACAATGATGGAGTCGATGAAGTGGTCAAAAGATTAAAAAAAATAAACAAAAGTGAGGTAATCATTGGGGGAAATATTGGTAAAAACAAGGATACACCTAATGAAAAGGCAGTGGACGATTACATTATTTGTTTAGAAAAATTACACGCATATGTTGACTATTTCGTTGTAAATGTCAGTTCCCCAAATACACCAGGATTACGAGCACTCCAAGACAAAGAACCACTAACCAATATTTTAAATCAGCTGCAAAGTCTAAACCTTAGTTTCACTAATCCGAAACCAATTCTTTTAAAAATTGCACCAGATTTAAACTTAGAGCAATTGGATGATGTGATTGATATTGTACAAATCACGGGTATTGCAGGGCTCATTGCTAATAATACAACCATCTCTAGAGACGGACTTCAAACAGACAAACAAGAACTAGAAAATATTGGAAACGGTGGCCTCAGCGGAAAACCGTTAGTAGAAAAATCGTCCGAAATTTTACAATACATCAAGAAAAAATCTCCTAACACATTTGTGATTTCAGTGGGTGGCATTCACAATACCGAAATAGCAAAATCGCGGATGGATTCTGGTGCAGAACTCATTCAAATATATACCAGTTTTATTTATAATGGACCCTTATTTGTAAAGCGACTCGTCGAAAGACTGTCTTAGGGGATGTAAATTAATACCATATACATTTTGATTCTTTTTTGGTTTTATAGAGTAAACTTTTATTAATTCTATATTGTTAAATTTAACTATTTGATATCCAAAATATTAAATATTTTATGTATATGTGGTTACGTTGAGATTGAGTTGATTATTCTTTGTTTTTAGGAACGGTAATCAAAAAAAGGACTTTTTAATAAACACAAAATCTAATTTTTATGAAATTTTTCGGTTCGCCTCCGAGGGCGACCTGCATGCACATATCATTGATTATCAATTACATTTTAAATTGACTACCACAAATCTCTTTGAAAAAGCATATCAATATTTAAAAGACTTGTTCTGTAGAGAACGGACTAATAGAAATATTGAACGGATGACAAAAAAGACCAATTCTGATTATCAGTCCAATCAGCATTTTATTACTGACTCTCTTTGGGTCGCAAAAGCATTGATGAAAAACTTAGCAAGAAAGGTTAACCGAGACTTGGGTGATTTCAAATTACAGAGTTTGAATATTGATGAAAATAGCACACGAAAGTTAGGAAAAAACTCAGTGGGTGTTTCAAATCAATATAATGGCAACTTAGGCAAATTCGAAAATTCGCAAACAGGTGTATTTGCTACCTTGTGTAAAGTCGAGTTAGTGTGTCAGGTAAATGGAAAGCTTTATTTACCAAAGGTATAGGTTGAAGATGAGCAAAGGTGCAAAAAGGCAGGAATTCCCAAAAGCGAAATGGTGTTTAAAACTAAGCAAGACTTAGCTATTGAATTAATAAAAGAAATATATAGTTGCGGTGTTGAATATGTTTGGATCGGGGCAGATTTACTATATGGACAAAGTTACCAATTTGCTGGTCAAATTGAAAATTTGGGTAAAAAATTTGTTTTAGATGTAAAGAAGGATCAGCACGTTTATACGGAAAAACCTATCATTTTAACAGAACAAAAAAGAAAAAAGATATCCTACAAAATCATAAATGATGTCCTATCCTTAAAGTGACTTTTTGAGCCAATATCAATTCAACAGGCATTTGGATTTACAATTTTCAACTCGATTTTTTTTCATCTTTGATAATTTAACTTTGAATAAATAAATAACCGAGAAGAGAATGTATCTTTAAAATCTGAAATTATTCATACGGGATTCTGATTATTTAGACCACCAGTGATTTCTACAAGAGCCCTGTAATCGAGGGCCTTTTACATTCCAACCAAAATCCAAGAGGGGATTTATTCTCACCATTTTACGCATAGGCTTTCATCTCGCCATATAAAGTTAGCTAAACTTTTCTTTATTCGCCTACATTTTTGTGCATGAATCCAAATTCGGGTTTAAACCCAGATTAAGCATTAGAAATGAACTGCAAGAAAATATATACTACCTAACTTAAGGTTGTAATAGCTGTGACGGGGCGCCACAGTTCAAGACTAAATTGACTTGCGGTCAATTTTTAACGTCTTTCATGTCCTCTATGCAGCTAAGGCTGCAAAAAAATAGGAGAAGCTAAAATCCAGTTGGTTTTAGTTCACAGCTAAATTGATATTTCGGATATCAATTTTTTACGCTGCTCATGTGCTTCACTACTATTTTGCCAAATTTCCTTTCGAATAAAGTCTAATGCTTAATTCCATCTAACTTAATGTAATTAGTTGATATTCAATAGCAAAAATTTCAACGTACAAGTTAGCAATAGCCTTCTTTATGAGCTTGCCCATAAATCCAAATCTGGGTTAAAAAAGACCTGAAATCAATCCTTCTGAATTAATATCTATTTTCTCAGCACTTGGAATGGATGGCAAACCAGGCATCCTCATCACATCTCCTAATAAAGGTATAACAAAACCCGCCCCTGCCGCATACTCAAATTCTCTTACCGTAACAGTAAACCCGCTCGGCCTACCAATTTTCTTCTCATCATCAGAAAAACTCATTGGGGTCTTTGCTATACAAATGGGATATTTATCAAATCCCAATTTTTTCATTTGCAACAATTGTGCTTTGGCCTTACTCGAATATTCTATTACTTCTGCACCGTATATTTTTTGAGTAATCGTTTTTACCTTATGCTCTATGGTGTCCTTTGGTTCATACAACAAATGAAATTTATTGTTATTTTTGTTTATATCATTTACAATTGTTTCTGCTATCTCAACTGATCCTTTTCCTCCATCTCTAAAAGAAGTACTGACCAAAGCCTTAATTCCCATCTGACCACAAAGATCTTCTACAATCTTAATTTCTTCTTTGCTATCTGTTGGAAACGAATTTATGACAACCAAGGGCTTTATTCCAAACTGCAAAATGTTTTCAATATGCTTTTCTAGGTTGCAGAATCCCTTTCTCACCAAGTCTGGGCTAGGAATCTGTATCTTTTCCTTGTCAACCCCCCCGTGGTGTTTTAACGCTCTTATGGTTGCTACGATTACAATTGCATCAGGCTTTAGACCAGATTTCTGACATTTGATATGGAAGAATTTCTCAGCTCCTAAATCGGCTCCAAACCCAGCTTCTGTTACTACATAATCAGCAATAGACAACCCAGTGCGTGTAGCTATTACTGAGTTGGTTCCTTGTGCTATACTTGCAAATGGGCCTCCATGTAGGATTGCAGGATTACCTTCTAGGGTTTGAACCAAATTCGGTTTTATAGCGTCTTTTAACAAAGCCGTCATGGCACCTACAGCATTTAAATCCCTTGCAAAAATAGGCTTACCTTCATAAGTTTGGCCGATATAAATATTACTTATTTTATCCTTCAAATCCTCTAAATCGGTTGCCAAACACAAAATAGCCATAATTTCAGAAGCAGGAGTTATGTTAAAACCTTCTTCTCTTACCACCCCATCATTTTTACCCCCTAGACCGACAACAATTTGCCTTAGTGCCCGATCATTCATATCCATCACGCGTTTCCACAGAATGGTTCTTGGGTCAATATTGAGCTCACTTCGTTTATTAAAGAGTGCATTATCTATAAGTGCTGACAAGAGATTATTTGCCTTTTCAATAGCTGAAAAATCTCCTGTAAAGTGTAGATTAATATCCTCCATAGGTATCACTTGTGAATATCCACCTCCTGCGGCACCACCCTTTACTCCAAATACAGGTCCAAGTGATGGCTCCCTTAATACTGCTATTGCTTTCTTTCCAATATAGTTTAAACTATCTACTATACTAATAACAGTGGTAGTTTTTCCTTCGCCAAATTTTGTAGGTGACATAGCCGTTACAAGGATTAATTTACCATTCGGGTTTGACCGTTGTAATGAAAGAGGCAATTTCGCCTTATATTTACCATAATATTCTAAATCATCCTCACCTATGTTAAGCTTAGCAGCGATTTCTCTAATATGCCGTAAAGGTGTTGACTGTGCGATTTCAATATCACTTGGAAATGTTGTCATTATTTAATTTTTTGCAAACTTGACAAACTATTTCGACATTATAGAAGAATATAACAACATTTTTTTACAACTTTAAGTTTAGATAGATTTAAAGCTAATTAGAAGTATAAAATTTTCTTCCCTTTAACTTATATAATCTTCGTGATAGCAAAATCAACATCTTTGGCATAATTATAACTCATTAGTTGCATAATAGCATCTTGCTTATCCATGTCTTCAAAAATAGTTTTATATAGTGTAAATACAATTGGAAGGAAAACTTTCATCTTCCGAGATAAATGATAAATAACTTTCAGAGTAGCTACACCTTCAATGGTATCGTTTGAATTTTTTAGGATCTCCTCAACACTTTCACCTTTTCCAAATTTATACCCAAAGCTAAAATTTCTACTATGAACACTTGTCGCTGTGGCAATCATATCACCCATTCCTGCAGCTCCTAAAAAAGCTTCTCCACTATATCCCAAAGCAAATCCAAATTCAATCAACTCCTTTAACCCCCTTGTGATTAATAAAGCCTGAATGTTTTTGCCTAACCCTAGTCCTTCGCTAATCCCAGAACCTAAAGCAATTATATTCTTGAAAGCACCTGCTAGTTCTACACCTTTTAAATCGTGACTACCAAATACGGCAAAATTCTTTCCCTTCAACGCATCTTGTCCTACTTTGATGACTTCATCAAATTCTGAAGCTATGACACATGCTGCTGGAAGACCTGCTAATATTTCGTTTGCTAAGTTAGGCCCAGACATACTTCCAATCCTTAAAACACTTGTTTCTTGTGAAATGACTTCGGACATGGTATTGACTTTATGCCTATCGATAGTAGCTCTCGACAAATCCTCGTTTCCAATTAGATCAATATCTAACCCTTTTGTGCCATGTATCAAAATATGATAAGGAAACAAATGTGGACTCAATAATTTCATTGTTTCTCTAAATCCAGTAGAAGGAATAATAGGAAATATCAATGAGCACTTTTCACATACCTCTTGATAATTGTGTGTACCTTTTACCCTTTCATTTAAAGCTGCTCCTGATAATGTTCGATTCTTATTGAGCTCTTCTATCACGTCGTTTCTTCGAGTATAGACAAGCACATCATTCTTCTCTGACAATAGTTTAGCAACTGTGGCACCAAAACTTCCTCCTCCAATTACACCTATTATCTCACTCATCTATATTATATATCCTACAAACATATGAAAAAAGTCATGAAAGTCTTGAATACTAGCCTTTTTTTCGATTAGCAGCTACTTCTTGCTGCTGCTTCATGGCTTCCTCAAGTCTTGACTGAAAAGCACTTTTTTTCTTGGGTTTAGACTTGGCTACCTCCAATTCCTTTCTTATCTTATCATTATCAAATACAAAATTCTTAGTAATAACAATTTGTAGAATATTAATCAAATTACTGAAAAACATATAAGCCGTCAACCCCGATGCATAACTATTAAAAAATCCTAAGAACATAATGGGCATAATGTATTGCACATATTTCATAGCTGGGTTTGCAGACATATCTACATTCTTAGTGGAATAGTAAGTGTATATTACTGTACTGACCGCCCAAAGGATAGTAAACAAGCTTATGTGCGCACCAAAAAAAGGTATTTCAAAAGGAAGATTAGCAATATTATCATAGGTCGATAAATCGTCTGCCCATAGAAACGGTTCTTTTCTAAAAGTGATGGATGCAGGGAAGAATCGATATAATGCTATCCAAATTGGCATCTGCAGTAACATGGGCAGACAGCCAGATAACGGACTCACACCATATTCTTGATACAACTTCATGCTTTCCATCTGTTGCTTTTGTGCATCGTCTTTATTCTTTTCCTTCAATTTATCAACCTCAGGTTTCAAAGCTGCCATTTTAGCTTGACCGTACAACATCTTATATAACAAAGGATATAACAACATTTTAATGATAAAAATCAAAACTATTATTACGATCCCTTTACTACTTATAAAGGTGGAAAGGAAATCAAAAGAAGGTCTAACAATGTACCTATTTATCGTTCCGAAAATACTAATTCCAAAAGGAATAATTTGCTCCAAACCATTGTCATAGGCCTTGAGACGATCAAACTCATTTGGACCTATGTAATAGTCAAATTCATAGCTTGACTGACCTTTTGGTAACCCTACCACAGAGCTCAAAACTTTCAAATCCTTGTCGTTGGTTTTGATGTCCACCATTTGTGTAGCAAAATCCCCGCCTTGAAATTTAAAATTCTTCGGCATCAATGAAGCATTAAAAAACTGCGTGCTGTGCGATATCCAGTCAAAGGCCTTATCTTTCATTGATGTATTGTCATCAGCTGTGCAACTACAGTAATCTATCGTCTTTTCTGTAGATTCTTTATAATAAACGGTGCTTAACCTTTGTTCATTTATTTCACTTCTTTCTAATTGCGGCATTACATCATACCATGTTAAGCTGGGGTTTTCATTTAGACTCATATTGTGTACAATTTTAAATCCCAAATTGTAACCTTCCCCTAATTCGTAAACATAATCAATCTTTTTACCTCCGCTTACAACCGTAGAAAATTCAATCTTTTTACCACTTTGTGTTGATGAAAAGTATAAATTACCGGTATTGACACTTGTGTTTTGTCCACTGAGCTGTATTCCAAACTTATTATTCGGGCTATTCAATATAGTAATTGCTTCACCATCATTCTTTTTATTAGATCTAAAATGCTTCTTTAAAGTTGCAGAAACTATTTTAGCACCTTTATTTGAAAAATTAATTTTGATCAAGTCATTTTCCAAAGTGAAGACTTCTTCCTTTACAACCTGAACTGCCGTATCTCCTTCTACATTTGAAGGGATAATTTCAGCACTTGATACTTCTACATCCTTTTTAAAAGTATCAACTACTATTTTTGATCTTTCTATCGAATCTCTTTTCGCTTTGGCCATTGCCAATTCTGCATCAGAAGGCTTACTCAAAATAGACCAACCCAAAAGAATAGCAAAAATTAATATAAAACCAATTATTTGATTACGTTCCATTTATGTTTAATATTCAAATTATAAGAGGCGCAAAGGTACATTTTTTTGTTATTACCAAGTTATGGATATATCCATTGATTTATAGGATTCGTAGAATATTTTTGCTAAAGCATAAAGTTGATGTAAAGATCTTACAAGCTCCATAATGGTTAGAGCAAAAAAAAAAGCGAGTCACCTCGCTTTTTAGTTTATTTATTTTTATCACCTAACACCTGAATCTCCGTTCCATTGGGTGCAGCCCTTCGTTTATTCCAATAAGTACCTTCCATTCCAAATGCAATAATCGCCCAAACTAAAAGCAAAGTTGGTAAAAGAACGGTCTTTACTAAGCCCGGTACTTCGTATTTCATGTGCATGAACTCATAAATTATTAGGTAAGCTTTGTAAATACTCGCTCCTATCATTGCGACACCCATAATAAGTGGCGGAAAATGTAGACCATCAATTATATAACCCTTTCCCAATAAAGCAAAGGCTACCTCTACTATTGTAATGATACCAAGTATAGTAATTATTCTATTTGCTGTTTTTTTTGATTCTTCGTATGTATGACCCATTGCCTAAATTTTTAATAATTTTAAAAAATGATATTAATTAAAGAAGATAAAATAGTAAAAACACAAATACCCAAACTAAGTCTACAAAGTGCCAATATAAGCCTATCTTCTCTACCATTTCATATTTGTTCTTCCTCTTTTCATATAAACCTGTCGCACTATTTAACATAATTATCAATAGAAAAGCAACACCTGATAAAACGTGAAAACCATGGAATCCTGTAATAAAAAAGAATAAAGCGCCAAATGCTTTAGGACCAAATTTTTGTTCCTTTACAACATCAGTCTCTTTACCACCTTCAATTACATTATATTTGAGCGGTGCCCATTCTCCATCGTGTTTGTGTATAATGTATGAGTCACCAGCTTCGAAGGTTGTTCCTTTTACAATATCATGGCCATCACCTTCTTGATATACCCCAGCTTCTGTGTGGGTTCCGAAAGGATTTATCCTGATAGTCATATTCTCACCATTAATTAGTGTATTCCACTCCCAAGCTTGACATCCTAAGAATATTAATCCTCCAATGATTGTAAAAAACATCCATTTTACAACACCATTTTTGTTTTCTTGCTGACCTTCTTGTACTGCTCTTACCATAGTGTACGAACTTGCTAAAAGTACAAAAGTCATAATTGTTACAAAAATCAATGGTTTATGGTGAATCCCTCCTGGTAAAGAACTAAATACAAAGTCAGGAACTGGCCACGTTGGTACACTAAATCTTAAAGCACCATATGCAATCAAAAATCCAGCAAATGTAAATGCATCTGACACCAAAAAGTACCACATCATTAATTTTCCATAACTCGCCTTAAAAGGCTCACTAGCACCTTGCCAATCAATCTTTTGTTCCTCTCCCGTTGTTGTCGTTGAAGCCATATCTTCCGTTGTTGTTTTCTATTTTATAAAAAGTATAAATCCTAATAGGTATATCCATAATATACCCATAAAATGCCAATAATGTACGAGCATCTCTAATCTTGTTTTCCTCTTATCATCATTTCCAAATCGAAGTACAAATGCATTTATTATAGTAGCTACTAATGCTCCCATCCCCCCAAACAAGTGTAAGGCATGTGCACCAGTAATTAAGTAAAAAAATGAACCAGCAACATTTGACTTTAAATCTACCCCACTTTCAAAAAGCATGTTCCACCCTTTGTATTGAAGAACAAAAAATACCAAACCCAATATAAATGTAGCTCCCAGTAAAATTTTATAGATACTTTCTAAACTTTTTGTATATGAAACACTTGCAAAGTGCAAAGTGATACTACTTACAATTATTATCCCAGTACTAATATAAAAAATTGACGGTACTTTAATATTAAACCAATTTGACGCACCTTGTTTTACGATATATGCGCTAGTCAAAGCTCCAAACAGCATAACAATACTTGCCATACCAATCCATAATCCGAACAACTGAGGATTGAATTTTAGTGTGTCTTTGCTATTTACTGTCAAAATTTCCATCTATTTATTAACAATTTAAGATATTAAAAAAGTTACCAATAAAATTGGCATATAAATAAACGAATAAAACATTACTGCTAATGCCGATTTTCGATCAAATTGATTTCTAAATCTCCAAGACATATAGGCAAAACCGATTGTGAGTAATAGACCTACAATAAACATAGCCAAATTTAAATATCCAGCTGTAAAAAGAAAATATAAAATTGGTAAGATAGCTAATGTGTACATAAACCCATTTAAAGCAACACTTCTTTCTATTTCACCACCTTCCTCTGGAATAAATTTATATTCGGCCTTTTTATAGTCACCAAAACCCAAAAAAGCTATTGACCAAAAATGAGGAAACTGCCAAAAAAATTGAATAAAGAAAAGTGAAACTGCTAAAATACTCAAGCTTCCTTCAGCAGCTGTGCAACCAATGAGAACTGGTAATGCACCAGGTATCGCACCAACTGCTACAGCAATAGGTGAGTATCTTTTTAGAGGTGTATAAACAAATGAATATACAACCAATGATAACATCCCTAGTACAGCGGTCAATGGGTTAAACATTGCCAACATAGACACTCCTATTGCACACGAAAGCCCAGCAAATAACACTGCATCAGATACAGTCATTCTTCCAGCAGCTAATGGTCTATCTGCAGTACGAGACATCATTTTGTCGAAGTCCTTTTCTAAGACTTGATTTAAAGTATTGGCTGAAGCCGTTACTAAAAATCCACCAGCAAATAACAAGGCTACTTCTGTCGGATTGATTGTCGAGCCAGCAGAAGCAATGAAAAACCCTAAAAGCGAAGTCATCACCACCGTCAACGATAATCTAAGCTTTGTCAAAGCCACATATTCAGCAAAAATACTTCTCTGCTGAATTGAAATCCCAACTGCCAAATTTTTATCCTCTTTCAAGTTTTACTAGCTTCTTATATTTATTAATGATCTACTACTTCTCCCTCTTTTGCAGGCTCTACTTGTGTTACAAACTCTCTTTCGTCTTTGTTGTAATCATAAGCCCATCTATGTACTGTAGGTAGATTACCTGGCCAGTTACCATGAATAGGCTCTATAGGTGTAGTCCACTCTAATGTCGTCGCACCATAAGGATTTTGCGTGGTCATTTTCTTACCTTTCCAAATGCTGTAGAAGAAGTTAACTACAAAAATTAACTGACCGATGAATACTATGATTGCAGCTATTGTTATAAACTTATTCAATGTATCAAAATGCTTGAACGCATCAAAAGTATCAAAAGAATAATATCTCCTCGGTACACCTGCCATTCCGATATAATGCATTGGCCAAAAAACGAGGTATGCACCTACCATAGTCAACCAAAAATGCACTTTACCTAATGTCTCATCCATAAATCTAGAATACATTTTAGGATACCAATGGTAAATTCCAGCAAACATACCAAAGAACGCTGCCACACCCATCACAATATGAAAGTGAGCAACTACAAAATAAGTATCGTGTAATTGAATATCGATTGCAGAGTTTCCTAAGAAAATACCTGTTAAACCTCCTGATATAAACATAGATATAAAACCAATAGCATACAACATTGCGGTATTCAATCGTATATTTCCACCGTAAAGCGTAGTAATCCAGTTAAACACTTTAATTGCCGAGGGCACTGCAATGATCAACGTAAATACAACGAAGAAATTAGATATAAATGGATTTACTCCAGACATAAACATATGGTGAGCCCACACGATAAATGATAAAAATGCAATTGCTAGAATTGATAATATCATCGCAGTATATCCAAATATTGGCTTCCTTGCATGAACTGAAAGTACTTCAGATACGATTCCCATTGCTGGCAATATAATAATGTAAACCTCAGGGTGACCCAAAAACCAAAATAAATGCTGATATAAAATAGCAGAACCACCAACTCTGTCTAAAGCCTGTCCACCAATAAAAATCTCATTCAAAAAGAAACTTGTTCCTAGACTTCGATCAAAAATCAACATAAAAAATCCTGAAGCTAAAACTGGGAATGATAAAACCCCAATAACAGCTGTAACAAAGAATGCCCAAATAGTTAACGGCATTCTGAAAAGTGACATACCCTTTGTTCTTAAATTTAAAACAGTTGTGATGTAATTGATACCTCCAAGAAGTACAGATACTACAAATAATGTCAGACTCACTAACCACAATGTCATACCTGAACCTGACCCTTGTGAAGCCTGAGGCAATGCACTTAATGGTGGGTAAGCAGTCCAACCTCCTGAGAACGGACCCGTACTAATAAATAAGGAGTAAAGCATAACCATACCAGCCATAAAAAAGAACCAGTAAGATAACATGTTTAAAAAAGGAGAAGCCATATCTCTTGCACCCAATTGTAATGGAATAAGTAAGTTACTAAAAGTACCACTTAAACCAGCCGTTAGTACAAAAAATACCAATATCGTACCATGCATCGTAACGAGTGCATAATAAAATTCGGGAGATAACTTACCTACACCGTCTGTAACTTCTATCCATTTGCCCAAAAGCGGTTTTAACCAAGCCATACTTTCTTCTGGAAAGCCTAATTGCAAACGGAAAATAATAGACATAGCAGCTCCAACTACAGCCCAAAATATACCCGTAATCAAAAATTGCCTTGCTATTACTTTATGATCCATCGAAAACACATAATGACCTAAGAACCCAGTTTGGTATTTGTCACCATGGTGGTGATCATGAAAATGATCGTTGAATCCTTGCTCTTTTATGAGCACATCTTCTCTGGTTAATGTTTCAACACTTGCCATCTTTTTTTTTTTAACTTTTTGAAATAACCCTTAGTTCTGTTCTTCGATTCGTTGCTCTTCCTTCTTCTGTATCGTTTGTTTCTGCAGGTCTAGAATCACCATAACCTACTACTACCATTCTATCAGCACTTATACCTTTCTGAACTAATCTATTCACCACAGATTGAGCTCTCTGTCTTGACAATTCTCTATTAGCAGCTGAATCTCCCACATTATCCGTATGGCCACTCACTTCTACTTTTACATTGCTATACTTGTTTAACAATCCTGCCATGTGGTCTAACTCAAAGTAAGAATCAGATTCTAACCCCGCAGAACCAGTTTCATAATACACATTCTTAAACCTGATCGTTGTTGCTGTTGAAGCACTATCATTCACCGCATTTACAGCGTCGTAAACTAGTTTGTTTAACTCCGTGTTTCGCATTTTAATTTCAGAAGGTAATAACCTTTTATCCTTGAGTGGATCTAGATCAGTCCCTCTAATATTTGTTAGATAAAATGGTTGCTTTTCAGCTATCCACGCCTTGTAAGTATCTCTGTCTACGATTTCAATAACCCTTCTCATACTGTAATGACCCTTGCCACATAATTCAGCACAAGCTAGCTCATATTCAAAAGCTTCCCATCTTTTCGGGCCCTCAGGATCCTTTGGATCATATGGCTCATTCCACTCAGGATATTTACTCAATTCTTTACGCATTTGCTGCGTAGTTTTAGTAGGTTTAAAGCTAAAATAAGTAGGTAAACCTGGTACAGCATCCATTTTAACTCTGAAATGAGGTAAGTAAAAGTTATGCAAAACATCTTTAGACGTTATAGCTACTCTTACCATCGTATCTACTGGTAATACAATTTTGTCCGAACCACCCAACAAGATGTCATCTTGACTAAGCGTGTCAGTAAAATCAATACCTAAGGAATTTGAAGCCAAGTCAATTAACCTGAAGTCCTTATTTCCTACCCTTCCATCTTTACCACCATATCTTACATCCCAAGCAAATTGATATCCAGTAGCTTCTATTTCAACATAATTTTCCGTTGGGTCCAAATCTGTCATTACATTATTCCAAACTACTAAACCCTTTGCTACTAAGAATGCCATAGCTACTGCAGGAATCGCTGTCCAAATCAGCTCTAATTTTGTATCATGAGCTAAGAAAATTGGCTTATTTCCTTTGGCTTGACGGTACTTATAAGAATACCAAAAAGTAAGAATATGCGTTATTATAAATACAATTCCCGTAAGAATCAATGTAATATTAAACATACTATCAATCTCCGATCCGTGTTCAGAAGAAGATGCCCAAGGCCCATATCCTAACATTGAATCTTTGTAGTAATAAGCAGAAAATACGGTGCCTAATAAGAATACTATCATAAACACCATCATCCAAAAAGCTGTATTGTTGTTGCGCTGCATTGCAACTTCTTCCTCTCCCCTTATCTTCGCTGCAACTTGAGAAATCTTACTAACTTGAAGCAAGATTACTATGATTAGCGTAAAAATTAATAAACCTATTAAATAATTCATTTTAACTTATTATCTTTTATTATAACAATTATTTCCTACCTATGTTTACACATGGTGGTGTAAACTTTCCTCTAAATATGGATCATTTTTAGGCGTTAAGGCATGCTTACCTAATGCGTTGAAAACGATCAAGCAAAAGAATCCTAGAAAACCTAACATGGTGCCCAATTCCAATAAACCTGGAAAGGTAAATCCACTAACTATACTGGAAACATGTTCTGCAGCATGAGCATGATCATGAGATGCGTCAGCAGCACCATGATCCGCATGTCCTAATGCTTCATGCGCAGTATGTAAAACTCCTGGCTTAATCATTAAGAAGAAATCTACCCAATGGAAAATGAAAACTACTATAGCAACAAAAGAAAGCGTTCCCACCTTTCTTTTTGTATCATTTCTTAATAGGACAATAAAAGGCAAAACAAAGTTTACAGCAATATTTGCAAAAAATAGAACTGGATAGTTATCATATCTTTCTTTGAAATAGATGGTTTCTTCTCCAACGTTTGCATACCAAATCAACATAAACTGAGAAAACCACAAGTAAGTCCAAAATACAGAAAAAGCAAATAATAACTTACCCATATCATGAATATGATGTTGATTGAGGTTTTGGTAATATCCGTTACTTCTCAAATATAGCAATGTCAAAATTATAAAACACACTACTGAAACAAACCAAGAAGCCAAAGTATACCATGCGAACATAGTACTATACCAATGTGCATCGATACTCATTATCCATTGCCATATTAATATAACACTAGTAAAACCTATTACTGGTAATAAGATTGCAGCCCAATATCTTTGTTTTGAATTAAGTGAAAAAGTACTATCAAAACCCGCAGAATCTTCAGCGACTGATAAAGATTTGATCTTATTGATTAAAAATACATATGCCCCACCAAATACTACCGTAAGAATCATAAACATATTACTATTTAAAAATCCAGATTTTCCTAACAAAATAGGATCTTCCGCTACAGCTTTGGCATCGGTCCAATGATATAAATGATGTAGATGTAAATAATTTCCAATGCCTATTATTGCAATAAGCCCCAATCCATAGGGTAAAAAAGCTGTTACTGCTTCAAAAACTCTTTTGAATGCCACATACCAACCTCCATAAGCCAATAAAGCTGCGGCAATAAAAAATGAAGCCATTATTGCCATCCCTGTAAAAAATACGGAGTTGTGCAACATATTGGACCAAAATCTACTGTGCAATGCATCATCAGTCATAAAAGTTATACCTAGACATAAGACACCTATTCCTATCATGACTAGAAATACTGTTCGAAGACCTGATGATAAATTAAATATATTCATAGCTAAATGCTTTATAAAATTTACAATTATTGATTTTCTTTGGTAGTTACTGCAGATATCGCCTTTTCACTTTCTGCTTTTGCTTTTAATACTTCAGCAGGTATTTCCACTGTTCTAAAAGTATTTTCCTTTTCGGAATAAACTAAATTTTTTGATCCAGCTTGTAGTGACCTAATGTAATGAATTACTTGCCACCTTTCTTCATAAGAAAGCTTATCTTTATAATTTCCCATTAAGTTTCTACCATGAAAAATTGCATGATAATATCTACCATTTGTAGCTTGTACATGCTCATCTAATAGAAAATTAGCTGGTTGAACGGGATATTTACCTCCATCTCTAACTAAATAACCTGCACCATCTGCCTTTTCACCATGACAAATACCACAAAATATGTCATACAACTCTTTTCCTTTAGCCAAACCTGCTGTCGTAATAGGGTATGGATTATTTATGATTTCTGCCATTGCTCTCAATCTATCTTCTTCTGTATTTGCATAATAATAAGGAACAGACCCATTCACTGGAATAGATATACCTTGGTGAGAAGACATCCCTTTATTTGCCATTGCTAGTGCATCCGTAGCTTGACTTCTCGGTCTAGAACCATTTACCGGCATTCTTGGAGAAGACATTTTATGTTTTTCGCTTTCAGTGCCCCATGTGTTTTGGTAGTAATAGCTGTATAAATTAGCTTCAAAAGCTACCCCATGAGCCATATCAGGTATGTATTCACTTCCTGTTGAATTCTTACCAGCCTGTTGACAGGCAGATAAAGAAATTATTAAACCAATAATTAAAGGAAATACTATTTGATTATATTTTTTCATTTAGTCTTTTTTTTAAACTCTTACTAAATTATCTTATGACTTACTTCCGAAGCACCAGATGATTTAAAAAATGCTTCCGCTGCACTTTCACTCACTTCAGCCTTGTTAAAGGCAATACAAAACTTATCATCTGTAATTCTATCATCAAGATAAGCATTTGTAACACCAGGACCTAGCCCACATACAATGTAAAATGAAACAACCATACCTATTGCTGCAAATAAAACTGTCATTTCAAACACAATTGGAATAAAAGCAGGTACAGACCAATATGGCTTACCTCCAAAAATTATAGGCCAATCCTTTGTAAATACCCAAGACATACCAAGAAATGCTGTCAAAAAACCAATCATACCGTACACAAAACCTGCAATATGTAATCTAGATTCTTCTAAACCTAAAAGTGGATCTAAACCATGAACTGGAAATGGAGAATATACATCCATTATGTCGAGATGTGATTCATTAGCCTTTTTTACCGCTTTAAGTAAATCTTGCTCATCGTCGTACAACCCATAAATTATTTCTTTGTGTGATGCTACTGCCATCTTTATACTATTTTCTTTACTTACAAATTTATAAATTAATGTGAAGCTTCTACTTCTTCGTGCTTACCACCATGATCGTGATGATGAATAGCATTCTTGCCTACATATTGATCACCAGATGTTTTTAATATTGATTTAATTTCAGCTACTGCTACTACTGGAGCAACTCTACTGAATATTAAATAACATGTAAAGAACAGTCCAATAGATCCTATGAAAATACCTATTTCTACCCAAGAAGGTGAATAATAACTCCAAGATGAAGGTATATAGTCTCTTGCCAATGTAGTCGCAATGATAACAAATCTCTCAAACCACATTCCAATATTAATTACAATTGATAAAAAGAATGTTAATTTTAGATTTCGTCTCCAAGATTTTTTCCAATACAATTGGGGAGACAAAACATTACAAAACATCATTCCGAAATATGACCACCAATATGGACCAAATACTCTATTGAAAAATGCATATTGCTCATAAACATATCCAGAATACCATGCAATAAATAATTCTGTAATATAAGCTACCCCTACTATTGTTCCTGTCAATAGGATTACTTTGTTCATAGATTCGATATGCTCTATTGTGATATAATCTTCTAGTTTAAGCAATTTCCTAGTTACGAGCATCAATGTTTGCACCATAGCAAAACCAGAGAAAATCGCTCCAGCTACGAAATAAGGAGGAAAGATGGTGGTGTGCCAACCTGGAATGATTGAAGTAGCAAAGTCAAAAGATACGATCGTGTGAACTGAAAGAACTAATGGAGTAGATAAACCTGCTAAGATAAGGGATAAAGACTCCCATCTTTGCCAATGTTTTGCCGAGCCTGTCCATCCAAATGATAAGAAATTATATATCTTTTTTCTGAGACCTTTAGCTCTGTCTCTCACTGTAGCAAAATCGGGTACCAGACCTGTGTACCAAAATAATAAAGATACTGTGAAATAAGTACTAATCGCAAAAACGTCCCATAAAAGTGGTGAATTAAAGTTTGGCCAAAGAGGACCTCTTGTATTCACGTATGGGAAAATGAAGAAAGCCATCCAAATTCTACCCATGTGAATTAGAGGAAACTGCCCCGCACAAATTACCGCAAATATGGTCATGGCCTCAGCCGCTCGGTTTACCCCTGTTCTCCATTTTTGTCTGAAGATTAATAAGATAGCTGAGATAAGCGTACCCGCGTGACCAATACCAACCCACCAAACGAAGTTGGTAATATCCCAACCCCATCCAATTGTTCTGTTTAAGTTCCAAGTACCTGTACCCATATAGATCGTCCATCCCACTGTGAATACAAATACCCCTAGTAATGTAGCTGAGATGATAAACCCTATTACCCATGCTAACGGTGGCGTCTTTTCAGTAGGTGAAATTAGATCTTCCGTGATCTGATGATAAGTCTTATGCCCTGTTACTAAGACATGTCTCATTGGACTTACTGGTGCACTCATTTATTTATCTTTTTCTTCTTTCTCAAAAATATTTTAACAATTAAGCATCTAAGCTTTTATCTCTATTATTTACCTTCATTGTATAGTTCACTGAAGATCTAACGTTGATTTCTTCGAGAGATATAAAGTTTAATGGTAGTTCTAGTTTCGCATGCAATGCTCCTTCTTTATTATTAGAGTCTCCAAAAGTAATCGCTCCAGTTGGACAAGAAGTTTGGCATGCCGTTTTTACATCTGAATCTCTAAGAACTCTCTGCTCTTTTTTGGCTGTTAATTTTCCTTCTTGTATTCTCTGTACACAGAAACTACATTTTTCGATAACTCCTTTTGATCTTACTGTGACATCTGGATTTAATACCATTCTTGTCAAATTTTCAGCTCCGAAAGTAAGTTCTTCACCAAATTTCTTATATTGGTTAGCTGGAAAACTATCAGCGGTAGTATAGTCAAACCAATTGAATCTTCTTACTTTGTAAGGACAGTTATTTGCACAATATCTTGTACCAATACATCTGTTGTATGTCATTTGGTTTAATCCTTCAGAAGAGTGGTTAGTGGCATTCACTGGACAAACATTCTCGCATGGTGCATTATCACAATGTTGACACATCATAGGTTGATACACCGTATTTGGATTTTCTACATCACCATAATAATATCTGTCTATTCTCAACCAAGTCATCTCGTGATGTCTTGAAACTTCTTTCTTACCTACGATCGGTACATTGTTTTCTGACATACAAGCTACAGTACAAGCACCACATCCAATACAAGCATTAAGATCGATGTGCATTCCCCAGTGATGACCATTGTTGTATAAATCATCATGTCCACCATATATCTGTTTGCTATTCAGGTATTGTGCATGCTTCCTTTTCTTGTCTAACTCTGCCGCATTGGCTTTTATGTCAGCAAGATTAGATGTATACATTACAGACCTATCCGTCAATGAACCCTGAAATCCTTTGATTCCAGTAAAATAATCAAAGAATACTGTTGCCGCTTCATCAGCGTTGATCATTTGTCCAGTATCATTGTCTTTACCTTTTACACCGTAAGTATGATGGTACTGTACACAAGAAAACTCTTCTTCTTTACCAATTTTGTTAGATACTTGCACTTTAGAACTGAAGTTTTGTGCGTATCCATTATTATCCGTCAAAAAAGGAATCAAACTGATACCTAAACCTGTACCGCAAGCTCCAGCTTCTGTTCTACCATAACCTAGATTAATGCTCACAGTTCCAGGCATTTGACCAAATTGTTGAATAACAGGTACTGTAAACTCTTTTCCATTAATGGTAAGTTTAGCCAAGTCTCCATCTTTCAATCCATTAAGGCCTACCATGCTTGAGTCACCGTCAAAATTCACAGGTACTGCAAGATAATTACCCCAAGATGTTCTATCTATTGGATTTGGCATTTCTTGTAACCAAGGGTTGGTAGCATATTGTCCGTTGCCTAGGCTTATAGACTCTTTGAAGCTAATTTCCAACGGGGCATTTGATACCTTTGTTACAGCGCTGAAATCAATAGTGCCGCCACCAAAAGATGCTGCTGCACCTCCAATTGTAGACATAACACCTAGCTGTAAAGCATTATCCCAAAATGCATCAACAGTAGCAAAATCAGTCTGCGCTTTAAATGCTGTCTCTGCCCATGTAGCCTTTATATATTCAAAAATATCTGTAGACGGACTTTCTGACCAAGTCAAATAAGATGATTCTACTTGTCTACTATTAAATAATGGTGCTATTGTAGGTTGTACTAAACTCAAAGTAGTTGATGTAGGCTGTGCATCACCCCAGCTTTCTAAGAAGTGAGGTTTTGTGGCTATGAAATCACAAAGTATATTAGTTTCATCTTTTGAAAGCCCAAAAGCTACTTTTGTCTTAACTTTTTTCAAAGCTTCTGCAAATTGTAAACCTTTTGCATGGCTATATACTGGATTAGCACCATCTATAATCAATACATCTACAGCACCAGATTTCATCTCATTTAATAATGCATCAAAATCTTTTTCACTGCCTTGCTTGGTTAATATTGCATTTGATGTGTCGATTGTAGTACCATAGTTACCTAGTGTATTATTGATCGCATTGACCATTTGTTGTTCAGCTGGAATATTAGATCCAGAAACAACAATAGATTTTCCGGAAGCATTCTTTAATTGGCTTGCAACTTTTGCTAAAGATGCTTTTGCTTTATCATTGAGACCAGTGACAGGAGCTCCTCCACCTACTATCAAGTTATATAAATGACCTACTGCTACACCTTGCTCAGAAGGTTTTACAAGTATTCTATTATCAGCATTTGAGCCTGATAATGACATTCCTGCCTCAACTTGTATATGTCTAGACATTTTTGCCTTACTAAGGTCTGTGATTTTACGCATTTGAGCGTAATCAGAAGCAAATTTGGTGGGCATAACCCATGTACCTAAAAAGTCCGCGTCAAAACTTACAATTACCTCAGCTTTATCAAAATGATATGAAGGAATCATTCTTGAGCCAAAGTCTGCCAAATTCGCATCCAAAATTCCTGAGTAATTTGAATGATCTACATTTACTACTTTAGCAGAAGGATATTTTGCAATGAACTCAGCTTGTGCTTTCTTAGCTGTTGGGCTAGTATTACTGATTTGTAAGATTCTGATACCTGATGCAGTGGCAAGAGCTGATTTTACTTTAGTGTCAAGATCTTTCCAAGTCGTAAGACTTAAATTACCAGCTTCAGATTTTTGTGGACCCGTAAGTCTATTCGTATCATACAAACTAATAACTGACGCTTGGACTCTTGCCGAGGTAGTACCCCAACCCGAAGGAGCTAAATCATTACCTTCTATCTTGATTGGTCTTCCATCTCTAGTTTTTACTAAAATTGATGCAAATTCACCTCCATCGATATAAGAAGAAGCATAATAATTGGCAATCCCAGGTACAATCGTATCTGGTTTAATCACATAAGGTAGCGCTCTTTTGACTGGGATATCGCAACCTGCCGCAATAGTAGCTGCACCTAAACCAAAGCCTAAAAATTTAAGAAAATCTCTCCTGTTTGAGGCAAAAACTTCTTCATTTTTCGAATCAGCTATTTGCTCAATTAGTGATGTCTCTAAACCAGATTCTTCTATAAAACTTGGGTCTTGCTCTAAATCTTTGATTCCAACCCAGATATTATTGTTTTGCATCTTATCCATTATGCTTGTTATTCCTTTATTCTTAAATAAATTCCTTTATCGATTAGTAATGACATTTTTGACATTCTAATCCTCCTATATCGGCTACAGTTACTTTAGTACGTTTACCTTCTTTGATCTCTGTATGAAATTGTTCATAACTCTTATAGTAATCATTTTCAGAAAACTTAACTTCCGTCTCTCTATGACAGTTTATACACCAACCCATAGACAACGGAGAGTATTGTTTTACTACCTCCATTTTCTCTACAGCTCCGTGACATGTTTGACATGCTACTTTTCCTACAGCTACATGTTGAGCGTGATTGAAATAAGCATGATCAGGTAGATTGTGGATTTTCACCCATTCAATTGGACCCGGTATAGTTTTCTTTTGTTCGTTGGTCAAAGATTTTTTTATATCACGCCATTGGTTATCCACCAATTCCTCACCATCAGCATCAATAGCGGCAATACCTTTATCTGTAACATAAGCATCTGTCATCCATGCTGTGAAAATTGCCTTAATCGAATCTTCAGGCATTTTTTCATAATTTTCGATATACTTATTATTCAATGGATCGTAACCTATAGAAGCAAATATCTTTGTAATTTCAGCTGTACCATATTGAGATCCCACTTTTATAGCACTATGGCAATTCATACATGTATTAGTTGCAGGAATGACACTGTGTTTTGATCTTCTAGCACCATCATGACAATACTGACAATCTATTTTATTTAAGCCCGCATGTGTGACGTGTGAGAATTTGATCGGTTGATCAGGCTCATATCCTTGCTGTCTTCCAAGGTTTATTGCTCTGTTTACTGTGGTGTAACCCCCGAAAATAACAAGACAAAATAACAAGAAAGTAACAAGGCCTTTAGAAGTCAACACTTTCATTAAAGAAGGTTTATCATAATCTACTCCATCTTTGGCAGCTGATAATTGATTTAAATTGCCTAAAATTCTAAATAATATATACGATAATCCAGCAAGGAATAAAATTATAAGACCATACGACCATAAATTTGATCCTTTTGGCTCATCAACTACAGCTCCGGCTCCTGCTGGAGCACCTGCAGCCTTAGGAGGATATGTTCCTGCATAAACACCATCTATATATAACAGCATTGATGCAATTTCATCATCTGTAAGATCAGGAAAACCGGTCATAACTGTAGGCTTGTACTTATTCCACAACTCTACTGCTCTCGGATGACCCTGTTGGATCATTCCTTGGGAGTTTCTTATCCAAGCATACAAGTTTTCTTTTGTATCCCAATTAGCTTCAGCGCCTCCAAGTGCTGGACCTGTCAAAGCTGACTTCATGTCTTTAGCATGACAAGAAGCACAATTGGCTGTGAACAATACTTTACCTGCATCAGGAGATGGCTGTGCGTAAACATTAGTTATTCCTAAAAGAAATAATCCTAAAATAATTAAAACTGGTAACTTCCTAAATCTGGATATCATCCTATTTATTTTTAATAATCTGATTATCAATATATTCTAAAATTCAATTTAAATCCTAAGTGGTTTTGAGGACAAAAATATATAATTTAAACAGTTTTCAACTATAACTGATTAAGATTTAAAATTATTTAGATGATGTCTAAATAACATGAATTAAGTTAATAACTAGGTAGATGGCAAAGATGGCATTTTACATATGAAATCAACTATCTCACACGAACTACTTTAAATAATGAAAATCAGTAATTTAGCATTTCGTAAAAAATTTCATATTTCCAAAAAAATCCAATATCTATAACCTATCGCTTAAAACCTAACCTTATTAATCTTACCTTTGCAAAAAAATCAAGGAAGTTGAGGTTTTTTTATTTAATTTTACATAACTAATCACAAATAAAGCAAACTTGAAGACAATAGCCATAGGATGTGACCATGCAGGAGTAGACCATAAAAACTACTTAGTCAAAAAAATAAAAAAGTTGGGATATCTTGTTGATGACAAGGGTACCGATTCTACAACTTCAGTTGATTATCCAGATTTTGCTCATCCAGTGTCCACTGATGTAGAAACGGGTAAGGCAATTTTTGGGGTATTGATCTGTGGCAGTGCCAATGGGGTCTGTATGACAGCCAATAAGCATCAAGGTATCAGAGCAGCACTGTGTTGGAATGTAGAAGTAGCTGAGGTGGTGAGGCTGCACAATGATGCGAATATCATCTGTATACCCGCTCGATTTGCAAGTAAGATATTGGCTGGAAGAATGTTAGAAAAGTTTTTGAGTACATCTTTTGAGGGAGGTAGACATCAAAAAAGAATTGATAAAATAAGTTGTTAAACAATAAAGTAATGATAGGAATAGACGATAAAATATTGGACAAATTTATAGAGGATGCACTATATGAAGATGTGAGAGAGGGTGACCATACCTCTTTAGCATGTGTAGATGCTTCGATTGTGAAAAAAGCACTTTTGAAGGTCAAGGATGTGGGTGTGATCGCGGGAGTAGAGTTTGCTGAAAGGGTTTTTAAAAAATTGGATCCCAATACTCAATTTACTACATTTATAAAAGATGGTGAAGATATTGGTGAAGGTGATATTGCTTTTGAGGTGATAGCCAATGCTCAAGCTCTATTAAAAGGTGAGAGATTAGTGCTTAATATGATGCAAAGAATGAGTGGAATTGCTACCATAAGTAGTAGATATGCCACAGAGCTTGAAGATTTACCAACAAAAATTTTGGACACACGAAAGACAACTCCCTTATTGCGATTTATGGAAAAATGGGCAGTAAGAATAGGTGGTTGTCAAAACTATAGAGATGGGCTATATGACTGGATTATGATCAAAGATAATCATGTAGATGCTTGTGGTAGTATCAAAAAAGCCATAGCTAAAGTACATAAATATTTACAAAAAAACAAATTAGATCTTGGCATCACAGTGGAAGTGAGAAATTTGGTAGAAGTACATGAAGTAATGGAAGCAGGCGGAATTACTCGGATTATGTTTGATAATTTTGAATTGCCACTTTTAAGAGAAGCTGTAGCTATTGTAAATAATAGATTTGAAACAGAAGCTTCAGGTGGGGTAACGCTCCACTCTATTCGTAAAATAGCTGAAACAGGCGTACAATTTATCTCTGTTGGTGCTTTGACACATAGCGCAGGTAGTCTAGATCTTAGTCTTAAAATTCAAAAGTAGTTTTTTAGCTGTGAGCTATTAGCTTTTTAATGGATATGAATTATATTACTTAAATATCTAAATTATTACTTTTTGCGAAGACAAGACTCGACATTATTTGAAGAATTTATATACAAGCTGAGTAAATCAAAAGTTACTTTGGTGAGTTTATTCTTTATTATCTTAATGAGTTTTCTATCTCTTTTTGCTTATCTCTTCATCTCAGACAATTCTCCCGATGCCAACAATCAGCTACCTGATCTAGCCTTACTAAAAGCAGGAGAATCTAGCCAAATACTGAGGATGCCAAATGATGTAGGCGAAGACGCAACCTCTTCATGGTGGTCAGGTTATCCCAAAAAGTATATCGAACAACCCTTTGACAGCATCTATTTTGAAAGTGATCAAGCCCTTATTGTCATCAATGGAAGGAATAAAGTCATACCCTTTACGCAGATACTAGATTCTGCTTCTTCATCTGCAAATGAAACTGAAAATATTGCAAAAATCAAGAAAGATCATATTTACACAAAGACATTTTGGTTGGGTAGTGATCGCTATGGTAGGTCGATCAGTAGCCGATTGATATTAGGTATTAGGGTATCTATGATGGCTGGGCTGTTGGCTGTGTTGGTATCATTACTTATAGGTGTCACGATAGGAGCTTTAGGCGGATATTATGGCGGATGGATAGATAGTGTAGTGATGTATTTTGTCAATGTGACTTGGGCTATACCTACACTTTTGTTGGTGTTTGCCATCGTATTGGCATTAGGACGAGGTATGCACATCATTTTTTTGGCCATTGGTCTTACCATGTGGGTAGATGTAGCCCGTTTGGTGCGTGGACAAGTCAAAGAAACGAAAGAAATGCTTTACATCTCTGCCGCCAAAGCATTAGGTCAAACAGAAAATAAAATTATTCTAAAACACATTTTACCCAATATAATAGGACCTATCTTAGTCATTACCGCTGCTAACTTTGCTTCAGCCATACTAATCGAGGCTGGGTTGAGTTATTTAGGCTTTGGCATTAATCCTCCTACCCCATCTTTGGGAAATATGCTTAATGAAAATTATGGTTATGCCTTGAGTGGTAACATCGTCATCGCTGTGGCACCTGCTGTTATGGTTTCATTACTTGTGTTGGCATTTAATTTATTAGGGTCGGGGCTGAGGGATGTTTTTGATGTGAAGGAGGAAAAGAATTAAAGTTCTTTTATGTTCATTTTAAATACGAATAAACTAATTTCTTGTATTTTTCAGACTCAAATAAATTCTTATATTTATTTCGGATTTGTGTTCGAATTATGTCTTCTTTACAAACTAAACAAATATTCCTTTCTATGTCTTTTAATTCCAAAGGAACTAATTCAGTGTACTTATTACAGAAAGTTGATTGATCATCATAAAAAATCATTCTTTTTGCTATTATAGCTGTTGTAGAAACGTGAGAAAATTCATTGATTTTTTGTAGAGAATCTTTTAGAAAGTCAATTCTTTTATATTCTAAGACTAAAGGATCTCTTTTAAATTTTATATATTCAATATCTATGTTCTGCTATTGAGTATGTAAAATAAAAATTAATAAAATATTACAAGCTATTTTCATTAACAATTGTCATAGTTTTCCAGTATTTTATCTCTTCTTCTTTCTCTTTGCGTCTATCTGTTTTTTAACGATTGTATTTCTGATATATTGTTAATAATTAATTAACTCACTTATAAGAATTAAAAATTAATGTGATAGTATTGGTCGCTGCGCTCTCCATTGGTTTTTGCATTTATTCTTTTAGGGTCAGGGCTGAGGGATGTTTTTGATGTTAAAGAGGAGAAGAATTAAAAAAGAGGAACATTATGTTTTAACTAGATTTGTGTTACTTTTATCGAAATGTTCAAACTAAATCATAAATGAATTTCTATAAATATCAACTTATTCTACTCTTTATCGCAGCAGGTTTTGTTTTTTCTTGTAAAAATGAAGCGACAGAAAAAGTAGCTGAAAGAGAATCCGTTGACCAAGCTTTAATTCAAGAAGCAAATCAATCAAATGCCAAAAAATACAGCTATGTTGCCGCTTTATCTGGGATGAATATGAGATCAACACCTGACTTAAAAGGCGATATCATCCAATTGGTAAAATACAATGACAAGGTAGAGATACAAGAAAAAACAGGCATCAAACTGGAGGTAGAAGGCATAGAAGGTGAATGGGTAAAAGTAAAAAATCAAACGCAGGAGGGATATGTATTTGGCGGGTTTTTACTGGATTTCGAGCTTCCAACCTTAGATCCTTCTGTTGGTATTGAAAATTACTTGTCTACGTATTATAAAGCAATGGAACCTAAAAAAGCATTTGCGGTGAGAATGGACACGAATACAAGTGAAGCGATCTATAGCCCTGTTGCTTTGGAAAATGTAAAAATTAATGAAGATAATGAATCATTTGAGTTGATTCAAAAATATGAAGGTGGACGCACATACAAAGAACTGATAGGCTATGAAAGTAGCAATAAGACCATCTTTATACCCAATATTGGGATGCGAGAAGGATTTTTGCTGTTGAAAGCCATACTGCCTTATCACACGGTGTATGATGAGCTGTGCGGATTGGAACTTAAGAAAGTTGTATTCCCTAAGAAATCATTTAAACTAAAGGTAAAAGAAAATTGTGTTTTTGAGATCACTGTTGATAGAGAAAATGGGGCAGTGACTTTTATTCAGATATTAAATGAAGAGTATGCTTATACAGGTCTTTCGGTGCAAAAAGTGGATGGAGGGGTTGTGATTGGTCAATTTTTGTCATTGTAGATTTTCTCTTACAAATTAATTAGTACAATATTCTTATCTATATTTTTTTCAACAACGTATGATGATTAGTTTGAAATTATGATTTTCTTTAATTTAACAATAATTGGCATATATTTAATGATAAATACATTGCAGATAATTCACATATATTTTTAATTTAATATGTATATCTTTGTTTCATGTTAATATAAAATCTTTACACACACTTTCAACACTCAAATGTTAAAAACAATGGTTTTGAAAATACTTTGGAACTATTAGCTTTGTGACGCTTGTTATTATATTATAAATTACTTTTATATTTTTTATTTAAATATGTCAGACGGACCTACAAGGCTAAAATCAATCACAGGAGGAGCTTTATCAGCAGTAAGGGGAGATTATGATCTCGACAAATTACTTACTGGTAAAGTGCAGCCCCAAGCTGTGGAATTGGAAGAAGCCATACTTGGAGCAATTTTAATAGATAAGGATGCTATGCCGTCTGTTATTGAAATATTACGTACAAAGAGTTTTTATCTTGATAAGCATCAAAAACTGTATGGTTTGATGGAGGAGCTTTTTGCAAAGTCACAAGCTATAGATTTATTGACAGTGCATGAAGCACTTAAGAAAAATGGTATTCTAGAGGAGATAGGTGGTGTATCTTACCTTGTGGATTTGTCGAATAAAGTTTCGAGTTCTGCAAATATTGAGTTTCATGCGCGCATTATCGCTCAAAAATTTATTCAAAGAGAATTGATAAAAGTGTCAACACAAGTCATCAAAAACTCTTACGAGGATACGATGGATGTGCTTGAAATATTGGACGAGGCAGAAAAGGGCCTTTACAGTATAACTGATGAAAACTTAAACACTGGGTACGAATCTCTCCAAACCTTGGTAATAAAAGCTCAAAAAGAGATCGAAGCAATTAGTCAACGAGGTGGAGAACTAACAGGAGTACCAACTGGATTTAGAGATCTTGATAAAATGACCAATGGATGGCAATCATCAGATTTGATCATCATTGCGGCTCGTCCTGCGATGGGTAAAACCGCTTTTACGTTGAGTATGGCCAAAAATGCAGCAAAGGCTGGCAAGGCAGTAGTTATCTTTTCTTTAGAAATGGCTTCTACCCAAATAGCACAAAGGATTATGTCTGGAGAATCTGAAGTCAATAGTACCAAACTTCGTAATGGGCAATTGGACGATTCGGAGTGGAAAAGATTGCATGCTGCGACAGATGTATTGAGTAACTTACCAATATATATAGACGACACTCCTGCCATCAATATCTTTGAACTTCGTGCAAAATGTAGAAGATTAAAACAAAATGCCGGCATTGAGCTCATCATCATCGACTACTTGCAGTTGATGACAGGTGCTCCCAATGATAAAAGAGGAAATAGAGAACAAGAAATTTCGAGCATCTCTCGAGCTCTTAAAGGTTTGGCAAAGGAACTACATGTACCAGTTATTGCCTTATCACAGTTGTCAAGAGCAGTAGAAACCAGAGGGGGAGAGAAAAGACCTCAGCTTTCGGATTTGAGGGAGTCGGGAGCTATCGAACAAGATGCGGATATTGTTACTTTCTTGTATCGTCCTGCATATTATGCCTTGGAAGAGGGCGGAGACTATGACGGGCCACGGGATCTAGCAGAGGTGATCGTATCTAAACATAGAAATGGTGGCCTTGGTACAGTCAATCTAAAATTCATAGGAGAATACGTTAAGTTTGATAATAGGGATGATGATGGATTCTTCAATAGCGGTATAGGTGGATTTAAAGATCCTGCAGAAAACTTGTTCAATCCGGATCCTTTTAGTTCAGGTGCAATTATTACGCGTCCGTCTAAAATCAATACTGGTGAGATTGATATGAGTGGTATTGTTGGAGAAGAAGATCCTTTTGATCTTTGATCCAATGAGTTCAATTGGCTGAAGCCGCAATCAATTCAATTGGCAAAGCCGCAATGAGTTCAATTGACTGAAGCAACAATGAGTTCAATTAGCAAAGGGGTAGTGCCCTGCTTCTGCATAAAAAGGCAAAACAAAATCCCAGATAAAGGGGCGTAGCCCTGATAAAATTAGATCACTTGAACATTAGAAGATTTCAATACATATTTATCGGCTCTTTTCTCAACGTCAATATTTACAAGACCTGGTTGTTTACCGATGGTGATACTTCCAAGAAAATCATCGTAACTTAATGCTTCTGCACCATTGATAGTAGCCCATTGGAGACACACTTCTAAAGGGACGTAACTACAATATTTTTGGATAGCTAAGACTTCATCAATGATGGACAATTGCCAATTGGAGGTCAAGCTGTCTGTTCCCAAAGTGACTTTAGCATTGGAGTCTAAAAATGACTGATAATTGGGAAGTCTATTTTCAATATATAAATTAGCATTTGGACAACTGGCCCAATATACTTTAGGATTCCATATTTGAGCAGCCTCAATATCTGCTTTTGTAGTCGTGGTATTGTGTACAAAGAGCACTTTATTATTTCGATTGAGATTCTGTAGTAGGTAGTGGATCGCGGTTTGTCCCATTGGCTCAAATGTATCCATAGAAAATCCAAACCTTTTGTAGAAATCAATAAATTGTCCAGTTTTAGCCATAAAGAGCATGTTTTCTTCAGGCGTCTCTTGGTTGTGCACACTGATGGTACATTGATCAGGATTGAAGGATTTTATTTTTTCAAATAACGATTTACTTACGGTATATGGAGCATGAGGCACCATGGATTTTTTATTATGCCCAATATCACTTTGTTGGTCAAAAACATCTTTGTACTGAGTAAAAGTTGATTCTGCCATCGTATCTTGTAAAAAGTCAAAATTTTCCACAAAAGTATAGTAAGCTATTTTACTCTTAGATTTTACCATCGCTGTATCTGCCTTATTAGAGATATCACCAACGGCCATAATACCATTTTTATACATTTCTAAATCACCATCAATAATGGCTTGATTAATGATATCTTGATCAATATTCCTAAAAGAAACTACATTATTCAAAAAAGGTAAAAGGGAGGTACCCGTATCAACCTTTCCTTTCATGTGTGATAACTCCAGATGGCAGTGTGTATTGATCAATCCAGGGATAATGGCACCTTTCAACCTAATAACTTGTGAATCTTCTACTGCATTCGAGGGAATGATGTCGACTATTTTACCAAAAGTATCTTTGACTATGACTTGATCTGTAACAAACTTTTTGTCTATAAAAAGGTAATCAGCTGTGTAGAGTTTATTGGTCATTACTATTTAATTAACTAACAATTTTTACATTTATGCAAAGATAATTCAATTCTTTAATTTGTTACAGCAAGATACCCGTCAAATTATTTTTTGTGTTTAGTTTAAATAATTTTATATTTGTTAATTGATGTTCAGTTTATTTTGGTTAAGCATTAAAAATGAAGGGAATAAAATCCGTTTTATTAATAATTATTCTAGTTATAGGATTTCACTTAGGTTCCTTTGCTCAAGCCTCCAAAGCATCTTTACAACCTAATATAGGAATAGCCGCTCCAATACTTGATGGGGGTATTGGTATCAGTTTGTCATTAAATGGACATCAGCCCTTGAACTCATATTTCGGCCTAGAGGGTCAAATTGCCTACATTTATTCAAGAATTAAAGGATCATTTATTTCTGGAAGACAAGGATCAATTAATTCGATAAGTGCTTTGGCAGGATTAAGGCTATATTTCAATCCAAAAGATGATATCCGTTTTTATATCAATGGATTAGTTGGTTATACTGCCTATAATGAGACCTTAGATGGTACTGAGTTTAAGGAAAGAGACCCTGGCATGTCGTTAGGTGCATTTCTGGACTTTAATAGGAAATATGTGGTTGGTTTGTCTTTGGAAGCACCGAAGTTTGTTGTTTTGAGGTTTGGGTATGTTTTGTAATACCGTATCTTGGAACCATGAAGTACCTAATGTTGGCTTTTTATCATTTAAGGAAAAAATGTAAAAAGCCAATATCTTCATTTTACCACTTGCTCATTCAAAGTGACCAAATAATAGGTGGAAATCATCAATTAATCAATTCATTAAATATTTTTTGATGAACAAATTAACTTTGAAATGATATTTATTAGAATTTTTGATACAGATGTTAATAGGCAACGTATCTGTGAAATGGAGATTAAACCCAGACTACGTATTAGAAATTAACTGCAAGTAAATTACGCTTCATATTAGTTTCAGTACTCAATTTTCCGTCCTCTATGCAACTTAGGCTGCATCTGCGGATGAAAATTTTCGTGCTTCACTAATATTTTGCCTAATTTCCTTTCGAATAAAGTCTAATGCGTATTCTGGGTTAAAAGAGCCTACAGCAAAAGATAAATTCATTGGCTTGTAAATCTAAAAAGCATTCTTAATAAAAATGTTTTACACATAAAAATTATTATCAAATATGGAAAAAGCTCTTCAAAACCGTCTTCTCTACTTTTTTGTAGCCATTTTCATTATTACAAATTTGGGTTTTTACAAAACCTATCTCATTCATTTTCCAACTTTTGAGAATTTTGGGTGGGTGTATCATGTACATGGAATGTTGTCTATGGCTTGGATATTGATGCTTGTTGGCCAGGCATATTTGATAAGGGTTAAAAAATACGAACTACACAGATTCATTGGAAAGCTTTCGTATATCATTTTTCCATTGTTTTTAGCTTCTTTGTTCTTTGTGGCCAAAGAAAGTTATTTTAGAAATATCAAAAAAATGTCTCAGGCTGACGCATTTGCTCAGATGCCTTTAGGAGGGACAATTGATATCATCTTTCTTGGATTAACTTTTGCATTTGCTATGATTTATAGAAAAAATGTGGGGTTTCATATGCGTTTTATGGCATGTACTGGTTTTGCCATCCTGGGACCAGGTTTAGGTAGATTTTTGTTTGCTTTTCTTGGCTTGCCAGGTCCAGTTGGTGGTATTACTATGTTGATTTGTACGACTATTGTCCCCATCATTTGGTTGGTAATGGATATTAAAAATAAAAAATCAGCCTTTCCTTTAGGCTTTTATGTTGTGGTTGCTTTGTCGATGACTGCGGCTGGTATTGGTAGCCATTCATCTTGGTGGCAAGGTTTTGCGAAGTGGTGGGTAGAAACATTGTATTAAACTTTAAAACAAATCATGGAAAAAACATACAAATACTTCCCCTATTTCTTCATTGCCGTTGCTGTGTTAATAATCTATTGCTTTAACCAAAGCTATTTCAGTCATATTCCTAATTTTGAGAATGTTATTAGTCCAATTGGCAATGTACCTATCACTATTACCAATATAACTCATTTTCATACATTTATGATGATGCTTTGGTTATTGATGCTAGTCATCCAGCCAATTTTGATTGTAAAAAAGAAGATTAAATGGCATCGTTTTATTGGCAAAGCTTCTTACTTGGTGGTGGCGTTCTTGTTTATTTCTTTATTGATGATAATTAATCAAGACCAAAGCCGAGCAAAGAACTTACCCGTTTTTGCAGCAAATTTATTTGACGTGCCTTCTTTTATAGTGCTTTACGGTTTGGCTATGTATTTTCGAAAAAAAACAGCCTATCATGCTCGATTTATGGTGATGAGCGTCATTCCGTTTTTAGACCCTGCATTTGCTAGGCTCAACCTACCTGGTGTTTTTGTGGGATTAGGTTTGTGGATTATACTTTTTGTTGTTGAGTTTTTCACTCAAAAAACCTATAAACCATATTTGATTGGTTTGGTCTTTTACTTATTCAATTTGGCAATCGTCGCTTATTTAGGATTTGCCAACCAAGCTTTATTAGATAAAATTTGGAATGTTTTCTTTTAATTTAATAATCAAATTATATCTTTGAAGGAAGTAAATGAATACCATGTTTGTAGAAAGTATTCGAATCCTAAAGGGTAAACCACGATTGATAAATTACCATAATTCAAGACTAAACACAACGTGCAATGCACATTATGTTAAATTTAAGAACATAGACTTAAAGAAGGTCATCGAGCCCAATCATCTTGATCTTGATAAAGAATATAAATGTAGAGTAATGTACAATGAAAGTATCATTTCTATAGATTATCAACCTTACCATCGAAGGGATATTCGTTCACTTAAGATCGTTTATTCTAAAAATCCAATCAATTATACCTACAAAAAGGTGGAGAGACCAGAAATAGATGTTCTTTTTGCACAAATGGATACTGCTGATGAAATCATCATCGTCAATCCTAATGGTCATATCACAGACGCCTATTACTACAATATCATTTTAGAAAAAGATGGTTTGCTGTTTACGCCAGATAGTAACCTATTAAATGGAGTGATGAGAAGTCATTTACTTACAAAAGGAAAAATTCAAGAAAAAACGATCCATATTGATCAACTTCATGAATATGACAAAATCCATTTGGTCAATGCGCTTAATCCGCTGGGGATGGTAAAAGTTGATATAGAAGATGTAATCTGGTAGATAAATATTTATATCAGAAGTTAATGCTAATTTTATTAGCTTACTGCAGCACTATTTGGTTCTTTTGCTGAGATAATGCTATAAATATTATACTTTTACAGCATTATAATTAATAAATATGAATTTAATGCTATAAATATTCCAAAATACACAGCATTAAACTACATAAATAGTGAATTAATGCTTAATAATAAATATATTTACAGCATTAAAATAGAATTAATGTAACTTTGTAACTATTCTTGAAGGAAAAGTATGGAGATAATTGGGAGAAAGAATCAAAAAAAGAGACTAAAACACTTAGTCGAATCTCAAAATTCGGAGTTTGTTGCTGTATATGGTAGAAGAAGAACAGGGAAAACATTCCTTATAAGATCGTATTTCAAAGGCGAATTTAGTTTTTACACTTCGGGGCTTAATGATGACCGATTGATTGTTCAATTGGCAGGCTTTCACTCTTCATTGCGTCAAAGTCCTTATTATGAGGAAAGTGACATGCCTAAATCATGGATCGAGGCATTTGACCAACTCAAATCACTTTTAGAAAAGGACGAAAGGGAAAAGAAAATTGTGTTTATCGATGAATTACCGTGGATGGACACCCAAGCTTCAGATTTGACAGCTGCTTTAGATTTATTTTGGAATAAATGGGCAAGTGCTAGAAACGATATTAAGTTAATAGTATGTGGATCAGCTGCATCTTGGATGATTAAAACCTTTATAAATAATGCTGGTGGATTTTACAATCGTGTAACGGAAATTATCAAATTAGCTCCTTTTAACCTTGCCGAAACAAAGTTATTCTTAGAATCAAAAAGTATATATTTTGATGATTATCAAATTGTACAATGTTATATGGCATTAGGAGGAATCCCTTATTATCTCAATAAGATAGAAAAGGGGCTTAGTGCTTCACAAAATATCGACAAAATATTTTTTGGAAAGCAAGCTTTGGTAAAAAATGAATACCAACTTCTTTTTCGATCTCTATTCAAAAAGTATCAACGTCATATGGAAGTTATAGATGTGCTTTTTAAAAAGAAAAAAGGCATGTTTAGAGCTGAAATTACAAAATCTTTAGGCATTCGTGATGGAGGAAGTTTTTCTAATTTGTTAGAAGAATTGATAGCATCTGACTTTGTTAGTATCCACTATCTACCAGGAAAGACCAAGCGAAATGTAATTTACAAGATTTGTGATCATTATATTTTATTTCACAAAACCTTTGTAGAAAAAAATCTTAGTTCAGCTAATTTTTGGATAAATAATATCAATACCCCTCTTTGGTATGCTTGGGCTGGTCTAGCATTTGAACAAACTTGTTTTCAACATATACAACAGATAAAAGCCGGGTTAGGCATACAAGCCGTACAATCCAACATTTATGCGTGGTCCAATACAAAAGCTCAAATTGACCTTATTATAGACCGTAAAGATCAAGTGATAAATCTAATAGAAATAAAATTTAGTGATAAAGAGTTTCTGATGACAAGTGATTATGAAATCAATTTATTAAACAAAAAAGCAGAATATCAGCTGACAAATGATACCAAAAAGTCAGTATGGATGGTCTTAATGACAACATATGGACTAAAAGCCCAAAAATATGGAGGTCTATTTGAAAAAGTGTTAACGATGGACATACTTTTCGAAGAAATAGAAAGTAATGAGTGAATAGGGTAGATTTTCAAAAATAAGATTACCACAAATTTTCATATTAATAATTCAATATCTATAACATTAAGACAGTCTTTTTAAATTATATTAAAGAAATATTGCATAAAGATTGCTTATTTTATAAGGAGTTTCTACATTTGTGCGTTATAAAAAAAATTTCATTTAAATCTTTAAATTAAGTAACATGAACAAAGGAGATTTGATCAATGCAGTAGCTGAGAAAGCTGGTATCACTAAAGGACAAGCTGGCGATGCTGTTTCAGCTGTTTTTGACTCAATAATTGGATCTGTACAAGGTGGTGATAAAGCTGCTTTTGTTGGATTTGGAACATTTTCTTCAAGTGTAAGACCTGCAAGAGAAGGTAGAAACCCATTAACTGGCAAAACTATTAGTATCGCTGCAAAAACAGCCGTTAAATTCAAAGCTGGACAAGGTTTTGTTGACGCTGTAAACAAATAATCGTAAGACTTTTCACAAGTTAAAAGATATTTGAATAAAAATGAAGGCAATCTTTGTAATCAAAGGTTGCCTTCACTATTTTTGTCCTCAACTTATCTAAAGATCTAGATTCCTTTATCAATATTAAAACTTTAATTTATGCCAGAAATTACATATTTAGAAAATGTTGCTTCACAAGTAAGGCGGGATGTTTTACGACAAGTACATGCATGTGCTTCAGGTCACCCGGGTGCCTCATTAGGATGTGCAGAGTTTTTTGTAGCATTATATTTTGAAATCATGCACCACGACAGAGCCTTTAACATGAAAGGAGCTGGCGAAGACGTTTTCTTTTTATCCAATGGGCATATATCACCTGTATTCTATAGTACTTTGGCTAGAAGTGGCTACTTTGAAGTGGCAGAATTGGCTACTTTCAGAAAATTAAACTCTCGCTTACAAGGACACCCCGCTACGCATGAAGGATTACCAGGTATCAGAATAGCTTCAGGTTCTTTAGGACAAGGTATGTCAGTTGCCATTGGTGTGGCTTTGGGTAAAAAGCTTGATGGAGATGACAAAACTGTTTTTGTACTTACAGGTGATGGCGAGCTACAAGAAGGTCAAGTGTGGGAAGCGGCAATGTTTGCTCCTCATAATAAGTTAGACAATATGATCGTAACAGTAGATCTCAACGGTAGACAAATAGACGGTGACACAAAAGATGTACTAAGTTTAGGTGATGTAGAAGGAAAATGGAGAACATTTGGTTGGGATGTGATGACCATAGAAAATGGAAATGACATGGCAGCAGTGGTCAGCGGTCTTAAAGAAGCAAAATCAAGATTAGGTAAAGGAAAACCAGTATGCGTATTACTTAAAACAGAAATGGGCTTCCCAATAGACTTTATGGTTGGCACCCACAAATGGCATGGTGCTGCACCAAACGACGAACAATTAGCCAATGCATTGGGCCAATTGGAAGAAACACTTGGTGACTACTAAATCGTTTTCAAACCATTTATCAAAAACTTATCAAATTAAAAATAATGTTACAAGACTATATATCCACTGGAAAGAAAGCAACAAGAGACGGATTTGGAGAAGGATTACACGAATTAGGAAAGCAAAATCCCAATGTAGTAGCGCTCTGTGCTGACTTAGTAGCCTCTCTTAAAATGGCAGATTTCATCAAAGCTAATCCCGAAAGATTTATACAAGTAGGTATTGCAGAAGCGAATATGATGGGTATTGCAGCAGGGCTGGCTATCGGTGGTAAAATACCTTACACGGGTACTTTTGCTAATTTCTCTACAGGTCGAGTCTATGATCAGATTAGACAAAGTATTGCTTATTCTCATAAAAATGTAAAAATATGTGCTTCGCATGCCGGTTTGACGCTTGGTGAGGATGGAGCCACGCACCAAATATTAGAAGATATAGGCATGATGCGCATGCTGCCGGGAATGACTGTGATAAATCCATGCGATTTTAATCAAACAAAAGCTGCAACGATTGCAATAGCAGAGCATTATGGCCCAGTTTACTTAAGATTTGGTAGACCCAATTGGCCAAACATCATGCCTGAATACAAATTTGAAATAGGCAAGGCTATCCATATGAATGAGGGTAGCGATGTCACCATCATCGCTACAGGTCACTTGGTATGGAATGCCTTAGAAGCTGCAAGAGCACTTGAGGCAGAAGGTATCTCTGTCTATTTATTAAATATACATACGATCAAGCCATTGGACGAGGAAGCTATACTTGATGCAGTATCAAAGACTAAATGTGTCGTAACATGTGAAGAGCATCAAATCAACGGTGGTCTGGGCGATGCTGTTGCCAATGTACTTGCAAGAAACTTCCCCGCTCCTCAAGAATATGTTGCCGTAAAAGATTCTTTTGGTGAGTCTGGTACGCCTGATCAACTATTGGTAAAATATGGTCTTGGTACAGATGATGTGATAGCTGCTGCTAAAAAAGTATTATCTAGAAAGTAGAAAACAGGAACTTTTACTGCTGCATTGTGGTTTTAAGTTTTATTAAATAAGGATATGTCAATAATTAAAACACCATTACTTTTTGCAGGTTCTTTGGGTGAAAAATACTTATATGCCCTTTATGATTCCTGTGCTAATCTATCATGTATTCATCCAGATGCATTGGAAAATTTAGAAACCCCTGTTTCTCTTGGTAGAACAAGAATGATAGGAACCGCAGCTGAAGGTCACTTTATTGAGGTAAATGAGGCTGTGAGATTAGATTTTTACATAGACGATATCTTGCTTTCAGATGAATTTCTGGTAATACCAGGATTGAGTGAAGAAGCAATCATTGGTGCAGCTACCATGCAAAAGTGGCGAATTAAACTGGACTTTGAGACTGATCAAGCAATTGTAGATCCCAAAGTGGCTAAAATGCAGTTGGTTTAATCAATAATTACGATAATACATGTCAATAATAAAAACACCGTTGCTTTTTGCTGGTTCACTTGGTGAAAAATACTTGTGTGCCCTTTATGATTCGGAGGCCAATCTATCTTGTATTCATCCAGATGCATTAGAAAATTTAGAAACCCCTGTTTCTCTTGGAAGAACAAGAATGATAGGAACCGCAGCTGAAGGTCACTTTATTGAGGTAAATGAGGCTGTGAGATTAGATTTTTACATAGACGATATCTTGCTTTCTGATGAATTTCTGGTAATACCAGGATTGAGTGAAGAAGCAATTATTGGTGCAGCTACCATGCAAAAGTGGCGAATCAAATTGGACTTTGAGACTGATCAAGCAATTGTAGATCCCAAAGTGGCTAAAATGCAGTTGGTTTAATCAATAATACTGTTACCAGAAAACTTATTAAGTAATTACTTCGTTTAAATTTTAAAATATAAAAATAATGAAAAATATCTTATTAATTTTTGTTCTTAGCTTAGGTCTGTCTACCATGTATGGACAAACTTCGAGTATTGATACCAAATCCGAAACCACAAATACTACAATGAAAACTGTAAAAATAAAAGTTGATGGAATGTCCTGTCAGCAGATGTGTGCAAACGGTATTGATAAAAAATTGAAATCCACCGATGGAATCAAGTCAAGCAAAACTACTTTAGAATCAGGTATGAGTATTGTTACCTTTGATGCTTCAAAAATATCTTCTAAAGAAATTGTTACCATGATAGAAGAAAGAAAATACAAAGCTAAGGTAATAAAGTAACTGAAGTATCGGAGATGTTTTCAATATTCAAATTTTCACATGTTGGAAATTTTCAAATGTTGAGAATCATAACAATAAAAAAAGAAATATCCCTTGTTTTAAAAGGGCCTAGCATTATGATTAGGGCTGTTGCACATTAATATTATGTGTTTCATGTGTTTAAGATTACAGAACAACGTCAGAAAACATTTGGGCTGTATCACATGGTTACGAAGAAATCAGTTTTTATTATCCTTGAAATCCCTTCATATTTTGCATCATTTGGCCCATACCTTTGCCTGTGCTCATCATGTGCATCATCTTTTTCATCTGATCAAACTGCTTTACAAACATATTAATTTCATGGATAGACTTGCCACTTCCCGTTGCGATTCTCTTTTTGCGGCTCATATTTAGCAATTCTGGATTACCTCTTTCATCGGGTGTCATACTTTGAATAATGGCCTCAACTTTTGAAAAAGCAGAATCATCAATGTCTACATCCTTTGTGAGTTTACTCATTCCTGGAATCATACCCATCAAAGACTTGATATCTCCCATCTTCTTGATTTGTTGAAGTTGGCTATAGAAATCGTTAAAGTCAAACTTATTTTTCTTGATTTTTTTCTCAAGTTTTTTAGCCTCTACTTCATCAAACTGTTCTTGAGCTTTTTCTACAAAAGAAACGATATCGCCCATTCCCAAGATACGTTGAGCCATACGCTCAGGATGGAATACGTCGAGTGCATCCATTTTCTCACCAGTACTGATGAATTTTATAGGTTTACCAACCGTATATTTTACAGAAAGCGCTGCACCACCCCTCGTGTCACCATCGAGTTTGGTTAGTACTACCCCATCAAAATTTAATCTATCATTAAATGCTTTAGCTGTATTTACAGCATCTTGCCCCGTCATAGCATCTACAACGAATAATGTTTCATTAGGCAGAATGGCATTCTTTACAGCTTCGATTTCTTTCATCATTGATTCGTCAATGGCCAAACGACCAGCTGTATCGACGATTACCACATCATATTTTTCAGCTTGACCTTGGGCCACCGCTCTTAAAGCTATATCAACAGGATTTTTACTTTCTATATCTTTGAAGATTCCTGCACCTACTGACTCTGCTAAAACAGTAAGTTGGTCTATTGCCGCTGGTCTATATACATCACAAGCAGCAAGTAATACTTTAAGGTTTTTCTTTTCTTTAAGATACTTTGCTAATTTTCCAGTAAAAGTTGTCTTACCTGACCCTTGAAGTCCAGCTATTAACACTACACCAGGATTGCCTTTGATATTGATACCTGCAGCCTGACCACCCATCAAGGCAATCATTTCATCCTGTACGATTTTGACCATCAATTCACCTGGCTTGACAGCTTTTAGGATGTTCTCCGTACCAAGTGCTTTATCTTTTACCTTATCTGTAAATTCTTTAGCTATCGTATAGTTGACGTCAGCTGCAACTAAAGCACGTCTTATTTCTTTAACAGTTGAGGCAATATTAATTTCTGTTAATCGAGCATTCCCTGATAACGACCTTAGAGCACCATCCAGTTTTTCACTTAAACTTTCAAACATCTTTTACAATTTTGCGCAAATTTAATCAAAGATCAAGCAAATCATTAATTATTTTAGAAGGTATTTGAATTAAATAACAATTTTCATCAAAATTTTTTCTTTTATCTCAACTAAATTTCTGCTTAAATGATTAAAAAACAGTCAATAAAATCGCATATTTTTTAGTCAAACAATGTTTTGAATAATCATTTGAACGTTTTGTATTGACGAAGGTTGGGGCGATAGCCCCAATTTCCGTCAATACTGTGTTGAGCGTTCGCTTTACTCTTTATCAAGAGGATTCCAAGTTATTCCAATATACTCGTAAAAAGGAAGTATATGCTCAATAGGGTATTCAATTAGTTCTTTTTCAGTACCAACTACTTTAGTCTTTTTTCCATTTTTCTCAGCTTCAAATTCGTAATAATTATTTCCGCCAATAAGTGTGTTTTGTAGTGTTTGAATATTGGTATAATTATCAATGATAAGTTTGTTTATAACTTCAATTTCAGTTTTCCCAACTTGTGAATCATCATAATCTTTCGAATTAATAGTTGCAAATTCAATATGCCATCCGCAATATGTTTCATATAAACTATCAATCGACATTTTAGAAAAATCAATGCCAATGAAACACCATGTAATTGGTCCTGTAAATCCGATATATTCATCGTCATCTACTCTAAATTTAACTAAAGCACATCTTTCAGGCTGTTTTGTTGGCCATGACAAATCTCTTTCATCAAAAATTTCTATTGAGTCTGGTTTTTTATTAAACTCCATTGGATGTTCAATCCAATCTAACATTTTTGTTATTAGAGGATTTTGATTAGACTCTTCCTTCTTTTTAAATAAGTCAAATACTCCCATATATGTTTTTTTTAAGTGACGCTCAACATCTTTCTATACACCATTATGACGCATATTTCATAAGTAAAACTAAGACTCTTTCTTCAAATATCAAAATCATTCAAAAGACTTTTTGTATCTTTTTTCATTTGGTCTGTTATAGGCGTGTAGATTTGGGTAGTTTCTAACTTAAAGAGTAGACTTAGATACTCCCTGTCGAATCCAACGGGCTAAAAGACTTAAGGTATGAACAATTGTATTCTCATCATCACTCGATGTTCTAACGGCTGCCTTTAATACATTTTGTACACTTCTATTAGTAATCGCTTCATGTCTCATTTACATAAAAATCAATAAGTTATAAATATTTAGCATGCCTTTTTCGGATTAATGTTGGAGACAATGCTACATCTTCGTTTGTAATTTCAAACTATTTATTTTCAAATATTCTAAAATTTGTTTATTTGTTTTTCCTATTAAATCTTTAGAAATCTTTTCTTTGATTTCTCTAAATGTCTTGACAGTGTCAAATTCCTTTTCTGTTATTTGCTCTTTAATTTTCATATTCTATAATTTCTTTTGGTGACCTAATTTCCAATGATATATAATTCATTTTCAAATTTACAGAAAGTAAAATGTTTGTTTCATCGATATCTGTTTGCCTATGCAGCAAATTTACACAATTTATTCCTTTCATGCAATAAATATTACTTATCAAATCCAACGGGCCTTCTAAAATAGAATACTCTTTGCTTTTTTACACATTTGCTCTGAATCTCTGTCAAATTAAACAAATTGACCTCTTGTAGAATTTAATAATCCTAAGAAATCATTTTTTAGGTAAAATCAATTTTTAAAAAATATTTGCCTAATTCGTTTGACCAATTCATATCTTTGCAAGATGATAAAAAGTACTATATATAAAGCTTTAGAGAAAAGAATCCTAGTATTAGACGGTGCTATGGGTACTATGATTCAAAGGTACAATCTTCAGGACGCAGATTACAGGGGTGAACGGTTCAGGTTGTGGCCTCATGATATAAAAGGAAATAACGACTTACTTTCGATCACAAAGCCCGAAGTTATTTTTGACATACATTGTCAATACCTTGAGGCGGGTGCTGACATTATAGAGACCAATACATTTAGTGGTACATCGATAGCAATGACTGACTACCATATGGAAGACTTGGTGTATGAACTCAATTTAGAGAGCGCAAAAATTGCAAAGCGTGCATGTGAAAAATACAATCAATTAACACCTGAAAAGCCGAGATTTGTAGCAGGATCTCTGGGCCCCACGAATAGATTAGCATCCATGTCTCCAGATGTAAATAATCCAGGATTTAGAGCAATAAATTTTGATCAATTGGTCGAAGCTTACACAGAACAAACCAGAGGACTTTTAGATGGAGGAGTAGACTTACTATTGATAGAAACTGTAACGGATACGCTAAATTGCAAAGCAGCAATCTACGCTATCAAAGAAGAAATTAGAAAAAGAGAAAAAGCTGGTACATTGACAGTAGAAGTCCCACTCATGGTCTCTGGTACTATCACTGACCAATCTGGTAGAACTTTGACTGGGCAGACCGCTGAAGCCTTTTTTATATCCGTAGCCCACGGAGATTTACTATCGATAGGTATCAATTGTGCTCTTGGTGCACGAGCGATGAAGCCTTATATTGGTGAATTATCGAGAAAAGCGGATTGCTTTGTGAGTGTCTATCCGAATGCAGGTTTACCTAATGAAATGGGGCAATATGACGAAGATGCCAAATTTATGGGTGAGCAATTACGTGAATTTTTGGAAGAAGGATACGTCAATATCTTAGGAGGATGTTGTGGCACAACTCCTGATCATATAAGAGAATTTGCCAGAATAGCAGCTGAATACTCACCTAGAATAGTACCTGAGATCACAAAAAATCTTAGATTATCAGGTTTAGAACCTATAGAGTTGACTCAAGAAGTGGGTTTTATCAATGTAGGTGAACGAACAAATGTGACAGGCTCAGCAAAGTTTTTGAAACTTATAAAAAACGACCAATTTGACGAAGCGATAAGCATAGCTTTAGATCAAGTAGAAGGAGGTGCCAATGTCATCGATATCAATATGGACGAAGGCATGTTAGACGGAGCAGAAAGCATGACTCGTTTTTTAAACTTGATAGCTTCAGAGCCTGATATTGCAAAAATACCTGTGATGGTTGACTCGTCAAAATGGGAAATCATATTGGCAGGATTAAAATGTCTGCAAGGCAAAGGGGTAGTAAATTCCATTAGTTTAAAAAGTGGTGAGGCAGAATTTATCGAACAAGCTAGAATCGTGAGAGATTTTGGAGCAGCTGTGATCGTCATGGCGTTTGATGAATTAGGGCAAGCAGACAATACAGCAAGAAGAATCGAAATTGTAAAGAGAAGTTATGACATTTTAGTTGATGTTGTTGGATTCCCACCTCAGGATATAATTTTTGATTTAAATATTTTCCCGATAGCGACAGGTATGGAAGAGCATAGAATAAATGCTGTTTCTTTCTTTGAAGCAACGACGTGGGTTAAAGAAAATCTGCCTCACGCACATATCAGTGGTGGGGTTAGTAATGTTTCTTTTTCTTTTAGAGGTAATAATATGGTGAGAGAGGCGATACACTCAGCCTTTTTGTACCATGGCAGGAAAGCAGGTATGGATATGGGAATTGTAAACCCAACAATGCTTGAAGTATATGACAATATTCCTAAAGACCTCCTTGAAAAGGTAGAAGATGTATTACTAAATAGAACAGATGATGCTACCGAAGTAATGATAGATTATGCTGAACAACTCAAGGGTACCAGCAAAATTCAAACCCAAGAAATTGCAGAATGGAGATCGTGGCCAGTCAACAAAAGGATCGAACATGCTTTGGTAAAAGGTATCGTAGAATTTGTAAACGAAGATATTGAAGAAGCAAGACAAGTATTGATAAGACCCCTAAAAGTGATCGAAGGTCCTTTGATGGATGGAATGAATGTGGTAGGTGACTTATTTGGCTCTGGCAAAATGTTCCTCCCTCAAGTTGTAAAATCTGCTAGGGTGATGAAAAGTGCAGTTGCATACTTACTACCCTATTTAGATGCAGAAAAACTAGCTACTGGAGACACATCAACTAACCAAGGAAAAATCCTTCTTGCAACGGTAAAAGGTGATGTTCACGATATTGGCAAAAACATTGTGGGAGTAGTTCTTGCTTGCAATAATTTTGAAATTATTGACCTAGGTGTGATGGTACCTGCAGAAAAAATCATAGCTGCAGCAATAGAACATAATGTCGACATCATAGGTCTGAGTGGACTGATCACACCATCTTTAGACGAAATGGTGTATTTTGCCAAAGAAATGGAAAAACGTAAAATGACCATTCCTTTACTCATCGGAGGGGCTACTACATCTAGAGTCCATACTGCAGTTAAAATCGACCCCTACTACTCAGGTCCTGTTGTTCATGTGTTGGATGCCTCTAAATCTGTGCCCGTAGCTTCCAATCTGTTAAGTGTAGATCTTAAGGAGGATTATGTAAGTTCGGTAAAAGAAGACTACGCAAAATTTCGTGAAGAATATGCCAATAGACAAACTGACAAATCGTATATAAAAATAGACGAAGCCAGAAAGAACAAGTTTGCCATTGACTGGCAAAATGAGACGCCTGCTGTACCAACCTTTTTGGGGACCAAAGTATTTGAAGATTATGACTTGGCAAAAGTAGCTGATTTTATAGATTGGACACCATTCTTTCAATCTTGGGACTTACACGGAAGATATCCAAAAATATTGAAAGACGATATCGTTGGTGTTGAAGCCACTTCGCTCTTTAATGATGCACAAAACATGCTTAAAAAGCTCATCGATGAGAAACTTTTGACTCTTAAAGCAGTAGTTGGTTTCTGGCCGGCCAATACAATGAATGATGATACCATTGAAACCTATGAATTTGAATTTACAAATGGTACAGTAAATCAATATTCTGAAAAGAGAGGAAAAGTTCTTGCATCATTTCCACAATTAAGGCAGCAAGGTAAGAAAGGAGCAGGTGTGCCTAATATTTCATTGGCTGATTTTATTGCTCCAAAAGAATCCGGTAAAAATGATTATTTAGGTGGATTTGCAGTTACGGTATTTGGGGCAGAGGAGCTTGCAAAAAAATATGAAGAAGCACTTGACGATTATAATTCGATCATGGTTAAAGCACTGGCAGATAGATTTGCAGAGGCTTTTACGGAACATTTACACAAAAGAGTTAGGACTGAATGGTGGGCATATGATGCGAATGAAAATTTAGAGAACGAAGATTTAATCCGAGAGAAATACAAAGGTATCAGACCCGCACCTGGTTATCCTGCTTGTCCTGACCATACGCTGAAGATAGAGCTTTTTAAAATCCTTGATGCCACTAATAAAATTGATGTGGTACTCACTGAGAATTTAGCTATGTATCCCGCTTCTTCGGTAAGTGGCTTCTTTTTTGCACACCCTCAAAGCAAGTATTTTGGTTTAGGAAAAATAGAAAAAGATCAAGTAGAAGCTTTCTGTGAAGTGAAGAAAATGAATATTGAAGATGCAGAGCGATGGTTGTCGCCTGTGCTTAATTATGGGTAATAAACCATTCTCACAAATTATTTTTCACTTGCAATCAAAATAGCGTATATTTGTAGTAGGAGTATCTAAAGTTTACTTAACGGCAGTGCTCCAAAGGTGTACAAATGTTAAATTGAAAAAAACAAAGCAGATGAAATTCAAATTATTGATTCTATTAAACTTTATAACTTTCGTTGTTTTTTGCCAAAGCAAAATAACAGGAGAAATTTTTGAAGCAGATTCTGAAAAACCAATCGCAGCTGCTTTTGTGGTACAAGTAGGTAAAAATACTAAGCCAGTCATGACCGACAAGAATGGTCGATTTAAGATTTCAAATCTTGATAAAAAAGACACCTTAATGTTTACAGCAATTGGATTTACACCAACGATGATTGAAGTAGGGTCAGCAAAAAAAATGAAAGTGTTATTGTCAAGAGAAGATAAACAAGAAATTGTAGACATTGGGTATGGAACCCAGAATTCGAAATCATTAACTTCTTCTGTGGTAGTAGTAGAATCAGAAGATTTTAACAAGGTAGTTGCAGCTGATATTTATAGTTATTTAAGAGGGAAAATACCAGGATTACGTGTAGAAACTAATGGGCATTTGACACCAAAAGTAAGTTTACGAGGTTCTGGAAATTTTTCTAATTATTACGAACCGCTGATAGTGATAGATGGAGTTCAAAGAGCTTCATTGACAACTTTAGACCCTAATGATGTTAAATCTGTCACTGTTTTGAAAGATGCTTCTGCAGCTGCGATATATGGTAGTCAAGCAAATGGAGGTGTGATCATTATTAAAACTAAGGGTAGGAAGCCGGAGAATTAGTTAATTAGGTGTTAGGTTTTAGGGATTAGGTGTTAGGTTTTAATTGAAGGTGAAGTTAACAATTTTTCATTTTTAAATTCCAATGGGTTCATTCCAACTATCTTTTTAAAAGCTTAATAAAAAGCTGTTTTTGAATTAAATCCTGATTCATAGGCTAATGCTTTAATCCTTGATGACTTTTTATGGGTATTAGATAATTGCCATATAATAGGTTTAAATCAAATTAGATGATATATTTTTTGTAAGATAAGTTTAATGGAGAAAAGTTTCTATTATTTACCTATTTTAAAAAGCATTGTTTTATAAAATCAAAGTTTTAAGTGACTTGCAATACACTTCATAAAGAAAATTATTACAAAATTTTCACCAGACAAAAAAATAGAGTAAACCTTTATAATTATTTACTATAATTGGCTTTTTATACTTCAACTTTGTATTCATAAAAGCAATGGAAATGAGTAATGAACTAAAGTTTTCTCTTTTTTTGATCTGTGGTTTTTTAAATTTAAAAAGCCAGCATCTTTACATCAGCGATGCTGGAAATTTTCAGCAAGGACCTCATCAAATAATTAAATCTGATTTAGATGGAGGCAATGCTAAATTATTTATTAAAGATAAACTGGCTTGGCCTCAGGATATTTTATTCCTACCAGATAAGAAGGAGGTATTGGTATCTAATTTATCTTCAGGAAAAATAGAAAAATATCATGCTGAAACGGGTGTACACATTTCAACATTTGCCAGTGGCATACAAGGTACTACGAGAATGAAAATAGGAAAAGACAATCTAATATATGTTCTACAATGGGCTGGCAATGGAAAAGTAAAAAGATTTGATCAGACAGGAAAATTCATTGACGATTTTACAACCACAGGTGTTGATCAAGCGATTGGGCTAGACTGGGATAAAAATGGAGACTTTTATGTTTCTTCGTATCGGGGCCTCTTTATAGAGCGATTTGATACGGAAGGTAAAAGTAAAGGAAAATTTATATCAACAGGCTTATTTGGACCAACCAATATTCATTTTAACGAAGCTGGTGAACTAATCGTTTTGGATTACAACAGTGGCAGAATCCTGCTTTATACAAGTAATGGTACTCTAATCAAAACAATTGCCCAAGGAGCAGCACACTGTGAAGGTATTTCTTTTTCAAAAAATGGAAATATGTTTATTGGTACAAAGTCACAGATAAATGTGTATAACATAGATGGAAGTTTTAATAAAATTATTACTCTACCATCTGATATAAAAATTCTCAATGTAAATGCAGTTGTAGAGTACGACATTACTGTTAACAATACAGAATTTGACATAACAAAAAATGATAGCATCCTTGTTCTTAAAGGACATCATAAATATGAACTAAATAATGAATTTTCAAATATATTTGAGATCTTTATTTATAATTCAAATGGAATGGAAGTTCACAAAGAAAAACTGGATAACAAAAAATCAATCGATCTAAGTCATTTAAATAGTGGAATTTATGTTGTAAAAGCACGGACAGCAGAAGACAAAAAATACACACAAAAAATTGTCATTGTAAAATGAAAATAATCAAAAATTCAACCCTAATATTTGTATTTATTTTCTTTTCTACTGGTATAAACTGGGGAAATTCCATTTTAGATACCATCAATTGGCAAAATCAAATTAAAACAGGCTGCTTAGGTATAAAAGAAGTAATTATGAAGCCAACTGAAGTTAGGTCCTTAAATCCTAATATAATACTTAATTGTGGGATATGCGCATTAAAATTGGGCGAACCACAATTGACTTTGGAGTATATTAAAACAGCAGAAGAATATGGGCTAGCTGAGATGGTAGCTACAAAAATCCTTAAACTCAGGGCATATTGTTCAATCAAAAATGATAAAAAAGCATTATCATTATTGTCAAATATTTCAGCATTGGGAGATATAAGGACAATTTATGAATTACCTGAAATTAAAGCCTTCATCAATAGAAACCCTCAAGCTATGAAAATGTATATGGCTTCAAAACCTTCTTTTGATTTATTTAGCTTTCTCATAGCTGTCATTTGTTTTGTTGGCTTTTTTGTTTCTATCTTATTTTTGATAAAGAACAGGGAGACACAATCCTATAAATGGCTAAGTTATTTCATCTTGAACTTTACCATCATAATGAGTTCCTATGTGATATATTGGACGAGATTTAGCTATGATTTTCCATATTTAAATGATTGGTGGCACTGTTTATATCTGCTTATCGGACCATTATTTTATTTTTATGTTGTGTCCATCTTCAAGTATAAAATTAAAATATTTCAATACCTTATTCATACAATTCCATTTTTCACTTGTCTTTTCTATCTCGGTTATTCTGGAAGGTTTTCTCAGAGTACTTTTCCAAATACCACTAATGAGGTTATTGGCCTGATTTTTTTAAGAATGCCCATCAAGATTATTAGTCTAATTTATTACTTTTTCATATCGTATAAAATGACTATCGGTGATTGGCAAGTTGATATTAACATTAAAAAATGGACCAATAATCTTTTTGTTTTTTTTGGAATTTTCATTGCAGCAAATATTGTTTATTTCCTACTCCTTGGCTGGTCAGGTTTTAATGCAGATTGGGACTATTTTATTAGTGGAGTCATGGCTGTAGGAATAATTGGAGTAGCAAGTGTGGGTTTCTTAGATTCTAAGTATTTAGATTTTGGGAGTAACATCGTAGCAGAAAAAATTCATAAACGATCTGATATTATTCATGAATCGATATCAAACGTCAAAGAAATAAAATATAAAAGCTCCTCTTTAACAACTAAAACTTCCCAATCGATCAAGGGGAAGATAGAAGAAATGATGGAGATAGAAAATATATTTTTGAATGAAGAATTAAGACTACAAGATATTGCTGATAAACTAGGAATACACAGAAACCATATTTCTCAAGCTATTAATGAAAATTATAATATGAACTATTTTGACTGGGTAAATAAATACCGAGTGTATCATGCTGCAAAATTGCTGTCTATACCAAATTGTCCGTACACCATATCTCAAGTGGGTTTTGAGTCAGGATTTAATAATAAGGTGACTTTCTATAAAGTGTTTAGGGAGTATTTTAAATGTACACCATTAGAGTATATTACACGATTGGAAAATGAAAGAGCTAAAATGAGTTAACGAAGAATACAAATTATAAAATAGATAAAGTGATGAAAAAATATTCCTTTTGGCTAAGAGCTGCTATAATTTCTCAAATTGTCACAGGTATATTCCATGTGCTAGGGATGATCTCTAAAACACAACCCAGTAATG
>JALHLK010000034.1 GCA_022844565.1 Saprospiraceae bacterium
TTATCCTCGAACATAAGTCTAATATTTGTTATTATTTAATGATTTTGAACCACTAATATATACAATATTTTTCTTATGTTCGCTTTTTTATGCTATTTTTTTATCCATTATTCACGTTATTCATGAAAAGAGTGAAATCAAAAAGTAATGTATTTACAAATATTTGGTCCCATTTTTTCTCTAGAAAGTAATATATTTTCTTTAGCTATGATAATTTGATCTCCATTTATATTGATATGATGCCTAGAGTTTGAATTGATTATTTCAATACTCAATTCAATTTTATTTTTAATTGTTTATATAAATTAAGTTTTGCTTACAACCATTCGCTCTCCATAATCGTCTATAATCAAAAATCAACAAATAATTGGAAGCTAAACTGATACATTTACATATGCAAAGAGCAATAGAGGAGGCGAAGAGGGGAGATCGGGCGGCTCAGAGACAGCTGTATGATCAGCTGAGTCCTTGGTGTCTTGGGATATGTAGGCGGTATATCAAGCAGATAGATTATGCAGAAGATGTGATGATCGTGGCATTTGCTAAGTTTTTAAAAAATCTTGATCAGTTTAGAGCGGAGGCATCTGTAGAGGCATGGGTCAAAAGGATTATGATCAATGAGTGTCTTACCGTATTGCGCAAGAAGAAAATGGAGTTTGCAGATGAAATGGCTTCTTATGAAAATCATTTTGTTAGTAAGCCAGACCAGTTGGACCGCATGTCTACTCAAGAAATACAAGATATGATCGATCAGCTACCCGAAGGTTGCAAAATGGTTTTTAACCTATATGTGTTTGAAGAATATACCCATAAAGAAATAGCAGAAAATCTTGGCATAACGGAAGGAACCTCAAAATCTCAATTATCTTATGCTAGAAAATTACTCAAAGAAGTGTTTACATCTAACAACAAAGTACATCATGGATCATAAAATAGAAGATACAATAAAGGCGCGATTGGAAAACAGAAGTATACCACCAAAGCCAAAATCTTGGGATGCACTTGAGGGTATGCTTGAGGATAATGTAAAAGAAAAGAATCCAAAGTTTTTTTGGTTAGCAATAAGAAAAGTAGCGGCTGTGTTGGTGGTTGTATTGCTTTGCGTGACTATAATATATCAATATAGTGATAAAGATGGGTCAACTATTCAAGTGGTGGCAACGGATCAATTGCCTAAAGATGATGACGCCATTAGAGAACTTTCTGACGGTAAGAAAATAGATCAATCAGAAGTGAAATTGACTGAAAATATTGAGGAAAAAGAAGAGGATAAGCAAGAAATTACTGCATTACCGACAAAGCAAACAACGCTGGAAAAACCATCTAATGACCAAATCAATCCCAATAGAGAAAAGATCGAAATTCCAGATTTGAATACTCCAGAAAAGAATGTATCAACTGTCGTTTCCAACTTCCAACCAAAAATTGACGCTCAAGATATCGTAAATGAAGAGATCAATCGATTATTGGTCAATTCAATAAATCCAAAGTTGACGAGTTCGATTATAATGGAGGTACAGCGATTGGATCTAGCACAGATATTGGATGAAATAGACTTAAATGACCCAGAGAAGGAAGCAACTTTTAGAAAGAAAGTGGTAAGGAAGATCAATTCAATCTATGCTCAATTGTCAGAGAAAAATATCAGAAAGGAATAATACTTTCGCTTTGTTGGTAGAAATTATTTACGTCAGATAGATTCCTATGGTCTAGTTTTTTAATTAACATTAAGAATCAAATCCTCCATAATGGATTGAAATATTACAAAAACGAATAAAATATTACAAAATGGAAAAAATAATAATCACGATTTTAATAAGCTTTTTAGTAAATCAAGTTGGTTTTGCACAAAATACTGCACCAAAGCAATCTTTGGACTCACTTATGAAAGAAATGCAAATGGTGACAGAGGATGAAAAAGCTCAATTGATGGCCAGATTAATTATGATCGATGAAAAAGTGAAGAAAGGGGAACTGAATGTAAATGACGCACTTGATATCAAGCTGTTGGAAACTGACGTTACAAATCTTCGGATCAAAAGAAGAATGGCCAGCTATGAGCAGCAAATGAAAGATTTGATCAATGCTAGGTTATCTGGTGATGAAATGACATTTGAGTTGGATAAAGAAACCTATACCAACGCTGAAATCACTATACAAGAATCACCAAAGGTAGAAAAAGTGTATGGAGACCGATATATGTCTGAGATAAACAGTAATGCACCATCCAATCAATCAAATGATGAATCAAAATCATCGGAGACGCGTATTTATAAAGAAAGTAGGTACATAGACCAAGTAGTTTTTGCATTTGGATATAATACACTGTTAGATGATGGCAATACTTCCGACTTTTCTAATACACAAATCAATATCACCCAAAGCAGAAACTATGAATTTGGATTGGCATGGAAATACCGTATCATAAGCAATAGCAATCTTTTGATGTTGAGGTATGGAGTCTCGTACTACCGCACGCACTTGTCTCCACGATATGAGCAAATATTCCAAAGAGATGGCAATTTTACAAATTTGGTGACGCCTTTGGATGATGTAGCCTATAGTAAGTTTACAAATAATTATTTTATTGCACCGATACATTTAGAATTTGACTTTTCTCAAAGATACATGTCTAGGAGATCAGGGAAAATTTATATGCGCTCTCAACGTGGCTTGCGTTTAGGTGTAGGAATGTATGTTGGAATATTGGCATCATCTACAAGACAAAATATCGTCTACAGCGAAAACAGTAGGCTCTCCGAGTCAAAATTAAAAGGGGATTATAATGTTAGTCAGTTTCTTTATGGTACCGAGGCAAATATTGGGTTTAGAGAGTTTAGTATAAGAGTAAAGTATGATTTGTCAGACTTATTTGCCAATAATCCTAATAGACAAAATGTTGCTTCTATTGGGATGAGGTGGGATTTGAAGTAAGGAAATGGTTAGGGTAATATTCGACCCCGACAGGGTCGTATTTTCTTCTTTTTTTGCATTTTTATAAAAATGTGACCACCGCGTGGTCTGAAGATGAAATCTGATGTTGAAGTCGGGATTTGGTCAACAGATTAAAGATTAGTAAATTGGCCATAGAATCACTGTTTTTAATTTGTCAAACATTTTAGTTAGGGGTTAGGGTAAAATGTAATATTCGACCCCGACAGGTTCGTAACTTCTTTTTATTACGTTTTTATAAACATGTGACAACCGGGTGGTCAAAAGATGAAATCTGATAGTAGAGTTAAGGTTTTGATGATCTGACCTCTAAAATTTCTAATATATCTGGAACCAGATTTAATTTTGGGTTTGAAATCCTAATAATTTCCATTCGAGGTATATGATAAAAATGCACACTAAGATGAGTGATACGGGAGCGGCTACATAATTTATCTCATTATTAATTATGTGAACAGTCGCTGCTCCGATCATGAGTAGGATTACTGCATAAAGTGAGCGTATTCGAGTGGGTTTGTAAAAAACTCCGATACTGAGTATGATTTCTATGAGGCCGATTAAATACATACTCCATTTTGGAAAATTCCAATAGGCAAATTCAGCCACTAAAGCTGGAAGTTCTACTAATTTTAACATACCAGCACCTAAGAATCCGACACAGATTACGAGCATTAATATATTTTTGACTGATGCAAGTATATTTCTTAAAATTTCATCCATTATTTTCCTTTATGCTTCGAAAAAGAGCCTGCACGACCACCAATTTTTATCAATTTGAGCATGTTTTTTTTCATAAAATTTAATAGCAGGTTCGTTCCAATCTAATACTTGCCATTTGAGTAGTTTACAATCTAGACTCTTGGATAAACTAATAAAATCATTCCATAAAAGTTCACCAATTTTCAATCTTCTGTACTTTTCTTTTACTACAAAATCTTCAAGAAACATCATTTTTCCTTTCCATGTTGAGAAAGCAGCAAAACCGAGACACATACCGATAACTCCATCTTCAAAATGCTCTGCAACCAATATTTTAATTAAACCTTCGTCAAAAGCTTTTTCATAATCTTCTAAGGAGGTTACTACCGCCTCGGGTTCTTTTTCATAAATTGCAAGTTCCATTACTAGATTAAAAACATCCTGTAAATCTTCCTTTTTAGCTTGCCTAATAATACATTCCTCCATAAACATTGCACTTGTCCAACAAAAATATCTAATTTTGCAGAGTTATTTACGTTAAACAAAAAAAATATTGCTTTCCATGAATAAAGCTTCTTACCTCGAAATATCATTGTTTTGTATTTCGGTCTTATTTTTTTTACAATCATGTAGATTAGATAGCCAAAAAGCCTTACAGAATCTGACTTCTATTAAAGATACATCAACTATATTAAAGCAAAACATAAATCCAGATTTTGAAAAAGAGCCTTTGTCTACTGAATGGGAGGAACTCACTAAAGATCAAGGATTTATAATCGATATTAGATATGCAACGAATAACAACTTTATGAAAAAGAAGATATATGATTGCAGTCGATGCCTCATGCGTAAAGAAGCTGCTCGTGCATTGGTTTTGTTAAATGAGGAATTAGTAAGAAAATACAACTACCGCTTAAAATTATTTGACTGTTATCGACCTAAGGATTTTCAGCAAAGACTGTGGGATATCATGCCGGATATCAATTATGTTGCCCACCCATCTAAGGGAAGTATGCATAACAGAGGAGTAGCTATTGATATCACGATTGTTGATTCACTCAATAGAGAATTGGATATGGGTACAGAATTTGATTTTTTTGGTAAACAAGCTCACTATGATTACACAAATCTATCAAAGGAAGTCTTAGCGAATAGAAAATTTTTACGTGCAAAAATGGAACAATATGGTTTTGCCGGAATTAGGACCGAATGGTGGCATTTTTCGCATAAAGGGAAGACTTATCCGATTTCTAATTACAGATGGTCGTGTGACAAAAAATAAACATTTTTGCGTGTTGTTTATTTATTTGAATATTTTTTAACTAGTTTAGGATTTCTATTAATGTTACATATCTCAGAGCAAAACTTAAGAGAACCTCAAAATCAAAATAATCGGAATAAAATATAACATATGAAATGTACTATTATCACAGTAGGTGATGAAATACTTATCGGGCAGATAGTCGACACAAACTCTGCTTGGATGGCTGTAGAGCTCAATAAACTAGGAGTGGATGTCATTGAAATTTTATCGATAAGTGATAATGGAGATGCAATCAAAGAAGCATTAGAAAGAGCGTTTTCTCAAGCCGAACTTATATTAATGACTGGTGGGCTAGGCCCCACAAAAGATGATATTACAAAAAAAAGTATCGCAGAATATTTTGGTGAGTCTATGAGTTTTCACGAAGACACACATAGAAGACTGGAAGCGATTTTTGCAAAATTTAATAGAACACTTGCCCCTGCGCACTTAGAGCAGTGTAATATGCCAAATAATGCTGTTATCCTTACTAATGATATGGGTACGGCTCCGGGCATGTTATTTACAAAAGAAGGAAGTATTTTGGTCTCGATGCCTGGAGTGCCTCATGAGATGAAGTATATATTTACCAAACATATCGCACACCTGATTTTCGAAAAAACCAAAGATAGTCACACCATTTTTCATAAAACAATTATGACATTTGGACAAGGAGAAACATTTTTGGCTGATATGATAAATGAGGTGACTGAGGAACTGCCTGAAGGTGTCTCTATAGCTTATTTACCTAGCTTAGGTTTTGTTCGTGTGCGAGTTACTGGTAAAGGGGATGTAAGTGTGATAAAAAGAGTGAGTTTCGTAGCTGAACAAATAGCAGAAAAGATATCTCAATACGTATATGGATATGACGATGAGAAGCCTGAAGAATGTGTAAAGCGTTTATTTACCGATCGTGGGTTTACTTTGGCAACAGCTGAAAGTTGTACAGGAGGATTGTTAGGTCATAGGATTACTTCTGTTCCAGGATCATCTTATTATTATTCGGGAGGGGTTGTTAGCTATAGTAATGATATGAAAATGAAGGTTTTAGGTGTCAGGGCTGAGACACTTCAACAGTTTGGAGCAGTAAGTAATGAAACAGTAAAAGAAATGGCAGAAGGTGTTTTGAAGCTTAATAACGCTGATGTAGGTATCAGTATATCAGGTATAGCGGGACCTGATGGCGGTACACCTGAAAAACCTGTGGGTACAATTTGGTTTGGTCTGGCCAAAAAAGATGAAGAAACACAAACATTTAAAATTAGTGCTACTAAGAATAGGTTAAAGAATATAGAATATGCTACAAATATAGCTTTAGGTAGGTTGATAAAGTTACTCAAGTAGTTATAAGTTCGATAAGTCAATTTGGAAACTGTACTCTTTCGGAATTAGAGCTTTTAAACCCTTGAATGAGTAATTCTCAAAATGTATTTTGTTTTCGCATTCACTTTATATTTTTCCGATATTCTATAAGGAATTACATAAGCAATGTCTCCATTTTTTTGTAAAATTAATAAGTTTTCTTTATCAACTATATTCAACTTAAGGTCAACTATGAAGTCTTTTAATTTTTTGGAGCCTTTTAGTCCTATTGGGAAAAAATAATCTCCGATTTGCCTTGTACGCACTATAAGAGGATATGGATTTTCATCAAAACCTAGATATTCTACATCTTTGTCTTTAGTGAGTTCCAAAGTTTCGATTTGCTGAAATTGTAATTTTACACTTGTATTTATTATATATTCTCCATCCCGATCTATAGCTATGTATGTATCATTTATAGAAGAATTATCAGTCTTTTTAATATAAAGTAGGCCACGTGATAGGGTTGCAGTATGTGATTTTGATAAAAAAAATGCTCCATTCCGACTACAATGTAAAATGTCCTGAATGTCATATTTGTTAAACCCAAAAGGATATAATTTGTACCAAAGAATTGTACCAGGAGATGGTTTTTTTAGTATTTCAGACAATTTAAGGATCAAACCATCGGTTGAATTTTCGCTAATGGAGTTATCTCCTTCAATATAAGATTGTAAAAGTGTATCAGCTTCAGCGATGAGATGAATACTTTCATTGATTTGATCAATTGCATTTGCATCGATTTTTTTAAGAGGAGCTAATAGATGAATCCTAAGTTTATTCCTTAAGTAGTAGTCCTTTTCATTACTGCTATCTTCTCTAAAAGAAATTTTATGGGTTGACTGATAATGGTCAATTTGTTTTCTTGTAAAATAATATAAAGGCCTTATAATTTTTTGGTTTTTGACAGGTGCTATCCCACTGAGACCTTTTAATCCAGACCCTCTAAGTAAATTCATTATAAAACTTTCTACATTATCATCTTTATGGTGAGCTGTGGCAATATTACTGTATCCAAATTCATTCATTATTGAATCCATCCATTTATATCTTTCCAAACTTGCTACCGCTTGAAAATTAGGATTTTTTGATATTTCTGTATCTAGCTCATGATAATGAAAAGCGAGAGCGTTTTCGAGGCAAAATTCTTTTATCAAATTATGGTCTAAATCATTTTCTATGCCTCTAGTTTTATGATTAACATGTGCCACTCCAACATTAATTTTGGCCACCAAAAACAATTGTAACATAACCATGGAATCTTTACCTCCAGAAACAGCACACAGGACCTTACCGCCTTTAACATCAATATTTTCTTTAATAAAATAGTCTAGAAAAGATCTTTGCATTACCTTTGTGTAGAATTTTTGTCAAAGATAATTAAATAAATGTTCTATTTCAATCTTAAATATGTCAAGTAAATTTTCAATTCTTACTTCAATTGCTCTTCTATTTTGTTTTTCTTTTTTCGTATCAAGTTGTGCAAAAAAGTCAATCCAAGTAGTTTCTGTTGGGCCTCCAAAGGATTGGAAAGTTCAAGATGGTTTTTCACCCGCTACTTTTCATGGTACATTCGATAGCTTAAAAGAACAAAAAATTCGAGAATTAATAGGTGAAGGATATACTAAAGTTCGGAAGGTAAAAATGGATGAATCACTTTTGATGACTTGGAGGGTCAAATCGGCTATCGAGTTAACAGAAAGATCTACCGCAGACAATAATAAAACTTATGCATCAATCACAAATGGAGTATGGGTTGTTAATGCGGCTCATTTAGATGAATTTGCAAGCGAAAATATTATTGCTGGAAAATGGATACAATTTAAAGAAGACTTGACATACGAATATGGTAAATTTGACAAAACCACTGGAAAAGGAAGATATCATTATCAACCATTAACACAACTAATTATTTTGCTCGATCAAAATGAGAATGTAAGGCCTCTTGAGTATGAAATTGGTTGGTCCGAAGGATATATTGTGCTGCAAGGAACTCCTACTTTTGATGACTCTGAGATTGCCATAAAAATGATTAATGCAAACGCAAAGCCAAAACCATAATCCTACTTTTTATAAAGATTTTGTTCAATTCTTAATCAGAATCAAGAACAACTCTTTTGTTAGGAAAGGATGAGTTCTGGGGCTTAAAGAAAAACTTGTTGAGGAGGTTAAGTTTTTAAATTATGGAAGGATAAGTTTTCTTACACTTCTGATTACTCTAAACTGATTATGAACACCTTAAATTCCCTTAAACTTTTTAACATTGGGACAAACTGGTTTACAAGGTTAAGCTTTTAAGTTAAGCACGGATAAGTTTAATGGCACTTCTGATCACTCTTCTCTTCTTTAATTATTTACCTTATATAATAATATTTCAATAAAATATTTTAGTCTCCCATTGTTTAACGAATTATACACATTAACTTTGAGCCCAATTTAAAAAAGTATAAAATATTACCATGTTAAAAAATATTGCCTTTTCCTCACTTATTACTCTCCTTTTTATAGTTTCTTGTAAAGATAGCCCAAAAAGATTAGGAAAAGAAGACAACGAATTTAAGCCAAAAATGGGCTTTTTACCTATAGAATACGGACAATCTTTCGAGGAAGGTAAAGAAGAAAGGACAAAAAAATTACTAGGTGAAGGAGCTGTCAAAATGAATGAAATCCCAATGAATCAAACGATTTTGAGTCAATGGCAGGAAAAAGCTATGGCAGAAATCAATGAAATTTCCCAAAAAACAAACAATAAATCATATGCATCATTCACAAACAACTTATGGATTGTAGATGCTATCTACGTTGATCAATTTGCAGATAGATCCGTACATGACGGTACTTGGATAGATTTTAATGATGACTTAACTTATGAATATGGCAGGTACAATGATAAACTAGGTGATGGTAAATATTTTTATAATCCAGAAATAGAAGGTTTAACTTTATTTGACAATGATTCTAATAACAAACCCTTCGAATTTGAAGTTGGGTGGGATATGGGCTTCGTTGTTATAGCAGGAACCAAAAAATATGGCGATAATCTTGTCATGGTAAAACTGATCAATAAGGCTGATAAGCCAACAAAATAGAAATTTTATTGTTAAGTGATAGATTAGCGTTTTAAACGTCCATTAGCAAAGGCTAAGTAAAAAATGAAATCTTAGGGGTGCTTTAAAAGATATCAAACACTTTTATTGCTGAGATGATACCCATTTATTGTGTGAATATTAGCATTCATAGCAATAATGAACCTGAACAGGATAATGCCTGCGTAGGAATTTTATAGATAAAAAACGAAGTAAGGTGACACCCAACCTTTACTTTTTATTAATTGATAAAAATTGATTTAAAAGTAAAAGGTATGAAAAAAATTGTAACAACTTTTCTATTTTTAACAGGGCTATACTGCTCTCTATGTGCTCAAAACATAAAATTTAAGATAGTAGATGCTTCAACAAATGAAAGTCTCCCTGCAGTACTCGTACAAAATAAGGTTTTAAATAAATCATGGGTTACTGATTTAGACGGCATGTTAGAATTGTCCACCATAGAGATTTTGAACCAAGAGCTCTATTTCTCCATTGTGGGATATAAAGATTATTTATTTAAGATCGATCAAACGAATGAAAATCTATTTACTATAAAAATGATTTCCATTAGATCGCAACTCGAAGAAGTGGTTGTGTCATCTACACGTGCTCGAAAGGATGGTGTCTTTGCTAAACAAGACATAAACAAAGAAGCAATCAATCAACTAAACCTGGGCCAAGATTTGCCACTACTCATTAATCAGGCTACTTCAGTTGTCACCTCGACCGACGCGGGCAATGGAGTAGGCTACACAGGCATCCGAGTAAGGGGTACCGACCCTACAAGAATTAATGTGACTATCAACGGTATTCCTGTCAATGATGCTGAATCGCAAAGTGTCTATTGGGTGAATATGCCTGATTTAGCCTCTTCTACCGAATCTATACAAATCCAGCGCGGTGTTGGTACTTCGAGTAATGGTCAAGGTGCATTCGGTGCAACCATCAATTTGCAAACCAATACCCTTAATCCCAAGCCAAATGTTGAATTTCATACTTCCATTGGCTCATTTAACACGCTTAGAAATACCATACAATTAGGTACAGGTCTGATTGATGATAAATGGTCTTTCGATGGTAGATTTAGTAAAATATCAAGTGATGGATACATCGACAGAGCACAATCAGATTTACAAAGTCAATATTTATCGGGCGGTTTTTATGGTAAAAAAGATGTGGTCAAATTTGTATATTTTGGAGGCAAAGAAAAAACATATCAAGCATGGAATGGAGTATCTGAACAAAACTTAGCAACTAATAGAACTTATAATTACACAGGTGAATATACCGATGATAAGGGAGGCATACAGTTTTACGACAATGAAACCGATAATTATTGGCAAGACAACTTTCAGCTTCATTGGTCCAAGTATATAAGTCCAAAACTTAGTTTTAATACCGCACTACATTATACCCGAGGTCGAGGTTACTTCGAACAGTACAGACAAGGCGATAAATTTTCAAGTTATGGATTGGAGAACATTGTATTAAGTGATGGAAATATTATCAGCAGAACAGATTTAGTAAGACAAAGATGGTTGGATAATCATTTTGGAGGGATTGTATTTTCTGCAAATTACTTTGTAAATAAACGAATGGATCTAACATTTGGAGGAGGGTATAATGAATATGATGGAGACCATTTTGGTGAAGTGATTTGGGCTAAAAACATGTCAAATGGCAATATAAATCATGAATACTATAGAGATAATGCCTATAAAAGGGATGGAAATGTTTACGGTAAATTCAATTATCAATGGAATGATAAATGGACAGCATTTCTTGATCTACAAATGAGGCAATTGGACTACCGATTTGTTGGATTTAATGAAGAGTTAAGAAATGATGATCAACGTGTCAATTATACTTTTTTTAATCCTAAAGCTGGTATATCCTATAAGCCTAAGGCAAATTCGCTCTTTTTTCTATCCTACAGTGTGGGATCAAGGGAGCCAAATAGACGAGACTTTACGAGGAGTTCCCCTGAGTCTAGACCTAGACCTGAATACCTTTATGACTTAGAAGTAGGGTGGCAAGAGCAATTTAAGGCTTTTAATTATGCCATCACACTATATAATATGAGTTATAAAGATCAATTGATTCTCACAGGACAAATCAATGATGTGGGTGATTACATAAGAACGAATGTAGATAGAAGTGTACGAAGAGGTATAGAATTGGAGTTTGGATATCAAATGAGTAAAAAGTTGGGTCTAGCCTTTAATACCACACTGAGTCAAAATAAAATCAATGAGTTTGAAGAATTTTTAGACGATTATGATACTGATTTCAATTTCCTTGGTCAACAAAAGACAATTTACGATAATGTTGACATTGCTTTTTCTCCCAGTGTAATCAGTGCAATGAGCCTTAATTACAAACCTTTGTCTTGGCTTGATATCCTTATCAATAATAAATATGTTGGGAGGCAATACCTTGACAATACACAAAATCAATCAAGATCACTCAATCCATTTTTTGCGACTGACCTAAAATTCTCCACAAAAATCAAATCCTCATTTTTTAAAGACGTACAATTTAATCTCTTGGTAAATAATCTATTTAACACATTATATGAAAACAATGGTTATACCTATGGATACCTATATGAAGGAAGGCGAGAGGATTTTAATTTTTACTTTCCACAGGCGGGGGTGAATGGGTTTTTGGGGGTGAGTGTGAGGTTTTAAAAGCATATTTTCTTTAGATTGCATATGGTTATATGTTAAATTTATGTTAATTAATTATTGCCTAAATAAATAGCACGAACAAATCATAAATCTTCTTTGTAGAATGATTATTGTTAACTAAATTAAATAATACAACTATGAAGCAAAATTTTATTCTAAAAAAATCGGAGGGGGTAAAACATACTTCTTAAAATTTGCATTTATTGGGATTATATTTGTTGGGGCTTTTTCGTGCAATGAAAATGAAATCGCTTCACCTTTAAATGACGAAATTGCAACTTTAGAACAACGAGACCAAAAGAAAGAAAGAGATAAGGACACTTATTTTGAAACCAAATTGGGAAGAAAAAGAAACAATCCTTTTACACTGAAAAACATGCAGGAAGCAGGAGAAAAAACCAAACAAAAGAGAGGACAATTAAAAGCTACACATACTTATGTACAGTTTACCATTGACTCGCAAGATGACCTAATAGCGGTACAAAATTGGGAACTAGAAAATAAGGTTGCTGCTTTTGATTTTCCTTTAGAATATGAGATCATCGAGGTAGGAGAGAAAAAGAAAAATACCTCCGAAAGTTTTGTACCTCTGTATGCTGCTGTACCTGTTGAAGTGAAATTGCCAAAAGTGAAGATACAAAAAATAGATGATCTTTATTTACCGAAAGCAGAGGATATAGAATTGCACAAAATAGCATTTCAGCAAGTAGGTGAGAAGTATGATGGCTTTAATGATGAATCTCAATCATTAGAGACTAGAAATACAAGTTTATGTGGCTGCTCAATTCCATCAAATCCTAGTTTTCCAGCAGGATGTGTAAGGGTTCAGAGAGTTGAGTTGGGAGCTCATGAAGGTGTAAAGCTGATAACAGTAAAAGTAAAGAACACATGGTTTACAAGTGATGTAGTAACAACCAATTCACAAGGTTGTTGGCAAGTGAACAAAGCTTATAGTGGCAATATGTGGATGTGGGTAGAATTTCGAAATAATAACATGAAAATTCGTGGAGCTGTTAATTTTCCAAATCAATATACTTTTTCTCCTTTAAATATTGTTGAACATAGCCTAAGCACCTTGAATGCACCTTTTAATAATATCCATGTAAGTTATAGCATGAATAATTGCAATTCAGTTTCTTGTAGAATGTTTTGGACTTCAGCTATAACATTAAATAACGACTTTGATTACAGACAATGGGCAAGTCAAAATGGTGTACCACAACCTAGAATTGGCCTAAACTATCTGTTAACATTAGATATTGAAAACAGTGGTGCAGCCCCAATGATGCAAGGAATTAGTGCTTCATCAGCTACTCAAGGGATATCTAGCGTAGGGATTAATTTATTATTAGGTAGTTTTGGATTAAGCGGTTTTATTTTTGACATTTTAGCAAGCTCTGCTTACCCAGATGTTTTTATAAATCATAATCTAAATCCAAGTGATTTTTTGTCAGCAAGACTTTTAGATATTAGCTTTCATGAGCTTGCGCATGTTTCACATTATGCAACAGCAGGTGAATCTTATTGGAGACCTTATCGAACACATATATACCAAAACCGAAATGCTAATCCAGTTGCAATGAGGCCTTATGGAAGTTTCAATAACTTTGCAAATAATTCAGACCCAAATCGCGTTGCACTTGGGGAATGTTTTGGCTTTTTTAATGGATGGCTTGCAGTTGATAATTTTAATATTGAAATGATGGGGCCACGACCCAATTTTAGAAATGATTTTATTCCGACAGGACTTTTAAGAGATTTAATTGATATAGATTCTCAAAATCCATTTGGTGTTGGTAATTGGGTCTTTGATCCAAATATTAACATAGGCACCCAAGATAATGTTCGAAATTTTACTATTTCTCAGCTTTGGAATGCATTAAATGCTTCCACATCTATACCATCTTTTAGGAGTAGGTTACAAAATCTTCATCTTAATCAAACAACTAATACACTTCAAGATTTTAATAATTTAATGAATACTTATGATGTATTCAATTAAAATTATATTCGTTATTTTATTTGTATCTATACTTTATTTGCAATGTGAACTACCTCCCAATTGTGGCCCTTCAGATTATTATTTCAAATTGAATGAAGCCATAAGTTATGAGCCAGTAAAAGATAGTTACAAACTTGGGGATACAATTACGGTAAAAATAAAATTTTCAAATAAAGTATATGAGATATCTAGGAAGCAATATGTCGAAATGAATGATATGCCTTTTTCTCCATACCATTGGATCACTATTGTTGATAAAGAAAATAACATAATACCAATTCAGAACAAAAACGATATCATTATAGATAATATCTACAGACCAGACATTTCAAACAGTGGAAGGAAAACAGAATTGCTGTATTATTTAAAATTTGATAATCAACATTATTATGCAGAGTTTAAGTTAGTTCTAAAAACATCAGGTGTGTATTTTATAAGTACTCAAGATTTTCATGAAGTTCTTTTATTAGCAACTTCTTACGGCAGAAGTCGAGATATACCAGAATATGAGGCCAAGGCAACTCACCCATTTGAAGGAAAATGCTCAGGTAGAAGAGACTTTCTATTTTTTTATTATTTCTTTAAAGGAGAAGACAACTTGAAAAAGAATTACGAACAACTTGCTCACATAGATACTAGTTTTTTTAAGACAAGAACAGATCTCAACCTTCCTCCTAACCCTTTTCGTACTACTTATTCTTTTTTAAATGGTGAAGCTAACTATCGTTGGGGGGAAAAAAAGTTATGGGAAATAGATGGTTGGTTCTCCTTCAAGGTAGAGTAGTGAAAATTATTGGGTTTTAAATATTTATTAATTTTATAATTAATTACTAAGTTTAAGGAATGAGATTATCAATTTCATTTTTGACTTTTTAATAAACACAGAAACAGAAAATATTTTATCTGTTTCTGTGTTTATTTAATGATTGTGACGTCAATTGATATCACAAATGTCTATTTTTGACCTTAATAAATGATCAAGTGTGAAAATAATACACAAATACTTCTTAGTCTACAAACCTTATATGGTGCTTTGTCAATTTACCAAAGAGCAAGCTGAGGATAGAACGTTGGCAGATATTGCCACTTTCCCAATAGATTGTTATCCTGTAGGTAGATTGGATAAAGATAGCGAAGGGCTATTACTCATTACCAATGATAACGAACTTAAAAAAGTAGTGAGTTCCCCAAAATTTGATAAAATCAAAACCTATTATGTACAAGTAGAAGGCGAACCAAATGAAACAATGCTCAACCACTTAAGAAATGGTGTAGAAATAAGTGTAAATGATAAAAAATATATAACCAAGAAAGCAAAAGTCAAGATAATAGAAGAACCAAATTTTCCACCTAGAAATCCACCTGTGAGATATCGGGCGTCTATACCGACCACATGGGTATCCATATCAATAACTGAAGGTAAAAATCGACAAGTAAGAAAGATGTGTGCAGCAATTGGCTGCCCTGTTTTGAGATTGGTAAGGTACAGTATCGCTGGATTAAAATATGAAAAACTTGAAAATCGAACAATCCTTCAGATGTCAAATGAAGATGTAGCTAAGTTGTTAATGCGAGAAGAATCTCAACCCACTCCAGTAAAAGTAGAAAGAAAAAAACCTGCAAAAACTGAATTTAAAGGCCCAAAAAATAGTAGGAGCAAAGTAAAGTCTCGAAGGCCAAAAAATTAGACAACACTTAGTTGAAATTTTAATTTTAAAAAATAGCTATCCAGACCGCTAGCTGAGTTGCATTTAGTTGATTAGAGTTCACCCCCGTGGTCGTCTAATTGTCCTTCCCATTTTGAAACTGCTGTTGTAGCAAGTGCATTACCTAGCACATTAGTCATACTTCTTCCCATATCACAAAAATGATCGATAGGTAAGATTAAAGCAATACCTTCAGGAGGTATACCAAACATAGAACAAGTGGCAACAATAATGACTAAACTTGCTCGAGGTACACCTGCTATACCTTTTGAAGTCAACATCAAGACGAGCATCATGGTAATTTGTGTACCCAGACTTAAATCTATGCCGTAGATTTGTGCTATGAAAATGGATGCAAAAGTCATATACATCATACTTCCATCCAAATTAAAAGAGTATCCTAATGGTAGGATGAATGATACAATCCTATTATTACAGCCAAACCTTTCTAATTCGGTTACTAATTTTGGAAAAACTGCCTCTGAACTTGTAGTAGAAAAGGCAATTAGTAATGGTTCTTTAATTCTTCTTAATAACTCAAAAAGTCTATTACCAAGTATCAAATAGCCTACAAAACACAATATAAGCCAGAGCAATGCTAGAGCAAAAAAGAAATCCCTCAAATATATAGCATATACTAAAAAAATATCAAATCCATTGGTTGCAACAACAGCTGCTATAGCTCCAAGTACTCCCAAAGGCGCAAACCACATAATATAAGAAACCATTTTAAGTATAGCATGTGCTGAAATATCAAGAATTTTAATGATTGGTTGAGCGTATTCATCACCCAAGTGTGAAAGTGCTATACCAAACATGATCGAAAAAACTACGATTTGCAGAACTTCATTTTCTGCAAAAGCTTGAAAAATGCTCTTCGGTATGATATGTTTTACAAACTCTTCTAAAGAAAATCCTTTAGTATTCTTTAGGATTTCTTCAGCAGAGGCCACATCTTGTAGAGGCAACTTAGTGACTAAGCCTGGTTCTAACCAATTGACCAAAACTAGACCCAGCGCTAGTGAAACTAAAGAAGCTGAAATAAACCACAACATTGCTTTTCCACCTACTCTTCCAATCATTGCGGTATCTCCCATCTTGGCAATTCCTACTACCAAAGTTGTGAATACCAAAGGAGCAATAATCATTTGCACCAATCTTATGAAGATGGTACCAAGTAATTTGATGTTCTTTGCGAATGGTTCAATAGATGCCGTAAACTGAGTGTGAACTATTCCACCCATTATTACACCAATGGTAAGAGCAATTATAATTGCGTAAAAAAGTTTATTCTGACCTTTCATATTAACTGTTATCAGGAAGCAAATATAACAATCTTCATCAGAATATCGAATGAACCTAAATAAAAACTTGAAAGATCAGAATTTAACCCAGATTTGAATTCATGCACAAACATGGTTGCGCATGAATTCAAATCTGGGTTAAACGATTCAATTATACCTATTCAGCTGCTTTGACGCCTTTCACGAAATTTGTGAATATGATTACCTTTCCGTCAAAAGTTTCAAAATGTTTTTCAATAGAATTTTTCACATCTTCCCATTCTAAGCCACCAACCCCCGTGGCTAGTTTAGGCATAGCAATCTCTGAAATGCCTTCTTCCTTAACAAATTTTGCCAAATTTTTTAGGCACTTGTCCAGATTAGATATGGATGCTTTACCAGGATGCCCTCCAGAGCTCTTTGATTCGGTTGGTTCTTGAGCCATAAGATTGATTACTCTATGTCCGCCTGCACCTGCCCAAGCCCAAATTTCACCAGGTTTAGGATTTCTTAAATGGCAAAAATGTCTAAAATCTTTGGTCATGCTTGGATGTAACTCTCTTAATGATAGAGCCAATCCAGAATCCATATGGTCATTAGGTGCTACACTTTGTACAATGGTTTTACATTCGGATAGTAGAATATCTCCTTTTACTTCTTTGATCATAATATTTTATTTTATGGTATAAAGATAAAAGCGAAAAAAGTGTAGCTTGCTGATTATTGTCAGCCAACAAAATGATTTCTATCTAATTTTGAAATAATCAATTTTAGAGACTAAGTGGTATTTGTCTATAGGGGTTTTTCAACACAATTTCTTCTTGTCTTAAATAATTCACTACTTTTGCACTAAATATCTAACTACTATGGCAAGCATCTCAGATATCATAACCTTTCTTCAATCCATTGCACCCTATGAATTGCAAGAAGACTATGACAACTCAGGTCTGATCGTCGGTAAACCCTCCACAATAGTAAAAGGGGTACTTTTTAGCCTTGATAGTACAGAGGCCATCGTAGATGAAGCTATAGCTTTGGGTGCAAATCTGATTTTAGCTCACCATCCGATTGTTTTTAAAGGGCTTAAGCGATTTAATGAAGCAAATTATGTCGAAAAGACGGTCATAAAAGCCATAAAAAACGATATAGCCATACTCTCTATTCATACCAATTTGGATAATGTAATGGGTGGAGTAAATAGCATGATTGCAGATAAATTAGGCTTGGTGTCAAGAGCTATATTACAAGAGAAGAAAGGGTATGAAAATATTGGAGCAGGAATAGTAGGAACACTTGAATCTCCACTAAAAATAATCGATTTTGTAGATATGGTCAAAGACAAAATGGAGATAAAGACGATGAAATCTACCCATTGGTGCCATGAATACATCGATCGAGTTGCAGTATGCGGGGGCTCAGGAAGTTTCCTCTTGAATGCAGCGAAAAAGTCAGGGGCACAAGTCTATATTTCTGCAGATTTTAAGTATCACGAATATTTTGATGCCGAAAATGACCTAATCATCCTTGATATAGGCCATTATGAGAGCGAAAAATTCACAATTGATCTACTTTATGCTTTGATTTCCAAGAAATTTACTAATTTTGCAGCCCATTATACAAAAATAGATACTAATCCAGTTAAATACATATAATTAATTATAAAGTAAAGATGGCAGCAGCAGTTAAAGAACTTACAGTAAAGGAAAAGTTAGAACAACTTTACAAGCTACAAAAGGTTGATTCTAAATTAGATGAAATAAAAATTATGAAAGGTGAACTTCCGATGGAGGTGAGTGACCTTGAAGATGATATTGCTGGTCTAAATACTAGAGAAGCTAAGCTTAAAGAAATTATCGCTGACTTAGATCACGAAATCAACCAACACAACCATAATATCAAAGATAGTGAAGCACAAATCTTAAGATATAAGCAACAACTTGATAATGTAAAAAACAATAGAGAGTACGATGCATTAAATAAGGAAGTAGATTATCAAAATTTAGAAATCCAACTTTCTGAGAAAAAAATCAGAAAATCTACAGAAGAAAAAGGTACAAAGGAAGAAAGCCTCAAATTAATCTCTGATAAAATAGCCATTAGAGCAAAAGACTTAGAAGCTAAAAAAGCAGAGCTTGCAAGTATCATCGAAAAAACTGAAAAAGAAGAAGAAAAGCTTATCAAAGAGAGCGATAAGAAGAGAAAAGATATCGAAAGTAGACTACTTAAAGCTTATGACAAGATCAGAGGTTCTTACAGAAACGGATTAGCTGTTGTACCGATTGCTAGACAATCATGTGGAGGATGTTATAATCAAATACCACCTCAAGTACAGATTGAAATCGGTGTTATGAAAAATATTATTGCTTGCGAACATTGCGGTAGGATACTTGTAGACGAGCAATTTATCAATGACTAAGGTATTTGTAAATGTAACATCAGCATTTACTCCTAAACCCAGGTAGGGATAAATTTTAAATAATTGAAAATAAAGCCTCCTTTTAAGAAAAATAGTTTTTTAATAGGGGGCTTTATTTATTTAGTACTTTTTATATACCCCCCTTTAAATAGCCAAAAGCACCGATTTGATTATGATCAAAACGTTGCAATAGTATATAATCTTATCATCGATCTTCGAATAGATGAAGCCAAGAGTTTTTTGAAGGGTCTCAAAACCAAAGATGCCAACAATTTAGCCCATATTCACATGGCTAATTATATAGATTTCTTTAATATTTTTGTGACAGAAGAAGAAAAGCTTTATAAATCACTCCACAATAACAGACAATTACGCATTGATTATTTGGATCAACACAGTAATCATAAAGATCCTTACTTTAAATTTGCAAAAGCAGAAATCATGCTTCAATGGGCATTGGTAAAAATGAAGTTTGGAGACAAAATTGGTGCGGGAGCTGAGATATATGAAGCTTACAGGTTACTTGAGTCAAACCAAAGAGAACACCCCACTTTTAAACATAATGACAAAAGTCTTTCGATTTTGTATGCATTGGAAGAGTCAGTCCCTAGTTGGATACGTAAGATAATCAAAGTAAAAGGTTCTGTAAGTTTAGCAAAAGACAAAATCAAGAACCTATATAAACACAGTCTTTCGGACGAATACTTTTTTAAAGATGAGGTTACCGTAATTTACACCTACATCCTTTACTATCAACTCAACGAAAAAGAAAAAGCATGGTCAATACTTAATAAAAGTCAATTTGACCATAAAACAAGCCCAATGAAAGCATTCTTAAAATCAACTTTTGCCAACAAACTGGGATTTAATGATCTTTCGCTCCAATTTGCTATCGAAGCACCACGAGGTAAAGCTTATCTTCCGCTTTTTTATCTTGACTTCTTAGTGGGTAAGGCATATTTATATGAATTAAACCCACAAAGTGTCTCCTATTTAAAAAAATATACAGACAATTTTAAAGGTCAACATTACATCAAGGAAGCATATCAAAAACAAGCATGGGCTGCCCTAATTTTTGAGCAGAGCAAAGAGCAATATCTTAATCATTTGTCATCAATAAAGCAAAAAGGACAAAAACTTATGGACGAAGATATACAAGCATTAAAAGAGGCAGAAAAAAAGGAAATACCCAATAGTACGCTCCTCAAAGCTCGCCTTTTGTATGATGGTGGTTACTTCGGTAAAGCGCTTGAATTACTCCAAAGCAACCAAAATTTAGAGAAAAACTCGAAAACATCATTAGAATTTCAATACAGGCTTGGTCGTACATACCAAAGCCAAAAAAACTATTCGAATGCCATCAATTACCTCACAAAATCAAGCCAAAATATTGATAAAAAATCATTTATGGTCTGTAATGCAAATCTACAGCTAGGCATAATTTATGAACTTCTAGATAAAAAGATGCTCGCTAAAACACACTATAATCAATGCCTTGCTCTTGCACCTTCGGAGTACCGCCAATCATTGCATCAAAAGGCAAGATCTGGATTGCAGCGACTTAGTAAATAGGTAAAAAAATAATCCATTTGATTCAAAATTACGTTATAAGTGTGTATAATTTAATGCACAAAAATGTTTCTGATTTTACCCACTAACTCCCTAGGAAGGGAGAACCAAATCAAAAACATTTTAAAAAATTGCCTAGAGCTCCTTTTGGTTCGGGATAAAACATAGGTCATATTTTTTTGAGGTGCAATATGTTATACACACCGTTAAAAAAGACTATAGGCAACAATTCAAAAAAGGTTATCTTTGCAATAAGAATAACGAAAAAAATTAAGTGAATCCAAATTTAGATCCAAGTACAGGGCAATATACGAATGAAGACAAGCAAGTAGACAAGGCACTGCGACCTCAGGGCTTGATAGAGTTTTCAGGACAGCCTAAAATTGTGGAAAATTTAAGTATTTTTATACAAGCAGCTAAACTGCGTGAAGAATGCCTAGACCACGTACTATTGCACGGACCTCCAGGATTGGGTAAAACCACCTTGAGTCATATTATTTCCAACGAATTAGGCTCAAATCTAAAATTAACATCCGGACCAGTTTTAGAAAAACCAGGTGATCTCGCAGGCTTATTAACATCGCTAGAAGATGGGGATGTGCTATTTATTGATGAAATTCATAGGCTCAATAATATTGTAGAAGAGTATCTTTACAGTGCAATGGAGGACTTTAAGATAGATATTATGATCGACTCAGGTCCAAGTGCCAGAAGTATCCAAATAGCGCTCAATCCATTTACATTAATTGGTGCTACGACACGGTTAGGTCTACTTACTTCACCTTTAAGAGCAAGATTTGGTATCAACTTTCTACTTGATTATTACGATGTGGCAACTTTGAAAAAAATTTTATACAGAAGTGCGTCCATTATGAATATACCAATCACGGATGATGGTGCAGAGGAAATAGCTCGACGAAGTAGAGGTACCCCGAGGATAGCTAATGCATTACTTAGGAGAATAAGGGATTTTGCTCAAATAAAAGGAGACGGCACTATCAACTTAGACATTGCTCAATTTGGTCTAAATGCTTTAATGGTAGACAATTGTGGGTTGGACGAAATGGATAATCGAATTTTGACGACCATAATTGAAAAATTTAAAGGTGGTCCTGTAGGTTTAACCACGATTGCAACAGCCGTAGGAGAAGAGGCAGGTACAATAGAAGAAGTTCACGAGCCATTCTTAATTATGGAGGGATTCATTCAAAGGACACCAAGAGGGCGTGAGGCTACAGAAAAGGCTTATCGACATTTAGGTATTTCTTATAAAAGATTTGGATCAACTCCATCTTTATTTGATCAAGAGTGATTTCATCCCAGCATAATTGTAGATAATCATGCTTTTTCCATGCCTCTTGCAATATTACTCAAGGTCCAAAAGTTGTCTAATTTTATTAAGTGGCTTAGCATTTTGTTGGTTCGCTGGCTAAAGGCTTCAATGTCTTTTGTCACTTTTTCAAACTCCTTAGATTCATCACTGTTGTCATAATCTACCACGTCATTTTCAAGAAGATCGAGCAATGGGTTTAGTTCTAGTTTGGTACGTAGTTCTATGACTCTAATGAAAAGTTTCCACATATCTTTTTCCGCTTTAAAATATTCCTTTCTATCTTCTTCTACGTGAATTTTGTAAATTAGGTCCCATTCTAACAATTGTTGAATCTGCATATGAACATTCCCCCTAGAAAGATCAAGTTTCTCCATAATGTCATTTGCGTTGAGAGGCTTATGCGAAACAAGCAAAAGGCCGTGTATTTGACCCATCGTTTTTGGTATTCCCCAACAAGTTGAGATTTGTCCCCATTCAAGGATAAAATCTTTAATTGCTTGATCAATATTCTTTGACGATGACATTTTATATATTTAGATTGTAAACAATGAATTGATGATTATGTTTGAATCATTGAAAGAGGAAAAACAAATCTATTTTTGGTAGTCGAAATGTTAAGCAATGTTAAGGTTTTGGAATTATTGTATTAATAAAATATTGATTGCTAAATTTGTGAATTATTGAAAAAATGTCGATGGTAGCTTCTCAATCATATAAAATAAAAGCTTGGAGTATTATTGCTCTTTGGTCTTTATTTCTATCGTATGATTTAGTATATCGTCACTATCATTACGATAATAATGGTAATCTTATCTCTCACGTACATTATTATGATAAGACGAGTGGAGACCATCAGCATACAGATAAAGATTTCCATTGGCTAGATCAAATGTCCAATTATCATGTTTTACTTGATCAGCCATTAATTATTCAAGGATTTTTGGTCAATGATATGGAAAAGCCCTTATTTCAAGTGGCTTATACTGAAAAAATCCAAATTACATTTCTTGCGTCATTTTTTTTAAGGGGTCCCCCTGTTGTGATTTCGTAAATTCGTTTACTACATTTTAATTCAAATTTTTAAAGTAACACATTTTCTTTGAATCACTTTTGTGATTCAGATGACATTTAAAATTTATTGAATCATTGAGTTCATTTTTCAATGACTTTATCACAATCACAAAACAAAAATAATGAAGTTTATATGCACATTTGTATTTATTGCAATATCATTTTTATCTATCAATGCTCAGAATAAAGGTACCATTTCAGGAAAAGTAAAATCAAGTAATGAAGCTTTAGGTTTTGCAACGGTCTCTATCGATGCCTTAAATATTAATACTACAACAGATGTTGAAGGAAAGTACGCTTTGCCGGGAGTGCCTGAAGGTGATCATACCATAACGGTGAGATTCATAGGCTTCGAGGATAAGAAGTTACCAATTACTTTATCAAAAGCACAAAATCTTGTATTGGATATTGAGATGGTGCAATCATCAGTAGTTATTTCAGAAATTTTAGTATTGGACGAACAGACAGGATTAACTACCAAAACACCTTATAATGTAGCTACGTTATCCGCTAGAAGTGTCGAGCTAAAAGGAAATCCGTCGGGAATAATGGGTTTAATTAAACAAGAGCCTGGGGTATATGGAGCAGAATTAGGTCAAGGTATCGTAAAGCCTTTTATCAGAGGATTGGGTTTTTCTAGAGTAGTAACCATTTATCAAGGTAATAAATTAGAAAATCACCAATGGGGAGCAGACCATGGGTTAGGCATCAATGACTTAGGAGTAAAGGGTGCAGAAATCATCAAAGGACCAGCCTCTATTTTGTATGGTTCTGGTGCTTTAGGCGGTGTGATCTTACTGAAAGATGAGGATGACTATTTTAAGTCACAAAAATTGATGGGTACCGTAGGATTTACTTTTAATTCGAACACATCAGGACTTAGACCTACGCTTTCTTTAGGGAGAGGTTTTAGTAATGGTATGTTCTTTGGAGTAGATGCAGCCGTTGAAAATCACCATGATTATAAAGATGGTAATAACCGAATCATAGGAAACTCAAGGTTGAATACGAAAACAATAAGAATGCACGTGGGGATAGACAAAGATAACTTTAAAAATAAACTTTCATTTTCTTCTCATACCCAAAGTCTTGGCATCATTGAAGAAACGGAGATGGATGATAACCTGTCTTTAGCGACAACTAGATTTGACAGAAAAATACAATTACCATATCAAAGGGTAAATGACAATGTCGTTTCATACACACAAACTATATTGAATGATAAATTCATTACGGCTTTGAATATTTCTCATCACATCAATGACAGATTAGAAATAGAAAGTGCATTTGATGAGATAGATTTAGGGCTATTACAAGGCAATACTTTTTATGGGGCACGATTTTCACCAAAGACGAAAAAGGGTATAGATCATACCTTTGGAATACAAGGTAGTCATATTTTAACAAGAAATCAGAGTGGTGCAAAGGAGATATTAATTCCTGGTGCTAGGGTTTTGGACAATGGTGTGTACTACCTTTCTGGGATAAGCAAAGGTAAGAGTTTTATACAAGGAGGTCTGAGATATGATTATAGACGCACAGTTGCGGATGCGTCGACTCAAGATTTAGTAGATTACGGTTTTATTTTAGCTGGCAACCCAGCATCTAGAAAGTTGGCCACTAATTTTACTGGGTTTACAGGATCCTTAGGATATAGCTATGACCCAAATAAGATTCACAGATTTAAACTAAATTTTTCCACAGGATTTAGAGCCCCTGACTTAGCAGAATTGTTTTCTAACGGTAATCACCCAGGTACCAATAGATTCGAAGTAGGCAACGCTCAATTTGGTAGAGAGCAATCGTACCAATTGGATGCCAACTGGAGTTACACAAGCAATTATTTTTGGTTTAGTACTTCTTTATTTGCCAATAGAGTGGATAACTACATATTTTTTGCAGCAACAGGTGAGGTCAATTCTGAAAATTTAGAGATATGGTCTTTTAACCAAGCACCTGCAAATCTTTACGGGACAGAAATAAGTGCTAGATACTTCCCATTAGGTAATCAAAAATTACAATTTAACGCGGATTATAGCATCGTAAGAGGTAAAAGAGCAGATAAAGACGAATATCTAACCTTTGTGCCTGCTGACAATATGAACATAAGAGGCCAATATCAAATGGGTAAAAACAGTAATGATATTGCCTTTATAGCTGGACGATTGGTAGCAGATCATACTCGCCCGGGTCTCAATGAAGAAAGTACAAATGGATTTTTCTTATTGTCTGCTGGTTTGGCAAAACAAGTCAAAGTAGGCAATCAGACTATCAATATCGGTTTGACAGGCTTAAACTTGTTAAACAAAGTGTATGTTGACCATATGTCTGTATTAAGAGCATTCAATGTATCACATGCAGGAAGGAATATCATTTTGAATTTGCAGTATAAGTTTTAAATCTTTCACAAATATATTCTAAAGGGCAGATCCTAAATTTTCCATCTGCCCTTTAGATTTTTTGAATTGTTTTAAATTATGAAACTTTTTGGTTGGCAGTTTGGTTTTTCTATAAAATAAAGATTATATGCAAACGATTCGTATAAACATCAAGGAGAGCTCTTTGGAAAAAGTTATGAAATCTTTATCACTTTTTAAAAATGATGAGATTGAAATCATTAATGAAAATCAAAAAGAGAATTCAATAAAAAGATATCTTGAAAAAGAATTAGAAGATATTAAAGACCCTAGTACGGAATTTGTGAATCATGAAGAGTTAGAAGCCTCGATGAATCTTATTATCGAAAAATATGAGAGTAATCTATAAGAAATCCTTTCAAATAGGTTATTAAATTATTTAGAATTCATAGCTTCTGATAATTTAACAGCAGCTAAGAGGATAAAATCAGAAATCCTAGAAAAAATTAAATCTATACCTTCCAACCCGTATTTGTATAGAAAGTCAATTTATTTTGACGATCAAACTATAAGGGATTGCGTTATCAGAACATGTACCATTGTTTATAAGATTGAGCAAGAAAAGATTATTGTATTTGGGTTTCTTAAACACCACCAATTCCCAACGGATGATGATGAAAGGTATGAAAAAACATAAATACAAGGTTAAATTGCCTGATTATATTGAAAAAGGTACCAAAACAAACTTATAACCAAATTGACTTTTTAATGACAAAAATTAAAAATTAAGTACTGTTTTAAGTCTTTTACCTCAATTACACTCCCTTTTCATCCTTTATATTCCCTACTGCTTCATTCAGCTCCTTGGTTGCATTTTCCAACTCTTCTACATTATTACCTTTATTACCCCCACCTCTGCGTCGGGATTTCTTTTGTTGGGGAAGATCTACATTGGCCGTAGGATTGACTTCGTCTTCTTTTGGTTCTTTTGAAAAGCCAAAACCTTCTTTTTGAGCGGTGACATAAATGGTATCACCATGTGCAAAATCGCCTCCTAAGATTTCTCTTGCTAAAATATTGACCAACTCTTTATCTATTACTCTTTTTAAAGGTCGGGCACCAAATTGTGGGTCGTATCCCATCTCAGCCAAAAGGTCTAAGGCGGGCTCTGACAGTTGTAGTTGCAAGCCTTGAGCTTTCATATTGCTAGTAAGTTTTTTGAGCATTAGCTTGGCTATCTTCTTGATCTCTGTCTTAGTAAGAGGTAGGAACATGATCCGCTCATCTATCCGATTTAAGAATTCAGGTCTGAGCGTTTCTTTGAGTAAGTCAAAGACTTCTTCCTTGGTGGTATCGAGTATATCTTGCCTATGTTCTTCACCGAGAGCTTCGAGATCTTCGAAGTTTTCGAGAATGGTCTCTGAACCCATATTTGAAGTCATGATAACGATCGTGTTACGGAAGTTTGCTGTACGACCTTTATTATCCGTCAATCGACCGTCATCTAATAATTGTAGGAGCACGTTGAATGTATCTGGATGTGCTTTTTCGATCTCGTCCAAAAGTACGATACTATAAGGTCTTCTTCTTACCGCCTCTGTGAGTTGACCGCCTTCATCATATCCTACATATCCTGGAGGGGCTCCAACCAATCGAGATGCTGCGTGTTTTTCTTGATATTCACTCATATCTATTCTTGTCATCGCATTTTCGTCGTCGAAGAGTACTTCTGCAAGAGCTTTGGCTAATTCTGTCTTACCAACACCTGTAGGGCCTAAGAATAAAAACGAACCCATTGGCTTTTTAGGATCTTGGAGACCTGCTCTACTTCTTCTGACTGCATCTGCAACAGCCTTGACTGCTTCAGCCTGACCGATCAATCGATTGCCAATTTCTTCTTCTAACTTTAGGAGCCTTTCTTTTTCTGATGTTCTCATTTTTTGAACTGGAATACCGGTCCATTGTGAGATAACATCTGATATGGTGTCTGAGTCAACCTCCGTAGTAAGCATCCTTTGATCAGGGGGAATATTGTTTAATTGGCTTTCTATGGTTTTGTATTCGCCTTCAAGTTTAGTAAGTTCTTCTTTTTTTGAAGTGGAGGTTTTTTCTGCATCAGCCTTATCAGTCACTGGATCAACCTGGCTTTTTAACTCAATGATTTGGGTGCGTAGTTGATGCAATCGTAGGATTAAAGGTTTTTCAATATCCCAAAGTTTTAGTTTTTCATTGAGTATCGTTTTTTCTGATACGATAAGGGTCTCTATATCTTGTTCTTTAACGGTGTCAAACTCTTTTTTAACTTGTGATAATTCAATTTGGAGTTGTGCGATTTTTCTATTAATCACATCAATGTTGTCAGGAACAGAATCCAATTGCACTCTATATTTGGATGCCGCCTCGTCTATGATATCAAAAGCTTTATCAGGAAGTTTTCTGTCTATGATATATCTACCTGATAATTTTACAGCTGAGACAAGTGCTTCATCGCTGATCTCGACTCTGTGGAATTTTTCAAATTTTTCTTGTACACCTCTTAAGATAGATATACACTGATCCTCCGTAGGCTCTTCGACATAGACATTTTGAAATCTTCTGACCAAGGCTTTGTCTTTTTCAAAATATTTTTGATATTCGTCAGGAGTTGTAGCGCCTAGGATTTGTATTTCGCCTCTTGCAAGTGCAGGTTTTAGGATGTTGGCAGCATCGAGTGAGCCATTTCCTCCACCTGCACCAATCAATGTATGGATTTCGTCAATGAACAAGATAGCCTGACCATCACTATTTTTGATTTCGTTTAGGACAGCTTTAATTCGTTCTTCAAACTCCCCTTTGTATTTTGCTCCTGCTAATATTTCAGTAAGATCGAGGGCAAAAATTTGTTTTGACTTTAGATTTTCAGGCACATCTTGCTTTACTATTCTCCACGCTATACCTTCTACGATTGCCGTTTTACCCACTCCAGAATCTCCAACTAAGATCGGATTATTCTTTGACTGACGTGACATGATGTGCAAGATCCTACGTATCTCGTCATCGCGGCCTATTACGACATTAAGTGTACCTTCTAGCGCTTTTTCATTGAGATTAGTTGCATAATTTTTTAGGGCTTGATATTGTGTATCTTGATTTTTTTTCGAAACGATACGGCCTTTTCTTATATCTAATATCTTAGCTTTGATGACATCTGGCTGACCAATCATGGTTTGAAAAATCTTTGCTACAACGTCTGTGCCACTGATTATCCCAAGCAAGATAGCTTCTGGAGTGATCAATTCGTCTCCAAAATCTTTCATAATTGTTTTGGCTTTAATCAATGCAGCGGAAGCATCCTTAGCCAATACTTGTTTCTCTAAAGCTGGTTTATGATACTTTTCGACTAAGTTGTAGAGCTCTCTTTTGAGCATGGCAAGTGTAAGATTAGCATCTTGAATCAATGTAGAAATCAATTTTTCGTCTTGCTCGATGATGCCAAGTACAAGATGGCATGTGCCCACCTCCATTTGATCAAGTGACATAGCTAACCGCTGTGCTCTTCCGATGGACAATTGGCCACTCTCCGTAAAATTATCGTAAGTCATAAATTGATATTATTTGAATTTAGAATAACCTAAAAATCTAAAATAGATTTCCTATTGCTTCACTACAGAACCCATTTTAGGTTTTTAGGTGTAACTTTCTACAAATATAGGAAGATATTCATAATCACTATCTCGGATTTCGATAAAATCACTAATAATCAATACGAATCTCAATTATACCTCCTGCAAAAAGCCAGAATCATCACTTTCGAATACAACATAATCTTCATCAGGGTTGATATAACTTGTTTCTAAACAAAGGTAGTCAACTTGATTTAACACATTGTTCGGTAATTCCTCAGGTAGCTTTATTCGATTAAATTCATCTTTCAAAGAAAATAAAATTAGAGGTTGTCCTAAAAGGGAAACAATAGTTTTCAAATAATCATTGATTGCGATGGTCAAAAAGCATTTATCATCGATATGTTCAGCATTAAAAATATAATCACTTTCTACTTGCATTAGAAAAGGGCGATTGTAGTACACAAGCAGCGTTTCTACTCTTGGGTGGAGAGAAGGAAGATATGATTTGAGATGATCTAGATTTTCAAAAAGCAATGTTGCGGTTTTATTGATAAAGATTAAATCTGATAAATCTTTAAATTTTTGAGTATTGGAAAGTGAAATTGCCATATTCCACCTATGTTCACAAGGTAATAATATAGCCTTTCCGTCTTCTAATGTATTAATAATATCAATAATCCGATCTTTAAAAATCATAAATAAGGTTTTAAATATCGAATAGAACGAAAATTAAAAAACCATTCTTATGTTTTGAACAGATATTATAGAAATTAGTGGAAAAGCCTTACAAAACATTTGGTATGCAAACCGTTTCAGATAATTGATAGAAGCAGATTTTCATTTGGTAAAACTGTTAATTATTTACTTCTTGGTAGTAAGAGTTCTACTCAATAAATCCTTATGCTATCTAATAATCTGGGATAATCTAATCTCAGTGAAACGCGGTGAAAATTTGTTTTGCTTTGATTGGATCTTGATTTGTATTTCTTCTGGTAAATCATCCATTGAAATGGTCAATTTATTTTTTTCTATAGCAAGATTTGTAACTTCATTTTGGTTTATAAAAATTGAAATATTCTCTATTTTGATTTCATCGAGTGCTGAAATTTCTATGATATTACCTTTTTTGTTTTTATTAGAAAGTTTATAAGAAATATAGGATTGTGTATTTCTCCAAAATACCTCATCATCGTAGCCATTGTGACTTTTTTCTCCTTTGAAGCTATGGTCCGTTTCTGGTTGTTGTTCTCCACAATTTATTTTATCAATGGTCATGGCTTCTTTAGCTAAGAACGCTTTTTCTTTCCTAAGGAGCTCTTGGTTTCTATCGTTGTACTCTTTTGATGTGTAAAGAGGGAAATACATTTGATATCTCGAATCGTGGATTTGGTAAAAAGGCTCTAAAACCAAACTATCTAATTTGAATTTTTGGTTCGACAAAGGCACTAGTTTTGTCACATATTCATTTTGATCACTCACAAGAGCATGTGCGTTATATATAGAATACAACTTACCCTTTGCTTCATGTCCCATGCGACTATCGTCTGCAAAAAGTCCAGTTAATTCATTTTCACTTGATTTAGCTGCTAGCACGATAGGTCCGTGGACAAAAGCACCCCAATTTGACCCATCTGGCAATCTTTCAATGGAAGTGGTAGGCATAAAATTGATGGTTATATGATCTTTTTTTTGCCACGTTCTATCAATACTTATGTACTCAGGATTGTCATTTATATACTCTGTATAAGGCATTCCATTGATTTTGACGGTATAATTCTTTGCCCAAGATGGGTGTCTCAAATGAATAATAAATTTTTTTGGTTTACGTGTGTCAATTCGAATTTCTGTTTGTGTACTTTTCGGAAAATCGGTGTTTTGGTCAATTTTGATATTCTTTTCTTTCCAATTCAATTGCGAGGCAATAAAAAGGTTTACATACAAATCTTCGTTCTTAAAGCTATATATCAATTCACCATATTTGGTATGATTTTCTAAACCAGATCCTACACAGCACCACATAGAAGTATGAGGTTGAGAATAGACTCGGTAATGATTGGGTCTGATGGGGGTAAAATACACAAATCCTCCTTTCTTAGGATGTTGGCTTGATAGGATATGATTAAATAATGTCCGTTCGTAATAAGATAGGTATTTTGAATCTCCGGTTCCTTCGAATAAGGCCTTGCTTAGTCGCAGCATATTATAGCTATTGCAAGTTTCGGGTCCTTGTGGAGAAGCTAATAATTTAGAGAAATCATTAGCCGGGTTAAAATGTTCTCTGACACTATTTCCCCCAAAGGAGACACTTCTTGTTTGAGTAACTGTATTCCAAAAAAAAGCGGCTGCATCGCCCCAGAGATCCTTTTTTGCTAAATTTCCTATTTTTTGAAAGCCAATAACCTTGGGTATTTGAGTGTTAGCATGGAGTCCAGTAAGCTTATCTTCTTTTTGAATTAATGGATTTAAAATATCTAAATGAGACAATCGAATAGCTGTGTTTAGGTATTTTTTATCCTTAGTTAAGGTATATAAATCGGCAAAAGCTTCATTGATTCCACCATGTTCAGTCTTGAGAATTTTCTGAATTTGTTCGTCGGAGAGCGGTTGGATAAGTTGGATAAACCAATCTCCAAGTTTTATTAGAATGTTTTTTGCAGCATCATTACCCGCATACACATGAGCGTCGTGCAATCCTTTGAACAATTTGTGGATATTGTAAAGAGGTACCCAAGTATTGTTTAATCCAAAACTACTTCCGTCTATGTCTCCCTTGTTAATCCTTTCCCAAAATATTTTTCCTTCAGGTATTCCGCCTACATACCCATTACCATTCTTCAGTTGACACCTTTCTAGCTCTGATATCATGTATTGTAGCCTTTTTTTCAATACTTTATTCCGAGTACTTGAATACATCATAGCCAATGCAGAGAGGTAATGCCCAGCAATATGACCATCTAGACCAATATTTTCCCAATTGCCATACCTTTCTGCTTTGAGTGGAAGCCCAGCATCAATCAGATAAGGTGCTAATAGTCTGTCAGGATTGAGTTGCATGATGTACCTAAAATCCACATCTTGGGCATTTTTGAAAGGTCCAGATTTCAATGAAACTCGGCTTAATGGATAACTCTGAATCTGTGCAAATGAATTGTGCCCCAATAGCAAAATACAACTCAACCAAATGATAAAATTTACCTTCATTTCTGGCTATTCAAATCAAATTTCGATTACTTAAATAATAATTGAGCGAACATATATAAATCGTGCCTCCACACGGGCCAAGCATGCCCACCAGGATATTCTGAATAGGTGTATTTAATGCCAATTTCATCAAATTTTTTCATCATGATTTGACAGTTATTGTGAGCAATGTCTTCTTTTCCACCCATGGATATCCAAAAGTGTTTGATATTGTCATTGATTTCACTCAAATTTTCCTTCATAAAGGTATACTGAGGATCAGATAACTGTGTATTATTTGCCCACCAACCAGAGCTAAATACACCTAGACTTGAGAACAGATCGGAATTTTTTACACCTGCGTGTAAAGTTTGAAGGCCGCCCATGGATAGACCTGCCAAAGCTCTATTACCCTTATCTGTTTTGACTCTGAAAGCACTTTCTACATATGGAATCGCCCCGTTTTTTAATTCATTTTCAAAAGCTCTCAGTGCATTTTCTCCAAAACCAGCAATACCACCTTGCATACCAACATTCCCATCCAACATGGCAATGATCATAGGCTTAGCATTGTTTTCAGCAATAAGATTATCTAAAATGAGATTTGTTTTACCCTGTGTAGCCCAACCTCTTTGGTCTTCTCCTCCACCATGCAAAAGGTATAAAACAGGATATTTTTCATCAGAATTATCATACCCAGGAGGTGTGTACACATACATTTCTCTCCAAGAATTTGAAGCTTTAGAAAAATACTTTTTGATTCTGATATCACCATGAGTCACATCTTTTAGAGCATAATAATCGCCATCTTTGTAAGGTATCTCTATACCACTGGCCATACGACCCATACCATAAAACGCCTCGCTAGCAGGGTCTACCACAGCGACTCCATCAATAATTAATGAGTAATAATGAAATCCTTTACCTATCACATTGGTTGTAACCGTCCAAAATCCACCTGTGTCCTTTAGCATGTCATATTTTTTTCCTAAGTCGATCTGCACTTTCTGGGCATCTGGTGCTTTGGTCCTAAAAACCACTCGATTGTCAGGAAGGATTTGCGGAAATTTACCATTTCTGACATTAGTAGATGCTGGAGTGCCTAATACAGTATATTGATTATATTTTGTTTTATCAACAGGTTTGAATAAAAACTGTGAAAACATAAATAGTCCATTCTTCCATACTTTAAAGTCATGTCCACCTTGTTCAATATAATATACGTGAGGAACGTCATATTTAAATAAATGATCATGTGTTCTTTTGCTAATATTGATTAGTCCGTCTGTGTCCCCACAAGAAATCCACAATAGGTTTAATTGATCCTTGAGCAACTCGGTATTAGGGATTAATTCCTTTGGCATTTTTGTATTTGGAGCAGATGAGAAGCCGCCCACCCAAGCAAATTTATCAACATTACCTATGCCAAAATTGAGTGACTGGCCTCCACCCATTGACAAACCCGCAAGAGCTCTATTTTCCCTATCCGTTAGTACCTGAAAGTTTTTCTCAACATACGGGATTAAATCATTCAGAAGATCTTTTTCAAATGTGGCAAAAGCCTCTACTTTTTCTCTGTCAAATATATTACCTATAGCCCTATCATCTTTCATTGCTCTACCATTAGGCATGACTACGATCATTGGTTTGATTTTGCCGTCTGCTAGGAGATTGTCGAGTATAATGTGGGGGTTACCGCCTCTTAGCCATTCCTTCTCATCTCCACCGATGCCATGAAGAAGGTAAAAGACCGGATATTTGACGTTTTTATCCTTTTTATTGTATCCTGGAGGTGTGTAAATCAAAGTACGCCTCTTTGTTCCGACTGTTTTAGAGTCATAAATGAAGGTATCCAATTTACCTGTAGGTATTCCCACGCGAGCTTGATCATAGGTTTTTGGCATTTCTACATCTGTTGGTTGTGCATCCATTTTAATACAAATAATTCCTAAAATTAGGATTGAAAAAATATGTCTTTTCATTTTGCTTTGATTTTAATTTTTGAAAATTTCTTGTAAAGTAGTAGATAAAAATAGTTTGCAATTCATCCATGTATGGCCACCATCAACAATAAAGGGCTTGATATTAATACCTTTGTCCTTAAACATGGTGATGTTGTTTTTTACACTTTCGTATAAAAAGTCCTCTGTACCTACGCTTATGGTAAATAACTTTAATTTTGAATTGATTTGATTAGCGTCGGGAGACCAATTGCTAAAATGAGTTTTAAATTCTTCTGTAGCGGTGTAAGGGGCATATGAACATATTGTAGCGAACTTGTCCAAATTAGTAAAACCGATATTCAGGGTTTGACCTCCGCCTACAGAAAAACCAGCTATGGCTCTTCCTCCCGCATTGTTTATGGTAGGATAGTTTTGATCTATGAAAGGGATAATATCTAGAGCAACATCTTTGGTGAAATCTGCCAAGGGGGCTGGCCTCACATTGCCATATGGCATTACAATAATCATTGACTTTGATTTACCTTGTGCTATTAAATTATCTGCTATAAGGTTGGTTTTCCCAACTTTGGTCCAAGTTTCTTCAGTATCAGAACCTCCATGTATCAGATAAAGTACAGGGTATTTTGTTTTGCCAGATAAATCCATGTTTGGAGGTGTGTAAACCAAGACTTGCCTATGTATATTGAGTGTTTTAGAATTGTAATATCGATAGTGCAACTTACCATGAGGGACATTTTGAAGAGAATGAATTAAAGGTTCTTTTCCCGGTATTTCAACAATGCTTCTTTTGAATCTTTCATTAGCGAACAGGTAAGTATTGTTTGGGTCAGAAGTTTGTACATTATCTACTGTAAAACTGTAGGGATAAATATCTGGTTTCACTGGTGGTACTGTCACACTCCAGATACCTGATGTGTCTTTTACTAGATCTATTGATGAAGTCAAAAACTCACCATTCAGTGTGATTTTGGATGCTGTTTTAGAAAAATATCTAAAAGTCACACTTCCGTCACTGTGCACATCAGGAGAACTGATTGCTGGGGGTCTTTGCGCAGCTAAGTTGGTAAATAGTAGAACAAAACATAAAAGGAAAAAATGTAGTTGGTATCGTTTCATGTTATTTTTTATTTGAATATTTTTTAAAAGCTAGTGAATAAAATTTAAGAAGGAAATCACCTTGTTGTTTTATTATAGTTGAAACAACAATGGTAATGTTTCAATCAAGTATTTTTTCACATTCATCCAAGTATGACCACCATCAATTGTGTAAGTTTTAAGGTTTATCTGTTTGCTTTGTAAAAAGTCATTAAATTCTGTAGTCCCTTTGTATAAAAAATCTTCTGTACCAATCCCTGACCAAAGCAATTTGTATTGCTGATTCATTTTTTTAGGATTTGATATAAGATGGCTGAAATTCTTATTTAATTCATCTGTAGAGATGTAGGATGCGTAACTGCAAACCCATGCAAATTTATCCAAATTATTAAATGCGGTTCTAAGTGTTTGACCTCCTCCTCTTGAAAATCCTGCTATAGCTCGGTTATTACTGTCAGATATGGTTCTATAATTGGACTCAACATAAGGAATAATTTTTTGCATCATATCATTTTCAAAAAGTTTCATTCTACGTAGGGCTTCATCACCATCGCGAGTCATGACATCAGCGGGTTTTGCTTGGCTTTTCTGTTCTGCTATTTTTGATGCTGGATTGCCATATGGCATTACAATGATCATGGGCTTGACTTTGCCTTCTGCAATCATGTTGTCCATTATGAAATTTACTTTCCCCACTTTAAAAAAGGTTTCCTCCGTATCTGTTGTACCTGAAATGAGATAAAATACGGGATATTTTTTATTGCTATCTTTGTGGTATCCTGGCGGAGTATATACTACCAATGAACCTGTACTTCCATCTAAAGAGGGATAATAATCATAAGAAATGGTACCATGGGGCACGTCTTTTATATCGTACCAAGATGTATTGTTGGCAGGTATATCTACTAAGCTTGCTTTAAATCTTTCATTCGGAAAAAAAGCAACATTTGCAGGATCCATAACAGTGATCCCATCTACTTGAAAGCTGTAAGGATAAATATCTGGATTTACAGGACCAACCGTGATACTCCATATTCCTTGATCTCCTTTAGTCATATCTAAGGGTGATTTTTCAAACGGAGCATTGAGTTTGACCATTTGAGCATTGGGAGCAAGATATCGGAAAGTTACTTTTTTGTCTGAATGCACCTCAGGTGATATGACCCACGGACCTCTTGGGGGTTGGGCAGATAGTGATTTGGAAATTATTAAAAGTAAAAAAATGATAAAACTGCTAGTAATGTTGTTTTGCTTTTTCATTGCTTTGTTTGTTGAATTTCAAATAATATAATTCTTCTAAGGTTTTCGATAAGATTGGGTATTTATCCCTTCTATAATTCACGGTTCTCGAAAGCTTAAATTTTATCTTTTACCCTAAACCAGTCAAAATCCGCATAACCACCACTTTCTTTTGTAGCGTAATAAAAAAGTCCAAATCTATATCCCATAAAATGGGGTAGGGTATACGGCATTTTTATTTGTTCCCCGATTTTTATCCACGTTTTTCCATTTAGACTGTAGTAAAATTGCCCTACATCTGCTCTTTCAAAAAAATTACCATCAGCTTTTAAAAATACTTTATTTGTATTCCATGGTATAGATTCAACTTCCATCGGTTTACCAGAATTAGAGCTGACCATGAATATTTTCTTGCTGCCATTCTCCACTTTTACACCAACTTGACCATAATTCTTTTGCAAAAGACATAATCCAACATAATCACCTTCCTTTATTACACTAAGATCAATAGACGTGCTTGCTGATGAGTAAGGTCCAAATGTTCTTTGTGTTAGTGTATTTCTAGATGTGACAAACGAAGTATCAACCCTATCCGTCTTCATTCTTAAAAACCCAGGCCTTTCAGCAATAGACCAAAGGGAGTTATCAGGATTGTGATTCCATTGCCATACTAGAGGTAAATCAGGTTGGCCTTTTTTGCGTTTAAATTCATCAGAAGCAACTATGTTGGGGATTAAACTTTTATTTTTTGGTAAATCCAAAGTCATTGGAACTTTGCCATTTTCTCCTAAAATAGGCCATCCATCATCCCACTTGACAGGCACTAAATAAGGTATCCGTCCCACTCCACCATTATCTCTAAAAAGATATGCAAACCACCTCCCATCAGGCGTGTCTATCAATCCACCTTGTGCTACACCTAAATCTTGTAACGCAACTTTACCTTCCCAAGGCCCAGTAATTTGATCTGCTCTGTGGACCAAAGTAGTACGCATGCCTTCACGAGGCCATGTAATATGGAATAAATAATATTTGCCACTCACTTTAAAAATTTGAGAACCTTCTGCACCAAGCATGATATTATCTCCCGCAGGTGCACTTGCATTGTCAATGATTACTTTCTCTGTTGAACCTTCTTTTACTCCTGTCAGATCATCGTTGAGCGCTATTAGTCTTATCTTACTCACACCATGTATAAGGTAAGCTTTATCATTTTCATCAAAAAACAAAGTATGATCGTGAATAGATGGTTTAAAAGAATTCATCTTCCAATTACCCTTTTCAATGTCATTCGTTCTGAATATATAAGTTTTGCCTGTAGTACTAGAAAAGGTAGTCACATAATATACACCTTTATGGTATCGCAAACTACTGGCCCATGAGCCTCGACCATAATCACTTTTTCCATTACTCAAAGTCAATTCGTGTTGGTCACCTAAGGTTTGATAAGCGTAATTGATAATTTTCCAATTGATTAAATCTGTAGACTTCATAATCGGTAAGCCAGGATTCATATGCATAGTGGTACTGCTCATGTAGTAATTCTTACCTACACGAATCATGGCATTGTCTGGTACATCTGCATGAATTATTGGATTGATGGCTTGGTTTTTTTGGCCATAACCGCTCTTGAGGATTAACTGGCCAAATGCCAAGAGGATATAAATCTTACTATTGATTTTCATTGTAAAATTTTATATGCTTTTTCTATTTATAGGTTGGATCACTTCCCGCATACTTCAAATGTTTGAAAGAGGCTTTATTGTCACTGACTTTGCCATTAGATGTAGCGTACATACCGTATAGACAACCAGTAAATCCACCGGCTACTTTCGTGCTTAAGAATTTACCATCCACTTTATCTTTGAGCAATGTCCATTTTTTACCATTCAATGAATAGTAGAAATGATAGAATTCGCCTTGAGATTGAATTTTTAAATGGATTTTTTCATTGCTCTGAGGTAAGACAACTTCTGATAGTGTTTCTGTTGCTTTTTCATCAGTCTTACTTTTGAGTAATTGCACTACTTGATTCCCACTAGCATTCAAAGATTTTGCGACATAATAAAAATGCTTTTCATCTTGAAGAATGATTAATCCGGCTTTTTCATGTTCAGATTTTGGCATAAAACTCATCTCGATTTCTCCCATACTGTTAATGTGTTGTTGCCTTTTACCTATGAAAGCTGGGTGGGTAAACTCCATAACCGTTTCTGGCCTTAAGTTCATAATTAGTCCTTTTTTCTTATCAATGGTATGCCACCCTTCTTCAAGTGTCCGTAAATACAAAAATGATGGGTCAAGTCCTTTATTTAGCTGAACGGTATATTTGAAATTGCCAGATTGTGGTAAAGCATTTTTTTGTTTTACTTCTTTGTAATTGACATCAAATTGAAAGGGTATAAGCTCTTTACCATAATTGATGATTGGCCATCCGTCTACCCAATCCACAGGAGATAAAAAGGTTTCGCGACCTGTATTGTAAAAATCTCCTTCATAAGGTCTCACGGCTAGGTATACAGAATAATCTTTACCGTCTGGCCCTACTACAAAATGGGCATGTCCAGCTGAGGTAATAGGATTAGGTCTATCTGCTGGTAGATGTCTTTGTGTAAGAATTGGATTTTTTTCATATGGAATATATGGTCCCCAAACAGATTCACTTCGGAGTACAACCTGAGAATGGTTGACTGAAGTACCTCCTTCTGCTGCATATAGATAATAATACCCGTTTCTTTTTAATATGTGTGGTCCTTCTATCCAAACAGGTTTTTTACTTATATCTACCCCTCCATTTACTAATATTTTTTCATCCCCTACTACTTTGAGGTTTTTGTAATCAAATTCATACATCCTGATTGTCCTATGACCCGAATATAAAGGTTTTCGATCAGGAGCATCACTATTATAGATGATGTATGCTTTATCAGTCTCTTCGTCAAAGTGAATACATGGGTCAATACCCCTGACTTGTGGTATTTTGATCGGTTGGCTCCATGGTCCTGCGGGATTAGTAGCAGTTACTACAAAATTACCGTCATGGTCAATATCCGTACAAGTTACATAAAAAATCCCTTTATAATAATTGATACCTGGTGCAAAAAGACCACGGGTGATGCGTTCTCCCATGAAGTCTAGTTGCTTAGGGTTGTGTATCACATTTCCAATTTGTTTCCAATTTTTGAGGTCCTTACTATGCATGATTGGGAGCCCTGGAAAATATGAAAACGTAGAGTTTACTAAATAATAATCACCTCCAGCTTTAACAATACTTGGGTCGGGATAAAAACCTGTCAATATTGGATTTATAATTGTTGTCTTCTGGGCTTGTGCCTTGCATATGGATACCATTGTAAAAATGAATATCACACTGATTCTTAATATTTTCATGTATTTTGCTTTATTTGAATTTCAATATTCGCAATTAAGTAATATTGTCAAGAAGACAAATATAGTTTTGAAAAACTAATTTATTTGTTTTAAATGTCAATTTAACACTTATTTTAAATATAAATCGTTCAAAACAACTTTGTCCACTACATTTCGTCAAACAATGTTTCATTTTGGCTGTTAATACCGTTTAGTTTCTAGCCATTTTAATGGTATGTTGAGAAGTTGCTTTTGACTTTGCTTGGGGAACGTTATAATTTTGGAATTGAAGGAATTATGAAGACGGATTTGTAAATTCACTTATCAAGCAACCTTAGCTTTTAACGCAGTATTTGGTTTTTGCAGTCATAAAGTATACACAAAGTGATAATTATTTTGTAGGAGAAAAAAAATTTATAGAACTTCTCTAATAATAAACTAATATTGATTGTGCCATTGAAATAAACCCTAATCTTTATTTTACCACAATAAACAACTGACTATTCCCCTTTCCTTTATCATTCGTTAGTATAATTTTATAATTACCAGAAGACAAATTTGGAATGTCTATTTTATAATCTATACCATCAAAATTTCCACTTTGAATGGTTTTGCCATTGAGATCGATTATGCGATAATTCATCAACTTTTCATCCGATTTGATTTCTAGTTCCTGTTTATTGGTTGGATTTGGGAAGAGAATTAATTCTTTTTGCTCAATTACTCTACTGTCTGAAAGTAAGCTTCTACCATAAATATCGAAATTGTCAAATCGGTAGGTATGTCCCGTTAATGTATTAGAGGCAAATAAAAATATTAAGGTATTTACGGAGGTATTACTGACGGTAGCATCGGGTCTGTCCAATAATTTGAAAGCTAACCGTTCCCATTCATTTTGTTTGGTGGTGACGGCAACAAATCTACTATGCCTTCCTGTCGGATAATTGGCTGAAGTGGCTCTGCTGCTGTTTTCTAATTGAAGGAGGACTTGTGTGCCAGTTGGAGCATTGGTGGAGACATCTAAGAAAAATATTTCTTCCCCATTGATCAAGGTAGTTACATTGGGAAGTGCTTGTGTATTGTAAACTAGAATATCAAATTGGCTTGTATTATTTCGTTGATACTCACCCACAAGAGCAGACTTATTAATGTCATTGGGGTTTGGATTCTTTACATTGTCAGAAAACTTACCTGTTGCAGTTCCTCGAGTTATCAATGCTTCTTCGTCGAAGTTTTCAAGAGATACTTTTTTTTGAAGAGCTCCTTCTGCTTTCACATGAAGCTGATAGTCATATTCACCACAAGCGTTGACTACTTTTACCTTCACCAATCCACCTGCATTGCCCCAATTTACATTGATGGCATTTGTACCTGCTCCACTTGCAATAGTTGCTCCCGCAGGTACTGACCATGTATATGAACTTCCCATAACAGGATTTTCGATTCTAAATTTTTGATCATTTGAACCTTGTACAATGCTTTCTGGCCCCGACAAATAGGGTTGCTCAGTTTTATCATAAACCCTTAAATAATCAATTTCAAAAGTTTGAGGAAACGGAGTGGAGCTGTTTGGGCTTCCAGGCCAATTCCCCCCAACGGCCATATTTAATAAAAAATGAAATTTCTGATCAAAAGGCCATCTTCCAGTTATATCAGCTCTTGTCTTCGTAGCATAAAGATATCCGTCAATGTACCAAGTTATCTTTTGGTCGGTCCATTCCATCGCATACACGTGAAAATCTTCATTAAAGGTACCTGATGGTTTGACATATTTTTTAGTAGTACTTTGATTATTGGGCCAAACATTTCCAAAATGAAGGGTGCCATGTATTGTATTTGGCTCATGACCAAGGTATTCCATAATATCAATTTCTCCACTCAATGGCCAAATTCCATACACATTATCCGTAGGTAACATCCACAATGCGGGCCAAAGACCTTGACCTATTGGCATCTTCATTCTGGACTCAATTCTGCCAAATTTGATATCGACCTTGCCATTGGTGCGTATTCTTGCGGAAGAAAATTGTTTTCCTCCTATATTTTCCCTTTTTGCTACAATCTTTAGTGTACCATTGGAGACTGTTGCATTAGCAGATTGATAAGATTGCAATTCATTATTACCCCATCCACAAAGATTAATATTACAACCATCCCCTATTTGAAAATTCCATGACTTTGAGTCTAAAGATGACTGATTGAATTCGTCTGCCCAAACAAGCGTTGGACACTGACCAAAGGCATTAAAACATAGGGTAAATGACAAGCAAACGGCTAAATTCTTGATTGTATGCATGACTTGAATTTTTTTTTGATGTCAAATATAATTCAAAAAAAATTGTGTATGTATTCAAATTTTAAATAAATTTTTATTTATGCCTTAGAGTTATAAATTACGAAGGTACGAGCTTCATATACCACACGAAAGCTTAGTTTTGGCAGCAGTTTTATTCTTGGTCAAGCCATCAAAGTCCTAGTTTATCCATAAAAGACTTTTCGTAATCCCCGTCTTCCGCTGGGTATCTTAATACACTTTCAAATTTCCCTGACATCTTTGCTAATGCCCAAATTAGACTTTCTCCTGCTGGAATATTGCTAGGAACTTCATTATAAATTTTGTCTTTATATGCTTTGTCAGCATCAATAACTTCCCAACCATTATCCACAAAATGTTTAATCAGATCGTCCAAGAATAGTGCTGCTGCTAAATTATGGTGTAAAAGAATTACATGATTTATTCGTCTATTTGTTAGCTGATAAGCCAATGAGTCGTAGAATAAGGCACGGTTCAGTAAATGGTTTTTATAGTAATCTCTAAAACCTGAAATGTCAGTTTTGGGTTTTTCTTTTAACCTTGTTACCAAGCGGCTGTCTATATACCAGTCCGAAGCATCAATAGAAACGTGTCCATTTTTGTAACCTTTTTGCTTCATAAATTCTCTAAATCCCTCAATTTTTTCTTTTGTCTCACCTTCTTTTAAATAAGGAAATCTAAAATATGGGTAGTAGTTTGAGTAATTTTTTATTATTTCGTCATTTTGGGTTAGTTCAAACTTAAAGGCTTCAAAATTTGTATTTTTGCTGTTAAAGTTTGGGTGACTAAAAGTGTGATTTGCAATTAAATGACCTGCATTATTCCATGATGTCAAAACGTATTTTCCTTTTTCCGAAGATTTATTTGCTCCCGAAGAAAATAAAACTGCTTTAAGATTGTGTTTTTTCAGGTTGTCTAGCAAGAACTGATTCCAAACTTTCAATTTGTATTCGCCAATATCATTTGTTTGTCCATCATCAAACGTGAATGATATTTTAGGTTTGTCTTTTTTTTCGTTTTGAGCATATGATTTGTTATTGCAAGAAGTTGTCAGGCCGAAAACTGCTACTAAAAATAAAAAAATAAAGATTTTTGTCATTATTTTGTTATCGGTTTGTTATTATAAAATTGAAGTTAACAATCTGTTATTAAAAGGTTTTCCGCATTGTGGCTATGCCAATTAGATGTTATTCTCTATAGATCACTTATCATATTACTTTAAAAATTATATAGTTTATATTTAAGTTTTTGCGAGCGATTTGAAGAAATAATTTTAGATCATTAATATTGTTTAAACATCCTGAGTTTTCAGCTTGCCACATGTTTGATTTCAATTAGCAAAACCTTTGAGATTTCGCAATCCCAAATCTCTTCGGTTTTCTTATCAACAAAACGATGTATCAACTTTCAATTAATAACGTTTAGATTTACTAAATAGTCTCGGCAATACCAATAAAAGGATTACCTGCTAGCTTCAGCTTAAACCCAGATTAAGCATTATAAATGAACTGCAAGAAAATATATACTACCTAACTTAAGGTTGTAATAGCTGTGACGGGGCGCCACAGTTCAAGACTAAATTGACTTGCGGTCAATTTTTAACGTCTTTCATGTCCTCAATGCAGCTAAGGCTGCCGACTTTGAATAAGCTGAAATCCAGTGGGTTTCAGTTCACAGCTAAATTGATATTTCGGATATCAATTTTTTACGCTGCTCATGTGCTTCACTACTTTTTGCCTAATTTCCTTTCGAATAAAGTCTAATGCTTAATCTGGGTTAAAAGTAAACAATATTTCCAACTTTGATAGGTGCTTTTGGATATTCTAGTTTACCGAACTGATAAATGGTAAAGTCGATCAGTGTGCCATTGATTTATTCGCAATTTCATCTTTAAAATAGTGATTTAAGAAGTAACCGTCTTAATCTTGTAAAGACGAATAGACCTCCTTAATACTTGAAAAGACTTGATCAAAAATGGAGTAATAGAAAGTGCAACCAATGAGAATCCTAAAAATAGAATGTTAGCGCTGTTTGTAAAAACATTGCCTGAGCTACAAATGATGAGGGACAAGATGGTCGCAAAAGGAAGAGAAAGTGCTAATAGATTTACAGCCATGTCTAATCGGAATATTTTTGGATGATCGCTTTTGCTTTGTAATTCATTCACGATCGCCATATGAGCGTAAGGCCAGAAACTACAAGCACTTTGCGGTAAGATGACCATTAATAATATGATTGAAGTTGGCATATTGGCAGGCATCAATGTTATGAAGATTGCACTTATTACAAAGGTAATCCCCGATCTCCAAATGATGGATTGTAATAATAAAACGATGCTGCTTTTTTTGAATTTGACCGATAGACCGATGAAAATTAAAACCAAAGGCGTCATAATCACCGCTAATTTTTCAATTGATTCTTTTAAGAAAAATGGTAAAACTGACACATTGAAACCTAAAAATACCATGCCTAATGCTATGACTACAGCGATATTGATGGGTTCCTGTACCAATGCCTTGAGTAATTGTTTGACTCTTACCCATCTTTGTGCAAAATCAACCGCTTTTTGCTCTGTAATTTGATAATACCACTGCATGGATATCAAATACATCACAATTAAGACAAATATTTTATTACCTACATCAGCAAATGCCGCCATAGCTAAATATTTTTCACCCAAAAACTCTGATATAATGGCAAATGTAGATAGACCAGGTGCAAAAGATGGTAAAAGTAATTTGAGTGTTTTGCCTTGAGAACCATTTGGATCAATTTTGCCCAATTTTAAAAACAAAGTAGTAGCATACCACAGTAAAACATTAAAAACTAATGCTATAAAGGGTAGGAACAAAAAATTTGAATCAACTTCAATCTTTAGCAAAGCAATAAAAACCGTAGCTGGCAACGCCACATTCAATATCAAAACCTTTAGACTATTGGTCTCACTTCCTCCTCCCATCTTTTTTTTGAGCAAGACACCCAATAAAATAAGAAGTAAGAAAACTACCGATTTTTGCAAAGCGATGTTCATACTGTTATAAGATTTTTAAATGTGCAAATGACCTATACCATCACTTTTTTGAAACCATCAATAAACAGTTTCATTTCATCCATTGTGCCAATACTCACTCTACAATAAGTCTGACCATAAATTTCAAATGACCGCACTCCGATTCCGCGTTCTGACATTTTGCCTAAGAAGGTCTTACCATCCATTTGAATGGGGAAGAGCACAAAACTCGTCTGAGAAGGCATGTATTGATAACCCAATTTTGTCAATTCGCTACACACATATTCTCTACATTCTTTATTCTTTTTGTAACAGTCTTCTGCAAATTTTGTATCTTTTAGAGCTGCGATAGCACCATTGACAGCTGTCACATTCATGCTCATACCGCTTCTTGTGATTTTATCAATTTTGGAGATAATAGCAGGTGGGGCCACAATATACCCTACTCTGAGGCCTGCCATACCGTATATTTTGGAGAAAGTACGACAAACAATCACGTTTTTGCCTTCATTCACGAGACCTACCATGCTCATTCTGATGGTTGGATCCATGAGTTCTAAATATGCTTCATCTACAAATACGGGTACTTTCGCAGATACTTTAGCGCAGAAGTCCCACAATGCCTTACCGTCGGTGATGGTGCCCGTAGGATTGTTAGGATTACAAATATATACCAATTGTGTTTGTGCGTCTATTGCAGCTTCCATTGCTTTTAGATCATGTTGGTATGTGCTTGTGAGCGGAACAGGTTTCCAGGTAGCACTCATACTTTCAGCAGTTTTTATGAGTGACATGTATGCAGGGTCTGCTGACACGATATTACCACCTTTCACAAATTGTATAATGGCTGTTTTTTCTAACAAATCAGAGGATCCAGGAGAAATCATAATGCAATCTTTTGTAACACCCTCTTTTTTTGCAATCATGTCTACCAATTCTGCTGCTTCAGCATGACCATATCTATTTCCTTTATTGATGGAATTGATTATAGCCTCTTTTGTCATTTCTGAAGGACCATAAGGATTTTCATTAGCTAGCAGACGCGCTTTCATAGCTACAGGTTTAGCTGTAAGGTCACTTTTTTCCCATTCCCAAAAAGTAAGCGCTTTTTCCTGAGCATTTGTTTGTGATGGAAATTCTGATGCTTTACTTAAGTTTGTCTTTTCAAGTAATACTCCAGTGGTCAATAGTCCAGCAGATTTTAACCATGATCTTCTATTAAAATTTGTGCTCATTTGCTTATTCAATTTAATCTGTATAAATTCTTTTAATGATGTAAAATTATACCATTAATAAAGTAAAAAATCACAATGAATGGAAGTGGATTGTTATTTCTAATTTGTGAGGTGTGATGGAAAACACACTATTTTCAAAATAAAATTACGTATGTGGGATGATCGCTTATTTAGAAACAAATCTAGCTTAGAAATTCAGAATAAAATTTATAGTTTTATTTACATCGAGGGCGAAGCTTTGTTATTTTCAGATTGAAAAAACCTAATGAAAGTTATTTCTTCAACTTAGCAATTCCCGGATTTTTAAAATAATCTATGGCAGTACTTACAAATGGGTCACCCTCATAATCTGGAGTGTTGTTGTCTGATTTTAAAGCTTTTAGATCTTTAACCAATTTATTATTAAGTAGGGACTTATATTTTGGTTTGAAGCTATTGAGGGTAATGGTACTGTCTTTGCTAATGCAATATTTGACAAAGTTGTCATACAGATTTACTTTGTTGTTTAAAGCTTGATCAGTGAGTGTGTGACTAGATAATAATTTAACGCCAAAAGGATAAATCATAGAAGAGAGTTGGATAAATGATTCTTCATATACATCGCCTTCTAATGGGATAAAAATGTCTGGATCTATGCCATCATTTTTTGATAAAAATCTACCGTATGATAGGGATTTATATTCACTGGTTGAATGTTTAAGATTTCGGGTTTTATCGACAAATAGCGTACTATCTTTCATTCTTTGATAGTTGGAGTCGTGGTATTTGATTGGGTCTTCATAATTTCTTTGGATATTTCTCCCTGATGGTAAATAATATTTTGAAGTAGTCAACCTCAGGGCACTTCCATCAGAAAGGTTAAATTGTTCTTGTACCAACCCTTTTCCAAATGTTTTTCTGCCAATGATCACTCCTCTATCCCAATCTTGTATACAGCCAGCTATTATTTCGGATCCTGAAGCAGACTCTTCGTCTACTAGAATAGCGATATTAGGTATGTCATAAAAAGCTTTGCCATTGGTTTTATAAGATCGCTTATTACCCGATCTTCCTACGGTTGATACGATCATTTTATCACCTTCTATGATGAGTTGATTGATGATTTTAGTTGCTTCTGGTAGATATCCTCCTGGATTGCCCCTCAAATCAATGATCAGATTGCGAAGCTTACCATCTTTTGTAAGATCGTCTAAAGAACTCATAAACTCTTTGTAGGTATCAGCGCTAAATTGGTTAATTTTAACTAATCCAGTCGTTTCGTCAAGTTTCACATGGATATCAGCGTTATAAACCTTTATTTTTTCAGATTTTAAATTTACAGTAAAATTGCTTTTGTTTAGACTCCTATAGATATTGATTTTAAAGGTAGCTTTTTTAGACTTAAGTAAAGTCCTTACATCATCCAATGTATTACCTTTTTTACCTGCAACAAGTGAAGAATCAATTTTTATGATCTTGTCATATCTTTTTAACCCTGCTTTCTCTGCGGGAGAATCCTTTAATATTCTTACAATGACTACCGTATCATCTTGCATGATGGTCTCTATACCTAGGCCATAGTACGATCCATTCATATTGTCCACCACAGATCCTAGCATTTCGTTTTTTATGTAAACAGAATGAGGATCTAAGTCACTTAAAATTGTCTCAATGGCTATGTCTTCCAATTCCTCAGGATCAATCTCATCTACATATTTTGATTCTATAAATTTAAGTACCTCATCGACTTTGCCAATGTAGGCCGAACCTTCTTCTGAAGAAACTTTTGAAATGAGGTAACCGTCAGATTTATCATTCATCTTATAGCCCAAGAAAATACCAAAAGCAACCATCATTGATAACAATAAAGGTTGGGCAATTTGATAATTTGATGTAGTTTTAGGTGTAGAATTTTCTTTCACAAATAAGTCTTTATGATAGCTTATGCATAAATTGAGCCAAAAATAGAATGCAAATATCCGATATTTAAAGCAATTTTTGCTAAATCAATTTATTCTTTTCGTGAAGGTTTATCAAGTTGTTTGCATACAACGGATTACGCATATTAATTATAAATAACATGTACTTATGAAAATCCTGTCTTACAAAATGTAGAAAAAAAGCTATCCAGAATCAATTCTCACGGCCTTTTATGCTCTGCCAAAAACTTCCAATTTGATTTATAATCTTTAGGAAGATCAATATTTAACATCTTGGTCCTTAGGAGCTCGATTGGCATATTGTTTTGTCTAATAAAAGTATCGTTAAACTGCTTGAGCGTCATCTTACCGCTGTCAACACATTCTTTTTTTAAGGCCATGACTTGCAGGCCTCCTGTCATATAAGCCAATTGATAGAGCGGCCCATACCTACTTGTGAATGATCTTCTTACTTCTGCTTCCGCATTAAATCTTTCATGACCTACTTTATCCACCAAAAAGTCAATGCACTGTTGTGGCGTCATGTTGCCTAAATGGTATTCTAGTGAAAAGATAATTCGAGCCGCCCTATGCATTCGCCAAAAAAGCATACCTATTTTGTCTTCTTCATTGCGCGGATAACCTCTCTCGTATAAGGTAAACTCCCAGTATAGTGGCCATCCCTCTACCCAGAATGCGGTGCCAAAATTATTTCTATGAGGATAGTGACGTGCATTCATATATTGCTGAAGATGATGACCAGGTATTAATTCATGGTGTACAGTAGCTCGCGAAAAGTGCGGGTTATTGCCTCTTAAGCTCATCATTTTTTCAGTATGCGTCATGCCAGAAGTCGGATAGGAAATCCAAATGGATTCACCACCAAGAAAAAACGGATTGAGCTTTTGGGCCTCCTGCGAAATCATCACCATCCTCCAAGTCTCCTTTGCTGTCTCAGGTATGGTCAAAAGATCATTTTTTTCTAAATAATCTACGGCTTCTACTGCCAATTTGCCAACTTCTTCAGGCCACTCTCCTGCAGGTAAGTATTTATCTTTTGTATGTTCTAAAGCTTTTTTCCAATCTTTGCCGAAGCCCAATTTTTGTGAAGCTTTGATCATTTCTGCTTCACACCAAGCATACTGTTTTTTGCCTTCTGCAATGAGTTCCTCAGGAGTGTACGGTATGTATTCAAAGGCAAATTCTTTTTCGAGCGCCTCTCTACCGATGGGTTTACCTATGATACCACTTCCATCATCTATGGCTTTGGTTTTGTCATAATGCATTTTAAGCGCCTCTTCATATGACTTTAATGCTTTTGCCAATTTTTCATAAGGGGTTTTTGTCCACCAAGAAAATTCGGGATCATAATCGAAATAAAACTTATAAGCATTATCGGTACTATTGCGGAGTGCGGATATAACTTCAGAGGCTAACTCAGCCGTTTGCCAAGAATTAAAGGCCGTTGATTTACCGATGTTTTTTGTTAAGGCAGTTACTGCTTCTTCTGCATCTGAAAAAACTTTACTGATCTCCTTTGGTTTTGGTTGAATAGCTCTTCTACGGTTTTCATTAAATTGATACAAGCTCGACGCAAAATCTGCCACATACTTTACTTCTTTGTATTCATCATAGGCTTGGAGATGAAAATACTTTTCTTTTTGTAGATAATTTTTAAAGATATGGTAATCTACCTTGCCATCTTGAGATAACTTTTTATAATCTTGTTTTTCTAAATACAAAAGCCAATCAGCATATAATTTATCGATCCTTTTGTAATATTCATCCGATCTATTATTGCCCAAAAGTCTTTCGATAGCACTTTTGTCAGCCCTATAACTGTTCATGGCATCAGCTATCTCTGTGGCAAACGAGCAAAGGGCAGAAGAAAAAAGTAAAAACAGTATTAGTGAATATCTCATCGTATAATATTATGGTGCAAATTAAAAACAAATGTACAAACATAGCATAATTTTATACTATAAAACTGACGAACAGGTATAATTAAAATTTTGGGTTCATGTAGAGTCAATATAAAAAATATGAATATTATAAAAACCAAAAACAAACCCTATGCGTTACAAAAATGTTAATATTTTTTGCTTAGTAATTTATTAACGAATTAATAAAATTTTTTTAATATCTAAAACAAATTGTTGTATGAAAAGACTGTTACTTTATTTTATTTTTTTATCCTCCATTGGGAGTCTAATGGGGCAATATACAGTTACCGGGACTGTATTGGATGTAAAAACTAGAGAACCTATAATAGGTGCGAATGTCGTCCAAAAAAACACTACAAAAGGTACACTCACCGATTTTGATGGAAAATTTTCGTATACTACGAGTGGTAATCAAGATGTGGAATTAATCGTCACTTATCTAGGATATTTAAGTGAAACTATCAAAGCTAGCACTTCTCAAACTAGTTTTGAAGTTAGTTTAAAAGAAGACGTCACAAATTTAGAGGAGGTGGTGATCACAGGTCTGGCATCATCTATAAAAAGATCAAACTTGGCAAATGCTGTGACAACATTGAATGCAAGGGAATTACTCGGTACCACAACGATCCAAACGACCGATGGAGCTTTGTATGGTAAAATTGCTGGAGCAAACATCAGATCAAATGGAGGTGCCCCAGGAGGAGGTATGTCTATTCAGTTAAGAGGGATATCAAGTTTAGCTGGAGCTTCACAACCTCTAATCATTTTGGATGGTGTCTATATCAACAACTCTTTCCAAAGAAGTGGCCGGGCTACTGTTTCGGGTGCAGGTGCTTCTAATCAAGATGATGGAGCTAATAGACTCTCAGATATCAATCCAGCTGATATAGAAACAATAGAAATCTTGAAAGGTCCGTCGGCAGCTGCTATTTATGGTACAAGAGCAAATGCTGGTGTTATCATTATCAATACAAAAAGGGGTGCGTCAGGAAAAACTACCATTAGTTTTGCTCAAGATATTGGCTCTGCAACTCCGCTTAGATTACTTGGTGTGGACAATTGGAGTGAGGCAAAAATCAATACATTTTTTCCAGTAGCCAGACGTCCAATAGAATTAGAGCGGTTTAGAGCATCAAATGGTAATTTCATTGATTATGAAGATTATTTTTATAACAACAGTGCACCACTCTACAATAGCCGTTTAAATATTGTAGGAGGAGATGATAAGACTAAGTTTTTCGTTTCGGGCAATATGACCAATGAAAAAGGGACAGTGCTTAGGACTGGTTTTGAAAGGTATTCGGTGAGGGCTAATTTGGAGCATAAAATTACGAAAAACGTTAAAATAACGACCAACTCAAATTATATTAAAACTAACTCCGATCGTGGTTTTACAGGTAATCAAAATAATACAGGTGCTAGTATAGGGTATAATATAGCCTATGTACCTAATTATTTTGATTTAAGACCTAATGAGCAAGGAATTTATCCTACAAACCCATATTTTTCTGAAAATCCAATTGCTGTGACAGACCATGCCATCAACAATTCAGAAGTTAATAGATTTTTGCAATCATTCAATCTAACAGCAGGCTTGTTGCAAACAGAAACTGATAATTTGAAATTTTCTTTGGCTGGGGGCTTGGATTTCCTTCAAAACTCCACACTTGTTTACTTACCTGAGTTTCTTCAATTTCAAAGAGCAAGTGCAAACCCAGGTGACGTGCTTGTAGGTAAGCAAGAAAGCATCAATACCAATTTTCAAGCAGCTTTGGTTTATAACAAAGTATTGAATAAACTTAATTTGACTTCGCAAGCGGGTATGGTAAGACTAGATTTTAAAAACAGCAGTTTATTTAATAGAGGTAGAGGCTTAGTACCAGGCCAAACCAACTTAAGACAAGCTAGTGTTCAAGAAATCAATGAAAATTTTAACAGTACAATTAGTGAAGCGGGTATTTTTGTGCAACAAGAAGCAAATTTTGATGATAAAATTATTGGTACATTGGGCATGAGGTGGGACAAGTCTACTTTAAATGGTAATGCTAATAAGTTGTACGCTTTTCCTAGAGCTTCATTAGCAATAAATTTGACTAAATTTGATTTTTGGAAAATTGATCCTATTACTCAATTGAAACCAAGAATTGCGTATGGAGAGACATCGGGACCAGTAGCATTTGGTGCTACCTTTACACCACTCGGAGGCGCTAATATTGGAGGATTACTCGGTTCTACTGTTTCGACACAAATAGGTAACGAAGGTATATTTCCTGAAAGAGCAACTGAATTAGAGTTTGGGGTAGATGCTGGTTTTTTCAAAAATAGAATTGGCATCGAAGCTACCTACTATATAAAAAGCACTAAAGACAATATTCAAAACTTAGTTCTTTCACCATCAACAGGGGTGTCTACTACTCCAAGCAATGAAGCTGAGTTGGAAAACAAAGGTATAGAATTAGGTTTGTCAGGGACTATATTTGACACAAAAAACTTTAGATGGAATACTCGTGTACTTTATTGGCAAAACAGGGTAATGCTTACGAGATTAGGTATACCAACTTATATACAAGGTGCTTTTGGATCGGGGTTAGGTACTTTCTTATATGCGCAAGGCCAAGCACCTACCACCATTGTTGGAGCTCCAGCAAAACCAGAGAATCCTGGAGGCTTTACAGTATGGGGCGATAATCAGCCTAACTTTAACTTATCTTTATCCAATAGTTTTAACTTATTTAAAAATTTAGATTTATCATTTTTAGTTGACTGGAAGAATGGAGGTGATAATATCAATCTTACTTCCTTCCTATCAGATTCAGGAGGTACTACCAATGGTTGGGGCAATGACGATGATGGAGACGGTATTCCAAACGGAAGACAGAGACCTCCAGCACCATTTAACAATGCCGGAAGATGGGTCCAAGATGCAAGTTTTGTAAAAGTAAGGGAAATAGGATTGTATTATACTATTCCACGCACTGTGTTGGAAAACACTTTTAGAGGTCATGTGAAAGGTGCAAAAATAGGTGCTTCTGCCAACAATGTTTTCCTATTCACAAAATATGAAGGGTATGATCCAGAAACATCTACTTTTGGTGCTCAATCTGTAGCTAATAACGTAGATATTGCTCCTTATCCGACACAAAGAAGAATTTTCTTCCACTTGAATTTAGATTTTTAAATTAATAAAAAAGTAAGTTATGAAAAGATATAATATAATTTATGTAGCAATTTTAGGGTTTTTAGTTTCTTGTAATCCTTTAGATTTAGAAACAGCGGTCGATCCTAACAATCCATCTACAACAAGCATTGCTTCCAATGCTACTCGAGAACAGGTTCAATTTTTATTAACAGGCTTGGAGTCAAGACATAGAGATTATGTGACAAATGTCTCTCAAGCTTGGAATACTTTTGGAAGGGAGATATGGTTTTTGAATGCTTCTGACCCAAGATTTCAAACAGATTGGTTAGGTCAAGCTGGACGGGTACCTGATAGAGCGTATTTTGGCTTTGGTACAACAGGGGGAGGCTCTTGGGCTTCACCATATCAGGCAATCAAACAAGGAGATGCCGTGATTACAGCAGCAACTGGCTCAAGTCTTCTTACACAAGCTGAGAAAAGTGCAGTAACAGGTTTCTCTAAAATGATACAAGGATATCAATTTATGATTCCTGCAAATTTTGTATACGACAATGGCATAAGAATAGATGTAAAAGATCCTTTGAAGCCTGGTAAATTTGTACCATACGCTGATGCGCTTAATTATATCCAAACTATTTTGCAAGATGCAGACAAGGATCTATCTGCTGCGGGTACTGGAAACTTTCCATTGAGGCTTACCCCTGGATTTTCCAATTTTAATACGATTCCTGCACTTAAGCAAGTAAACAGTGCAATTCTGGCTAGATTAAATGCTTATCGTAAGGATTGGCAAGGTGTCCTGACTGCTCTTAACGGATCGTTTATGAATTTGACGGGTGATTTGCAAAGAGGGCCTGCTCACCCATTTTTAGGTCCGCCAGATGCTTTCAACCCATTGTTCTATCTTCCAAATGCTGCTACGACTACTATCATTGCTGTACATCCTTCAATGATAGATGATGCTTTGCCTGGAGATTTGAGGGTAACTAGAAAATTCTTCAAGAGAAACACCCCAGTAGTAATTACAACTGACGGCACACCACTATCAGGTTCACACCAAGATGCTAGATGGGCCAATAATACAACACCCATTCCATTTATAAGAAATGAAGAGTTGATTTTACTTAAAGCTGAGGCACATGCTAATTTAAATCAAGTAAATGATGCAGTAGCAGCAATTAATATCATCCGTAAATCAGCGGGTCTTGCAGATTACGATGGTGCTACTACTACTTCTGCATTAATTACAGAAATATTGTTCCAAAGAAGGTACTCATTATGGGCAGAACCTTGGGGCCATCGATGGATTGACGCTAGGAGATACGATAGATTGAACACGATCCCTACGAGCTATGATAAAGGAACTATTTTCAAACAGTTTCCTCATCCACAAGCTGAAGTCAATTGGGACATTTATGCTGGTGGGTAGTAAATTAATAATACTAGATAAACTATAGGGTTTTTAGATTAGCCCTATTATAGTATAGCAAATACAAAGCGTTACATAGTGCTTGTCAGCAATTTAAAAACTGGCAAGCACTTTTTTTAATTCCCATAAATTCCTACCTTTAGATTTTTATTAAAATAATATCAAAATGAATAAAATATTACTTTTCAATTTATTTGTTATTCTCCTCATTTCAGCTTGCAAGCCAAAAGAGGCTTCAGATTATCTTAATTTTGCGGGTAAAGATGACCAATTTGAAGGAGGCATCAAAATGATTCCGATCACAACACCTTCAGGAACATTCAAAGTTTGGACAAAAAGAGTAGGAAACAATCCTAAGATAAAAGTACTTTTGCTTCATGGTGGACCAGGAGCCACCCACGAATTATACAGTAGTTTTGACGGGTTTTTGCCACAAGAAGGCATTGAATATTACTATTACGATCAGCTTGGGTCATATTATTCTGACCAACCAAAAGATTCTACCTTGTGGACAGTGGAGCGATTTGTAGATGAAGTAGATCAAGTGAGAAAAGCACTAGGAATGAACAAGGATAATTTTTATCTTTTCGGACAATCATGGGGCGGTATGTTGGCCATGGAATATGCTTTAAAACATCAAGACAATCTTAAAGGGCTCATTATCAGTAATATGATGTCTGATCTTGATGCTTATGAAAAATATGCCAAGGAAACGCTCGGACCACAGATGCCAAAAGAGGTCTATGACGAAGTAATGAAAATAGAAGCTACCAATGATTTTTCTAATCCGAAATATGCACAACTGTTGATGGAACATCACTACCAATATCATGTGTTGAGAATGCCTTTGGATAAATGGCCTGAGGCAGTAAATAGAACCTTCAAACATATGAATCCAGATGTATACGTGTATATGCAAGGGCATAGTGAGTTTGGTATTACGGCAGGAGCTACTCTAAAAGGTTGGAATAGGGCTAATGATATCAAAAATATAAAGGTGAAAACTTTGGTAGTAGGTAGCGCTTACGACACAATGGATCCTAAGCATATGGAGTGGATGTCCAAGCAAATACCTGGTGCACAATACCTATTTTGTCCTAATGGCAGCCATATGGTGCAATACGATGATCAGAAACCATTTTTTGATGGGTTGATAAAATTTTTGAAGGAAGGGAATTAGAGATTGTTCAATAAAGTGTGTCTACATATCTTTGTAAAATGAAAGAAGAAAGAACAAAAATTGAAACAGAAGAATTAATGCAAAGGATGCAAAAGCACCTTTATTCTAAAGAGCCC
>JALHLK010000035.1 GCA_022844565.1 Saprospiraceae bacterium
TTCACAAATCCACCTAAAGAAATCGCCGTACACGTAAGTACATACGGTGGTGTGAGAGGACGACAAAGGTTATACTTTTTCTTACTGAAATCTATTACCTTTGTCTCCTACTTAATTACAAAAAAACTGCAAAATCCAATTACTGCGTTAAAAGTTTAAAAGTGTCCTCACTGTTTATCAAAACTATAATAATATTCTCTTAGCTGGTGAACGGAGGCCCCAGGTTAGAGCTAAAATCGTTTGCTACGATTTCTTAACGCTCTTCATGTATTTTTTTCACTACGAAAATGAGTTTTTAGAACTCCCCTCTACTTGTATTTGACAAAAAGTTACAACAATTTAGAGGTTAGACGTTATTTCGAGAGAAATTGGCCAAAGATAATGAAATACTTGCAAAGGTTGGATTACCCAAGAAAAATAAAATTGTTCATAGTAAATAAGTTTTTGACAAACAATGATTTCCGAAACGTACATTTCGCATAAAAAAAGTATAAAAATAATTCGAAAGGCGTAAATATATTGAATTATGAAATGAAAATCTCATAGACTTAACTCCCATGTTTTTTTTCTCCCCAATTTCTTTCCTCCTTTCCCGTAACTTTCCTATCATTGCATCAGTTATACTAATCAATATGAATAAGCTTTCTTACTTAATAATATTATTCCTTTTTGTACAGACTACTTCAGCGCTGGGACAAAGTGACATATGGAAAACACTTAGTAAAATTACTTACAAAAAAGAGTATGATGAAATGATGGGTTTTCGTGTCGACAAACCTGTATTTGGTCCTGAGGTGGTAGAGTTGGGAGGAAAAGAAATCACGGTAAAAGGGTATATCATTCCGATAGAAGGTTATAAGTCACATAAAGAGTTTATTTTTTCGGCTTTTCCATATGCATCGTGTTTTTTTTGTGGTGCAGCAGGACCAGAGACAATTATGGAAGTTGTTGCTAAGGAACCGATCAAATATACAGATGAACCGATAACCATCAAAGGGAAGCTCACTTTAAATTCGAAAGATATTAATAAATTGATGTATCGTTTGAGTGAAGTTGTAAAAGTCAAATAATATGGGTTTTCCGGATCAAAGTGCATCGTTCTTTAATAATCGGAATTTAGCAATTGCTTTGCTTACTGAAGCGGTGATACTTTTGTCTATTTGGCTTTATGATGAATATTTAGGGCGACTGGTCACGGTCATTGCTGTGGTAGTGCCTTTGGGAGTTCTTGTAGTAAGCCTAATTGCAGAAATTATTGAAAAGTCTAATATATCTAAGAGGTATTTTTTATTCATTTTGGCATTGATATTGTTACCATTACTAATGTGGATTATTTTTTATATGGCAAATAAGGGTTGATACTTTAGTAAAAGCATCGTAACTTGTCGTATATATAATTTTGTTGTTAATGATTATCAAATAGTTATAATGTATATCATAAGATATTTTGTACCTTTTTTTACGCTGATTTTATTACACCTCTCCCTTTTTGGGCAAGAAAAATATTGTGATACAGATGCAAAAATGGATTTGCACGACAAAATCCATCCATTACACAAAAAAAATATTAAAGAATCTTTCAATATTTTTAGTAAAAATCAGGCCTTAGAAAACAGATCTTTGACAAGCTCAAAGGTTATACCTGTTCATGTCATCGTCGTCCACAAACCAAGGCAACCCATAGGCGAGGGGGGGAATATTCCTAACAATTTGATTATTGACCAGATAGAAGCTTTAAATAGGGATTTTAATCGTGAAAACGGAGACAGTACAAATACACCAGCTATGTTTTCAAGATCAAAAATGGACGTTGTGTTTTGTTTGGCAAAAATTGACCCTTTTGGAAAGCCTACAGACGGTATAACTCGATATGCTACCAGCTTGCCTTTTGAAGCTAATGAATTCACGATCAAAGAATCTAGTGGGTGGGCTAGGCAAGATTATTTAAATATTTGGGTTACAGAGTTGGATGGTAAGTTGGGATTTGCTTATATACCAGCCTTAACATCATTGCCTGATGAAATTTTGGACGGAGTTGTTTTGGATTATAGAGTGGTAGGAAATGGAATAGCTAATCCCCGTTTTGGACTGGGTAGGGTAGCCGTACATGAAGTAGGTCATTATCTAGGATTGCAGCATGTCTATGCTTCAAAAGGCTGTGAGGATGATGACGGGCTAGAAGATACTCCAAGGCAAGACAGTGCAAGGGTCGGTTGTCCATCGCATCCTAGTATAAGTTGCGGAAATCAAGGGGATATGTTTATGAATTATATGGATAATACCAATGATAGTTGCAGGAATGCATTTACAAAATTGCAAGTAGATTATATGAATGCTATACTTAATAGTGTTAGACAGTCAGTAACGATCTCTGGTCGATCGCCTGAGTGTAGCAGAATAGCACCATTGATCATAATGGGTAGTGCAACCACCCTTCCGAAATGTGCTGGGGATAAAACTGGGTCTTTAGAGATTTTTATACAAGGAGGGCGGGGACCTTACCGATATTTTTTGCAAGACAAAGAATCAAGTTCCAATATTTTCAGGGAATTGACTGCGGGTGTATATAGGGTGAAAGTCATCGATGCGGTTGGAAATATTGATAGTGCAAGGTATACAATTTTTGAGCCCGATCCGCTCGATATTAAGTTAGAATCTTTTGTATACTCAGGATGCTCCATAGCAAATGATTCATTAACCATAAAAGTGAATGGAACAGGTGGTGTAGTAAACTTTATCGGATACAACTTCACCTTGGGTAATGAAACCAATAGAACGGGAAGATTTACAAAAGTGAATGCAGGTGTGAATAAAATTTTCATCAGAGATTTTAACAACTGTAGAGATAGTTTAGTACTCGAAGTACCTCAAAAGCAATATTTGGATACCATCCCTACTTTAGTGAAAGTTCCAACTTGTCGAGGGGATGTGGATGGGCAAATTAGGGTTCTTGCACCTTCACCTATTTTTCAATATTTTATAGATAATAAGTCCATAAAAGATGGTAATCTGACAAACTTGTCGTCTGGATCATATGAAATGAAAGTCATTAGTGATAAGAGTGGGTGTATTTATGAAAAGAAAATTTCGATTATTGATCCACCTGTTTTAAAAATAGATGATGTGCTGACACAGCAAGTGCCATGCGTTTTGCCAGATACGAGCAAAATTGTTATAATGGCTAGTGGTGGATTAGGTGGCTTTCAATACACCATAGACAGTACTTGGAAGATAGATAATGTGTTTAAGGGTCTTGGTACGGGTATTTTTAATGTAAGAGTGAAAGACCGTAATGGCTGTGAGGTTAGGTACAATAGAACAGTTGCTGTAACTCAAGTAGGTGGTATGTTCGGAATGTTTGAAGCTTTTGATGCTTTTTGTGATGATAATAGTTCTGGAAGAATAGTCTTGAATGCATCGGGAGGATCTGGTTCTTACAATTATTACTTAAATGGAAATGTGAGTTCGAGAGATATAAGAAACTTAAAACCAGGAAATTACAACGTGACAATTGAAGATAGAGTTTCTAGATGTCTTCAGAATAGAACACTACAAATTAAGACTCAAGCTCCGATGAGGGTTAATATTCAGCAGACCATTATTAATCCCAATCAAACAGTTCAGATTATTTTTGCAGTGCAAGGAGGTTTACCACCATATTTATACTCAATAGATAATGGAGCAAGTTTTAAATCAATTCCGATATTTGATCAATTGCCATCAGGTAGTTATACCATAACCGTCATTGATAATAATAATTGCAGAGTTAATGTTACGGTCAAACTTACCAGTACCTTTGAAGAGCAATATGGTCAAATTTTGACGTATCCTAATCCTTTTGAAGATGTGATTAGATTAGAATTGCCAGAAGGAGTTGCTTTCCCCATTGATGTAGATTTATATGATTTGAATGGAAGGTTGATTAAAACAAGTATTCACAATAATAAGCTAATAGAAATTAATGATTTAGGAGAATTAAAATCCGGAGTTTATATTTTGAATGTCAAGAATGAAACTGCCAAGATAAATATTAGAGTTGTGAAGTATTAACTTTTAGGGTAAATGTGATTAAACATTTTATTAAATACGACTTGTGAAAAGTCATCAAGCCCATAAATACCATACACACTATTCATTTATGTTCTTTTGTCTTGATACATGACTAAGCGATGCTTTAGCAAAATTGTGATACGAGATCACAATTTAGTGAAGGAACCGAAGAAAACTTTCTGAGGGGTACCAAAAAATCAAGGCTTTAACCAAAAAAACTAAAATCACTTCATAAAACCTAAATTTGAAAAACTCGCATAAATTTTGAACTTCGATTAGTAGTCAATATGTTATAATACAATATCATTTTTATTTTATAGTATTAGGTGCTCAAACAGTTTCAAATTTTTAACGGTTTTATTCCGTAATTTTTTAACGTATTTTTGATTAAGGCCACTCCAAGAATAAGCCTAAATTAATTATATAAGAATTTTTTTTCGCATAGAAATCGACATAGAAGCCCTTTTTTTAATGCTAATAGCTAACTGCTCACGGCTAACAGCCTTAAACCTATTATCCATTAAAATCATCGTAGAACCAATTTTTGAGTAAATCAACTAAAATCATAACTCTTTTTCCATTCCCCATAATAAATATTGACCTGCTTTAGGATTGGTTGCAAGTGGAATATTATACACATCGGCCAATCTTAAGAGCATTTGTACGTCAGGTTCATGAGGATGTTTTTCGAGCGGATCTCTGAAGAAAATTACTGCATCAAGTTTTCCTTCTGCCACCATAGCGGCAATTTGGGCATCACCACCCCTTGGCCCACTCAGTAATTTATGTACATCGAAGCCTTCTTGTTCGATAAATTTTCCTGTTGTACCTGTGGTGTATACATTACATTTTTCTAATATATGTCTATTTTTATTTACAAAGGAAACCATTTCAGGTTTTTTACCATCATGTGCGATAAGTGCTATGTTTTTCATGAATTCAAATTTAATTTTATCGAAATTTCATAATTTGTTCGTAAGGGAAACATATTATTCTATATTTGATTTCTAAAATAGATATTTAATGATGCAAAGTAAGGTATATTTTCTAAAAAGTGTGGTTCTGTGTTTTATGGTTTTGTTATTTTCAAATGCATATTCACAGGGGAAAAAAATTATGAATTCTTCTGTTTATAAAGAATGGAATCGAATATCTGATGAAAAAATATCTTCGGATGGTAAATGGGTACTTTATACGCTCAGTACAGAGGAAGGTGATGATCGTACTGTTTTATACAATACAATAACAGGGATCGAAAAAAGGTTTTCTCGATTGACAAATGTATTACTATCTAACGATGGAAAGTTATTGACCGCCATGATTACCCCATCAAAAGAACACGTTAAAGACTTAAGACGAAAAAAGACAAAAAAAGAAGATTTGCCTAAAGATTCACTTTTTGTTTATCTACCAGAATTAGCGAGAGAGTATAAATTCTCCAAAGTTTCGGATGTTAAGAAATCGAAGTATTATAGTGATTTTGTTGCTTTTAAAATGGAAACACCTGATTATAAAAAAGATACTTTGATGGCAAAGGTGGATATCAAAAAACAAAGTAAAGATAATGGCAATCACCTAATATTATTCAATGCACTAGCGAATACTTTTGATACAATAAAATATGTTAAAGAGTTTGAAATTGCACTCAAATCACCCGCTGTTTTTGCCCATACTGCTGGACCGGATAGTTTAAATAATTTTCAACTCATCAAGTTTAATCAAACAAATAAAGAAAAATTAGTAATCTCTGCGATAAAATTGGTAGATATTAAAATGCATAGTAATGAAGTAGGAGATAGGCTCATAGGTATTGTGTGCCAAGATACCACAAAAAATCAGATACTTGATAGATCAGTTTATTATTGGGCGCAGAGTGCAGGTGATTTCAAAGAGTTGGTTAGTTCAAGCCACCCAGGCATTCCTTCAGGATGGTATATTCCGGATTTTACACCGGTGAGTTTTTCTAAAAATTCATCAACAATATATCTAGGATTTGCTCCAAAACCGATTTTGGCCGATACGAGTGCGCTTGATGAAGAAATAGTACAAGTCGAAGTATGGAATTATAAAGATCCAGTGTTATACACCACCCAAGAGGTTCGAATAAATCAAGATAGAAAAAAGACTTATACCTTCGCCATTGATACAGACGAAAATCGATTAATGCAGGTAACAAAAGAAGGCATGGAAGATTTGATACGAAATAAGAATGGAAGTCCTAACGCGCTTTTGGTACAAGACCGGCTTACATACGGCATAGAAGCTACATGGAAAGGAGGGGCTCTATCAAATGTATATAAATATGACATGGGTACTGGAAATCATACCATCATAGCTACAAAGAAAGACATTAGCCCAAGAATTTCCCCATCAGGAAAGTTTGCTACTTGGTTTGATTCGGATAGCTTACTTTGGAAAATTTACACTTTCGAAAATAATTTGGTGAAAACTTTAATTTCTGATGAAAAAATAGTTTTCGCTGACGAATTAAATGATGTACCTGATCAGCCTAGTAGTTATGGTCTTGCAGGATGGACAAAAAATGATGAAGAGGTCCTGATTTATGATCGCTACGATATTTGGGCAATTAATCCAAATAATAATACAAAAAAGAAACTCACCAATGGTCGTCAAAATAAGATGGTATATAGGTACATTCATTTGGATGAAGAAAATGAAGAAATCTTGTTGAATCAACCAATTTTGTTGCGATTATTTGATGAGCAAACAAAAGAATCAGGATATGGATCTTTTGATAAAGCAACTAACAAAGTTACGGTATTAGAAAAGGGGCCTTTTTCTTATAGTAACCGAGTAATGAAGGCAACCAATTCAACTGAAATAATTACAAAGAGAGAAAATTTCACTGTATTTCCAGATATTGTATTATCCGATCTAAAAATGGCAAGTTTCAAAAAAATCTCTAATGCAAATCCACAGCAGTCTGAATACAATTGGGGTAATATCGAATTATTTAAATGGGCGAATGAAGCTGGAGAGAAATTGGAGGGCCTACTTGTTAAGCCGGAAGGATTTGACCCAAAGAAAAAGTATCCCTTGATTGTCAATTTTTATGAAAGGAGTGCGGATGGATTATATACCCACAAAGCACCTTATGCGGGCAGATCTACCATCAGTTATAGTTACTATGCAAGTAAAGGTTATTTGATATTTAACCCTGATATCACCTATCGGTTAGGGTATCCAGGAGAATCATGTTATGAGGATTTGATGACAGGTGTAACGGCTTTAACGAAGTTAGGTTTTGTAGATACCACAAAGATGGGGTTACAAGGACATAGTTGGGGAGGCTATCAAGTATCGTACCTACTCAACAAAACAAATAAGTTTGCTTGTGCTGAATCAGGCGCTCCAGTGGTAAATATGACCTCTGCATATGGAGGTATACGATGGGAAAGTGGTATGAGTAGAATGTTCCAATACGAAAAGACGCAAAGTCGTATCGGTAAAACTCTTTGGGAAGCACCAGAATTGTATATCAGCAACAGTCCATTATTTGAATTACCAAAATCCAATACACCCGTATTGATCATGCATAATGACAATGATGGAGCAGTGCCTTGGTATCAAGGAATAGAGTATTATATGGCGTTAAGAAGATTGGGAAAACCAGCTTGGTTACTTAATTATAATGGCGAGCCACATTGGCCAGTGAAATGGCAAAATAGACTAGATTTCAATATTAGAATGGAACAGTTTTTTGATCATTACTTGATGGGAAAATCTTTGCCTTCTTGGATGAAAAATGGTGTACCTGCCATCAATAAAGGAGTGGTGACTGGATATGAAGGTTATATAAAGTAAGCCTAAAAATATCTCCTCATCATATCATAGTATTCTACAATAGATTGATCGACCATGATGTCTCGACCTCTAAGTGGTTTTCGTAGATAAATACCTTCTAGTGTTTTACAACGGGAAAGTGCAACATAGGTTTGACCAAAGTCAAAAGCGCCTCTGCCCATGTCTATAATCACTTTTTCGAATGTTTTACCTTGGCTTTTATGGATGGTAATTGCCCAGGCTAGTCGTACAGGTAGTTGGTTAAACCGGCCTACCACCGTTGTTTCTATATTTTTTACATCTTTATCTTTAATGTTGTATTTGATGATTTCCCATTCTTCATAAAATACTTTAAAGATTTTTTCTTCACCATCGTCATCCATTATCGAAACAGAAATGACATCTTTTTCTAATTCGGTGACAATACCTATGGAGCCATTGACATATTTGCGATCAACATCATTTTTGATGAACATGACTTGTGCACCTTTTTTTAAAGTCAAAATACTTTCAGTAGGGAAGAGCTGTGGTGCAAATTCACCATCTATTTTTGCTTGATAGGTGAGCGTAGGCTCTTTTATTTTGTCTAATTCGATACGATTAATACTATCCGCAGTTGTATTAACAGAACATAGATAGATAAAATATCGCGTATCTTCTGGCAAATCTACGTATCTTTCATTGAGTGTGTAAAAATCATCTTCTTCTACTTCTCCCGTTCGTATATTGTCTAGTATGTTGATGAAGAAACGTTCAGATTGTCGGTATACAGTTTGTAATTCGATCATCTTTAAGGAAAAACCTTCCAACTTGTTTTGGAAGACCTGAGCAGAAAAGAAATAAGGAGAATCGTAATATAGTTTAAAATATTGCCGCTCAAAGTCAGATCCCAATACTGGTGGTAATTGAAATAAATCGCCAAAAAATATCATTTGAACACCTCCAAAAGGGGCATTCACAGACCTGTTTTTCCTTAGGAAAGTATCAATATTATCAATCATATCTGCTCTGACCATCGATATTTCATCGATAATGATACATTCTAGATTGACGAATAATTTGAAATTTTTTCTTTTTTCTATATCGGTTTTATTGATCATTCTTGGTGGAAAACCAAAGAAAGAGTGGATGGTTTGACCTTTTACATTCAGTGCAGCTATACCCGTAGGAGCCAACACTGCTGCGCGTTTTTTTGTAGTATTCCTGAATAAGTTGAGTAGTGTAGACTTACCCGTTCCTGCTCTACCTGTAATGAAAAAATGCTCGCTTGTCGTTTCAAGTTGATTGAGAATAGCCTTAAATTCATGGCCTAAAGCAAGTGGAGTATTCTTAAACAATCTTAAGTTATTTATTCTAAATGTACACTTAGGTCTAATGGATCACCAAATTTTGCCAATATATTTTCATTAAAAGTAGTGGATAAAGATAGGCCAACAAAATCAACCAATATTGGAAAAGTTTTGTGTTTGCGATCTACTAGTACTGCAACTTGTATGCTTTCAAAAAGTCTGTCTAAAAGAGGTTTAAAGGCATAAAAAAGTGTTCTGCCTGTATTGGCTACATCATCAGTTATGATCACAACAGCATTGTTATAATCATCTGTGTCAAAATTTTCAATTACTATGGGCTGCTCAATAGGTGAGGCAGGATTAATTTTTAATCTGCGTAAGATAGTTTCGCCTTCATGCAATTTTGCAACTTCTTGTGATAATAATTGAGCAAAACTGAAACCCTTATTATTGATACCTAAAAAGTATATTTTTTTATGCTCATGATTTTTTTCTAAGATCTCAAGTGCCATTCTTTTTGCTTTTTGTCTTATCTGACGATCATTGAGTATTAACATGCTATCAAAGTTTTTTACCTACAAAGATATTAATTTGTGACTGATATGGTTTAAATTAATAAGTTTAAGTTTTTTTATTTAACCTAAATATCTAAAATAAAATTCGTCGTGAGGGTTCAAAATACAATAAAATAAGCGCTTTTACTGACTGAATCATAGCATCGCTATGGTGAAGGATGAGCTCCGTTAAAAATTGGTGCCAAAGTACCAATTTAGGAGCGAACTACAAGCCCCGCCTTGTAGCTTATCCAAGGGCTTTAATGTAAACGTACCTAGAAGCCGCAACAGAATTTTCATTCTAGATTATTAGGTTTGAATCAATAATTGTAATATTACTTTTCAGTTTTAGAAACAAATTTTTAATGAAAGGTAAAATTGCTATTGTAACAGGTGCTGCACAAGGGATAGGTAAGGCTATTTGTGAAAATTTATCAAATCAAGGGGCTAATGTCATTTTAAATGATATCAATGAAGTGGCAGTACTTGAGGCAGTTGCAGATTTAGGTCCAAAGGTAGAAGGTTTTGTAGGTGATGTGGGTAATATGCAGACTATCAACGAATTGGTAAACTATGCAAAAGGAAAATATGGCAAAGTAGATATTTTAGTGGCAAATGCGGGTTTGACATTGTTTGGAGATTTTTTCGAATATACTCCTGAGGACTTTATGAAGGTTGTTCAAGTTAATCTATTTGGATCATTTTTTCTTGCGCAATCTACTTCAAAATTGATGAAAGAGAATGGAGGGGGAACTATCCTATTTATGTCCTCCGTCACAGGAAATCAAGCACATCGAGACCTAGCAGCTTATAGTATGAGTAAAGCAGCTCTCCAAATGTTGGCAAAAAATCTCGTAATCGAATTGTCAAAGTACCACATCAATGTAAATTGCGTAGCTCCGGGTGCAATTGTCACAGAGCGCACTTCTATGGATGCTTCTTATATGGATACATGGTCTCATCTTACACCCATGGGCAGGCCTGGTACCGTTGATGATGTGGCTAATGCAGTTAGTTTTTTGGTTTCTGATGGTGCAAAGCAGATCACAGGGCAAACATTGATTGTGGATGGGGGATGGTCTTCGATTAGTCCGAATCCGGAATAGATTTTCTTACTTCAGCTAATTACTAAGAGCTAAAAGCTAACAGCTCACAACTCACAGTGAACCGCCTTAAAAAATCAACGCTTCCTAACAGTATAACTTACCGTCTCATCAAGTACCAAAGCCTCAATAAGTGTTTCTTCTACAAAATTCCAAGATGTATTTTCCAAATTATAAATTATAATTCCCATAACTTGTTTTCTACCTCTAAAATCAAATAAATCTGACGTGTTAGAAAGTTCATTTCCTCTAATAAATGCTAATTCAATCCCTTCATTTTTGACGGGATTGATATAACAAACCCACGATTTTTTAAAATAGAAGGGTATTTTAAATCTAATTTTGGTCTCTAAACCGTACTCATATATGAGCTTTTGATGAAGGAAGTTGGCAATCTTACGTTGATTTCCGTCAAGGTTGTATATAAAATCTTCAGCCTCCATTTCCTACGACTAGATCATTTAATTTTTTCTAATTGATTTATTAGCGCTTTAAAATCTTTTGGCATAGGAGCTTCAATTTCTAACATTTGATGGGTAGTAGGGTGGGGTATGATTAGCCGATGTGCATGAAGCGTTTGTCTTTTGACTAAAGGGACTTCCTCCTCAGTGAATTTACCCATTTTATATTTTCTGCCTTTCATTTCAGAAAGAAGAAATTGGTCGCGTGAACCATATATGGCATCAACAAAAAGAGGATACCCCTCATAAGCCATATGGACTCTTATCTGATGCATACGTCCAGTGAATATCTGAACTTCTACCAACGAACATATTTTATAATCTTTTATCAATCGATATTTTGATAATGATTCTTTGCCTTTTTTTGTAACGACCATAGTGCCTCTTTTAGTCAAAGATTCGGCCAATGGAGCATTGATTTCTCCCTCTGCTGGTGGTGTCCCATTTACAATAGCAAGGTAATATTTCGAAACTTCTCTTCCTTCAAAAGCTTGGGACAAATAACTATGTGCTTCTGCATTTTTTGCAAAAACCATTACACCAGATGTATCCCTATCGAGCCTATGAATTACATGAAGGTCAGGATACTTTGATTTGAGTAAACTAGCTGCACTGGCATGACCTCGGTCAAAACGCTCTGGAATTGAGAGTAATCCTTCTGGTTTATTAATGGCAATAATTTGATCATCCTCGAAGAGTATAGGTAATTTCATGACAAGTTATAAATAATTTTTTCTTAATTTATCAAAGGTTTTTAAACCTCTGAGATAATAATCGACAACTAAAATCCGATAGAACTTACCTGTATTATTAATAGAACCAATTTTGTGCTTTTTAATCAAGTTACTGTTTGTAGCCCTTTTATCCCATAAGCTTCCAAGGCTAGTATAGACTGCAAAATGAGCTTGAATGATGGCCAATGTATTTTTTGGTTTTCTTTCAAACAGAAATTTAAGACCTGCTACACCATCTAGTATCAGTCTAGATAAGAATGTAAATAAAACAAATCTTTTTTGTTCATTTTTGATAATTGTAGCAAGGCTATTTCTAAAATTAAGAAAAACTTTTTTAGAGTTTTCGTAATCTAGGGTGCCACCGCCAAGATGAAACACTTCAACTCCTCCGTGGACAAAACATTTGTATCCAGCTCTTTTTGCCCTCCAGCAAAAGTCGATTTCTTCCATATGGGCAAAGTAGTCTTTATCAAATCCACCTAGTTTTTTAAACACAGAAGTTCTGATCACCATTGCCGCACCTGAAGTCCAGAAAACCTCTTTGATGTCATTATATTGATGCTCATCTTTCTCGACAGTATCAAAGATCCTTCCTCTACAAAATGGATATCCTAACATATCAATGAAACCACCTGCCGCACCAGCATATTCGAAATAATCTCTTTTTTCTAAGCTTTTGATTTTTGGTTGCATGGCTACAATATCTTTATTTGCATCCATGTAATTGATGATTGGATCTAGCCAAGCTTCATTCACCAATATATCACTATTTAGTAAAGCTATGTATGGTGTATCTATTTGATTTATACCTTGATTATAACCCTCCGCATAGCCATAATTTTTAGTCAATTCGATTACTCTTACCTCTGGATGCCATTCTGTTATATACTCAATGGATTCATCTGTAGAATTATTATCAATCACCACCACATCAAAATTGTCTTGTTCTGAACTATATAAAGTGCTACTTAAATAGGACTCTAAATACTCTTGTCCATTATAGTTGAGGATGGCAAGTGTAGTTTTGCCTTTTTCTTGAAATTTTAATTTTTCTTTTTTTAAAATTGCTTGTGCTGACGATTTATCTATGTGTAATTGATTTTTTAAATCATCTAAGGAATCAAATTTTTGATCATCACGCACATATTCTACCAACTCTAGTTTTAACTGATCGTGATAAAGACTTCCTGAAAAATTAAAAATATTGACTTCTATTGTCGTCTTTAGCTTATCCCCAATAGTTGGCCTTTTTCCAATATAAAGCATGCCATCATATCTAGTATCATCTATCCATACAAATACAGCATAAACCCCTTCATTCGGTATTAATTTTGATTTTAATCCCGGTACAACATTGGCCGTAGGATATCCTATTTTTTCTCCTATACTATCCCCTTTTACTACTTGTCCAATAATAGGATAGTAATTATTGAGGTATAAATTAGCTTCACGGATATTTCCACTTAAGATGGCGTTTCTAATCTTTGTAGAACTTACAGCAATCTCTTCAATTTCCTGCTTTTGTATTTCTAAAACTTTGAAGTGACCTTCATTTTCATACATTTTTAATAAATCAAAATCACCTTGCCTATTTAATCCAAACTTATGATCATAGCCAATTATTAAATGAGAGGGATTGAACGATTTAATCAAGAAATTTTCGACATAAACTCTTGGTAATTGTTGAGAAAATTCAACCGTAAATGGAACAATAACAAGATTGTGGACACCAAGTTTTTCGAAAAGGTTGATCTTCTCTTCTATGGTGTTTAGAAGGTATAAGGTATCATCTTTTGGATAGATAACGCTTCGAGGATGAGGATGGAATGTTACTACAATATCTTCTTGACCCAACTCTTTCGCTAACCCAAGAGCCCTTTGAATAAGCTTTTGATGTCCAAAATGAACACCATCAAATGATCCAATAGTAACAATGGATTTTTCAAACTTAGGAAGAGAAGCCAGATCTGTAAAAACTTTCATCTATTTTTTGGTAATAATATTTATGTCTTTGTGCAATCAAACGATCACAATTGAGTACAATATTACATTTAAATTATAGTTATTTTTAATTTTTTATCCTTTTCTACTGTAATTAGGGGACTCTTTTGTTATTTGAATATTGTGTGGATGACTTTCTGAAAGTCCAGAATTGGTTATTCTTACCATCTTGGCTTGTTGAAGATCTGTAATAGATTGTGCTCCACAGTATCCCATAGAAGCTCTCAGTCCACCTGTATATTGTACCATCACTTCTGACACCGTGCCTTTGTAAGGTACTCTTCCTTCTATTCCTTCTGGTACCAATTTTTTGACATCGTCTTCTACATCTTGAAAGTATCGGTCTTTACTACCCAATTCCATCGCACCCAAAGATCCCATACCTCTATAAACTTTAAACTTACGCCCTTCGTAAATAATGGTTTCGCCCGGTGCTTCTTCTGTACCTGCAAAAAGAGATCCTCCCATGATGGTACTTGCCCCAGCTGCTATAGCTTTCGAAATATCACCAGTATATCTAATACCTCCATCACCTATGATCGGTATACCCGTACCAGCAAGCCCAGAAGATGCATTCATGATGGCTGTCAATTGCGGTACACCAACTCCAGCTACAATTCTGGTGGTACAAATACTACCTGGACCTACACCCACTTTTACAGCATTAACCCCTGCTTGATAGAGTGCATAAGCGGCTTCTCCAGTAGCAACATTTCCTCCAACGATTTGTAGATAAGGATGCTTAGCCCGTATTTCTTTGATTATTTTTAAAACATAAGCACTATGACCATGTGCCGTATCAACACAGATTACATCTACCCCAACTTCCACTAGTGCATCTACTCTATCAAAAGTTTCGTCTTTTACACCTACGGCCGCACCGACTACCAATCTGCTTAATTTATCCTTACTTGAGCTTGGATAGTCTTCCCTTTTAAGGATATCCTTGTAAGTGATAAGGCCTAATAAGTAGTTTTCTTTGTCGACTACGGGTAGTTTTTCTATCTTATATTTCTGTAAAATATTTTTTGCTTGAATCAAATCTGTTCCTTCAGGCGCAGTGATAAGATTTTCTTTAGTCATAATTGTGGCCACTTTCTTATTTCGCTCCACCTCAAATCGTAGATCTCGATTCGTTAAAATTCCCACTAGTTTGTTGTTATTATCAACAATTGGGATTCCTCCAATCTTGTACGTTCGCATCAAGTCTAATGCATCTGCGACAATTGCATCATCATGAAGCGTAACCGGATCTATGATCATCCCACTCTCTGACCTCTTGACTTTGCGCACCTGTTCTGCTTGCTCATCTATAGTCATATTCTTGTGAATGATGCCAATACCACCCATTCTAGCCATAGAAATGGCAAGATTGTATTCGGTCACTGTATCCATTGCAGCAGAGACAATTGGGATGTTTAGACGTAAGTCAGTAGTTAGATGTGTCGAAATATCTACAGAGCGTGGCAGTACTTCTGAATAGGCGGGTACTAAAAGTACATCATCAAAAGTTAAGGCTTCTTGGATAATCTTAGTGTTAATATCAAAATTTCTTTCCATGTGCAAAGGTATAGAATTGAAAACGAAAGTTCAAAGGGTTTTGCTAGGAAAATTCTTAAATATTGAGTTTTTGATGTTTTTTCATTTTTTTTCGGAATTATTATGATGATTTTTTTATATATGATTACCTTTGATCTTGTTTTTTGATTTAAAATAATACTAAAGAAAAATACTTCTTTTTGTAAATAAAGTCAAATTGCAACCGTTTTGTGAAAAGATCCGTATTTATTAGATTTTATCGCCTTAAAGCCTCTTTACTTTTTTGATTTTTAATGTTTATTTATTTATTTTTTTCAATCCGCTTAAACGTTAGATTATATGTTTAAATACATTTTAGTTTTTTTTATTTCTTTAATCTCCATATTAAAATTACCAAGCCAGACAATCACTTTTACAATAAAGGACAAAGATGGTTACTCGTTGCCAGGTGCAAACATTTCATTGGTTAGATTGGAGGATAGCTTGAAAGTACTTGGGGCAGCAGAAATAGATGGAAAAGTGATCTTAACGGTAGAACGGCCAGGTAATTATTTTTATGAAGTAACATATATTGGTTATGAAACGATTAAGGAAAATTTATTGATAAAAGAGACCAACTCTGTTGTTGATATAGTAATGAAAGAGGCTATCAATGTATTAGGCGAGGTAAAAGTGGTCGCAAAAAGGCCATTGATCAGGCAAGATGGTGAGCGTACCATTATCGATCCAGAACCAATGTTGGGATCAGTGACTAATACATTAGAATTATTGACTGCGACACCTGGTTTATTCGTTGATGACGAAGGTGGGATTTTTTTGGGTACCTCCAATGCAGCATTAATCTATATCAATGGCAGAGAACAAAGATTGAGTTCGAGCGATATAGCCAATATTTTGAGGAGTTTGCCACCTGATAATATTTTGAGGGTGGAGATTATAAGAAATCCTTCTACCAAGTTTGACGCTGCGAGTTCAGGTGGAGTAGTAAATGTTGTGTTAAAAAAAGGCGTAAAAATAGGTCGATTTGGAAGCACCAATATAGGATTTAATCAAGGCAAATTGGGCAATAGATTTGGTGGGATCAATCTATATGATACAGGATCGGAAAGTGGATATTATGTAAACTTGAGCTTAAACCAAAATAATCAAGTGGATGATCTAAGCTCAGAAAGAGAGTCTAACGCACCTTTTGTATTATTGCAAGAAGGAGCTACAGAACGAAGGTCTAATAATGCATATTTAGGTATAGGTTTTAATCAAGAGATCAATGATAAATGGTCTTGGACGCTTGATTCACGTCTCAATGGCAACGTGGCTAAATCCCAATCCGACTTTGTCAATAGTACGACTACATTTGAAGGAAGAGAACTTTCAAATATGGTCAATCTTGTGAACAATAGGACACCTTTTATCAGTCATAATCACGATTTCGGAGCCATTTACAAGATAGATTCGACTAAGTCAGACATCAATTTCAAACTCAGTTTTGGGCAATCTTGGAATGATAATACCCAAGACTATTCTAATGTGTTCAGATTTCCACAGTTATCATCTATTTTAGGATCAGGTGAAACTCAGCGTGATAGGACATTCCTACTAGCTCAAGTGGATGTTACCAAACAATTTAAAAAAGAATTGAGACTTGAAACTGGCTTAAAATCCAATATTCAAAGCTTTACAAGTAATGCTGACTTCTTAGTAGATAATGGCAATGGAGTAAAAGAGGTTGACAAAGACCGCAATAATGCTTACGATTTCAATGAAAACCTCTTTGCAGCCTATGCACAATTATCTAAAAATTTTGCTAACAAAATATCTTTGACTACAGGTCTGAGAATGGAAACCACGGATATGAGAGGCTTGCAAACCATCCCTTCAGATACCAGTTTTAAAGTACTAAGGGCGGATTTATTCCCATACCTTTTTATCAGTCGTGATTTAATGAAAATTGCGACCTATCCCATGACAGGTACATTGACCTATCGCAAGACATTGAATAGACCAAGCTACCAAAATCTCAATCCAGCAGTTACCATCCTCGATTTGTATAACTATCGAGCAGGAAATCCTTCACTAAGCCCTCAATTTACTGATAACATAGAGTTTAAAATAGGTTTTGATGATGTAGAAGTACTTGCTTTTGGGAAAAATTATACTTCAGGTATCATTTCAAGTGTATTGTACAATGATCCAAACAATCCTGATCTTACGGTCAATACCTTTGATAACATTGGCAAAACGGATGAGTCTTACTTCAAATTTACCGCTGCCATTCCTCCAGTATTCAAATATTTCTTTGTAGTAGGAGGGCAATACAATCATCTTAAATACGATGGTTTATACAATGGAGCACCGATCAGTTTTACAAGAGGCAGCTGGCAATTATTTACTTTTCATAGGTACAAAATTACTAAAAAAACTACAGTATCTATGCAGGGATTTATTTTAATTAAAGGTCAAAGAAATTTATTAGCGCTTGATAATTTTGGGCAGCTTAACTTTAGCCTAAATCAAAGATTGATGGATGATAAGATCAATATTTCTTTTTATGCAAGAGATGTCTTGAGGACTATGGAAAATAGCTTCAAACTTGAGCAAGGGAATATTGTGTTTCAGGGTAGACAGTATTCTGATAATCAGCGATTTGGTGCTTCAGTCAGGTATAATTTTGGTATCAGTACGAAGAAGAAGAAAGATGATGATGAGATGGAGATATAGATTCGATTGATTTCTCTCTTTCTAAACAAGTAATTATGAATAAAAAGAAAAGAGAAGAATACTTTAAAAAAGTTTATCAAAATATTGATCAATTTGGGTTCCATGTTACTTATGTAATGGAGTCAATTGGTTTTACACCTTTCGGATATTCAACAGGATTGTTTAAGAATTTCAAAATTCCAGAACTTTTCATTTCAGGACTTCCAAATGGACTAACTAATACTCTAATTTGCAATTATGCTGATAAATTTAAATTCAATGAAATCCCGATCGATGAGAAAGTTTATGATTTAATTGATCGATTTCCAATTTACTTTATTGAAATTCCAAATGAAGCTTTGGAAGATTACACTTTAAGTTCCTTTAAATATTATGAAGATAGAAAATTTAAATATTTGCAATTGATTTTTCCTGACTTAAATGGACACTTTCCCAATGATCAAGGATATGATTATGATCAAAAAATTTTGGGCAAGATTATTTAAATGCAGAATGATCCAGATATATAATAAAAGTATGTAAATGATGCGTATGTTACTTTGAACATCCCTAATGACCTTTTATTCAAACTAAAGCCACAAACACTTTCATAGATCACAAAATTAAAAAAGTGTTTTATCCATAGCTTCTGCCTTAATATCAAAAAAATCTCTAAAACTATTTTGACTATATTAAATAGGTCCTATATTTGCCTAACGTAATGAAAAAGTTTGACAAATGATGGCGATAGACTTCATTTTGATTTAATAGTTCTTTTATAAAAGTATAAAAAAGCTATTAAAAACGGAGCACTATTAGCCTTAACCACAAAAACTTAAAAATGTATAAACAATTATTTGATCACATAAAAAAATACCTTCCGGAATATCCGGAAGAGGATTTAAATAATTTAGTACGTTATTTTGAGTTTAAAAAAGTATCAAAAGGTGATAAAATTGCAAAAGCTGGTAGTATTTGTAGAAATGGCCATTTCATAGTTGAGGGATCTTTTAGATATTTTACAATAAATTCAGATGGTGTTGAGTTTAACACTCAATTTGCTTTTGAAGATTATTGGGTTGGTGACATGAATGGTATCTTAAATAATGCGCCTTCTAATGTTAACATGGAAGCATTAGAGAACAGTATTTTACTTACTATTTCGGCAACCGACTATAATTATTTACTCAAAACTTGTCATTCATTTGCCTTATACAAATATAGACTTCGAACCAACTCATACCACGCACGTATAGACCACTCAAATGAATTTTACGAATCTGCCGAAAAACGCTATTTGAATCTTTTGTCAAAACACCCCATGATAACTCAACGAGTTTCACAATATCATATCGCTTCCTATCTGGGTATTACACCAGAGTCGTTGAGTCGATTAAGAAAAAATTTAGCTAAATAATACATTTCTTATCATAGATCAATTTTTTTTGTTAGCGATCTTATCCTACATCAATTTTTTGGTTTAAGACATCATCTACCTTTGTTAATATTATTTAACTAAAAAAAATTAACATGGTATCAGTAGTAAAAAAGGAAGTAAACGCTTCGAAAATTATCCAAAACGGTATGGCTTTTTTGACGTCAAAACCACAATTAGCAACCGTTAAGAGGAGATTGTCTTCGTTGGGTTTTGCATCGATCATCCTCCTCTCTGTAACAGCATGCAATCAGTCGTCTAAAACCGTAGAGGAAGCAGAACCGAATCCCAAGTTTGAAGAATCGCTTTCGACCAATAAAGAATCCGCAAAAGCGTACTTCAGGGCCTCAGGAGACAGTCCTGCATTGTATGGGCCTGGAGATGTATACAATTTGTTGGTGACTGGCAAAGAATCCAATAATGTATTTTTTCAATTCGAAGCCATTGTTCCTGAAGGTGGTGGCCCGCCTCCCCATATCCATACCAGAGAGGATGAAACCATTTATGTGGTGAGTGGCAGTGTGGAATTTCGATTAGGCGATGAAAAGCACCAAGCCAAAGCTGGAGATTTCGTGTACATCTCTAAAGGCACGGTCCACAACTTCAAAAATGTCGGTAAAGAAACAGCTAAATTAATATTGACTTTCTCACCGTCAGGAATGGATGATTACTTTGCGGAAGTGTTTTCTGAAGTGAAGGATAAAAATGCACCACCACCACCGATAACGGAAGAACTGATTCGAAAATTGACGGAGGTCGCACCTAAATATGGGATTACATTTCTACCACCTCCTGATAGCGAAAAGCAATAGTGCTTAATCAAGAGGGAGAACAAGTATCAGAATACGTTTTTTAAATTTTAAGATCGGTATCATTTAATAAATTCGCATTCAGTCCTGTTCTTAATACTAGATAGGATAAGGCAGGGGTTACGTCAAACCCGAAATAAAAATTTTGTTTTAAGTACCTTTTGTGCTAAATATAATAGCGGTTTTGGTGTATACTGAAACCGCTATTTTTTTTTATTATGATTTGACTTACAGATTGTTCAATTATTTAAAGCCAAACACACCACTATAAAAATTAAAGCTTGAGAAAAAATTAAGAGTAGCTCTTGGCTTAATCTTAAAAAAAATCTGTACAACTATTTTGACTATAATATATAGGTCTTATATTTGCTTAAATTAATGAAATAGTTATCCAAATGATTGTGATAAACTTCATGATGATAAAATAGTTCATTTATAATGTAAAAAGCTGTTAATATCGGAGCGCTAATAGCTTTAACCACAGAAACTTAAAAATGTATAGGCAATTAACAGATCATTTTAGGAAAACAATCCCAGAATTTCCCGAAGAGGATATAAATAACTTAGTACGTTATTTTGAGATTAGGAAAGTATCAAAGGGTGAAACATTTTTAACAGCTGGTAGTATTTGCCGAAATGGGTATTTCGTTATTGAAGGATGTTTTAGATATTTTATTATAAATTCAGAAGGTAATGAATGTAACACTCAATTTGCTTTTGAAGATTATTGGGTTGGTGATATTGCTGGTATATTAAATAATATGCCTTCTAAAATTAACATAGAAGCATTAGAAGACGGCACTTTACTTACTATTTCGGCAACCGACTATAATATTTTACTCAAAACATGTAATTCATTTGCCTTATATAAATTAAGACTTAGAAGTAAGTCTTCAGAAGCTCGGCTAGACCATTCTAATGAATTTTACGAAAGTGCCGAAATACGGTATTTGAATCTTCTCTCAAAACACCCCAATATAATTCAACGAGTTGCACAATATCATATCGCATCCTATTTGGGTGTAACACCGGAATCGCTGAGCCGATTAAGAAAAAAAATAGCAAAATAATGCATTTTTATCATAGATCAATTTCTTTGGTAGCGAACTTATCATACATCAATTTACGGGATGTCAAAACCCGAAATAAAAATTTTGTTTTAGGTACTAGTTGTGTTAAATATAATAACGGTTTTAGTGCATACTGAAATCGCTATTTTTATTTAGGATTATTCTTTGGCTTACAAACAATTTCTACCATTCTAATTAGTATTATATTTGCTCATTTTTGTGAAATAGATAGATCATTGTTCATGATATATCTAGGTTATATTTAAAATTATAGTTACTAAGCTTCCTAAAATCAAGTGCCTTTGGTTAATTATAAGAAATATTTAGACATAGAAATCTTTGAAGGTGAAATTTCAAAGCACCAATATCCTTGGCATTTTCACGATTGCTATACCTTTGTAATTGTTGAAAAGGGATCTATCTTTTATGAATTAAAAGACGAAAATATATTCGTTGGTGAGGCAGAAGCATTAATCATAGAACCCTTTAAAGTACATCGAAATATAATTAATCAACATACTGTTTACAAAGCATTTTTCTTACCTCAAGAATATTTTGAAGGGTCAGAAATAAACAAAACGGGTACACAGAAGGTGATGGATATTCATATAGTTGATAAAATAGCCCATTTGATTAATAATATAAAGTTAAACTACACTAAAGACGAATTAAAGGAAATTATTTCGGGTATCAATGAACTTATTAATCAACCACAAGGTGCACCAATAGATAAGACAACTGAAAGCATGAATAGTTTACCAAACTTAAACAGTGACTTATCCATAAAAGAACTAGCTCAAGAGGCACATTTAAGTAAATTTCATTTTCAAAGAAAATTTAAGAAAAAATATGGATTAACAATTGGTCAGTTAAAACAGCAAGAAAAAACGATTAAAGCAAAGACACTCCTAGAAAATGGAACGTTATCAACGAATGCAGCTTATGAGTTAGGCTTTTTTGACCAAAGTCATTTTATAAAATATTTTAAAAAAATGTGGGCTACAACACCCAAGAATTTTATGTAACTATTCAGCGCCTCGCGTTCAAATCACAAAAATAAGGACATTTTAAGTTAGACGAGGCTCTTTTTTGAGTTAATAGCATCGCTATTGGTGAAAAAAAAGCTATGAGCTCCGTTAAGAATTGATCGAAAATCAATTTAGGTGCGAACTGAGAAACTCTTTTCTCAGCGTATGCGAACCTAAATGGACATTTTTTAGTTGAACAGTCGGGGTGGTGAATAGTTACTTTAAAAGAGCATTTTTTTACTATTTCTAGAATAAGAGTTTTTATACTTTTGTTCAAAATTTACATTTTATTACTTACAAAAACAATTAAATATTGTCACAAATGGAAGAGATTAAGTCAATTAATATCATGGAAAAGTTTGCACTCTTTGAAAAGCAATGGACACCACACATCATTGGAGAACTTAATGGACAATATGTAAAACTTTGCAAGTTGAAAGATGATTTTGTATGGCATAGTCATGAAAATGAAGACGAACTTTTTATGGTATTCAAAGGAACACTCTTGATGGACTTTAGAGATGGCCGAACAGTCGAAGTAAAAGAAGGAGAAATTCTGATCGTTCCAAAAGGGGTAGAGCATCGACCACATACCAATGGTGAAATAGTTTTCAATCTACTTTTTGAGCCTAAAGCTACTCTGCATACTGGCACAGTGATCAGCGAAATGACGGTACAGGAATTGGATTGGATATAATACCAAGACTTATTATAAAAGTACACAGTGAAATATTTGTTTAATACATTGGAAACAGAGCTCCACTTTGCCCATATTTCAGAACAAAAATAGAAATATAAAATTCATAAAATGAACAGCACAATTAATTACAACGGTAAAAAGTTCAGGCCAATAAGCAATACGGAAAATGGAGAAACCTCATTTGAAACCGTATTTCATTACAAGCAGGTTGGAAATCTTCTAACTTCTGACTATTCAGGTGGCAAGATTAAATATGGACATTTAATTGGTTTGGTTGACAACGAAGGGAAGATAGAAATGCGTTATCATCAAGTAAATGACAAAGACGAATTGATGACGGGCGTTTGTACCTCAACTCCAAAGATACTTGAAAATGGAAAAATTCGTCTTTACGAAAATTGGGAATGGACATCCGGAGATAAATCAAAGGGAACATCAATTTTCGGGGTGAAAACATACTATACCTTTGTTAATATTATTTAACTAAAAAGAATTAACATGGTATTAGTAGTAGAAAAGGAAGTTAGCCCTTCCAAAATTATGCAAATCGGTTTGGGTTTTTGGGCATCAAAAACTCTGTTACACAACTGTCAAAAATGGTCAAAATTTTTTTGAAGCTCTATCTCTAATAGCTAAAATTGGTTAAATTTGTGTTAAACAATTGGGTGCTGAGTAGTTACTATAATTTATTTTTTTAACTTTAGATCAAGTTTATTGCTATTTAGGAGCAACCATATGTTTCATACACTAAAAATATAAATAAAATGAAAACTATAATCAGTGTCTCATTACAGTTTCGAACTTTTTTATCTTTTGTAGTATTACTGTTATTTCTTCCTCTTTCTAGTTTTAGTCAAAACAATGAATTATTTTCTTATTTAGATGAAAAAACCACGGCAATTGATCAAAAAAATGAAGAAAAAATAAATCGAATCAAATTGAATGGAAAATTCAAAAGTATTGCAATTGTAAAAATTGGAAACATCAAAGAACTCGAGAATAGGAATAAACTTCCAGTCAATATACCGAACTTAAAAAAAGTGCTTTTGGCAGAAAGAATAAAATTAGAAGTATTAAGTGAGAATGAATATATTTGGGAGGGTACATTTTCAAAAGACGAAGGCTCATTATTTATCAATTCCACTAGAGACGGAATTTATGGAAGGCTTAAATATTTGGATAAAACATATTTTATTGAAGCTATTGATGACAAGAATTCATTAATTCTAGAACATAATAGCGACACTGAAGAAGAATGTTCGTTTAAGAAAGATAATATTTCGACCGAAGTTAAATTATCCCCTAGAAATAATTGTTCTAACCCAAAAATACGGATTGGTGTTTTATATACTGAAAGGGCAACGCTTACTGGATTGAATATGACAAATATTGCTGTTACAGCTATAAATGATTTAAATTTAATTCTATCAAATTCCAACATTAATACTTCTCAAGCAAGTTTTGAATTAGCGGGCGTGAGTTTTTTTCAAGGTTTTACTGAAAGTGGTACTTCTGCACATACTGATATACAAAATAACATTATTCCCCATCAATTCGCCCAAAACTTTAGAGAAGCTACGTTATCTGACATAGTTATTGTTTTAACGCAATACCCTGGTTACGGTGTGGCTGGACGGGTGATTTGTTCCCCTTGTGGAGGACAAGGAACAGATGCCTTTGGTATAGTTCAGACACTTTCCGCGAATAGTGGTTATACTTTTGCTCATGAAGTTTTTCACATGTTCGGAGCAGGACATCAACGATGTTCACATTGGTCAAATTCTAGTTGTTATACTGATTACCCTAATCTTGACGCATATGGTTTTTCATATCTAGTTGGAAGTCAAAGATATTTAACTGTAATGCATACTCAAAGAACGGGTGCAATAACAGCACGATCATTATCCTTTCCCCCTGGTCGTGGTAGATTAAACTTGGATAATAATGCGAGAGTAATACGAGATTTTGCTTGTACCGTTGCAGATTTTAAACCCAATCCTTTGGAAGTATCGATAACAGGACCTACATATATGACACCGACAAATACAGGTACATGGTGTTTAAATATTCAAAATTGCACCTCTATCCAAAGTATAGTTTGGGAAAAGAGTTACGATGGATGGTCTTACTCACATTTATCCTACGCTAATTGTGTAAATACAACGTTTTTTGGACCGTACTTATACCTAAAGGCGACTGTTACTTGTAATGACGGAAGAACTAAAACCGCATTTTTTACTGTCAACTCAACATACTCCAATTATGTAAATAGTAACATAGAAGAAGACAAGCAATTAGAAAATGTAAACACAGAAGCTAAACCAACACCTTTTCCAAATCCTGTTTACTCCAATGATGTCGTAATAAGTAATATTTTAAGCAAACCCGAAAAGGTTTATTTATCTTCTTTTAGTGGTAAGCATTTAGACGTGTCATTTATTTATGATGAAAAAAATAATTCTATAATAATTAACATTGAAAATCTTAACTTGAATGATGGGTTTTATAATGTAAAAGTGGTAGCAAATAAAAAAACGGTTAATACAAAAATTCTCATTAAAAATGATTAGATTCTTCGCAGCTTTAGTTCTGTTTATATTTTCTTGCCAAAAGCCAGAAGACAATTATTCGTATGAACGGGACTATTGGGGCAATATTAATATTACAAAAGAAGGAAAAATATGGCAACCGAAGATTATTGGGTACAATGACATGGAATTTGTTAACGTTTATACCTTGGAATTGGTTTTTATAGAAAAAAAAGTTGGAAGGCAAATGCTAACAATTTTTGGACTGCCTTTAATTAATAAAAAAGGGAAGTTCGGAATTAAAAAACAGATTTCAGAAAACACCACATCAGACCTCTCTCCATCTCCATCTTCATATTATAGTGCTTCAATTTCTGATACCGTAGGAGGAGATCTATTTACAGTAGATACAAGTAAGCAGAATTTCATAATTATTAGTGATACAACGAATAATCAAATCAAAGGAAGTTTTGAGATAAATTTTATTAGACACCCTACTGGTGGAAGATTTATTGAAAAAGAAGACACAATAAAATTTTCGTGTTCATTATTTAATACTAGAATTGATAAGTAAATTGATCTCTGATCTTCTATCTCTACTGTTGTGATAATTTAATTCTCTTTTTTACATAAGTATTTAAAGAGATGGGCGTTCCGTAACCTAAAAACTAGGATAGCTTTTTTATTGATAATCCAAGACCAACGAGCTCTTTAATTTTCCATATAGGGCTCATTAATATCTAGGTTTTGTTTAGTAAGTATAACCCTTAAAGGAGAAATTCTGATCGTGCCAAAAGGTGTAGAACACCGACCGCATACCAATGGTGAAATTGTTTTCAATCTACTTTTTGAGCCTAAAGCTACTCTGCATACTGGCACAGTGGTCAGCGAAATGACGGTACAGGAATTGGATTGGATATAATACCAAGACTTATTATAAAAGAATATAGTGAAATATTTGTTTAATACATTGGAAATAGATGTCCTCTTTGCCCATATTTCAGAACAAAAATAGAAATATAAAATTCATAAAATGAACAGCACAATTAATTACAATGGTAAAAAATTCAGGCCAGTAAGCAATACGGAAAATGGAGAAACCTCATTTGAAACCGTATTTCATTACAAACAGGTTGGAAATATTCTTACTTCTGAGTATTCAGGTGGGAAAATTAAATATGGACATTTAATTGGTTTGGTTGACAATGAAGGGAATATAGAAATGCGTTATCATCAAGTAAATGACAAAGACGAATTGATGACAGGCGTGTGTACTTCAACTCCAAAGATACTTGAAAATGGAAAAATTCGCCTTTACGAAAACTGGGAATGGACATCAGGAGATAAATCAAAAGGCACATCAATCATAGAAGAACAATAAATTAGAATTTTATGGCACACGAACACAATTACAAAATTACGACAGAATGGACAGGTAATACGGGTGAAGGCAATAAAAATGTTCGAACCTATGACCGAAGTCACTCAGTCACTATTCAAGGAAAACCAGCTTTGTATTTGACCACGGACAATCCTCATGTTGGTGATAAATCAAAATTGAATCCGGAAGATTTATTGGTTACTGCAATTTCATCTTGCCACATGCTATCGTATTTATACCTTTGCTCAATGGAAGGTATTGTAATAATGGCTTACACCGATCATGCTACAGGAATTATGATTGAAAATCCGAGTGGTGGAGGAAGTTTTAAAGAAGTTGTTTTGAATCCTATCTTTCATTTGGCGGATCAAAGTAGGGTAGAAAGAGCCATCGAACTACATCACAAAGCTCATGAAATTTGTTACATTGCCAATTCTGTGAACTTTGAGGTGAAGTGTAATCCAACCTGCAAATTAGAAAATTAAATGAAAATCTGCATTGCACAGACACGACCAATAAAAGGAAATGTTTCAGCCAATATTGAATCACACAGAAGATTTGTTGACCTTGCTTTGTCACACAATTCAGAAGCAATTTTTTTTTCAGAACTTTCATTAGTAGGTTACGAACCAGAATTGGCAAGGGAACTAGCAACCAATCAAAACGATGGTCGATTAGATATTTTTCAGCAAGTAAGTGACCATAACCATATCTTTATCGGACTCGGATTGCCAACCATTTCAGACTCAAAAATTCGAATAAGCATGGTCATATTTCAACCAAACAAACCGAGAAGAACTTATTCAAAACAACAGCTCCATTCAGACGAATTTCCATACTTTGATCAAGGTGTTGACCAAGTTATAATCAAGACAAAAGATTCGAATATTGCCCCAGCAATTTGTTATGAAAGTTTACAACCTACACATGTTGAAGCTGCTTATCAACTAGGTGCAAACGTTTATCTAGCCAGTGTAGCAAAATCGACCAATGGCATTGAAAAAGCAAATCACCATTATCCAACTATTGCAAAACAATACGCAATGGCAGTATTAATGGCTAACTGTGTTGGTTTTTGCGACAACTTTTTAAGTGTGGGTCAAAGTACTGTTTGGACAAAAGATGGGAAGCTAGTTGGCCAATTGGATGACAATTCCGAGGGGATTTTAATTTTTGATACAGAAACAGAAGAGGTAATCGAAAAAACAGTGAATAATACTTGGTAAAACTGGAAGTAAACATTGAATACTTAAAAATTGTAAAATGATAATAATTAGAAAAGCGACAATTGAGGATTTGAAATTAATTGTAGAATTATTCGATAAATACCGTGTTTTTTACGAAAAAGAGTCGGATAAAGAAAAAGCAGAAGAATTTTTGTCTGATAGGCTTAAACACAACGAATCTGAAATTTTTATTGCCGAAACTGACAATAATGATTTAGTCGGATTTGTGCAGTTATATCCTCTTTTTTCTTCAACTAGAATGAAACGACTTTGGCTATTAAACGACCTTTTTGTAGACCAAGATCATCGAGGAAAAGGAATATCTAAACAACTGATTGAAGCTGCAAAAAATCTTTGCAATCAATCAAACGCTTGTGGCCTCATATTAGAAACCGCAAAATCGAATATTCTAGGCAATGAACTTTATCCAAAAGTTGGATTTTCCTTAGATAGCGAACACAATTATTATTCTTGGGACAACAACTAAACTGAAATCAAATGTTAGAAATTAGACCATCCTGCGAAAACTGTGATAAGAGTTTGCCAAACGATTCAAATGAAGCGATGATTTGTTCATATGAGTGTACTTTTTGTGAAGACTGTGTTCAAAACGTTTTAGAAAATGTTTGCCCAAATTGTGGTGGTGGTTTTGAGAAAAGACCAACGCGTCCGCATGCTCAATTAGACAAATATCCAATTAGGATTAGTAAAGTATATAAACCAGTAGAATTTAATAGGTATTTAGGTATTAGTAAGGGAATTGACTCACGAAAAAGATAAGATGCCTTGCTTTCAACTTTGGCTTGGCAATAGGCAAGTAAAACTACCAAAAATGAAACAACTATGAAAACACTGAAGAAGAATTTTTTAGATGAAGAAATTATTTTGGAAAATGAAATTGTAAAACTTGTTCCGTTTAACAGATACGATGCTCTAAAATTACAATCAATAATCTTTGATGATTCAGTTTGGAAGTATATGGGAATGTTTGTAAAAAACAGGTACGATTTAGAAAATTACATAGAAAATACACTTGAATTGCAGGGAAAGGATCATTATGCATTTTTAATTTTTGATAAACAAACGAATGAGTTTGCGGGTAGTACAAGATTTGGTAATATTAATTTTAAAAGTGAAAAATTGGAAATTGGTTGGACTTGGTACGGAAAGAAGTTTCATAGAACAGGTATAAATCATGCCACTAAATTTGAGTTAATAAGGTATTGCTTCGAAAATATTGGATTGAGAAGAGTGCAATTTAGTGCTGATTTGGAAAACTTAGCTTCACAAAAAGCAATATTAAAACTAGGAGCGAAACAAGAAGGCGTATTTAGAAACAATTATGTTGATTCAACGGGAAAAAGCAAAGATGACGTATATTTTAGTATAATTCAAGAAGAATGGGAATATATAAAACAAACTCATTTCGATAAAATTAACCAAAACAATGTTCAATGAAAAAATAAATTAAAATGAAATTATTTTCCCTTTCTCTAGCAATAAACACAAAAATAAGAAAATCTGAAAATTTTGTAATTCCTGCTATCAAAGCTGAAGCAGTGAATAATGCAATTGAAAATACAAATTTGCTGAAGATTTTAAATAAGTATATTGCTAAGCCAATTTCAAATTAAAGTCACACATACTCAGTTCAAGCAATAGAGTTATAATCAAAAAAAAAATACATTATTGCGAAATAACCAAAAAACTCAAAGTTTAATATCTTTGTAATGGTGACTCTATAAAAAACGAAACCCATTAGTTTGAATTACTTCAGGGACTAATGGGAATAAGATGATGCAAAGATACAATAAAATTTTGAAAATGTAAATTAATTTAAATAATAATGAAATATAGTGACTTTGCCAGCATAATAACTAATGCCCGAATGAATCGCTATTTAATAGCATGTGGAGGCAATTCTCGTAAGGCAATGACGCTTTATAGAAAGAATTTACAACTTAGCCAAGAGCTATTTACCGTTATTAGTTGTTTTGAAGTAGCATTAAGAAATGCCATTGATAAGACTGTAACTCATTCCTTAGGTATTGATTGGTTGAGTGATGCAGCTTCTTACGGTGGAATATTTGATTCTCCAAAATGCCGCTTAACTAAAGATAATATTTGTGATGCATTAAATAAACTGCATATATATAGTCATTATAAATTGGTAGCGGAATTAGGATTCGGATTTTGGCGTTTTATGTTTGCTCAAAATCAGTTTAATGCCACAGGTCGAATATTATTGCGAGTTTTTCCATCTAAGCCAAAATCATCGCATGCTATTCAATACAATAACATTTATATTTTTAACCAGTTGGCTCAACTAAATGAAATTAGAAACAGAATTGCACACCACGAGCCAATTTGCTTTTTGCCAGGAAACCCTGTAAAAGACACGACTTACGCTCGACAGCATTACAATTTAATTTTACAACTTTTTCAATGGATGCAAATAGATGAAGCAGCCTTACTTTATGGTTTAGACCATATAAATACCATTTGCAACGAAATTGACAATTTATAACTCAATTAATTGCATAACTAGAAAAATATTCTCTAAAGGGAAACAACCCTCTTAGGAAAATTGATGTCTATATGCAGAATTTATTCTTCAATTTACCTTTAATTCATAATGAAGTATATATGAATCTAATCCTTTATTACCTTTAAATTAAAGTCAGAAATACCATTTAGAATTTCAAACCTGACAGAATAGATGTAAGAGTAACTTAAGGCACAATATTAAAAAACTCTAAAACTATTTTGAATGTAAATAAATGGGGCCTAAATTTGCCAAATGTTATGAAACAGAAGAACGAATGATACCAATTTACTTCTTTACGACTTAAGTTTCTGAAAAAAAATCGTAAATCAATATAGGCAAAAAAAAACGGATCGAAATACTGAATTTTATTCAAAAATATCAAAACCATGAATATAGACTTTGTTAACATATTTCAACACACAATTCCGATGGACGACTTTCGATTAAAATGGCGTTTTACAGATGATATATATAATAAGTTGTCCGATCACCATATTGATCAATTAAAACCATTGGATAATGTTGCTGCGAAATTTTTATGTGACTATATCGAAAAAACAAATTTACATATCAACATACCATTTAAAAAGGACTTCTTTAGGATAACTGATAAAGCGAAAATTTTGGAAGGGAACGAAAAAGAAATAAAAAAATGGCTTTATCATCGTGGACTTCCTTTTGAAAAGCTTGTTTTTCTATCTTGGGACGAGACAAATGCAATGATTGTTCCTTGGAAACTTTTCATGAAATACTTTGACAGTTTTTATTACGGGGGCTCAGACGACTTGACTATTATTGATCAAAGTTTGGAATGGGCATTACTTTTTTTCCACGAAGACGAAATTTATTTTGGAACTAACAAGGACTTTAAACCAAGCGAAACTTTTACTGACATTGATTTTATCTGGTAACTACAATCCCACCGAAAATAAAATAACTTCTATGATGAATTAAGCTTTAGTAATATCCTGTGGACATACCATGATCGCTTAACTTCTGAAGATTTTCAACCAACCGTGCAAATTAAAACTTTGATAGCGGAGCCAAACAAATTTTATAAACTCAAACAAACGTGTTTTCTTTCTTTTCTCCCAAAATTACTCACTCAACCTCCCTACTTATCACCTGTATCCCACTCTTCTTATGCCCCTTCAAATTATAAGACAAACTAACCATCACATACCTCGTCAAAACATTGTACCGTGTGGTATTCGTAAAATTGAGTTGTGATGATGTGGCAAAACCTAGATTTTGATTCAATAGGTCAAAAGCGGATAAGGTGGCTCGCAGTTTTTTGTCTTTGGTCACGAAGGTGGAGGCGCTCATGGTCCAAAGAGGGAAGGTAGTCGTGGTAGCTTCGGTGCTCGGCTTGAAAACGGTGTAGTCGAAGTTGGTTTTAAAGGTGACTTTGTCTTTGAAGTTGAGGCTTAATTCTGAGAAGAGGGTTTGGTCTTTGATGGTTTGATTTTGGGTTTCGGTTGATGCCAATTTTGAGTCAGAGTAGTTGAATCGGTATCCTGCGATGACATCGATGAACTTTTTATTTCTATTTTCGATGGAGAAATTGTAGCCGTATGACCAGCGTTGGATATCTTCTTCTAGATTGTTGATGGAAGCAAATCCTTTATTATAGGCTCCTTTTACGGCCATTTTAGATTTGATGCGCAAAGGTTTGATAGGGCTTTCGAATTCTAATTTACCATTAGTGGTGGATTCCCAAGGGATGTTGATGGGCGTTGTGATTCGGGTTAAGGCTTCGGTAAAGGAGAGGTCATTGATGATTTTGTTTTGGGTGTAAGAAGTAGCAATTTGTGCAGAATACATGCGCTGATTGAAAGCGTCGTATTTTGAATAGTACATAGAGGCTCTGTGGTTGGTTTCTGCACCGAGACTTGGATTACCTTTATAGATGGATAAAGGGTTAGCATTGTTTACTACGGGTTGTAATTGGATTAACTGTGGCTCGTTTAAACTGGAATTATAATTAAAGGTAATGTTCTCTGAGGTGCCTATTTGGTATCTTAGGTAGGCAGAGGGTAGGATAGCGTAAAAAGGATTTCTAATGGGTTTTTCTATAAAGTTAGATGTGCCATTTAAGACGGAATATTGGTATCTTGTAGATAAATTTAGATTAAAGTCTCTTAAATTATAAATGTAAGATAGTCCATAGTTTTGCTGTAAGTAATCTCTTGTAAAAGATGTAGAAAGTAGTTTATTGAGAATCGGATTGTCATTGATGATATCAAAAAAGTCGGTATTGGTTCGATTATTCATATTGGATAGCGATATTCTTGGCTCTAAATAGGATTTTTTACTCAAGGGTTCGGTAAAGGTAAACTGCCCTCTAAATGAATTTCCAGAATTGGTACCCAGCTGATTTTGAATCAAATTATTGACAAAGCTGGTAGGAAGATAGATGTTATTCAAAGACTTTAAGAGTCCATCATCGTCATTTTGAGTCAGCGTCGCGGTACCATTAACACTATAATTTCTACCTTTTTTAGATCGAAGATTTTGTAAATACAAAGCATCAAAATTAAAGGAATAGTTTAAACCCTCTACGTCTCTCGTTCCGTCTGTTTGATTGATGATCTTACCTTCTCTGATCGATTGACTGAAGGACTGAGACATTGCGTTATTACCTCCATAGGTACCATTTGACCTAAAAGTAAATCGCTTCATTGAATCTATTTTAGAAACGGTTCGCAAAGTGTAACTCCCCGATAAATTTTTATTGACTTGTTCAGAATTTGACACCGTATTAAAAACCAAGTTTGGAGTAAGATTTTCTCTTAACGTATTGACATTCAAATCGTGCTTAAGATAATTAAAAAATAGGGAGCTTTCTAAAGTAGTTTTAGGTGTAAGGTCGCTAGTAAGATTTAGACCACTAGTGAAGATGTTTTTGATACCTTGTTGTGGTCCTAATCCACTCATACCTCCCATATTTTGCAACATACCCAAGTTCATCGGACCCCCACCTCCCATAAGGCCTCCAATTCCTCCCATAAATCCTTGATAGTCGTTCAATGAAAAGTTTTCCTCATTCACATTGTTGGCAGAACCGATAAACGAGGCTCTCATTTTATCTGTAAATTTATTCAAATTTGTCCTGATTTTATATCGATTGTCGGTCCCATATCCTGCCTCAGAATTGCCAAACGAACCAATACTCCGATCTTTTTTAAGTTTTAAATTGATGCTTCGCTCTCTGACACCATCATCCACTCCTGTAAAATCTGCCCTGTCCGAAGTTCTATCAAACACTTGTACCTTATCAATAGCATCTGCATCTATATTTTTTGTCGCTATTCTCGTATCTTTTCCAAAAAACTCTTTACCATTGACCAATACATTTTCCACCTTTTCGCCCATTGCTTTAAATGTCCCATCTCTTTCCGCCTCAACTCCAGGCAATTTTTTTAATAAGTCTTCCACCATATCACCAGGTTTGATATTAAATGCAGCAGCATTGTATTGTATCGTATCTTTTCCAAAGACGACCGGACTGACATAATCGGTTACCTCTATCACATCTAATTGCGTTGATGATTTTTTCATTTGGATGGTTCCGAGGTCTAAAGCAGGATCGGCTTCTAAATCTATTTTTTGCCAATGCGTGACATAACCCAAGAATGTCACTTGCAGTAGGAATGATTTTGGCTTTTGATTCTCAAATTTCACCAATCCAGATCTGTCAGAAAGTCCAAATTCAATCATAGAAGAATCTTTGACGCTCAATACCAATGCAGAAGCATATTCTAGTGGTTTATTTTCTTCATCATGAATCTTTAATGTCAATTTTTGAGAAAATAGAGTTGAAGCGAAGCAAAAAACAGATAAAAGAGTAATTATTTTATTTTTCATAATCTATGAATAAAGAATTTAGAGTAATACAAATAAAAATCGGAAACCTTTTTAATGAAATTGTCTATTTGGAACAGTGCTTATTTAATTCTACTATTGTAAATTCAAAAGCTTTTTACTTACCGCGACCTTCAGGTCGTGGCAAACAAAAAAAAAGCAATTCTTTTGGCGACATTTTTGATTCAAAAATGATGACAAAAACTAGAAAGGACATTGCCATTTTTATTAGAATTATATTTGGCCTATTACTCTATTTAATACCTTTGATAGCAATCCAACGTATACAAAGGTTTGTGATAAAACGTAGGCCATGTTTTAGTAAGGTTTAATTTGACCTAGTTTCTGTAATGATTTTTATACCTGGTCCCCCATTCATCTTCATTTCTTTATCTTTTTCCGCTTTAATCTTATCAAATTCTGCTTTTTTCACTTTTTTACCATCTTTAGGAATCGTAAAAACAAAATCTGGAGCCAATTCAGTAATTTTTTCAGCGATGATGGCACGATTTAATTTTGGATATTCAGCTAATAGAACAAGACCAGGCAAACCAAATAAATCATTAGGCCCTATTGAAACTGGAATTCTTGGAGTAAACCATGCTATGATTTCTTTCTCATCATCCATATATGTAGCTTTTTGACAAGGAAGGTCAAGAATAATTTTTTGTTCTCCCGTAATTTGCCATTTATAGGGCTCAATTTTATCTGATACCAAAAACTGTTTGTCGGCTATAAAAGTCTCATTGACAAATGTTTTTCCTTCTAAGTTGCTATACATTGCCGTTTCTGGAATTTTGAATACCATTTTTATCTGGGCTCCTCCTTCGTTATTTTCGATTGTTTCATCCTTGGCAATACCTTTATTAGTGTATAATGCTTCTTTCGTATTGAAGAAAAGGATTTTTTCTACATTGTGAGAGGAAGGGAGCATTTTAGCCACGGGACTATCATTATCAACTTTTAAGTTCATCTTAATAGTTTCTTTGTACTTGATTTTTCCAGATGTGGTTACTTGTGCAAAAATGCTCGCTGATAGGAGTAGCAGTCCAAAAATTAAATTTCTTTTCATTGTTTATTTATTTTAAAATTATGACACAAAAATAGATTGACTTTTTGATATCGAAGGTTAATGATCATTGATTTAAGGTTAATTAAGGTTAAAGGACATAATTCAATAGAAAAAATGTCTGTATCATTGCACTATCATGTTAGATAAAGCAAAATTTTATTATTTACCTTTTATTGTAAGCTTAGGTTTATTGACCTTTTTCTTAGGATATTATCTTCGTTTCGTTTATCAAAATGAAGCAGATAGATTGAATCAAGAAGTTAAGTTGCTTTTTGATAATGCCTATGAAAGTGAAAAAAACAAGCCATGGGAATTAATGATTAATCAAATCGGAGACCCATTTGCCGAAAGCGATTCTCTACCGCCAATTGGGAGAAATGGCAAACGTCATAACGAAAAAATAGAATCCTATTCTGATAAAAATAATCAGATAGTAATTCAAACCTTTACTAATTCAAAAACAGAAGAGCAAAAAGGATCAAATGTTCTTGAAAAGTTTATTGATTTAAAAGAGCCAAGGAATGAAGAAAAAACGGTGGTTGATTCTATTCAAAGTGATTTTAATAAAATATTTATAGAAACTTTGGAAAGTGATTCTACAGGATTAAATTTAGCAGATTTCAAAGGCAAAAAGCCTAGTATAGCAGTTAAATTGAAAGTAACGTCAACGTTTATTGACAGCAGTACAATAAGTGACCAAAAGAAAATAAATACAAAGGAAATAAATCAAGTGGTATGGAATGACCAATCAAAAAAATCAAATACTAAAAGCAAATTTCCCGTCATCAAATTCTTTTCTTCAAATCAAAAAGACACTATTCAATTGAGTCTAATGCCAGTAAATATAGATACGGTGAAGTATAGATTTGATAAAATACTTATTGAAAATAAATTGCCCATTCGATATAAAATTGACTCCCTTATCAAGAAGGATACCTCTTTGATTGCTAACGATGAGCCTGAAATCAAGTATGCTGCCGTGCCTATAAATAATTTTTGGTTTATCACAAAAAAGATTTCGCCGCAGATTGGGTTATCTTTTTTTGTTTTAGCGTCTATTGTTTTTGGGTTTTTATCCATGGTACTGGCCATGAATAAGCAAGAAAAACTTAACCTAGAAAAGCAACAATTTTTAAGTAACATGACTCACGAATTGAAGACCCCTTTGAGTGTGGTGGGAGTGGCACTGGAAGCAATTCAAAGATTTGAAGCAAAGAATAATGTCGAAAAGAGAGTAGAATATGTAGAAATAGCTCAAAATGAAAACAAAAAATTAGTCAGCTTAATCGATAAAATTTTAAATTTCACAAAGAGTACAGAGGAAAAACTGAAATTAGCATTGGTAAATCCAAACGAGACCATTAACCAAGTCCTAAATACGTTTATACCTAAAATTGAAGAGGCAAAGGTTACCATAAATAAAGACTTGGAACCTAACATTTCCATGATTTTATCTAACCAAGAGGCCCTGATCTTTATCTTACAAAATTTGATTGACAATTCGATAAAGTATAATGATAGTCAAGCACCACACATTGCAGTCAAAACAAAGACCTTGCCTAATGGATCGATTTATATATCAGTAGAAGATAATGGCACTCCAATTCCTACAGAATTTAGAGAAAAAATCTTTGATAAATTTTATCGTGTCAACAATGATATTATTCACAATCAAAAAGGATTTGGACTTGGCCTTTACATAGCAAAGGAATACACCAACGCAATTGGCGGTCGATTAGAGTACTTAAATGCTATAAAAGGAAATTGTTTTTGTCTTACCTTACCAAAAAAATAGTATGAAAATTTTGTACATTGAAGATGAGGTTTCATTAGCAAAAATCGTCAAAGAATCATTGGAAAGTAGAGAATTTGATGTTTTACATTTGGAAGATGGCGAATTTGTTATTAGTGAAATTGCTTCTTATCAACCAGATATTTGCTTAGTAGATGTGATGCTTCCTAAAAAGGATGGCTTTACGATTGGCAATGAAATCAGACAATTGTATCCAAATCTACCCATTGTTTTCATCACGGCAAGAGATCAGACAAAAGATGTTTTGAAAGGTTTTGAGTCAGGTGGCAATGATTATATCAAAAAACCTTTTAGTTTGGAGGAGTTGATCATCAGAATCAAAAACCTGTATACCTTAACCAAAGGGCTAAATGACCAAAAAGAGGATGCCTCCTATCGAATCGGCCTATATACCTACAATCCAAAAACGCTAGACCTGATCGTACAAGACACAGTTAAGAAACTTTCCTATCGCGAAGCACAACTATTGATGATCCTTTTTGAAACAAAAGGTGAAATCGTGAACCGCAAATATATCCTTGACACACTTTGGGGCGATGACCATTTTTTTAATTCTAGAAATTTGGATGTTTATATCACAAAGCTCAGAAACTATTTAAAAAGCGATCCAAATATTGAGATTATTACGTTAAAGGGAGTGGGGTATAAGATGATTTGGTGAAGTTGTTTAGGATTGCATAGAGCTGCATAGAATTGCATAGAGCCGCATAGAATTGCATAGAGCTGCATAGATTGCAAAGAACTGCATAGAACTGCATAGAATTGCAAAGATTGCATAGAGCTGCATAGAACTGCATAGAACTGCATAGAATTGCATAGAGCTGTATAGAATTCCAATAAATTTAAAGTTAGCTCTCTGCCACCTATGCCCCTGTGCCACCTGTAATCTCTGCCACCTATGCTCTCTGCCACCTATGCCCCTATGCTATCTATGTACTCTTCGCCCAAATCCACTTTTTTACCGTGATTTAACGGTTGTATAGACATAATAAAATGAATATCTTTGCATAAAATTAACAACAATGCAAACAAAATTCGGATTTACAAAAATGAATGTGCAAGAGTTTGATACTTGGCTAAAATCAGTAAAAGTTGCCCGTACCGTCGTCAAAATTCAAGAACACCATACGTATATTCCAAATTACAGCAATTTTACCGGAAGTAATCATTTTGAATTGCAAAAAGGAATGCAAAATACCCATAAATACAGCAATGGTTGGATGGATATTGGTCAGCATTTTTCGATTTTTCCTGATGGTAGTATTTTGACGGGGAGATCTTTGGAATATTCTCCCGCTTGCATTTATAACAATAATGCTAACTCGGTTTGCATTGAAAATGTGGGTAATTTTGATTCAGGTGGTGATTCTATGACAACTGCCCAAAGAGATGCGATCATTGAAGTTACAGCGCTTTTGTGCATCAAGTTTAATCTTTTGGTGGATGTAAACTTTATCATCTATCATCATTGGTTTAGATTGAATGATGGATTTAGAAACAACGGTGCTGGTGGAAACAAATCTTGTCCAGGTACTAACTTTTTTGGTGGTAATAAGGTAAATCATTGTCAAGATAACTTTCTTCCGCTAGTCACTGCCAAATTGCAAAATATCATACAGAAGCAAGACGATGCAAGCATTTTGAAGTATGCCTCGGTCACAGCTACTTCATTAAATGTAAGGGTGAGTCACAGTGCAAACAGTGAAAAAGCAGATAGAGATCCTGTGCAGTACGGAGCGGTATTGCGTGTGTATGAAATCAAAGATGATTGGTATAAAATCTCAAATAGTGCAGACCATTGGGTATCCTCAAAATTTACAAGAGATGTAACAAGGCATTTTGTAAAAGCAACGACCTTAAATGTTAGATCAGGACCCGGTAGTAGTTATCCAAAAGTAGGTCAAATTTATGAAGGTGATCAAGTATTTGTCGAAGAGGTAAGCAATAAGTGGGCAAGAATTACAGCAACAAATAATTGGGTGAGTCAGAATTTTTTAACTGATTTTTAGATATAACCTAAATATTAATGGTTCTACTATGATTTTATTGGATAAAGACATAAACCACCATTAATAAATGCAATTTTATTTAAAAATTCCTTGTTAATTAATACATGCCATAATTCAACTCCGTTCGGAGTTGTGATATTTTTTTATCTATAATTACCCCTAATTTCATTAGAGGCTATTCATATTGAACCCTTTTTTAAGGGTTCTTAACCAAGTATATATTGTTGAAAAACAATTAATTACATTTTTATGTCTTATGAACCCAAAAAAGGGGTTCAATTCGAATAACCCTCATTGCAAATGGGGGAAGATACATAAACCAAAATATCCAACCCTGAATGGGGTTGAATATTAACTGCATGCTATAAGATTATTCAAACGGGTCTCTTGTAAAGTGTTTTGTACATAGACCTCTAATTTCTGATCTTTCCATTAAATTTGTATTAGAACCATATAACTAATAACTTCCAAAATACCTTCTCAAAAACCATTCTAATCCTAAAATTAGAAGTAACAAAAAGAAGAACCATTTCTTTTCTAAAAGCAGTTGGGTCCTGAGACTTGTGAAAAGAATAGGCTTCAGTGATTTGTTCTCCAATATCTTATCTGATAGGGAGGCAATTTTGGTAGAATGTAGGTATTGACCATTAAAGTTTTCACTCAATTGTCTTAATACATCATGCTGTGCTGTTAAATTATTGAGTTCTAACTGGATGTTTTGAACGGAGAACTTACCCGTAGCTTTAAATAGATTTCCTCCAAAATTGGTAGTTGCTACATAATTGTAATTTCCAGGTGCCATGTTTCCTGGATTCAAGACATAATAATTATTCAACTTCGAAAAGCTGTATTTATATTCTTGGCCTTTTGTATTTTTGATTACGATAGAGACTTCAGGCGAGTTGATTAACTCAAATGCATCATTATACAGTTGCGCATCTAACATTACAGGCTCATTTTCCCTGTATATATTTTTAGAATTGTTGACTCTGAATTTTCTTTTATCGTCTTTTACGCTAAGGTATTGAATTGATTTGGTGATAAGCTCATTGACATATCTTGAATCTTCAAAATCAACCATGTCTTGCATCCTCCATTTCCAGATACCTTCACCTATGAATACACCTTCTCTTTTTCCATTTTTGTCCTCAAATGCGATCATTGGATTTTGGGTAGGTATTTTTTTTACTTTTTGATTAAGTAGGACTGATGTAAAGCTCCCTGCCTTAAAACTACCAAAAGGTGCGGTGAAAGGTGGATACTTGACAAATCTATTTTTCAACTCTTCACTAATGACAAATTTATCAAATCCCCCAACTACATTAGGTTCAATTATTTCGGTATTGGCACTGTTACCTGATAAATTAATAACACTTTGGGCTACGTTAAACTTGTTTTGATCAATTTGATTACCTACAAAAAACAATCTATTTACTCCTTTATTATCCAATTGCTTTAACTGACCAGATATATCAAATGTAGCAGAAGGTAAATTGTGAAAGATGACGAAGTCGTAGTTTGAAACAACTACGTTGTCATATGAAAAGGCAGAGGTGACTTCATAATTTTTGTTCTCTTCAATGATAGAGAATAAAGCACCAATATCTGGATGTGGACCATTTGCATAGATCAATATCTTTATTCTAGCATCAATGATTTCCACATAGAAGTCTTTAGAATTGTTTTGGATGTTATTTTCACCAGATACGGAACTTACAACAGCACTGTATTTAGCCACACCTGTTTTATTGGCTTCAATGATAAAATCAAAAGTTTGGTATTCATTATTGGATTTGACGTTAATCACTTTTTCAGCTACTTGCCTTTTATTACCATTGTCATCTTCAGTATAGATGGATACTTTTGAAGTAACATTGGCTGCATTCTTCGAACTTATCCCTACTTGAATGGCAAATTTATCTCCCAAATAGGCTATCTTATTACTAAGTATGTCATTGACGGATAAGTCTTTTCTGATTGTAGTATCCCCTAGTCCGATCGTATAAATTGGGCTGCTAAATTTAGCATTTGAATAGATTGGATTCGATCCTTCGTTGTATATACCATCACTGATTAAAACAATAGAGCCTATGTTTTGGTCAGAATAGGTGTCGTAGACGTATTCTAATGCTTGTGATATATTGGTAATTTTTTGATTAAATGTATCTTTTTCGTAATCAAAAGTTGATTCTCCAAAACCCAAATCTATCACTTCAAATTTTGACCTTATTTTGTCTTTTTGCTTTTCAATTTCAGATTTGAAGCTATTTAAATTGTCTTTAGAAGTGGCTGTAACAATACTACTTGATTGATCAGTAAGGAAAACCACCAAAGGATCTTTTTTTTCGGTGGTTTCGTCTTTGAAAATTGGTGCTAACAAGAGGAATGAAATACCAAACCCTGAAAGAAATCTTAGAATCTTTAGTAAATTTCTTAACCAAGTAGGCTTGTCTAAAAATCTTGCATCTTTATGATACATTAAATAGGTAAAACCAATGCCGATAATGATACAAAATAAAATAAACCACCAAGGATAGCTAAGACTTAATTGCAATCTTCAAAAATTTAATGTAACAATTAGATGAAACTGATTCAATCAATATTTGAGTCCTATTGAACAGAATCTTTTACTACCTCATTAACGATATTTTCTGGCTTTTCGTTTGAATTCTTATATAAATCGTTTAATTCTTTTGTAGTTTGTTCTGTGATGTCCATAGCTTTGTTACCATAGAGGACACCTGCATTGTTACCTTTAATTAACACAAAGTCATAGCCTCTTTCCGTAGAAATCTTCTCTAAGTGAGTGTCGATTTTATTTTTAAGATTCTTTTGTAATTCTACTAATTTACCTTCCAGTCCTCTAGCAGCATTTTCTCTTTTAGCTACTAAATCTTGCTCTTCTTGAGCTAATTTTTGTTGCTCGACAGCAAACTTTTTTTCTAAAGCTTGTAGCTGAACAGGTGCTAAACTATTTGCGCTTTGTTGTACTTCTTGCACTCTCCTTTGGAAGTCATATGCTCTTTTTTGGAAAGTTTCCAATTTTGATGCAATAGATGATTCTGCTACTCGAGATTCAGCTTCTAAGAGCGTTCTACTTTCTGTATATAAGTCATAATTTTCTAGTAAACTATCTAGATTGATAAATACTATTTTTCCTCCACTTGTTGATGTTGAGGTTGATGTGGCACTTCCTTGATCTGCTTGTTTGCAAGAAACGGCAAAAAGAGCTATAGACAAAAAGAATGCACCAAAAAGTTTTGCTTTAAAATTCATGTATAATATTTTTAGTAAATCGATGCAAATGTACAGAAGTCGAATGAGTAATACTAATATTTTACGCCATAAATCTGAAGGGATCGATTGTGTGAACCATTAAAACGATTATAAACCGGATTACTTTCGAAAAGGAATAAAATTCCAATTGACTTTTTCTTTATTTCTTAGAATTGTAAGGAACAGCGTAGTGGGTGGGAAATTATCAATATCAATGTTAAATACCTTATCTCCAAACTGCGGTGGAGTAATTTTTCCACTTTTCAAAACTTGTCCGAGTGGATTATGCAAATAATACTCTATTTCTTTTTCGTCTGGAGTAATATAATTGACCACCATGTTATTTGCCACTTGGCTTACAAAATTAATTTTGAGATCTCCTTTTATGGCAGGTTTGATGATTTGATTACTGCAAATGTCCTGTAAGTTGACATAGGCATCAAATGCATTAATATGACCTCCACTTACTGTTCTTGTTTCTAAGGATGTGGTTTTAACTGCTGATTTCATTATTATCTTTTTCATTTCCAAAGCAAGTGCTCTTGGATTTGTTCTGATTTGTTCATCAAGATTAGAACAATCAGCAGAATATAAGAGACCTATTAAACCTGCAATTACAGGTGCACTGGCCGAAGTCCCCTCATCAGCTTTATAGCCATTATTATTGGCCAAACCTAAAATATTTTCTCCAGGTGCTGCAATATCTACAAATTTTTTGCCGTAACCAGAGCCCGATGCTAGTGCTCCCATTTGATCATTGTTGGTCACCGTAATCAAAAACTCAGATTCGCATGTTGTTGGTAAATCTCCTACGATATCGATATCAACATTAGCGTTGACTACAGACCCAACAGATACAATACCTTGTGCACCCAGTAAGTCATACATCTCGCACCAAGGCCTAAAAGCAGGGTCAGTGCCAAATTTCTCTGCAAGGCCGCCTGAATAATTTGCAGTAACAATCAAAGCACCTTTTGCACCATTTGTCTGATTGTATAATTTACGCATATTTAGAATATAGTCATATCCTTTTAGTAGGTTGGAAACGTTAGTTACACCAGTTAATGGAAGGATTTTTACATTCCAATTTACCCCTGTAACGCCCATATTATTATTTCCCCTTGCTCCTGCTACACCCGTGACCCAAGTGCCGTGAAATCCAGATGAATGAACTCCATTGCCACTTTGTATATTAATTCCACTAATATCATCTTTAAAACCGTTACCATCGTCGTCTAAACCATTAAGAGGAATTTCAAGAGCATTGATATAAATATTTTCTTTTAGGTCACTATGATCTACTTGTATTCCTGTGTCGAGTATTGCTATTACGATATCTTTGCCGTTTTTTGTTTTCCCGCCTGTTGTATACTCCCAAACTTTAGGTAGTTGTAAGAAATCTATGTACCACTGTTCTGCAAGTCTAGGATCATTTGGTCGATTTCTCTCTTCTAAAGTATAGTCATAAGATAAGTACTCTGTTGCAATATTGTTCTTTAATTGATTGAAAGTTTTGTCATCAATTGGTCTAGTAAAATTGATGAGATATAAGCTTAAGTCCTCACTAATCGACTCAATCGTAAATCCATTACCTTCACTATTGAAAGAAGCGAGCTCATAATAGTAATTATTAATTTTTTGGCTCTTGATAATAATTCTTTCTTTGATGATGTTTTGACCAATCAATTTTGAAGTACTAAAAAAGGAAGACATACAACAAAAGAAAAGTAGAATTATATTTTTATTCATATGTTCAATTTTGAAAGTAAATATAGTTGCAAAAAGCAAAAATATATGAGAACTCAAATCATTTTTATTTTCACATAAATTTGAATAAAATTTTCATGTCAAAAATGAAAAAAACATTTGATATAAATTAAAGTTCGCACATTTTTGTTGCAGAAAAAGCAAAAATTTTAAAAACGTTAACTAATTAACTGTTAAATTAGATTTTTTAGTATTATGAGAGTTCTAAAAACGCTATTTCTATTTCAAAAAAATTATCTAGTTGTGTACACTTTGTGACTGCAATGGTAAATTACTGGATCAATTTTACACCACTATGATTGAAAACTTTTTTAGATGCCACCTTCACCGCCTTCACCACCTTCTTTCTCACCTTCACCGCCTTCTTCTTCAATTATTAGTTTACCGTCTTTTATTGGAACGCCATAATATTCTTCAGCAAGTTCCTTTAAACTTCGGCCTTTGTTTTCACGAATATATTTTGCATAATTTGTATCACGCATCATCTCACTATAAAGTCCCGGCTGAATACCCATTCTCAGCGCACAGCTAGTTTTATTATTTGCATATTCGTTATTTTCAAATTTAGCTAAAGCAATTTTATTGTATTTTTTACCTTTGGTTTTGTCTGTATACAGTTTATACCAGAAATTACCTACTACGGGCAATGCTGACGCACCTCCGCGACCTAAATCCATAGTCCTGAATCTTACGGCCGGACTTGGTCCCCCAACCCAACATCCTGTGGTGAGTTCATCATTAAATGCGATAAACCAGCCATCACTATTATTTTGAGTTGTACCAGTTTTACCCGCAAATTCGCCATCAGGCACATATTGACTTCTTAGATTATTACCCGTGCCTGCATCAATAACACTTCTCAACATTCTTGACATTACATCTGCATTATCTCCACTTAATACTCGATTTTTTTCATTTTGAGTATATTTTACCTTTGAAGCTTTATTTTCATATATTACCTTACCTTTTCTTTCGGTTATCATGCTGATTATGGTAGGTTCTGGCCGAACTCCATGATTCGCAAAAGTGCCATAAACTTTCATCATATCAAAAAGGGTTGCTTCAAGCGCACCTAAACTAATCCCATACTCTCTTGGGATTTTTGAGGTGACACCTAAACTTTTGGCCATATCGATAGATTTCTGAATACCTACTTCCTCGATAATTTTTACTGAAACTACATTTATACTGTGTGTGAGCGCTCCTTTCATGGAGTACCAACCACTGTAGCTATTATTTGTGTTTCGAGGTGTCCATTCTCCAAATGTTTTTTGGCTATTTGAAAAATATTTGCATGGGCTAATACTATCGTTCACAGCGGCTGCATAAATGACCGGCTTAAACGTAGACCCAACTTGCCTCTTACTAAGAATATGGTCATATCTGAAGTATTTAAAGTTTGTACCTCCTACCCATGCTTTAATAGCTCCTCTTTTATGGTCCATGGCCATAAAACCAGTATTGAGCATTAAGAAGTAATGCTTTATACTGTCGTAAGGTGTCATAATCGTATCTGTATCACCTCCTCCATTATTCCATGTGAAGATCGTCATTGGTACTTTTACTTCTTTGAAAATACTATCAATTTTAATTGAGTCGACGCCTTGTTTTTTTAAGTTTTGATACCGTTGACTTCTTACCATCTGTTCATCAAGCCATTTATCATCTCCCCAAGCTTTTTCATTTGGATAACCTTTCCAATGTTTATAAAACTCGGTTTGAAGATACTTCATGTGTTTGTTGACCGATTCCTCTGCATATTTTTGCATCTTTGAATCAATACTTGTGTAAATCTTTAGACCATCTCGATAAATACTATAATCAGAACCGTCTATTCTTTTGTATTTTTTAAGTATTCTAGGCAGCTCTACTATTCTAATATATTCACGTAAGTATGGAGCCAAACCATCGTAATATTCAGTGGTAAACCTTGAAGCTCCTAATGGTTTTTCAATTGCTGCTTTATATTGAGTTTCATTGATCTTTCCTTTTTCTAAAAGGTTAGATACAATTGGTAATTTTTCACTATCAAAAGAAAAGTCTTTGTTTTGAAGCATCCGTTTGAGTACAAGGTCTCGCCTCGCTTTAGAATCGTTTGGATTACGGGTTGGGTCAAGGGCAGTAGAAGCTTTAAGCATACCAACTAAGGTAGCTGCTTCTTGGGGCTCAAGGTCAGAGGCTTTTTTGTTGTAAAAATATTTACTAGCCACGTTGATGCCAAAACGATCGCCACCGAATGGCACTGTGTTTAAATAGAGGTTAATTAATTCCTCTTTGTCGTATATAGCCTCTAGTTTTATAGAAGTTAGGTTTTCTCTTATTTTATTTAACAAAAGACTTATACCTGGCAATTTATACCTTTTTCGAGGGTAAAGGTTTTTCGCTAACTGCTGAGAAATGGTAGATCCTCCTCCAAAACCTGTGTTTTGTGTTGCCATACCTTTAAAAATTCTAAACCACGATGTAAAGTCTATACCTGAGTGCTCGAAAAATCGTTTATCTTCTACAGCGAGGAGGGCTGTGATTACGTATGGCGATATATTTTCTAAAGTGATTTCTGTTCTATTTTCTATATAAAATTTACCAATTAAGACACTGTCCGCAGTATAAATTTCAGTTGCATTGGAATTTTCTATGTTTTTCAGGTCTTCTTTATTTGGCATTTCACCAAATAAACCAAAAGAGGTGGTGATGATCAAGATTAATAAGGTTGCAATTCCTATTTTACCCAACGTCACCATCCAAGATATCGCTAATGCTGGTTTTGGATTCTTTTTTTCAAATTCAGCATATTTGTCTCTAAAAGGTTTAGCAAATTCATTAATTGGCTGCGTGATAGGCTTTGCGGCTGTTCTTACAGGCTCTGTGAGCTGGTATAATTTGCTTGTTAAAGAGCTATAAACGTTATTTAAATAATTAAAAAAGGTCCCGATTAAGACCATCAGTTTTTTTAAGTTTTCGTTTTCGTTAAGTATGTTCCTAAGTTTGTTCATTAATTCCATTCAGATTCAAAACGCAAAGATATTAAAATTTGATATTTTTAATAAGTAAATTTTAGAGTCAAAATTGAGGAATAAAATTTTAATTTCTCATATAATTTATAAAAAAAATTTTGCGATTGATGAAAATTTAGTTTACAGAATAATAAAATTTCGAAAATGATATTCAACTTTTTTAATACTTTTGCGCAATAATTAAAAAATAGTAGAAATATGGCACTTAAATGTGGTATTGTAGGCTTACCAAATGTAGGAAAATCAACTTTGTTTAATGCATTGACTTCAGCTAAGGCTTTAGCTGCAAATTATCCTTTTGCCACAAAAGATCCAAATGTAGGTATCATCACGGTGCCAGATCCAAGATTGGATGCATTGTCTGATATTGTCAATCCAGAAAAAGTGCAACCAACTACCGTCGAAATAGTCGATATTGCTGGTTTGATCAAGGGAGCAAGTAAAGGTGAAGGTTTAGGAAATCAGTTTTTAGCCAACATCAGAGAGGTGGACGCGCTTGTGCACGTTATTAGATGTTTTGAAGATGATAATGTCATACACGTTGAGGGTGGGGTAGACCCTTTGCGAGATAAGCAAATAATTGACAATGAACTTATTTTAAAAGATCTAGAGACACTCGAAAAAAGAGTGGATAAATATAGAAAATCTGCTAAAAATGGGAATAAAGATGACTTAAGAAGGGTTTCTTTTCTCGATGACTTATCAAAGTTTATGGAAGATGGTAATCCTGCTAGAGCATTTGAAGTGGAAGATGATTTGAAAGAATTATTTGATGAGTTGTACCTATTGACTGCAAAACCTGTGCTGTACGTCTGTAATGTAGATGAAGCTTCTATTCAAAATGGAAATGACCTTACAAGAAAATTTGAAGCACATGTGGCACCTGAAAAGGCAGAAGTGATTCAGATTTGTGCTGGTATCGAAGCAGATATCTCAGAATTGGAGTCTAAAGAAGAGCGATTGGAGTTTGTAGAAGCTATGGGTTTAAGTGAGCCGGGTGTAAACAAAGTGATCAGGGCTTGTTATTCAATTTTAAATTTGATCACTTATTTTACAGCAGGCGTTAAAGAAGTAAGAGCTTGGACCGTTATTAAAGGTTCGAAGGCACCTCAAGCTGCTGGGGTAATCCATACTGATTTTGAAAAAGGGTTTATTCGCGCAGAGGTTATAAAATATGATGATTATGTTCACTTTAAATCTGAGGCAGCGGTAAAAGAAGCCGGTAAAATGGGTGTAGAAGGCAAAGAATATGTGGTCATTGATGGCGATATTATGCACTTTAGGTTTAATGTTTAGAATTTTTTATTAAAATCTTTTAACCTTTCAGAAGGAACGGTGTTTAAAGGAGCGATGAAGATATTGCTTAAAAATACCTTGACAGGGCACAATGCTAGTATTTATAAATTGTTAAATGCTGGGGAGTCGACTTTTTACTCTTTGGGAGGTGATGGGTATTTGGTCTCTTGGAATACTTATTCAGACGACGGTGTGCTTCTTGCAAATGCGGATGATAAATTATTTTCTGGAGCCATCATTTCTAAAGATATCGTAGTTGCCGGCGGCTTTTCTGGACAGCTATATTGGCTCGATATCAACAAAAAGGAGATAATAAAGAGGGTATCACTTCACAAAAAAGCAATTATGGATTGTATAGTTGATAGGGATCGATTATACACGGTAGCTCAGGATGGGGCACTTGTCATTTGGGATATCACAACAATGTCATCTCTTGCTACATTTTCGATAACACCATTTGGCCTTAGAACGGCTCACTTTTTAGACCTTAATTTGTTGCTTATCGGTGGGATGGATGGCTATATGTACTTGGTGGATACTTTGCAGATAAATATAGTGAATAGGTGGAAAGCACATGAAACTTCGATATTTTCTATTTTGTCTGATGATGAAAATATTTATACAAGTGGCAGAGATGCAATGATCAGAAAGTGGAAAAAACTTGATCAATCCCTTCAACTAGAAGTCGCAGCTCATTGGTTTACAGTGAATACGATGATTTTTGTAGATCAACACATCATCTCGGCTTCACGTGATAAAAAGATAAGAATCTGGGATGAAAACCTTAATTTGGAGCAATCCATTGATGTGCAAACAGGTGGCCATGTCAATTCTGTAAACAGCATCATTAACAAGCGAGAAGAAGGTATCATCGCAACTTGCAGCGATGATAGGACTATCAAGCTTTGGTCAATTTTACATTGACAATATCGTATTTTCAATGATATCGCAACATTCTTGTAATTGAGCCTCGGTCATCACAAGCGGAGGAGCGAATCTTATTTTATTGCTGTGAGTAGGTTTTGCAAGTAAACCATTGTCTCTCAGTTTTAGACAAATATTCCAAGCCATTTCAGCATCTTCTGCATTGTCTATGATGATGGCATTGAGCAAACCTTTACCCCTTACACCGATTACGAGAGGAGATTTTTCTATAAGTTGTTGCATTCTTTCTCTAAAAATGACCCCTAATTTATAGGCATTTTCTGCTAAATTTTCTTCTTCTACTACTTCCAAAGCAGCCATTGCAACAGCACAAGCTAGTGGATTACCACCGAATGTCGACCCGTGGGTACCCGGTTTGATCACTTGCATTATGTCATCATTGGCCAGTACTGCTGATACGGGTAAAACACCGCCACTCAGCGCTTTCCCAAGTATTAAGATGTCGGGTCTCGCTTCATATTTGTTCTCACATTTTGACCTTGATTCACAGGTACAATTGCCACAAGAAGCCAATAATCTACCTGTTCTAGCTATTCCTGTTTGTACTTCGTCTGCTATGAATAAAACATTGTGGTCTTTGCAAAGTTGAGCTATAGTGGGCAAGTATTGATCATTTGGTACATACACACCTGCTTCGCCTTGTATAGGTTCTAAGATTACACCTGCTACATTTGGATCTTGTAATGCCTCCGTCATCGCTGGTATATTGTCGTATTCTATTACTTTGATACCGGGTAGAAAGGGACCATAGTTTGCTCGAGCTGTTGGGTCGACTGATGCAGAGATAATCGCAGTAGTTCTACCATGAAAATTATTTTTTGCAAAAAGGATAATGGCTTTATTCTCTTCGATGCCTTTTATTTCATATCCCCATTTTCTACATATTTTCAAAGCAGTCTCAACGGCTTCTACACCTGTATTCATTGGTAAAACTTTATCAAAGCCAAAAAATGAAGTGATAAATTGCTCGTAAATTCCTAATTTATTGTTGTAAAATGCTCTTGAAGTCAGTGTCAATTCCTGTGCTTGATCTATTAAAGCATTAATTATTTTTGGGTGGCAATGTCCTTGATTGACAGCACTATAAGCAGATAAGAAGTCATAATATTCTTTGCCTTCTACATCGTATACAAATACACCCTTACCTTTAGCTAAAACAACAGGAAGTGGATGGTAATTATGTGCACCGTATTGATCTTCTATGGCAATTAGTTCTTCAGTTAATGTTGTCGTAGTCATTATATTTTATTTATCAAATTTTAATATTTGGCAAAGATACATCTTATAAATAGATAATTGAAGAGTCCAACATGTTTTGAATGTTCAAATTTTCAAATGTTGGAAATTTTCAAATGTTGAGAATCATAACCAAAAAATGAAATATCCACTGGTGTAAAAGGGTGTAGTACTTTAATTAGGGGTGTTGCACTTTTAATATTACCTACATATCTAAAATGGGTTCCGTAATGAAAGTCTAACTTATAGCCCCATTTCTTTGTAAAATATGAGTTTCCAATTACCATCAATTTTTGAAAAACGACGGATCATGGTATACTGACCACTTTTATCTACCGTCATTTCGGTAATTACATCATTAAAATTGATATATTGTTGAGAGTAGGTACCATTCATATCATCAAAAGGGCGGTGCAATTTCCATTCTTCTGCATTGAGCGATATGGTTTCTTCATCATCTTCTGGGTGTTGTTTTGCGATTTGCTTTTGAAGGGGCCACTGAATGCTATTCATTTGAAAAATACTGTCGTTACTAAACTTGTCAATAAAGGTCATAAATCCATCCGGGAGTTTTACTTCTTCAATTTCGCCACTCAAATCTTCGTCCACCGTTGCAGCATTATCGTCTTTGCATCCAGTAGCTACCAAGAGAAGTAGAGCGAATATACTACATAATTTCATAGACATATACCAAGGTGAAATCTTCAAATATTTCATGTTTGCATTCATATTTTTTTGTTGTATTTTCTATATTTAACGTAGCCCAAATGGCTGTTGGCAATTCCTCTTCAATTTTAAAAGGATCTAGGTGGATATTATTTATCAAACTTGTTCCTTTTTTGCCGAAGGCTTTGTAAACCGCTTCTTTTGTGCCCCATATTGCATGCAAATATAAGAGTTCTTTGTCTTTGGGTATAAATTTTTTTTCATCCTCACTGACAAACTTTTTAGCGATCATACCTATTTTGTCTATGTGGTACTGTATATCGATACCACACGGTAGCAATCCATGAATTGTTGCTACATAATTTCTAGAATGAGACAGGGAGATATATTGATCAAAATCTTGTAAATAAGGCTTGCCGTGCTCATCTTTTACACACGCAAATCGATCTTCTTGACCTAGTGAGACGTGTAAAAGGTATCTAGAAGCTAGCCATTCGACTCTTTTTTTTGACGAAAGCTCTGCAAGTTCAGTAATTTCTGATTGCAATAGTACCAAATTTTTTCTAAAAAAAGATTCATCCTCTTCGATTTTCCATATCCCTATGGACAAGTCTGAAGTTGTTTTAAAAAATTTTTGTAAAGCCAAGATTTTTATTTTATCACAAATTAAATAAGAATTGGGCAATAGTTATTGTTTGGAGAGGGAAATTATTTATTTTTTACCTGCCGAGTTTTGTGGGTTTTTTATTCCCGTAGATTTTCGTAGAATGGTTTTTCCCGCGGATTTTCGTAAGTTTTTTTTCACCAGATTTATGCTGATTGGTTTTGATTGATTTTTTTTATGCAGATATTCGCAAAATATATCTGTTACCTATAACCATTTAAATCTTCCCACATCCATCACAATGCCTGGCAATAAAGTGATAACCAACACTTATGACGCCACAGGTAAAAAGGTTACGGTAACAAAAACTGACAATGGTTCATTTATATCAAAACAACAATACCTCGATGGCGTCGAGTATCAAGAAACTGTAAGTGGTACCCGCACACTAGAAGCCATCTATCACGCAGAAGGCCGTCTCTTCAATAATGCTGGTACCCTGCGTCATGAATTTGCTATTAAATAAAGACCACCTAGGTAACACTAGACTTACTTTCTTTGATAGACCAGCAGGCCAAGGTCCAGGCCAAGGTGGAACCGTTGGTCAAATAGAAGTACCAGAGGAAATCCTCCAAGAAAATCATTATTATCCTTTTGGCATGAATCTTGGAGGTACATTCATGAATGACGGCATAGCGAAGGACAATGCATATCAGTACAACGGTAAGGAATTAGAGTCATTTGGAGGTTTGGGGTGGAATGATTATGGGGCACGGTTTTATGATCCTAGTATTGGGAGGTGGAATGCTATTGACCCTCTAGCGGAAAAATATATAGGATGGAGCCCATATAACTATGGTATGAATAACCCTATTGTAAACATAGACCCTAATGGAATGGAGTCTATTACTTATTATGGGGAGGAAGCGCAGGAAGCTTTTAGACAGTTACAATCACAACAAAATAGAAATAATGATAGTAATGGAGATGATCCTCCAGGGTTATTTTACAGCTTAAAGAAAAGGTGGAACAATTTTGCAGATAAATTATTTGGTGCTACGAATGATAGACCTACAGCAAGTGAGTTTACTGAAGCTGCTCATGAAGGAGCACAAAAATTAGAACCTTTAGTAGATGGTTTAAGCTTAGTGGTTCCATTTTCATCAGCTGTGGATCCAAGATTGAGACCTGCGGAAGCAACAGGTCTAATGATGCTGGAAGCGGGTTTTGGACTTGTTCCGTTTGGAAAATTAGCATCTAAGGGGGTACCTTTAAATCGTCTTAATCATATATTCGGAAAAGCGGAACACGCTTTAGAAAGTTTGGTTAATAAATTTGGTTCTCAAGAAGGAGCTTTTGATGCTGTTCAAAATGCTGCGAACAAAGCATTCAAAGCAGAAAAATTAACCCCAAATGCTAAAGGCATCCTGCCGTCTGGGGATTTGGGCAATATTATTAATGTTGGCGGAATTGATGTTCGCCTTATTGGTGGAAGAGTTGAAAATGGACAAGTCATTCTTTCATCATTTAGTAGAAAAGGACTATAATATGATGGAAGAACTAAATAAACTTGAATATTCAATTCTTGAAAGGCTTGCTACAAAATATCCTTCTGTAAGTGAACATATGCCATTTATAAAAGTTGAAACTAGGTTAAAAACAGGGGTTGGTATGTATATTAATTTAATATATGATAACCCCCAAAATAAAGAGTTAAATGTTGGAATAGAAAACTCAGCAATAAGTACTAATGAAACAATAGAACTAGACGGACTAATGTACGGTTTAAACTATGAAGTAGACGTTACAGACGGGAGACTAAAATTTATTGAATTAGTTACTAACGGTGAAGATTGGAATGGGATAGTTTCTGAAAATTTTAGTTTTACTACGTAACAAATAATTTGCCGGCTGTCTTAAGTTTGACCATCAAAAAGCTATTTGAAGTCTATTTCGGTAAACTCAATACAAGTGTATATTGAAATTTATGCCGTCCTTCGGTATCCATATTAGCATATCTGCATAAACTATTTCTTAGAAAAATGCCAATTAAATACGGTTTTAGTTGACTTTTTAAATAAACTTACAAATTAATATAATTATTTGACCTACTTCGAGGTCACAATGAAATAGCTTATGTTCAGCAAGAAAGTTGTAAAACCTTCTAAGAATAAAATCATCCTGAAGTGATGTAATAGTTATAACTTCAAAGCACGGGGTAGTATTCGACCCTGTCGGGGTCGTATAGCTCCTTTTAAATCCTCTTTTATAGCTATATGACCCCGCTGTCTTAAGGTGTGCTGTGAATGATAAATCCGTTGTATAGATTTATCAATGTTGTATAAAAGATGATGGTAGGCCCATCGGTATCGCTGTACAAGCGGAGGTACCAAACCGCCTCACGGAG
>JALHLK010000036.1:0-10278 GCA_022844565.1 Saprospiraceae bacterium
TTTAAATTAAGTTGTGAGTTATTTTTGGATAGATCAAGGCGAAAAACGTAGTTGAACTGGCTAGTTCAGCGAGGCTTTTTAACGAAGAGATATTCAAAAAGAGCCACAAATTATTTAATATTTTATTTAGACGGAGCACTAGCTATTTCAGATCTTGCGCAGGGCAGTAATCAACCCATGACCTTAGATCACTAAACTATTATCTTTAATAGAGAGATTTATAATTTTTAATCCATCAGAGACGAATTAAGGGTTCAAAATGGTCAATTTCGAAGTGAAGCAGATACAGAGGTTTTGCTTCAGTCATATATAAAGTGAGGAGAAAAATCAACCTTAAGAGTCGAGTCATTGGTTACAAAAATAGGCATCGTATCGAAGAAGAATCAAAAAACAGCCACCTACAACAACAACCCCTTCTACCTAAATCCTACTCCCTAAAAGCAAATCCCTAAATCCTAAAACTAGACAAATTAATCAGAAATATATGAAAAAAGCAATAATTACTGGCGTAACAGGCCAAGATGGGGCCTACCTTACGGAACTCTTATTAGAAAAAGGATACGAAGTTCATGGCATTAAAAGAAGGAGTTCATTAATTAATACAGAAAGGATAGATCATTTATATGAAGACACACACGTTTATAATAAAAAATTCTTTCTGCATTATGGGGATCTTTCTGACAGCTCAAATTTAATTAGAGTCGTACAAAACGTGCAGCCTGATGAAATCTATAATTTAGGGGCTATGTCACATGTAAGAGTTAGTTTTGACTTACCTGAATACTGTGCTGATGTGGATGGAATAGGGACGTTAAGATTAATGGAAGCTGTAAGGACTTTAGGGTTGACTGAGAAAACAAGGATTTATCAAGCATCGACATCCGAACTATACGGTAAAGTACAAGAAGTGCCACAATCAGAAAAAACACCATTTTATCCAAGATCACCTTATGCTGTCGCAAAAATGTATGCCTTTTGGATAACCGTAAACTACCGAGAAGCGTACAATATGTTTGCATGTAATGGCATACTTTTTAACCACGAATCCCCACAACGTGGAGAAACATTCGTTACCCGTAAAATAACACGAGCTGTAGCTAAAATGGCTCTTGGACTACAAGATATGATGTTTATGGGTAATATCCATTCCCAACGAGACTGGGGTCATGCAAAAGATTATGTGGAAGGCATGTACCGTATACTCCAACACGATACACCTGAAGATTTTGTTTTAGCCACGGGAGTGACTACAAAAATAAAAGACTTTATTATAAGAGCTTTTGAGAGACTCCATGTTGAGCTAGAATTTAAGGGAGAAGGCGTCGATGAAACAGCCTACGTGAAATCTCATGATAATACGTATGCATTTAAAACAGGTCAACAAGTTTTAGCAATCGATCCTCGTTATTTTAGACCGACAGAGGTAGATCTTCTAATTGGTGATGCCTCTAAAGCAAGAAATTTGTTAGGATGGGAACCAAAATATACTTGGCAATCCCTTTGTGACGAAATGATTGACAGTGATGTAGAATTATTTAAAAAAGATACATTGTTGAGAAAGGCAGGATTCGAAATAAAAAATCAATACGAATAATAGGGTGCTAGATAAGAACCTTAAAATTTTTGTAGCTGGACATATAGTGTTGTAGGTTCAGCCATACATCGAAAATTACTAAAGGAATGTTACGAAAATATTGTCACCAGATCGTCTAAAGAATTGGACTTGCTGGATCAAGCTATGGTGAATTAATTCTTTGAAATAGAAAAACCAGACTTGGTGTTTTTAGCAGCTAGGAGAAATTATTAACGACCTTACAAAACCAGATGGTACTCCACGTAAATTAATGAGCGTCGACAAAATATCTGCATTAGGTTGGAAAGCTAAAATCTCACTCGAAGAAGGTATTAGAAGTGTTTACAATTCACTAGAGAACGAGACTTGGTATTAACCACTAAACACGAATTATTAAACTCCTAACTATTATAGGCGCCCACCCCCAATTTATCAAACATTAGCCTTTTGAATAAGCATGTAAAAGCAAACTCGATTTGATCACTTTACATACAGGGCAACACTACGACGAAAACATGAGTGCTATCTTCTTTGATCAGTTAGGTATGTCAAAACCAGACTATCAATTGGCCGAAGTAGGAGAGCAAATGCTTTGATTTTTGAAGATTCATTTCAAATCCAAACTGTTTTAATTGTTAATCCAAACAGTTACAACCATATGCTCTATGGCAACGGAAATGCAGCACTTCAAAAAGTGAATCAAATCCTCCTCCATCATTTGAACATTAGATCATTTGAACAATAATCAAAGTTTATGTGTGCCATCTCAGCCATAATTTATCAAAACACCTATGATCAGATCACGTCAGACATAGAAATGATGAATAATATGGCCATCCATCGAGGTCCTGATGGTGAAGGCTACCATTTTGGTCAAAACTTCGCATTAGGTCACCGCAGATTAGCCATTACAGATCTTTCAGAGGAGGGTAAGCAACCGATGACCATCGAGGGTTATACAATCACCTTCAATGGAGAAATTTATAATTTCCAAAGGATCAAACAAGAGTTGACACTTCTAGGAGTCACATTCCTTAGAGAATCTGATACAGAGGTACTCTTGCAAGCATATATTACATGGGGCCAAGACTGCGTGGAAAAACTTGATGGAATGTGGTCATTTATCATTTTCGATCCCAAAAAGCATATTCTTTTTTGTAGTAGAGATAAAGTAGGGATGAAACCATTTTACTATTCTCATGGAGCCCAGGTTTTTTTCATAGCTTCTGAAATAAAACAGATTTTACCTTTTGTCAAAAACAAAACAGCCAACAAAGAAGCCATCGTAGACTACTTAGTTTTTGGTTTGGAAGACCACCTTCCCGAGACCTTTTTTAAAAATATATTTAGGCTTAATCCTGGTCATAATTTGATATTTGATCTTTCGAGTCATACGTATAAAATTTTCCAATATTCTTCATTGCAAGCATTGCCGGAATCCACTGAAATGGATCCAATAGATAAGGTCAAAACATTGTTATCAAATGCTGTCAAATTACGACAAACTACACAAGTCAAAATAGGTACCATGGTTAGTGGAGGACTTGATAGTGCTATTATTAGTGCTTGTCTAACACACCATTCAGATAGCTATGCCATTCATGCTCGATCCACAGATCCAGTACAAGATGAAAGTAACTATGCAAAAGAAGTAGCTAACCACCTCGGACTAGATTTACACATTGTATCGCCATCAATAAGTGATTGGAGCAAAGAAATTGATCAGATAATTAAGGTTCAAGAAGAGCCTTTTGGTAGTCTTTCGGTCATCATGCAGCATAAATTGTTCGAACAGGCTAAAAGAGATGGTGTCAAGGTATTACTTGATGGTCAAGGTGCAGACGAATTGTTCTTAGGGTATCGGCCATATTTCTACAAATCGCTCAATAAATATAATGTTTTTCAAAAGCTAAAAATATACTATATAAGTAAATCGTTTATATCGCATAATTTAATAAAATCAATAGTATATTACGCATTTATAAACAGCAAGGCCCTAATAAATTTATATATCCACAGACATAAGAAACTTATAACACCTATATTATATAAATTAATTATGCCAAAAAAACTGTATAAAAAGTACGGTTTAGGTCAAAATATGGGGCAATGGCAAATATCCGAAATCAATCAATACCAATTACCACCTCTATTAAGGTATGAAGACAAAAACGCGATGTCTCAAGGTATAGAAACTCGCCTCCCGTTCTTGGACCATGCTGTAGTACAATTGGCAATTTCGCTTCCGGAAGAGCTTAAAATAAATAGAGGGATTACCAAATTTTCTTTAAGAAAAGCATTCGAAAAACGCTTGCCTTCTACGATTGTTTGGAGAAAAGATAAAATTGGTTTCGCCGCACCTAATAATCTATGGTTTGACCAAAATTTAGATACTATCCACAAAGAACTAGCTCAAAGCTCATTTTTGAAATTGATTGTAAATAAAAATATCAATTTCCAAAAAACACCCCAAACATTAAAATGGCGACTGTATTGCCTTTCGAGGTGGTCTCAAATTTTTAATGTAGAAGATGTACCAATATTCAAAACATCTTGACGCCAATACCAAAAAATTTAAAGTATATAGTTAATGTTTTACCATCCAAGTAGCCAAAAAAACGTTAATTTTGTGACCCTATACGAAAAATATCACTTAATTGCACGGCATAGGAGTGCGACCTATCAGGGGCGAAGCCATTTGACAACGGGTCTTTAGGTATTAGTCTTTTAGCGCATTAGGTTGTTAGCACATTGAGTTCAAAGGGCAATTCCCTATGGGGCAAAGAGGCAATGGGCAATTCAGGAATTTCTGGCTAAAGACTAAAGACCAACAGCCAAAGACGAACAACCCCTAGTCAGTCTTTAGGTATTAGTCTATGGTCTTTAGCAAATGGTCTTTAGTGAACGCTCCTAAAGACCAATAGCCAAAGACTAAAGACACCACATCAACCTAACAAGCCAAAATGCCAAAGCAAAAGAAAACCCAAAGACCAACAGCTAAAGACCAACAGCCTAAAAACCTATAATTTTTTCAAAAAAATAGAATAATGAAACACATAAAACACATAATAGCGTTTTTCATACTGTTTATCTCCTTAGCAGGATTTTCGCAAGTTTCAGAACAAATGGCTAGACAAGAGCTTCAGAAAAGAGGCATCAGCGAGGCTCGTTTCAGAGAAGAAATGGCCAAAAAAGGTGTAGATCTAAATAAAATTGACCCTACCAATACTTCGGAGTTGGCAAGAATAGAAAGCACAGTCCGTGAGGTTATTGATATGCTTGAAAAAGAAGTAAAAGGAGCAAAATCCACATCTACGCCTAGCACTTCTACCGGTCCTGCCCCAAATGCTCAAGAAGTTTTTCAAAACAAACAAGCCGAAATAGCCAATAAATTGAGCGAAACAGGTACATCACAAGAAGCCGCTAAATCAACAAAAGAAATCAAAACTGCTGTAGACAAAGGCGCTTCTCTTGAAGAAGCCATAAGTGAAACGATCAACGATCAAAATACCTCCAAACTTCCTCCCGCCACAGTCTACGGTCAACACTTATTTAGAGACAATAGTTTAAAACTTTTTAGGACCAGTGAAGACGCCAAGCCTACAGGAAGCTACGTATTAGGTGTGGGAGATATGGTGGCCATCTCTATATTTGGTACATCTAGTTTCAACTCAGCAGACGGAATCACAAAAGATGGGTATATTCAACCTTCCGGTAAATTTCCAGTTGGAAGATATTATATTAGTGGTATGACCATAGACCAGGCATCCAAACTTTTACAGCAAGGTATAGGTAGATTTGTTAGATTTTATCCTGGAGAATTTAAACTATCTATTGCTACAGCACGTACCGTCAATGTCAATATATTTGGAGAAGTTTTTAATAATGGATCTTTCAATATTTCTGCACTCAACACAGCTTTTAACGCACTTGTAGCCGCTGGTGGTCCTACAGATAAAGGTAGTGTTAGAAAAATAAAACTCATAAGAGCAGGTCAAAAGCCCAAAATTATTGATTTGTATGAGTTTATTAATAATCCAACGATTGCTTATGATTTATACTTGCAAGAAAATGATTTCATTCAGGTGCCTGTTGCAGGTAAGGTTGTTACCATTGGTGGAGCGATCAATAGACCTTACAGATATGAATTATTAGATAATGAAAATCTCCAAACCCTCATCAATCTGGCTGGTGGATTACTACCCGAAGCACTCACAAAATCTATCCAAATAGAAAGAGTAGAAAATGGTGTTAGAAATTTCATCAACGTAGATTTTCAACAACTTACTTCAACTAAAGCGGACTTTTCTTTACAAAATGGCGACATTATCAGCATCAATGCCGCTAAAAAGGTAGCAAACAATCGTGTGTACATAGAAGGAGGAATTGAAGAGCCACTAGATTTTGCATTTGTAGAAGGTATGCGTTTATCTGATATTCTTGATAAAGTTAAATTTGTAGAAGGAGCAATTTTGGATAATGCTTACTTTTTAAGGTATAACGACGACCAAGTGACCGTCAGATACCAAATCATCAATTTGCAAGAAGTATTGAATAATAAAAAATCGGCAGCAAACATTTTATTACAGCGAGGGGATAAGATTACCATCAGATCAAAAAGGCAATTTGTAGATGCCAAGACAGTTTCTATTTCAGGATCAGTGAGAATACCAGGTACGTTTCCTTTAGCAGACAAAAGCCTTAAAGTTTCTGACCTTGTATTCCTTGCGGGAGGTTTAGACCAAAGGTCAGCTGCCTTCGCCTATATTTTTAGAAAAAAAGTAGCAGATGCAAAGACACAAGAATACATTTATATAGATCTCAATAAAGCATTGTCAGAGCCCAATTCAGCATCAAATATTGCTCTTGAGCCCAATGACGAGCTCTTTGTTTATTCTGCCGAAAGCTTTGTCGATAAAGCAGAAGTTAGGATTAGTGGAGCAGTTAGAAAACCTACCCAAACCCTCTTCAATCCAAGTCTTACACTAAAAGAAATGATCTTATTATCCGAAGGTCTTGCCATCAATGCATCTACCTCCAACATCGATATATTCAGAATAAATTATGAAAATGATAAAAAAACAACCTACTCTGTTCAAAAAGTGAATCTTTCTGATGATCCAGATTTAATAAAAGCATCAACCATCAATCTGATGCCAAATGATCTTATTGTGGTAAGGTATGCTCCAGAATTCAATAACATGCTTACAGTTAATATTCAAGGCGAAATAGTCTACCCGGGCACTTATGCACTTCTCAAAGAGAATACAAAAGTAAGCGACATACTTTTAGCTGCGGGAGGCATCACCCAAGAAGCATACCCTGAAGGTACCACCCTCCTCAGAGCGGATGGAAATACGGGTTACATCATCTTTGACCTTTATGAGGCACTAAAGAATAAAAATTCTTACCAAAACATTATTCTCCAAAATGGAGACATCATAGATATCCCAAGAAAAAACAACATCGTTTCTTTGACAGGTGCCACCAATTACCAAGACCTTTACAGCGAGCGATTAATTGGCAATGGCAAACTCAACTTTGCCTATCATCCTGGTAAGTCTGCCAAATACTATGTAGACCATTATGCCGGTGGTTTTGACGAAAAAGCGGATCGACAGAGACTCACCGTAGAGCATCCTAATGGAAAAATTGACAAAACAAAAGGTTTCCTCTTCTTTCGTACCTACCCAAAAGTAGTGGAGGGGTCGATCATCAAAGTCCCGTTCAAAAAAGAAAAACCTCAACCGCTTCCAGGTGAAAAGAAGGACAGTGAAGATGTAGATTGGAGCCAAGTTTTAAAAGATTCGATTACGCAAGCTACTTCTATTTTGTCTTTGATTTTGTTGTTGAGGGCGATAAATTAGCAATATTAGCTGGTTAGCAATTGTAATAAAAGCTATTAGTCTTTGGGTGTTGGTCTTTAGCTGACTAACAGTAAATATCTGTTTTTGCTAACAGTAAATTGTAATAGAAGAAAAGCTAAAGACCAAAGACCAAATGCCAAAGACAAAATGCCACCGCAAAGAAGCTAAAGACCAAAGACCAACCGCCAAAGACAAAATCCCACGGCAAAAAAGCTAAAGACCAAAGACCAATCGCCAAAGACTCAAAAAAAATGAGAGATTTTAGAAAATTAGAAGTTTGGGCTCAAAGCATAGATTTAGCGGATAAAATTTATATGCTATGTGAAAATTTTCCTAAGTCAGAAATTTACGGCATAACTCAACAAATACAAAGAGCAGCAGTATCTATACCTTCCAATATAGCTGAAGGATGCAGTAGAAGTTCTTCAAAGGAGTTTAGTAGATTTTTAGAAATTTCCTTGGGTTCAAGTTTTGAACTAGAAACTCAATTAATTATTTCTCATCGAAGAAACTATTTTGATGAAAAGACAATTTTTGAAGAATTAAATACACTTCAAAAAAGAATAAACGCATTACTTAACTCATTAAAGTGATTTCGACCCAAAGACATAAAATTTGCCAAAGATTAAAGACCATTACCTAAAGACTATCAAACCTAAAGACTTTAAAATTGCCAAAGACTAAAGACCAACAGCTAAAGACCAACAGCTAATAACAAAACATGGAACAAAACAACATACAAGACGACGAAATCACCCTCAAAGAGCTCATCCTCAAAATCAAAGAGTTTGTCATTGAGCTTTTCAAAAAGTGGTACATCATATTATTACTTACCATACCTGCTGTCGCTTATTTTTATTACAAACACATCAATCACGATGTGACCTATACAGCAGAAACCAAATTTATCATAGAAGGACAAAGTGGTGGAGGAGTCAGCACCTTGTTAAGTCAATTTGGTCTAAAAGGTGGAGGTGGAGGCGGAAAAACCAACCCCTACAAAGTAATGGAAGTAGCGAAGTCTAAGCTGACTGTTAGAGATTTACTATTCAAACAAGTAGATGGAGATTTTATCGCTAATCATATTTTAAGAGATTACCAATTGATCGAATTGTGGTCGAAGAAAAAACCAGAATTTAAAGACTTCAAATTTACTTCGGGCGATTATGAAAATTTTACTCCATTACAAAACAAAGTCTTATTATCGCTGATAGGTAAAGTGATAGGAAGCAAAACTGAAAAAAATCCTATCTTAGGGTTTAGTTATGATGAAGACTCAGGTATATTTAAATACAATATTACCACCAAAAACGAAGATTTGACCCTCCAAATTATTGATGAGTCTTACAAATTTATCGTCAGTTTTTTTGAAACAGATCTTTTTCAATCCCAAGGTAAATCAACCCAAATTTTGAAATCAAAAGCAGACTCCATAAAGACACTCATCGACAGAAAGATATATCAAGTAGCAAGAATTTCAGATCAAAGTCAAGGCCTTCAGTTGCAAACACCCAATTCTGGAAAAATGATTTTAGAAGGAGAACTTCTCGCTCTTAAAACAGCATACGGCGAAATCCTCAAATCATATGAACTCTCAGACGTAGGATTACAAGACACCAAGCCAATGTTTATCAAACTAGACGAGCCTATTCCCCCGCTAGAACCGCTCGAGTCTTCCCTGCTTATTAGTCTGATCAAGGGCATATTATTAGGTGGGCTTTTAGGTGCCTCCATCGTCATTTTTATGAAAATCATTCGGGATGCAATGGCTTAGCGAGAATGAATGAATTGTGGTGAAAAGGTGTTAGCTGTTAGTCTTTAGCTATTAGCGGTTAGAGGAGAGGCAAGAATCAAGAACTTTTTTGCTTTGCCCCGACCCTAAAGGGAGTCAAAAAAGGATTACGGCAAATAATGGCCTTCCAAATTCATTTGGAAAAGCAGTACCAATAAACCAAACAGCATCCTGTTCAGTCTACTCCCTAAAAGGTCATTATGAAGATTAATTATACTCCTAATTATTTGCTTTTAGAAAAAATAATCCAACGCCAACCGCCAAAGACTTTTCGTTTTACCCCATCCCTAAAGAGAGCCGAAAAGCATCGAAGCTAGGAACTGGAATAAGTTCATAAAAAAGCCAAAAGAGAATTTGCAAAAGAAACAACAAAATATAAAATGAAATCACTAAAATACATTATTACCAAAGAAGGCCATTTTTATGTTTCCAGATGTCTAAATGTGGAAGTATCAAGTTTTGGAAAAACCATTGATGAAGCAAAAGCAAATCTTAAAGAAGCGCTAGATTTGTATTTTGAAGAAAGTGATGGATTGCTGTCTATCCAAACCATCAATGAAGCCGTTCTAGGTGAACTGAAAATAAAGGTTTCGTGACAAAATTACCATCCTCAGATAAAATTATCAAAGTATTAGAAAGAAATGGTTTTGTTTTTAAAAGTCAAAAAGGCAGCCACCAAAAATACATTAAGGATTCAAAAATCGTAATAGTACCTGCACCAAAGAAACAAATCCCAATCGGAACCTTAAAATCAATTAGTAAACAGTGAGGTATCAACTATTCTGATTTTATAAATTTATAGATTTGGATTAACAAAATAATTTAATCGCCAACTCGCAAAAAACCCAACCAGAAGATGCCTAGTCAAAGACCAAAGATCAACTCGCTGAAGACTTTTCGTTTTACCCCACCCCTAAAGGGAGCCGAAAAGCATCGAAGCTAGGAACTGGAATAAGTTTATAAAAAAGCTAAAGACCAAAGACCAACAGCCAAAGACCAACAGCCAAAGACCAACTCGCCAAAGACTTTTCGTTTTACCCCACCCC
>JALHLK010000036.1:10288-54387 GCA_022844565.1 Saprospiraceae bacterium
AAAGCATCGAAGCTAGGAACTGGAATAAGTTTATAAAAAAGCTAAAGACCAAAGACCAACAGCCAAAGACCAACAGCCAAAGACCAACTCGCCAAAGACTTTTCGTTTTACCCCACCCCTAAAGGGAGCCAAAAAGCATCGAAGCTAGGAACTGGAATAAGTTTATAAAAAAGCTAAAGACCAAAGACCAACAGCCAAAGACCAACAGCCAAAGACCAACTCGCCAAAGACTTTTCGTTTTACCCCACCCCCAAAGGGAGCCAAAAAGCATCGAAGCTAGGAACTGAAATAAGTTCATAAAAAAGCTAAAGACCAAAGACCAACAGCCAAAGACCAACTCGCTAAAGACTTTTCGTTTTAAACCCAACCCTAGCCAATAAAGGCCCTCCAAATTTATTTGGAAAACAACAATGCCATGAACTTACTTCGGGTATTAGCTGCGAAGCGCCAAGAAATCAAGTATAATGCATTTTTTTATGCCCTCTGCTATCTGTGCCATCTGCCCTCTGCCACCCCTCTAAAGCCTACCCCCTAATCCCTAAACCCTACTTGCTATTAGTCTTTAGCTGTTAGTCTTTGGCTAATGGGGACCCTCTAAAACCTACCCACTAATTCCTAAAACCTACCTGCTTGCGAGAATGCAAGAATACGAAGATCCAAGATCCAAGAAATCAAGAACCTAACATTTTTTCTATGCCCTCTGCCATCTATGCCCTCTGCCACCCCTCTAAAGCCTACCCCCTAATCCCTAAAATCTACTTGCTATTAGTCTTTAGCTATTAGTCTTTGGCTAATGGGGACCCTTGAGACCTCATGAAATACCTTGACAGGCTGATCACCCAAAGACTAAATAAGCGTAGACTGCTCAAAAACCTAATCTCAAATGAAACTATTTTAACTTAATTGCCATTATAAAGGTCAAGTTAAGTTTCTTTTTTAAAAAAAATACATTCATGAAAGAGACAATTGATATACCAGAGGATTTGTTACAAGAAGTAATGAATATACTTAATTCTAAATCTAAGTCTGAAACAATAATAAAAGCTTTATCAAAAATAAAGATTTTAAATGAAAGACAAAAAATTCATAAGTATAAAGGCAAGCTCAATTTGGATGTTGATTTAGATACTTTAAGGTCAAGAAATGAAAATTTTTGTTGATACTTCTATTTGGATCGGGTATTTTAACAATGGTCTCTATGACAAGTTGGAATTACTTATTGAAAATGATCTTATCGTGATCAACGACATTATACTCACAGAAATGATTCCTTTTTTACACAATATTAAAGCAATTGCCATCATCGACATTATGACATCATTGCCCAAAAATAAAATGAATATTAATTGGAAATCATTAATAGAACTTCAAAAAACAAATCTTGCAAATGGTGTAAATAAAGTTGGTATTCCAGATTTAATTATCTGCCAAAACGTAATGCAAAATAATCAGTTACTTTGGACAAATGATAAACATTTTTCTTTAATGCAAAATTATTCTGATCTGGAGTTATTTGAACAAATGCCCTAAAACCGACCTGCTATTAGTCTTTAGCTGTTAGTCTTTGGCTAATGGGGACCCTCTAAAACCTACCCCCTAATCCCTAAACCCTACTTGCTATTAGTCTTTAGCTGTTAGTCTTTGGCTAATGGGGACCCTCTAAAACCTACCCCCTAATCCCTAAACCCTACTTGCTATTAGTCTTTAGCTGTTAGTCTTTGGCTAATGGGGACCCTCTAAAACCTACCTTCTTGCGAGAATGCAAGAATACGAAGATCCAAGATCCAAGAAATCAAGAACCTAACGTTTTTTCTATGCCCTATGCCATCTATGCTCTATGCCCTCTGCCACCCCTCTAATCCCTACCACCTAATCCCTAAACCCTACTTGCTATTAGTCTTTAGCTTTTAGTCTTTGGCTAATGGGGACCCTCTAAAACCTACCCCCTAATTCCTAAAACCTACCTTCTTGCGAGAATGCAAGAATACGAAGATCCAAGATCCAAGAAATCAAGAACCTAACATTTTTTCTATGCCCCATGCCACCTATGCCCTATGCCACCTATGCCACCTATGCCCTCTGCCACTTACACCCCTCTAATCCCTACCACCTAATCCCTAAAACCTATTAATAACTTCGCTAACAGCTCACAGCTAATAGCTCACCGCTTAAAAAAATGATTCAAGAATTAAAAAACAAAACCAAAGCCATCTCCGTCACCGGACTCGGATACGTCGGTCTACCCCTCGCGCTCGAATTTGCCAAAAAGTACAAAGTCATCGGCTTTGATATCAACAGTGAGCGCATAGCCCTCATGAGGCAACATATCGATCCAAGTAAAGAACTCGATAGCAGCGCCTTCGAAGGATGCGATATCTCATTTACAGATAAAGCAGAAGATCTACAAAAAGCACACTTCCACATCATCGGAGTGCCTACAGATATCGACGAGCACAAAGTACCCAATCTCAGACCCCTCTTAGGTGCAAGTGCCAGTGTAGGTAAGTCTGTAAAACCAGGCGATATCGTCGTCTATGAAAGTACGGTATATCCAGGATGTACAGAAGAAGATTGTTTGCCCATTTTGGAGAAGGAAAGTGGGCTAAAGGCAGGAATTGATTTTACATACGGGTACAGCCCAGAGAGGATAAATCCAGGTGATAAAGAACGTACATTGACAAAAATATTAAAAATTGTATCCGGTAGCGATAGAGAAACATTGGATACAATTGCAGAAGTGTATGGCTCAATCATTACGGCAGGCATATACAAAGCCGCTTCTGTCAAAGTAGCGGAAGCCGCTAAAGTAATAGAAAATACCCAACGAGATATCAATATAGCGCTCATGAACGAATTATCCATGATTTTTGATAAAATGGATATTGATACCAAGGAGGTATTAGAGGCCGCAGGTACTAAATGGAATTTCTTGAAATTTTTCCCAGGACTAGTAGGAGGTCATTGTATTGGTGTTGACCCATACTATTTGACTTACAAAGCGCAAAAACTAGGGCATGTACCCCAAATGATACTCAGTGGCAGAAAAACAAATGAAGATGTACCTGGTTTTGTTGCCAAAAGATTGACGCAATACCTCATTAAAGCTGGTAAAAACCCAGGTGATTGTAAGGTATTGGTTATGGGCCTTACATTTAAAGAAGACGTGGCCGACATTCGTAACACCAAAGTAATTGATGTAATCAAAGAACTACAAGCCTACTCTATAAAAGTAGACCTAGTAGACTATTGGGCGGATAAATCGGAGGTTGCACATGAATATAACATCGACTTAAAAGCACAACCAGACTCAGATTATGACGCGGTTATTGTAGCCGTCGCTCATGAAAAATATAAGGTATTAAATAGTGAGTATTTTGTTTCCATCCAGAAGGAAAAGCCTATACTTTTTGACCTAAAAGGCTTGTATCAGGAGACAGATCAAATGGCTTATTGGAGATTGTAAAGCGCTGATAGCTACTAGTCTTTGACAGTAAGTCTTTGGTGAAAAATGCAAAAACTACTTAGGCTTTAGCTTATTTGGACCTTCTAAAACCTAACCTTTAATCCCTAAAATATTCTACAGCTTTTATCAGTTAGCTGATAGACTTTGGATCGTTTCAGAAAACACGTAGACCAAACAAAAAAATAAATTGGAAAAGCTTAATGCTTTAATAGAACAAGGAGAGGGTGAAACCCTAGAATTCAAAACGGCTTTTGGCAACGAAACTATAGAAACCTTAGTTGCATTTGCCAACCAAAAAGGTGGAAAAGTACTTATTGGCGTTGCCGACAATGGAAGAATTGTTGGAGTTTCAATATCTCAAGAAACGGTTCAAAATTGGGTAAATGAAGTAAAAACAAAAACAATTCCTGTACTTATTCCAGATGTAGAGATTGCCAATATGGAAGGTTCGAAACAGATTGTAGTTTTTACTATACAAGAATATCCAATTAAACCCAAATTGGTCATTAGAACTTTGTCATGAGGGGTTAAAGTGCAATAAAATAAGTCATTTTACCGACTGCGGCATAGCATCGCTATACCAAAGGAGGAAAATGAAGTGCAACGCCTTATTTTGAAGCAATTTAACTCCGTAATAAATTTTCTAATGACTAATTTGGGTTAAACCCGCATCTATTCGAGGGAGGTATCTAAAGCGAAATCACAACTCCAATGTACTTCTATCTGTTAACGAAGTGGTCGACATACACTTAAAAACCTTTAACTCAAGCTGGGATTATCATACAAATAATGATTTTAAAACGGACAATATATCTTTAGAAAAAGTACAAACAGCGATTGATAGAATCAATATCTCAAGAAAAAACATAGTTGAAGATCCCTTATCTTTTCTTTTTAAAAAAGACCTAATCAGAGAAGGTCTTATTACCAATGCAGCTTATTTATTATTTACTTCTAAAGAATCCATTTTTACTACTATTGAGTTAGGTCGATTCCAGTCAGACATTATTATCAAAGACAGTGCTCGCACGAAAAATGATATAATATCACAAGTTGAAGAAGTTATTGATTTTGTAAAGAAACATATCAATAAAGAAATCGTAATCACATCTTCACCACAAAATTTTGAAAAATGGCAATACCCACTGGAAGCTATTCGTGAAATTGTTATGAACATGATCGTACATCGGGATTATCGTGACACATCTGATTCTATCGTCAAGATATATGATCATAAAATTGAATTTTTTAATCCAGGAAGACTTCCAGATAACATTACAGAGCAAGATCTTTTAGATAATAAATATAAATCTACCCCAAGGAATAAATTAATTGCAGATATATTCAAAGAAATAGGATTCATCGAAAAGTATGGCTCTGGAATTCATAGAATCATGAATTACTTCTCAGCCGCAGGACTTCCTAAACCCTCTTTTCAAAATCAATCCAATGGCTTTTTAGTCACCGTTTTTACCAATGTTACAGAAAATGTTACAGAAAATGTTACAGAAAAAAGACTTAAACAAATTATTGAGTTAATTAGATTTGAGCCCAATATAACCACAAAGGATTTGGCAAAACGCCTAGAAATCACCAGGATGACCTTACATCGCGATTTAGAGAAACTCAAAGAACTGACGATTCTTGAGAGAATTGGGCCCGACAGAGGTGGATATTGGAAAATAAACCAAATTTAGCTTTAGGAAGTTAGCTAATAACTAAAAAGAGCGCTCAAAAAAAGCTATTAGTCTTTGGCTGTTGGTCTTTGGTTGTTAGCTAAAAACTAAAAACACTTACATAAAGACCATAAGCTCAAACCCTAGCAAATAATGGCTCTCCAAATTTAGACAAGACACAAGAAACCAAGATTCAAGATACCAAGATTCAAGAAGCCAAGAGAGGCTAAGAGGCAAAATTTTTTAGACCAAAACAAGTATGTCATATATTGGAAAAGCTTAATGCTTTAATAGAATAGTCTTTCTAAAACCTTATCCAAAGTTTTTTCAGAAAGCGGAACTTTAAGTTTTAATTTTTCATTAAAATAAAAAGGATTTGTCTAATTGATTTATTTTTAAAATTTTAAAAAATGGAAATGATAAATATTCCAGAAAAATCGAAAGTATTTAGCCCAATTCAGTTGGAGTTGCTAAAATTATTTGCACATAATCCATCAGACGAAGAATTGATAGAAATAAAAACTCTAATTGGACAATATTATTCTAATAAATTAAGGCAATTAGCAAATAAATTTTCTAAAGAAAATAATTGGACAGAAGAATATATTGAAACAATTCTAAATGACCCTAAACAATAATAAGTTAAAGGTTGTAATCGATACAAATGTGCTTTTAGTAAGTATTCTCGAAAATTTTAAATACTTTAGGATATTCGAAGATGTACAATCTAACAAAGTCGATCTATTTGTAAGTAATGAAATTTTAACTGAATATACAGAAATTTTTTCTAAACGGTTATTCTCATGAAATAACTGATTCTTTGATTAGGTTTTTAATTAATTTACCAAATATTCATTTAATTGACCCAACGTATCGGTGGAAACTAATAGATTCTGATCCTGATGATGATAAATTTGTAGATTGTGCAATCGCCTCAGGGGCTGACTATATAATCACAAATGATAAACACTTTGAAATCCTAAAATCAATACCCTTCCCCAAAGTTGCAATTTTAAATGCTGATGAATATATTAAAAAGTTTCAAGCGTAAAGATTCACGTCTTATCCAAGGTTTTCCGAAGCTTATTTATTAGTCATAAGCCTTAATTAATGAGCTAAGAAATCAAGAACCAAGAAACCAAGATCAAAAAACGAGGAAAAATTTATAATCCCTAAAACCTAATTCCATTACCTCTAAAAAGCTAACAGCCAACCGCTAATAGCTAACAGCCAAATAAAACAATGCAAAAAAAATCAATCCTAGTCACAGGAGGAGCCGGCTTCATCGGCTCTAACATCGTAGAAGCATTATTAAAAGATGACCGTGTTGGAAAGGTGCGTGTCCTAGATAACCTCGCTACTGGTTTTCTAAAAAACATACAAGAATTCAATTCAAATCCCAATTTTGAATTTATCCAAGGTGATATAAGAGACTTCCAAACTTGTCTGAAAGCTAGTGAAGGTATAGATTTAATTTGCCACCAAGCTGCATTGGGGTCTGTACCTCGAAGTATTAAAGATCCTTTGACCACGCATGAAGTCAATATAACAGGAACCCTTCATATTTTTCAAGCAGCTGTCGTGCAAAAGATCAAAAGAGTGGTATTTGCAGCTTCTTCCTCTACCTACGGCGATAGCCAAGAATTACCCAAAGTGGAAGATAAAATTGGCAAACCGCTCTCTCCATATGCCGTAACCAAATATGTCAATGAACTCTATGCCGATGTCTATGCAAAGTCATATGGAGTAGAATATATAGGTCTACGCTATTTTAATGTTTTTGGACCTAATCAAGACCCAAATGGAGCCTATGCAGCCGTTATACCCCTTTTTTTTAAAGCAGCTCTAGAATCCAAAGCACCTACCATCAATGGAGACGGCACTAATAGCCGCGACTTTACATACGTAGATAATGCTGTAGAAGCTAATATTTTAGCCCTCTTTACCGAAAATCAAGAAGCCGTTAATGAAGTATACAATGTAGCTTGTGGAGAAAGGACAAATTTGAATGAACTTTGGGACATGATTTGTGAAGTTACTGGATGCAAGTTGGCGGCTGTACATGGGCATAATAGGGATGGAGATATACCGCATAGTTTGGCAAGTATTGACAAAGCAAAAAACCGTATAAATTACCTAGGAAAAATTAAGTTAAAAGAAGGTTTAGAAAAAACTTTGTACTGGTTCAAATATAATTAACCTTACTTGAATCCCGATAAAATAAAAATACAAGAAATAGTTTGGCAAATCCAAGCCAAAGACCAGAACCGTTTTTAGGTAATGGTCTTTAGGCTTTAAGTGATCAACTTTTAAACGTTTTTCATAAGGTACCACTTATAAATATTAGCATGTTCCAAACTATCAATTTTTGATTAAATAGATACCGATTTCTTTAAATGCTCGGTTGATTAGTAGGAAATTTAAGTATAATAAAGTCGAACATAGATTGTGTGTGAAAAAGTATTAAAGGATTGAAAAAGAATAATCATCAAAATAAATATTGAACATATTGCCTAATCAAAAATGTATAATTATTGCCGAAGCTGGTGTAAACCATAATGGCGATATCAATATAGCAAAGAAGCTTATTGATGCGGCTAGGTATGCTGGTGCAGACTATGTGAAATTTCAAACTTTTAAAGCAGATAAACTCGTAAGTAAAGAAGCGCAAAAAGCGGATTACCAAATAAAAAATACTGGTGGCAAAATTGAATCACAATTTGAAATGCTTTCAAGACTAGAACTCAGTGTAGAAGATCATTATGAGTTGATAGATTATTGTAAAGATCAAGATATCAAATTTTTTTCGACAGCTTTTGATCTTGAAAGTTTAGAGTTTTTAAATACCATAGGATTACCAATATTTAAAGTTCCTTCTGGTGAGATCACAAATTTGCCATATTTAAAGAAAATGGCTGGTTTTGGTAAACCTATAATTCTATCAACGGGAATGTCGTATCTTTCAGAGGTAGGTGAAGCTTTAGATGTTTTATTAAATGTAGGTTTGAAGAAATCTGACATTATTATTCTACATTGCAATACGGAATATCCCACACCGATGGAAGATGTCAATCTTAATGCTATGGAGACCATAGCAAAAGAATTTGATGTTGCAGTAGGATATTCGGATCATACTGAAGGTATAGATGTGGCTATAGCGGCTGTCGCAAAAGGAGCAGTTTGCATCGAAAAACACTTTACTTTAGATAGAAATATGGAAGGTCCGGATCACAAAGCTTCTTTGGAACCAAACGAATTAGAACAATTGGTAAAATCCATAAGAAATATAGAAAAAGCTCTTGGTGATGGGATTAAAAAACCTTCAAAGTCCGAGACTAAAAATATTAAAATAGCAAGAAAAAGTATTTTTATAGCCAGGGATCTTCCAATAAATCATAAACTCACTGAGGCAGATCTAACTATGATGAGACCGGGTAACGGGATCTCACCAATGGAATTAAACAATATTATTGGAAGAACTTTAGCCACTGATGTTAAAATGTACGAAATGTTAAACATCAAACATTTAATATGAAAGTTTGGGTGTTGACAAGTTCAAGGGCAGATTATGGAATTTATTATCCTTTGCTCAGAAGAATACAATCCGATTCTTATTTTAGTCTAAAAATCATTGCTTTTGGAACCCATTGTTCAGATAAATATGGGCATACTATAGATCAGATTATTGCAGATGGCTTTGATGTTTATCGTGCTTTTAAGTGTAGCTTGAAAGGAGATTCAAAACAAGATATAGCTGAATCCATGGCAATTACGACATCCCAATTTGCCACATTATGGAATGAATTTGACGGGGATTTAGCTTTTGCCCTTGGGGATAGATTTGAGATGTTTGCAGCTGTGGTTGCTTCGGTACCCTTTATGATCCCTATAGCTCATATTCATGGAGGCGAAACAACTTTGGGTGCAATAGATAATATCTTTAGACATTCAATAACTTTGATAAGTAGCGTTCACTTTACCGCGAATGATGTTTTTTCAGAAAGAGTAATTGAATTAACACAAGATGGCAAAAAGGTATTTAATGTAGGTTCATTAAGCCTTGAAAATATTCATGAACTCCAATTATTTAGTGTCGAAGAATTTTATTCAAAATATAAAATTGACCTTGTAAAGCCAACGATTCTTATGACTTTCCATCCTGAAACACTTCAGGTAGAAAAAAATAAGTTTTATATCAAAGAAATAATTGAAGTACTAAACCTATTAATAAAAGATTATCAAATAGTGATTACACTGCCAAATGCAGATACCGAAAATCTAAGTGTCCGAGAATCGTTTGAATCATTTGGTACACGGAATGAAAATGTTTATTTAATAGAAAGTTTTGGCTCCAAGGGATACTTTTCATGTATGAAATATTGTTCATTTGTTTTGGGTAACTCATCAAGCGGAATTATTGAATCAGCATCCTTGAAAAAGTTTAATATCAATTTAGGTGACAGACAGAAGGGTAGACTTTCAAGTGCTAATACTATACATTGCCAAATAGATAGAAATGAAATTTTGGATGCAGTAAAGCATGTAGAAAATATCGGTGAGTATCTCGGGTATAATATATATTACAAAACGGAGCCTTCTAAAGCAATAGTTGAAATACTGAAAAAAATGGATAATTTTGAATAAAGAAGTTTTTCTTTTTGGATACTCTGGTCATGCTTATGTGGTTTGTGACATCCTATTATCAAGCGGGTTCGCTCCATCTGGGTATTTAACAAAAGAACCAACGAAAACCAATCCTTATGGTCTTGTATATGCTGGTTTCGAGGAAGATCATGATTCTTTAAAAAAGTTAATTGATAAGCATTATTTTGTCGCAATTGGCAACAATGCTGTCAGGATGAACATAGTTCAAAATGTAATATCTGTAATTAATCACCCTCCATGTAATGCTATTGCCAAATCTTCAGAAGTTTCTTCTCGTACTAAGATTGGAAATGGTGTCATGATTGGTGTAGGAAGTATAATTAATGCAATGGCTACCATCGGAGATGGAGTGATTTGTAATACTGGCAGCATTGTAGAACATGAATGTGTATTAGAAGACTTTTGCCATATAGCTCCTGGAGCAATATTATGTGGAAATGTAACTATAGGACAAGGTAGTTTTATTGGTGCTAGATCGATTGTCAAAGAAGGAATCACGATTGGAAGAAATGTAATAATTGGTGCTGGAACAGTAGTTGTGAGAAATATAGAAGATGGACGAACAGTTGTAGGCAATCCACAAAGAATCATCAAATGAATATTGTTGAGAGACATATTATTTCGCAAAACACGTTAGTACTTGGGGCACTAGAAAGGATGGATGCCTTAGCTTCTGATGCTACTTTATTTGTAGTGGACGATTTATTTAGACTTGTAGGATCTCTTACAGATGGAGATATAAGGAGAGGATTGATGAAAGGGTTTACAGTAGATATGCCAATCTCAATTTTTTCAAAGTCCCAACCCAAATATTTAAGACGAGGATCTGTCAATATTCAAGATGTCAAAACATGGAGAGATAGAAATATTAAAATAATTCCCATCATCGACCATGATGATCAGATTGTTGATGTCATAAATTTCGGTAAACAAATTTCATATTTACCTATCGATGCAGTCATTATGGCGGGTGGTTTAGGAAGCAGATTACTTCCACTAACTCTTGAAACACCCAAACCACTTCTAATAGTGGGTAAAAAGCCAATAATTGAATACAATATTGATCGTTTGATTGCCCATGGTATTAAAAAGATTAATATTACTGTAAAGTATTTGGGTGAGAAGATAGTAGATAAATTTGGGGACGGAAGTGACAAAAATGCAAATATTCAATACGTTTTTGAGGAAGAGCCACTTGGGACCATCGGAGCAGTTAGTAAAATTTTTGATTTTACAAATGAATACATTTTAGTGATGAATTCTGACTTGCTCACTAATATTGACCTAGAAGATATGTTTACCACTATGGTGGCCAATGATGGTGACATGATCGTTGCAACAACACCATATCAAGTAAAAGTCCCCTATGGAATTGTAGAAAGTACGAATGGGTTAATTACAGAATTAAGAGAAAAGCCAACATATACATATTATTCTAATGCAGGTATCTATATTTTCAAAAAGGAAGTGCTTAATTACATACCAAAAGAATGTTATTTTAATGCAACTGATTTGATGCAAGCTCTTATGAATGATAAGAAAAAAGTTTTACAATTTCCTATTCTTGGATATTGGCTTGATATAGGGCGACACGAAGATTATGCAAAAGCCCAAGTTGATATAAATCATATTCGATTTTGAAAGAAAGTCTAGTAATTATACCTGCTAGAGCAGGCTCTAAGGGAGTTCCAAATAAAAACAGAAAATTATTGGGAGGCATACCTTTGATTGGTCATACAGTTTTACAAGCCTTAGAAGTTTTTGACAAGGAACAAATATGTATAAGTACTGATGATTTAGAAATTATTAAATATGTTGAATTAATCGGCATTCAAGTTCATTTCGATAGACCAAGTTTTCTGTCCGATGATAAAGCATCAACTTATGATGTTATAATTCATGCAATGGACTTTTATAGAAACAGGGGCTTTAATCCAAAGAATATTGTCCTGCTTCAACCTACTTCTCCTTTTAGAAATGCCAAACATATAAGAGAAGCATTGGCACTATATGATGATAATTTGGAGATGATTGTTTCAGTATCACAGACGAAAGCAAACCCATATTTTGTATTATTTGAAGAAGATGAATTTGGGTATTTACAAAAGTCTAAGAATGGTAATTTTAACAGCAGACAGGAAGCCCCAAAAGTTTGGGAATATAATGGAGCAATCTATGTTATCAATCCAAACGCATTAAGGCTCAGAAAATTAAATGAGTTTAAAAAAGTTAAAAAATATGTAATGGATGAAGTAAGTTCGCATGATATTGATACTATGTTAGATTGGCTCATTGCGGAGGCCATAATAGAAAGGGCCATACTTAAACATTGAATAAAGTTTTCCATTTTTTTTCTAATAAATCAACGCTAAGAGTTGGTGGTATTTATACTGCTATTTCCTTTTGGGACAGCTTTGTTTCTATGGCTGCGGGAATATTGATGATAAGATGGATAGTTCCAAGTGAATTAGGGATTTGGCAAAGTTTAACAATTGCACAATTGTATATTGGGGTTTTTGAGTTTGGTATTACTTCAGGCTTAAATCGAGAATTGCCATATTCATTTGGAAAAGGAAATAAAGAATATGGTTTTCTATTGGCACAGACTACCCAGTTTTATATGAAACTACTAAGTTTCATTATGTTCTTTTTGACAGTTGTAGCATGTTTTGTTCTGTACTACTTATCTTATGATCTAAAAATTGTTGCGGGTTCATTTGTGGTAGGAAGTCTGGCATCAATAAATTTTTACGATAGGTACCTTACCGTTACTTATAGGTCAAATGAAGCCTTTTTATCTTTGTCAAAAGTGACCTTTATTAAGACTTTATTTCAAATTATTTTGTTACCAGTTGTTTTTTATGTAGATTATTATGGGCTTATTTTATATTCATTACTAATAGTTATAATTTTTGTTTTATTTAAACATTATAATCGTCCCTTAAAAGTTCTATCACTTTTTCAAAAAGAACACTTTATGTCATTACTTAAAACTGGACTTCCGGTATTTGTAATGAATTATTTGAGAAGTATTACGACTACATTTAATAGAATTATTATTTTAAGTTTTGGCGGGGTTTTACAAGTTGGTTTATTCACCCCGGTTGCAGCTATAGGCACTATGATTGATATTTTGCCTTCCATATTGGGCAATTTTTTTTTCCCAAAAATGAATATAATGCTTGGTAAAACAGACGACCCCAAAGTACTTTGGCCTATGGCAATTAAGTTAAATAGCTTTATGATAGTATTAGCAGTGCCGTTTATTCTAATAGGATGGTTTGTAATCCCTTTAGTTATGACGAAATATTTTCCTAACTATAGTGAATCCTCTAATGCTATGCAACTTTTTACAATTAATATGTTATTTGCAGGTACGTTGGTATCGCATAATGTATTGTATGCTATAAAAAGTTATAAAGTAAGTTCCATGTTTAACATTTCAGAGATTGTTGCAAGGTTTGGATTCCCTGCTTTATTTGTTTATTTTTTATCTGGCAATCTCTTGACCTTAGTTGTATTGGGTTACCTATGTTCAAGTTTATTTCTATTTCTTTTAAATCTTTATTTAATAAGAACGACTTTATTTAAGAAGCTCTCATGAATAGAATCTTATTTATTGTCCATACTGAATACCACTTACTTATAACCACAAAAATTATTTTTGATAATTTTAATGATAATAAATATGAGATAGAAATAATCTTAGGTAAAGAGCCAGGAAAAACTAGGTTGAAAGAATCTTATGACTTTTCAATCCTGAAAAACGTTTCGGTCACATTAGCATTTTATGATGAATTTGATCGAGTACCCAACCAACCATTAAAACTTTTGGTACGACGGATATTAAATACAAGATATCATAAGCTTTTTTTCTTTCAAGAACATCACCCGCTAAACGTATATCTTGCGTATCAATTTCATAAAAGAGGTGTTACTGTTTGTCTATGCCCTGATGGTGCAAAAGCCTACAGCAGAATAACCAGGATTGCACCACGATGGAGTACACTGGCCTTCATTTGGTACCATCGTTTTCTGATAGCGAATGGTTTTTACTTTTGGAAAATGCCATGGCCAAATCTTAGATACGCTTCCTTTAATTTTGTAGATGAAGTGTGGTTAACCTACACAGAAAAGTATCTAAATTGGAATAATAAATATCTTGTTAAAATAGATAATGAATTTAATAATGAAGCCCTTGATATAATTCGGGGTGTTTTCAGTTTTTCAAATGAAGGGTTGTTAGTTCGGGATAATATTATTTTTTTTATAAATCAAAATTTTGGCCTAGAACAGATGAACCAGTTTGAAATTTATTTTTTAAATGAACTTAGAATTCAGCACCCAGATAAAAGTATCATAATAAAGAGGCATCCAAATACTGCCGAAAGTCACATTAAGAATTTAAGTAAAATTCCTAATGTGGTAATTTTAGATAGCAATGTACCGGCAGAATTATATATTTTAAATTTGAATAATTCTTTAATTGTAAGTTTCTGGTCAACTTCTAATTTGACTTATAATTCATCTTGTCGATATTATTGGGCATATCCCATGATTATAGATCGAGGTATAATGTACAAGCATTTTCAGCTATCAGACCCCACAGATTTTATCATCCATGTTAATTCCGTAGAAGAGATCAAATGAGAGTTAGTTCTGAACGAACTTTGTCTAAGTTTTTGTATTTGCTTTTTTTTTTATGGCCCATAGCTGGTATTTATTATGCATTTAAGTATATACACACCTTTTCAGGAAAACTTTTTTATGTATTCTTTTTCGCATTAATAGGATTTACCTACACAATTGGTAATACAGCATATGATACCTATGCCTATTATACATGGTTTCAAGAACAGTCACTGTTATCGTATGGCGACTATTGGGCTGAAATATTTAAGAGGTTTTCTATAAAGAGCTTAAAGCCAGAAATTTTTCAATATTCTCTTGAATTTTGGATTTCTAGAGTAACAGATAATGCCAGTGTGTACTTTTGTACATTAAGTACTTTACTTGGAATCGGTATTGTTAAGAATCTAAACATTATAACAGATTTGTACAATAAAAATAAGACATTTTATGCCCTTATTTTTATTGTATTTTTCATAGTTTTACTTTCTCCATTACGAATAGCATCTTTTCGGCATTATTTTGCAGGCTTAGTTTTTATTTATAGTGCTTATCAAGTTGTTGTTAATAAGGATAAACGATATTTGTTGGGAATTTTTTCTACTGTTTTAATTCATATAGGATTTGCAATTAGTATTGTACTATTTTTTATGTATTTTATTATAGGAAATAGATTCTGGATATATGTGCTCTTAGTTATTTTGAGTTTTATTTTTTCTGAATCATTTATTAACTTGATGATAGAGAATACCGATGTATTTTCAGGTGATTTTAAAACTAAGGCGGCAGCATATTCATATGAAGGATTTATAAAAGAGACACAAAAGTCACAACAGGAAGGTTTGTTTCTTTTGAGAATATTTGTTGAATGGACACGCTACTATTTTTTTATTTTTACAACATTTTGGTTCTTAAAGATAAAAAAGCTAGATAGAGGGAGTAGAGGGTTGTTTTTTCTCAGTACAATATTCTTTTCATTTACAATATTGACTCAAGAGATACTGGCAATATCCAATCGCTTTTCTGTTATTTATTTTTTAATATGTTGTGTGTTTTTCGGGAGAATTTTTTCTCTTTATAGACAAAAGGTTGGTTTTATTTTTACTTCTAGTTCATTAATAATTTTGGGACTAAATATTTTAGTCATATTTAGGCAAACTGCTGAGTTCATAAATGCAAGCATTCTTCTACCTTTATTGCCTATCCAACTTTTTATAGAAAGTGAATTACTGCTCATAGATGTCATTGATTTTTTCAGATAGAAATTGTATTATTGTTGGAATCATTTTTTCAAGATCAAAAAATAATTATTGAATATCATATTAAAATTATCCCTTTTATTTATTGGAATTTTGATTTTGTCTTGTACAAAAAAAAGATATCTAACAAATGAAATACCTAATACTATAGAATTGTTAAGTAATAAGGATTCTGTTTTAATCAAAAGTAGCGATACATACGATCTAAAAGGAAAGTCTTTAATTGTACAAGGAACTTTGAAATTCCAAAACGGTGGGAAAATTATAAATGGTACACTTATCGGTATGAATGCTAAAATTAAAGCAGATAAGACAAGTCATATTTTTCAAAATATAAAGATAGAAGGTACTTGGGATGTCCAAGAAGGGTATATTAACTGGTTTAGTGATGGTTTTGATCCCATATTAAATTTTAGAGCCTTATGTTGCATCATTGAAATGGAAGCAATATGTGTGCTAGATAAATTGTATGCTATAGCAACACCTATTCCTAATGAATATTACAATACAAAAAAATCTATCAAAATTAGAGGTACAGAAAGACATAAAACAGGTTTAATTTTGAATACCAAACATAGTTTGTCAAATGCATATTTCAGAAGTGTGTCTGGAAATAACATATCTCTTCAGAATATGACATTAATGACGGAAGATTATTCCAAAAAAATTCCACCTAAGGGTTATGATTATTATTTTGCTTGGTCTTATTATTCTTCAGTAGATCGTGAGTCTAAACCAAATATGGAATACTTTAAAATCGAATCCTGTAATATACTGGGAGCCATTACCTTTAGATATTCTGCAAGTACTCAGAATACTACACCTTCGGAAATGCTCAAAACGGGCATTGATACCATCATAGTTGTAGACAGCAAAATTGATCAATCAGTATCACTAATTGAACTATCTAATGGAAGATATGATTTGACTCTTGTCAAAAATAATGAAATAAAAAATATTTACGGTCCTATATTCTATTTTCCTTTGGGTGATTTGCCTAGTCCATTTTCACCGACTGAATTGTCAAGTCTTAGAAAATCTTTTATATTTGAAAACAATCGAGTGTATAATGATGATCTTGTATTTAGTTACGGAGAAGGGTACATGAGTTCATTTGTTGTGAAAGGTGCTGAAATCACTATTGAAGATAATGTTTTTGAAAACTTATTAAACGACAATGATAAAATCGAAACGGTACCTTTTTACACATCAGCACTTTCTAGAACAGATATATTAAATAATAAAGTAACCAATTGTTTGGGAAGAGGATATTCTGAAGATGTTGGTGGTTCGAATTGTTTTTTAAGAATAAGGGGCTCAAAAAATGTATATGTAAAGGGTAATAAATTTGAATTAAATAACAAAGGTCTTGTTAAATTAGGATTGTTAAAAAGTGAAAAAAGTAACATTTTAGAGGTAGATAAGACTAGGTTTAGATTTAGCTTATGGAGTGCAAATCTTAATGACAATGATTTTGAAGCTGAATATGTTTTTGAAAACAATGTCTTTTCAACTTCTTTTTTGAACGAGCATAGTATAATGTCAAGATCAAAAATTCTCTTTACTAACAATAGAATTGATATAAATTACCTAGCTGATTTGTACAAAGAGAACTGGATAAATTCTCAATCCATTTACAATGGAAGCTTAATTTTATTTAGAGACAAGACATTTAAGGGCAATCTTCAGTTTAATGATAATATTATCTCAGTTCTACAATCAGATAGTCCTGTTTTATCATTTACTAAGGATGTTAATGATAATAAAGACTACGATTATATAAGCTATAAGAATAATAAATTTATTTTTAATGGAGATGTCAGTTTGGCCTTGCCAAGATCTAAATCAATTGAAAGTGTAAATAGGCTAAATGGGAAGGGTTCGATTTCTTATAATGAAACAACTACGAATAATCCCCAAAGGACTATAAACAATTTAAATTCAACCTTAGTAACAGAACTTTACAATGCTTCGTTAAACGCACTAATCCACCCAAAATTTACAGGAACAACTACTATAATTGCAGAAAACAATGCAGACACTATCATCAATGTAATGAATATTAGATTTCAAGATGTGTATAGCAATGTAGATTTGAAAAGTGGGCCAATATTAATTGATATTGATGCATTATATACACTTAAAGATAAATCAAAAGTAAATGAAAGTTACCAGCTAGTTATTGGTGATTTCTCAAATCTTTACTTTATTAATAAGTCGGATAAAATTGATCAGACATTTCCATTTTGGACAATAAGAATGCCGAAGTATAGATATATTACTTCCCAATCTGATGGTCGACTATCAAAATTTCCATTAGTAATCACATCGACATTTAGAGACCAATCAATAGACAACAATAGTTTTTTAATAATTTCCAATACAAAAGATATTGCCTCATTTAACATCAAAGTAAAGATTGCTGATAATAAAGCAAGTCAAAGATCTACTTCACGTTTATTGGAGCATGCAGTCAGTAAAAGGAGGAATTAATTAATATAGAAAAACAGAATGCAAAATAAAATTTTACTAATAACAGGCGGCACCGGCTCTTTTGGTAATGCGGTGCTACAACGGTTTTTACATACCGACCATTTTAGCGAGATAAGAATATTTAGCAGGGACGAAAAAAAGCAAGACGATATGCGTCAGCTACTCAATAATCCCAAGGTCAAATTTTACATTGGCGATGTACGTGATTACCGTAGCATAGAGCCAGCAGTAGTGGGTGTAGATTACATTTTTCATGCTGCTGCTTTAAAACAAGTCCCTTCTTGTGAATTCTTTCCCTTAGAAGCCGTAAAAACCAATGTATTGGGTACAGAAAATGTATTAGATGTAGCCATAAAAAATATGGTTAAAAAAGTGGTTGTCTTAAGTACCGATAAGGCAGTATACCCTATCAATGCCATGGGTATTTCCAAGGCAATGATGGAAAAAGTAATGGTGGCCAAATCACGACTTTCATCCGACACGATACTTTGTGGCACGCGTTATGGCAATGTCATGGCAAGTCGAGGGTCTGTGATTCCCTTATTTACAGACCAAATTAAGAAGGGACTACCAATTACCATTACAGATCCATCTATGACTAGGTTTATGATGACGCTGGAGGATGCGGTAGATCTAGTACTATTTGCCTTTGAACATGGCCAAGCAGGTGACATCTTTGTTCAAAAGTCTCCTGCCGCAACGATTGCTATTCTTGCAGAAGCACTCACGGAATTGTATAAAGCAAGCAATGAAATTGTAAACATAGGAACCCGTCATGGAGAAAAGCTCTATGAAACCCTTGTAAACCGAGAGGAAATGGCAAAAGCAGATAATTTAGAAAATTATTATAGGATACCAGCAGATAATAGGGACCTCAACTATGCAAGATATTTCTCAGAAGGTGAACCTGATATGGAGAAAATGGAAGAATACCACTCTCACAATACACATAGGCTTGATGTCCAAGGCACCAAAGATTTGTTAATGAAGTTGGCGTTTATCAAAAAAGATCTTTTATCATTGGTACATGAATAGCTATTTTATTATACAAGGAGAGAGACATACGGATGTAAGAGGTAGCATGTCATTTGCCAATCGTTTTGATATGTCTGCTGTACGTAGACATTATATCATTACAAGTTATGACAGTCACACTATAAGGGCTTGGCAAGGGCATTCACTAGAATGTAAGTGGATGAAGTGTATAGAAGGCAGTTTTACCATCAATTTAGTAAAACCAGTAGTTATTCATGATCCTTTAGGTACTGAAATGATTGATGTCATAAAATTAAACGCCCATAAGGGAGATGTTTTATTTATACCTGGTGGATATTTTACGGGCATTAAATCAGATGAAGATAAAGGATCGTTACTTGTTTTTTCTAATCTGTTATTGGAGGAATCTAAACATGACGACTTCAGAAAAGAATCTGATTTTTGGATATTCAAAACTGCTGAGATATGAAAATCGGGATTACTGGTTCCAATGGTTTTGTAGGCTTACATTTAACCAATTATCTGAATCTTAAAGAGGATTTAGAAATTATCCCATTCGATAGAAGTTTTTTTAATGATGAAAGTAGCATGGATAATTTTGTGCGTGCTACGGACACAATTGTGCACTTAGCAGGGCTCAATCGGCATGCTTCACCTGAAGTAATGTATGATACCAATGTGGGCTTATGTACCAAACTGACAGAAGCTTGTATCAGGTCAAATGTTACACCTCATATTATTTTTTCATCTTCCACACAAGAAGAAGAAAATACCATTTATGGCAACTCCAAAAAGGATGGAAGAAAAGTGCTTGAAGAATGGGCATTAGAATATAATGCAAAAGTGACGGGAGCAATTATTCCCAATGTTTTTGGTCCATTCGGAGTACCGTTTTATAATTCAGTGGTTGCTACATTCTGTCACCAAATAGCCCATGGAGAAACCCCCTCTATCATACAAGATAAACCGTTGAAAATCATTTATATTAATGATTTGATACGAAGAATGTTCGACCTAATTTGTAATCCCCAAGCAGGTAGAATAGAGATACCTCACCAATACAATATCGCTGTCTCGGAAATTTTATCGAAGTTACTTTCATACCAACACGATTACTTAGTAAAAGGTATAATTCCTAAACTTTCTGATCCATTGGAATTAGATTTGTTTAATACATTCAGATGTTATATCCCGTTCGATCATTACCCAGTTCCTTTTAAATTAAACACAGATGATCGAGGCACTTTTGTAGAGATTACCAGATCGAATACGTCAGGCCAGTTTTCTTTTTCTACCACCAATCCAGGTATTACTCGTGGCAATCATTTTCATACGCGAAAAGCAGAAAGATTTGCAGTCATCAAAGGGAAAGCAAAAATATCGCTGAGGCGAATAGGTACTATCGAAGTTATAGACTATTTTGTGGATGGTAGTGCGCCTGCTTATGTCGATATGCCTATATGGCACACACACAATATTACCAATATAGGAGAAGATGAGTTAGTTACTTTGTTTTGGATAAATGAGCCATTTAATGCTGAAGATCCAGATACCTATTTTGTAAATGTTTAATATTATTTAAAATACATGAAGAAGCTAAAGGTATTAACAGTTGTAGGTACAAGACCTGAGATTATCAGACTATCTCGAGTTATGGCCAAACTGGAAGAAAGTCCTACCATAGACCATATCACAGTCCACACGGGTCAGAATTATGATTATGAGTTAAATGAAGTATTTTATGAAGACTTAGGTATTCGTAAACCTGATTATTTTCTCAATGCAGCTGGTGCGACAGCAACAGCTACCATTGGTCAGATATTGATAAATATCGATCCCATATTGGAAGAAGTTAAACCAGATGCATTTTTAGTGCTTGGAGATACCAATAGTTGTTTGTGTGCCATTCCTGCAAAGAAGAGACACATACCTATTTTCCATATGGAAGCGGGTAACAGATGTTTTGATCAGCGAGTACCAGAAGAAACCAACCGTAAGATTGTAGATCATATCTCAGATATCAATTTGACTTACTCAGACATAGCTAGAGAATATCTATTGCGCGAGGGGCTCAACCCGGACAGAGTCATCAAGACAGGCTCGCCTATGATGGAGGTATTACACCATTATGAAGCCAAAATCTCCGATTCTGACATTGTATCAAAATTGGATCTGACATCACAACAATATTTTGTCGTTTCTGCCCATAGAGAAGAAAATATCAGCAGCGACAAAAACTTTTTTGGCTTATTGAATGCCTTATATGAAATAGGAGAAAAATATGGCCATCCAATCATTGTCAGCACCCATCCGCGCACAAGGAAAAGACTAGAACAAATGGAAGGCAAGCCAGGATCACCCAAACTTCACCCATTGATACAATGGCAAAAACCAATGGGGTTTAGTGATTATAACGCACTACAAGTTCATGCTTTTGCAGTGCTTTCGGATAGTGGTACGATTAGTGAAGAGTCTTCTATTTTAAATTTTAGAGCGCTCAATATACGTGAGGCCCACGAAAGACCAGAGGCGATGGAAGAAGCATCTGTGATGATGACTGGATTGAATACGGATCGAATCCTCCAAGGCCTAGAGCAATTGCAATATCAAAAAATAGGGAAAGATAGAACATTTAGACAGGTTGCAGACTATAGTATACCCAATGTAAGTGATAAAGTAGTAAGGATCATTCTGAGTTACACAGATTATATCAAAAGAGTTGTGTGGCATGAATGAATTCATAGAAAAAGTAAAATATCAAATCGCAAATCTACCTGGATGGCGTACCAAGAGGAAATTAGTGGTCATTGAAAGCGATGATTGGGGGAGCATCAGAATGCCTTCAAGAGAAGTATATGAAACATTGTTGAAAAAAGGTTTTCCATTAAATAAGACAAGCTATAATAGATTTGATTCTCTTGCAAGTGAAGATGATTTAGCAGCCTTATTTGAAGTGCTTTATTCAATCAAAGACATGAATGGTAATTCTGTCAAAATAACTGCAAATACTATAGTTGCTAATCCAGATTTTGACAAAATTGAACAAAGTGGGTTTACTGAATATCATTATGAACCTTTCACGGAAACTTTAAAAAAATATCCAAATCACTCAAATTCATTTTCGATATGGCAGGAAGGCATTAATGCAGGTATTTTTAGGCCGCAATTCCATGGTCGAGAGCATATTAATGTACAAAGGTGGATGAGAGCTTTAAGTGATGAAAATTCGATAGCAAGGGAAATTTTTAAATACAAAATGTATGACTTAAGTATTGGATTAGCAAGGTCAAAAGATGCTTTTATGGAGGCCCTTCAAATCGATTCAGAGGATGATTTTGGTTTTCAATCAGCTTATATAAATGAAGGTTTAGCACTTTTCAAAAAAATATTTAATTATAGTTCCAAGACTTTTATAGCTCCATGTTATGTATGGCACAGTAATCTCAATAATTCACTTAAGTCTAATGGTGTTGAAGCTTTTCAGGGATCCTGGTATCAACTTGAACCAAATGTTAGTGACAACAGTCTGAAGAAAATCTTTCATTATACAGGTCAAAAAAATGATCTTGATCAAATCTATTTGGCCAGAAATGTATTTTTTGAGCCTTCAGAAATAAAGATAAAAGATTGGAATAAGGAAGTCATTAATAAAATGAAACTAGCCTTCAGAACTGGTAAGCCTGCAATAATTCAATCTCATAGAATGAATTTTATAGGTAGTATTGACAAAGAAAATCGTGATAAAAATCTGACTATGTTTTCAGAATTACTAAACTTAATAATTAAAACCTGGCCAGATGTTGAATTTGTTGCTAGTGATGAATTGGCTGATTTGATTCTGAGTTACTAATTCTTTTGTAAAAGATGATAACTGATTTAAGGTTAATTAATATACAAAAAATTGTAACGCCTGATAGCGTCACATTTATCCCTAGTCTATTATTTAGCATTGCTTTTAATAAATTTAAATCAAGAATTCTAAAGTGAGTACGGACTTTGTACATATTAATACGCTTTTTCCAGAAATACCTAGAGATTTGGCACATTTGTCAGAGGTGTATGATGATGAAGAGATGCTGTACGAACAAATAAAAAAGATTACAGCAGTTCATTTTACTAATAGTTTTATTAGTGCAAAAAAAATTCTCTTAAAACCTAACTGGGTAAAACATAATCGAAACACTAATGACGAGCTTTGTCTTACAACTAATTTTAATTTTATTTTGGCTTTAGTAAAATTAATTTCTGAACTTTGCCCTTTAAAAATAACCATTGGAGATGCACCTATTCAAGGTTGTGATTGGAATCAATTGCTTCCAGAAAATTTTCTTGAAAAAATAAATATCATTTCAAAGGCTAGTAATATTCCAATATTTATAAAAGATTTCAGAAGAGTTAAATATGATCCTAGTAAAAATTTAGTTCAAAACAATTTAATAGAGCTTGATGATTTTGTAATTTTTGATTTAGCGCAAAATAGTTATTTAGAGCCAATTACAGATGATGGCATAAATAAATTCAGAGTTACTCAGTATGATCCTGATAGATTTATGGAATCTCATAGACCAGGCATGCATAAGTATTGCATTACAAAAGAAATATTTGATGCGGATATTATTATTTCCTTACCAAAATTAAAAACTCATCAAAAAGCTGGTATTACTGCGGCCTTAAAAAATATTGTTGGTATAAATGGTGATAAGGATTTTCTACCACACCATAGGGTTGGTGGCACTGAAGCGGGAGGTGACAGCTACCCAGGAAAAAATGCAATACGACGACTTGCCGAGTATTTTTACGATAAGTCATATAAAACTCAGGGGAGTAAATGGTTTAAATTCTGGACTCGGTTAGGTAGTCTAGCATGGATTCTTTCTTTTCCTGGCCAGGATGATCAACACGGGGCTGCATGGCACGGTAATGATACAGTTTGGAGAATGGTAATGGATTTGAATAAAATAATAACTTTCGGTAAATTTGATGGCACAATACATAATAATCCTGTTCGCGTTCTTTATAGTTTGGGAGATGGAATAATTGGAGGCCAAGGAGATGGCCCCTTAAATCCAGATCCCTTACCTTTGGGCGTTATTACTTTCACAAATAATTCGGCATGGCATGATATATGTGTTTCCGAATTAATGCAATTTGAGCACGAAAAGATTGCATTACTTCGTGCAGGAAAAGAATTTACAAGATCTTTGCAAGTTAACATTGTATTAAATAATAGACCAATCCCAATTAGCTATTTAAAACCAGTTTCAATCAAAACGATCCCACCTCCGGGATGGATAAATTTTTTTAACTCATAAATAGACCAGAATGATAGCCATACACAATGGAAAAGATGGATTTCACCCTGAATGGGTAAAATATTCCAAAGAAAATAACATTCCGCATAAAATTGTTGATTGTTATTCAAATAATCTAATTCAACAATTAGAAGATTGTCATGCACTTATGTGGCATTTTTCTCAGAACAATCCCAAAGATATTCTTATTAGTAAACAAATACTTTTTTCGTTACAGCAATCAGGAATGAAAGTGTTTCCGGACTTCAACACCATGTGGCATTTTGATGATAAATTAGGTCAAAAATATTTGTTGGAAAGTTTAAAATTGCCTTTTGTTCAGTCTTATGCTTTTTACACTGCTGAAACAGCGATATCCTGGGCTGAAAAAACTACTTATCCAAAAGTTTTTAAATTGCGTGGTGGAGCCGGCTCAACCAATGTGAGATTGGTTGAAAATAAGAAAAGTGCAATTTATATTATTAATACAGCTTTTGGGCCCGGTTTTTCTAACTACGATCGTTTAGGATCATTTAAAGAATCATGGAGATTATATAAACTGTCTAAAATTTCTATAATTACGCTTTTAAAGTCTGCTCTCCGAATGATTATACAACCTAAATTCTCAGAAATAATGGGTATGGAAAGAGGCTATGTATATTTTCAGGATTATATCCCAGGAAATGACAGCGACATAAGAGTGGTTGTCATAGCGGACAAAGCTTTTGCTATTAAAAGACTTGTCAGAAAGGGTGATTTCAGAGCATCAGGAAGTGGTCATATTCTTTATGAAAAAGCGCTTTTTGATGAAGTTATCATAAAATTAGCATTTAATGCATCACAAAAGTTGAAAAGCCAATGTATTGCCTTTGATTTTGTTTATCAGGATGGAAATCCGCTGATAATTGAAATAAGTTATGGGTTTGCACCACATGGTTACAGAGAATGTGTTGGATATTGGGATTCAGATATGAATTGGTTCGAAGGGAAGTTTGACCCTTATTCTTGGATGTTGGATTTGATGTTAGATGAGAAATACATTGACACAAAATAATCATATATGTTTTATTTCAGCTGGGTTAGCTGGAGGAGGAATGGAACGATCCTTAACAAATATAGCCAATTATGCGGCATCGAATGGGCACAAAGTGACCATTTTAAATCTTTTCACTACAGAGATCTTTTTTGACCTTCATCCGGATATAGTAGTAATATGGCCAACACTCGACAGGAACAAAATGCATAGGTTGGTATATGCTATAAGATTGTTGCCATTTATTAGAAAGATTATAAAGGGCATTAAACCGACCACAATTTTAAGTTTCGGAGAGTGGTTTAATGGCTATGTTCTATTGGCAACCAGATTTTTAAATATACCTGTCTTTATTACAGATAGAATGGGTCCTCTTTTGAACCTAGGCTTTTTACTAGAAACAGCTAGAAAAATCATGTATAAATATGCGACAGGGATTATTGCCCAGACGTCCATAGCTGCAAATATATTATATCAAAACACTAAAAATAAAAATATTCGGGTCATTCCCAATGCATTAATTGCGATTGATTCAAACGTGTCAGTTAAAAAAAATCAAATTGTAACTGTTGGGCGATTGACCAGAGAAAAAGGGCATGATGTACTAATTAACGCCTTTGCATTGCTTCCTAAAAATGACTGGACTTTACATATTGTGGGTGATGGGAACAGAAGAAAATTTCTCAATGATTTAGTTGCACACCACAATATCAAAGGAAAGGTAATTTTTTATGGACACCTTAAGGAGTTTAGTGCAATCCTAGGCAAATCTGATATTTTTGTATTACCCTCTTTTTACGAAGGATTTCCCAATGCTCTGATTGAAGCCATGTCTGTACCTTTAGCTTGTATCAGTAGCAATTGTGTTGCTGGGCCATCTGACATCATCGAACATGGTGAAAATGGATTATTATTTGAAACAGGGAATATAGGTGAATTAGCAAAATGTCTAGAAAGATTAATAAATGACCATGACGAAAGACAAAGACTGGCCACAAAAGCGATAAAAATACGAGAGCAATTAGATTTCAATACGATAGCAAGTCAGTATATAAAGTTTATTCTTTCGGAATTTTCAGACAAAGATAAAATTAAAGCATGAAAGTATTACAGATAGATGTTGCTGCAAATGTGGGTAGTACTGGGAAAATTACCGAGCAAATTGGAGTTAAAGTAATTAAAAATAATGGAGAAAGTACGATTGCTTTTGGACGTTATGAAAATATAAGCCAATCGAGCAAAATAAAGATAGGCAACGAGATAGAACAGGCACAGCATTTATTATTAACTCGATTTTTTGATAAACATGGATTAGGGTCAATAAATGGAACTAAAATATTTGTAGAAAAAATTAAATTGCTTAATCCTGATATTATTCATCTGCACCAAATCCATGGCTACTTCATTAATATTGAAATTCTTTTTAAGTTTTTAGCACAAATCAAAAAACCGGTAATATGGACTTTACATGATTGTTGGCCTTTTACAGGTCATTGCTGTCATTATGCCAGAGTCGAATGTGTTAAATGGCAAACAGGATGCTACTCATGTCCTTTAACAAAGTATTACCCTCAAAGCTTGTTTTATGATAATTCTAAAGAAAACTATGCTATTAAAAAGGAGCTATTTAATGGAGTTAAAGATATAACATTAGTGCCTGTCTCAGATTGGTTGGCAGGAGAAGTTACCAAATCTTTTCTTAAAGAACTTCCTATTCACACAATTCACAATGGAGTGGATATTCATAAATTTCAATTCACTGACCCAAGTTCTTTAGTCGAAAAATATCTTTTGACGAATAAAAAAGTTATTTTAGGTGTTGCCAGTCCATGGAGTGATTTAAAAGGCTTATCTGCCTTCGTTGCGTTATCAAGTATGATGGAGAGCCATATTAAAATAATTTTAATAGGATTAACTGAAAGTCAAATTAAAGGATTACCTCCAAACATCATTGGTATTACCAGACTAAACAATCCGAATGACTTGGCTATGTATTATTCATTAGCAGATGTTTTTGTAAATCCCTCTATTGCAGAATCCTTTGGATTAGTAACCGTTGAAGCAATGGCCTGCGGAACACCTGTGGTAGGTTATAATGTGACAGCTACTCCAGAACTGGTTCAGAAGGGCACTGGATATATTGTGGAAAAGGGAGATGTTAATGGATTATTTCAAATGATAAATATCATCTTGAAAAATGGTAAAGACTTATATAGTGAAGCATGCAGAAATCTTGTTCTGGAGAAATATAATCAAGAAATACAATACGAAAAATACATTACTTTATACAACAGCAAAATAAAAAAAGTGAGCTAAAATTCTTTAGAGTCAAAAATCAAAAATCAAAAATGTCATATCAAATTTGTATAAAAACCATTATGGACACATCAGACCCGAATATTGTGTTCGACGAAGAAGGTATCAGTGATTACTATCATAACTTTCAAAAAAACATATTGCCGTTATGGCATACTGATGAGAGAGGCCACACCGAACTTATGAAGTGTGCAGAAAAGATAAAAGCTGAAGGAAAAGGCAAAGATTTTGACTGCATAATAGGAATTAGTGGGGGTTGGATAGTTCTTATCTCACCTATGTAGCTAAAGAAATCATGGGTATCCGACCACTTTTGTTTCATGTCGATGCGGGATGGAATACCGATAAGGCAGTAGGTAATATTGAAAAGCTTTGTAATGGCTTAGGTCTGGAGTTGTTTACTGAAGTAATCAACTGGGAAGAAATGAAAGATCTGCAGGTTGCCTTCCTTAAGGCACAAACACCTGGTCAGGACGGACCTCAGGATATTGCCTTTTTTTCAGCTATGTATAAATTTGCAAGAAAGCATAAAATTAAATATGTTCTTACAGGAGCCAATTATTCTACCGAATGCTGTAAAGAACCGGAGGAATGGGGTGCTTATCCTGGAATAGATAAGATATTTGTTATGGATATCTATAATAAATTTGGGAAAGGTAAATTAAAAACATTCCCGATTCTGGATATTCTTGAATACAAGGTGTGGTATCAGGTATTTTTGGGTATGAAGGTTTTAAAACCCCTCAACTTAGTGCCTTACATTAAAAAGGATGCTGAAAATTTGCTATTTGAAAAATTTGGGTGGGAAAAATTTCAACACAAACATCATGAATCGAGATTTACAAGGTTTTATGAAGACTATTGGTTACCCAGGAAATTTGGATTTGAAAAAAGAAGAGCTCATTTTTCTAGTCTTATTTTGACTGGTCAAATGACAAGAGAAGAAGCCCTAGATAGAATATCAAGGCCAGAATTAGACGAGCAAACCCTTACAAACGAGTTTGAGTATGTGGCTCATAAACTCGATCTTTCAGTAGATCAATTACAGAAATTATTTGAAGGAGAAAATAAAACCTTTAAGGACTATCGAAATAAAAGACATATTATCAATTTGGGGGGAAAGGTATTGACTATGTTAAAACTCGAAAAGCGATTAATAAGATGATAGGTATCATTGATTACGGTTTGGGAAATATCAAAGCTTTTGAGAACATATTTAAAAGACTTCATATTCCTGTAAGGATTTTACGCAATCAAGATGACTTCAATATGATTGACAAACTGATTCTTCCTGGTGTCGGAGCTTTTGATCATGCTATGTTGACTTTCAATAATTCAGGTATGCGGGAGATCACAGAAAAAATGGTACTGGAACAAAAAATGCCAGTCATTGGTATTTGTGTCGGTATGCAGATGTTGGCAAGAAAAAGTGATGAAGGTTTATTGCCTGGGTTGGGTTGGTTAGATGGAGTCGTTAATAAATTTGACGAATCCAAGATTAAATTTGACACACACCTTCCCCACATGGGCTGGAATGATGTGGAAGTAAATAGAAACCACCCACTTTTTATAAATTTTCCTGAAAATCCAAAATTTTATTTCCTTCATTCTTATTATTTTGAATGTATAGATTCATCAAATATAATCGGAGAAACATACTATGGTGGAAAATTCACTTGTGCTGTAGCGCGTGATAGTATATTTGGGGTTCAGTTTCATCCAGAAAAAAGTCATAATTATGGGGTCAAATTATTAGAAAATTTTTCAAAGTTATAAATGTTACGACCAAGAATAATTCCTTGTTTACTCATTCATGATAAAGGATTAGTTAAAACTGTACGATTCAAAGATCCGAAGTATGTAGGGGATCCCATTAATGCCGTTAGAATTTTTAATGAAAAACAGGCCGATGAATTGATGGTACTTGATATTGATGCAACAGTTCAAGCATATGAACCTGATTATGTATTAATTGAAAAACTGGCTTCGGAATGCAGAATGCCGTTATGCTATGGAGGGGGGATTAAGACAGTAGAGCAGGCACAAAAAATATTTTCACTAGGGGTAGAAAAGGTGGCTTTAAGCTCTTCTGCAATTGAAAATCCTGAACTAATATCTAAGATAGCAGAAAGGGTAGGAACACAAAGTGTAGTTGTGGTACTTGATGTTAAGAAGAAATTTTTAGGGGGATATGAAGTGGTAATTCATAATGGAAAAAAATCAACTGCAAAGAATCCGATTGAAATGGCAACTCTGTTTCAAAAGTTGGGAGCTGGAGAAATAGTTATAAATTCAGTAGATCATGACGGCGATATGAAAGGATATGATCTGGAGTTGGCTGGAAAAGTGCGGAAACAAATTACCGTTCCTCTCACCATATTAGGCGGTGCAGGAAGTATGGATGATATAGGAAAATTGATTTCAAATTTTGGCATTGTAGGTGCATCTGCGGGGAGTATATTTGTATTCAGAGGCGTTTACAAAGCAGTATTAATAAGTTATCCAGAACCGGAAGTAAAAGATGAATTATTGAAAAGATATTATGTAGATTTTTACAAACAAATGGGTTAAACCAAATTTTTGCAATAAAAGTAGTATTGATTTGAGCGACAAAAAATTAAATATTTTATTCATTTCGTTGGTGATCATAAAAAATTTGGAGAAACGGGGTATTTATCCAGATTTGATAAATTATTTTATCAGTCAAGGCCATCATGTCACCATACTCTCTCCAGTGGAAAGAAGAGAGAAAAACTCTGGCGAAATTATTGAAGGAGAAGGGTATACTAATATAAGATATAAAACCTTAAACAACACAAAAACTAATTATGTTGAAAAACTACTTTCTACTTTTGTAATTGATTACTTACTCAAACGAGCCGTTGAAAAATCAGTTAAAAGGCCTATCGATATTGCAGTATATGCCACACCTCCTATTAGCTTGACTCGAACAGTTTCTTTTATAAAACATCGTTTTAATATTCCTTGTTATTTATTATTAAAGGATATTTTCCCCGATAATATTGCTGATTTAGGTTTATTATCCAAAAGCTCTATATTTTACAAATACTTTAGGAAAAAGGAAAAACACCTCTATGCACTTTCAGATTATATAGGTTGTATGTCACCGGCCAATGTGGATTATTTACTTTCAAATAATCCAGAATTGGATCCACAGAAAGTAGAAGTTAATCCAAACACCATTATGCCCATTGAGCCAATGAAAGACGGTCAAATTATAGCTCAATTAAAATCAAAATATAAGATAAACCCTCAGGCAAAAGTCTTTTTTTATGGAGGTAATTTGGGCAAACCACAAATGATAGACTTTCTTATAGAAGTCATGAATGCTCATTTAGAGAATAAAGATGTTCATTTTTTAATTGTTGGTAATGGCACTGAATACAATAAGTTGAATAAGTGGATAAGTAAAAAAAAACCAAGTAATGTTACCTTATTATCTTTTGTGCCAAAAGCTGAATATGACATCTTGGTAAGTTTGGGCGATGTTGGCCTAGTGCTTCTTGACAATAGATTTAAAATACCAAACTTCCCCAATAGGATTTTATCTTACATGGAAAATTATATGCCTGTTTTATCCGCGACTGACATTCATACGGACATTGGCACCATAGCCCAAAACAATGGGTTTGGATTTTGGTGTGAGTCAGGAAACTTGGCAGCCATGAACGGGTTAATAAATACTTTTGTCCGTATGGATGATGATACTTTTACAGCTATGGGTGAAACAGGAAATAAATTTCTAAAAGACCATTATTTAATTGACAGATCATATGCTGCAATTGTAAGTAAGATACCTGGTTTTGCTCAATAATTTAAAAACAAAATTTGCCACTTGGGTCAAGGGATCAATAGGTTGGAAGACAGATCGAAAAATAGTTGTTTTTGAGTCTGATGACTGGGGCAGTGTAAGGATGCCTTCTCAAAAAGCATATGATTCTTTAGTGTCAAAAGGTATAAAATTAGATAGTGCGGGTGGTTGTTTATTCAATAAGTATGATACATTAGCCAACGAAGACGACCTAACTGCCTTGTTCGATGTTTTAAATTCTGTACGCGACAAAAATAATAATCCGGCGGTTTTTACAGCCGTAAGTGTGGTTGCAAATCCTGATTTTGACAAAATAGCATCATCAGGATTCCAAGAATATCATTACGAACCATTCACAAGAACTTTAGAAAAATACCAAAGTCATAATCGCACCTTTGATCTATGGAAGGAAGGGATAACAAAAAAGCTATTTATACCTCAATCACACAGTCGTGAACATCTGAATGTATTGCTTTGGATGGAAAACCTAAGAAAAGGTGACAATCAAACTAGAGTTGCTTTTGAACACGGAATGTGGGGATTTGATAGAACTGACAATAAACCATCATATCAAGTAGCCTATAGTATTAAATCAATGGACGATGTCCATCAACAAGCGTTAATCATAAAAGATGGTTTAGACCTTTTTGAAAAGCTATTTGGGTTTAAGTCATCCTTTTTTGTACCTCCCAACGGTTTACTCCACCCATCCTTGGAAAAAGTTACTTATGAAATGGGCGTTTCATCATTGTATGGTTCTATTATTTGTAATGTACCTACACCAGAATATAGATCAAAAAAGACAATAAGGTATCTTGGACAATCGAATAGGTATGGGCAAAAATATGTTTTAAGAAACTGTTTATTCGAGCCTAATGATCCTTCCAATGATTGGTTGAATGTGGCCTTAAAAGATATTCAAACAGCATTTAAATACAACAAACCAGCAATACTTGGGCCCCATAGGAAAAATTTTATAGGAGGAATAAATGAAAGCAACAGAACAAACAGTTTGCTTGTGTTGAAAAATCTATTGAAAGAAATTCTAAAAAAATGGCCAGATGTAGAATTTATGTCAACCAACGAATTGTTTAAATTAATGTAACGACTTATGTACTTAAAAAGGATTATTTATCTTATATATTATTTTAAAAAATTAGATTGGGAGTTACTTAATAAATTTTTAAAATACGTGAATGAAGCCAGTAATATTCCAATTTGGAAATTATGGTATAAATCAATTTCAAATTCTTTGAAGTATAATATTTCATTACTTGAATATTATCAATTCCAGTTTTGGGAGAAAAATGAAAGTCAAAAGTCAGAATGGGCAGGGACAGGATATATGTACGAATATCAATTATACATGAACCCTATTAAAGAAAGGGTAATTCTTGATGACAAAACAAAGTTTAAAGAGTATTACAAAGACTTTATTATTCATTTATGTTTTGATTTAAATGATCTTGAAAATAAAGAAAATGCTGTTAAACTTTTAAATAATACTTCAAGAAAACTTGTTTTTAAAGTGGCTAATGGAAAATGTGGTAAGCAAGTAATAATTAAAGATGCATCACAGTTTAACCCTGAATCCCTTGTTGCATTCATGAAGACAGAAAAGTTTGATTTAGTGGAAGAATTTATAATCCAACACCCTTTACTATCAGAATTATCACCTTCAGCAGTCAATACTATCAGAATTTTTACTCAGCTTGATTCTAATAATAATGTCCATCTTTTGGGAAGTAGGCTCAGAATATCTGTAAATTCACTTGTTGACAATATGGCTGCTGGCAATATGGCAGCACTTATTGACGAAAAAACAGGTGTGATTTCTGGTAAAGCTGTCTATAGCGATATTACAAAACCTAATGTAGATTTTCACCCAATAACGAATATTAGAATTAATGGCTTTATTATACCATTTTGGCAAGAATGTCTGGATCTTGTAACAAAGGCAGCATTGAAACATCCAAAAAATAAATCAATTGGATGGGATATTGCTGTAACTCCTGTGGGTCCAGAACTCATTGAAGGAAATCATGATTGGTGTAAACTTTTATGGCAATTACCAGCAAAAAGAGGATTAAAATCTATGTTAGATAAATTTTACTTAGAGGCAAAAAAGATAAATTAATCAAAATATGATACAAAATATTAAATCGCTTATTGAAGCCAATAATAAACTTTACCACCTTATTTTCATTTTGGCAGTTACCATTGGTTTTCCTTTTATAATACACATGATTCCTCCAGTGAATGGTACGCCTACAGGGGCAATTTTATTACCCATGTTTTATATTTCCATACCAGCAATTTACTTATTTAAAGATTATAAGTTGGTTGCTTTGGGCGTTGGTCTTGCACCTATAGTAAACCATATTTTTACTGGCAGGCCTGATATAAGTTTAATGACTATTCTGACTTTTGAGTTAGTAGTTTATACGGTGATGGTCAATTGGCTTTTAAAAAGGGAAAGTAAATGGATTAAAATGAATGTAGGAGGTTTGGGATATGTATTGACAAAGGTGATTTCTTCTTTAGTACTGTTTTTACCATTTAAAATGTTGAACATGGAGTCCGGATCCTTTTTTCTGGGTTCTCTCTCGCGTGCTATTCCAGGGATTATAATATTATGCATTATTTCTCAAATCTGTTATTACAAATTTAATAGCGATGACTAATTTAAGCTTTACAGAAATAAGTGAAAGATTAGGTAAAACACATTTTCCAGAAATAGATGTTGTGATAGGAATAGGCACAGGTGGAATAGTAGTTTCTTCACTCATAGCACATCAATTGTCAAAACCACTCCATTTGATTAAAGTTAACTATAGGAATATGGATAACAGTATCAAGTATGACGAGCCTCAATTGTTAAAAGAAAACACATTTTTAGGAAATGATGATATAAAAGTTTTATTAGTGGACGATGTAAGTGTGTCTGGAAAAACCTTAGTCTTTGCTAAACAAATTCTCAATTTTAAAGACGTTACCACCTTTGTTTTAAAAGGCAAAAATGCAGATATTGTCCTTTTTCCTGAAATAAAAGAATGTGTGAATTGGCCGTGGAATATTTAAAGCCGCAACCGAATTTTTTGCTTTAACTAAACGGAAATCCACCAATATTAAATATGAATCAAAAACTAAACATCTTAATCACAGGCGTTGGTGGTCCTACCCCAAGGTCCTTTGCCAGAGCCATCAAGGAAATTGGTAATTATAAAAAGTATAGCATTATTGCTACCGATATCCATCCGCACGCTATTGGATTATACCAAAAAGAAATGTTTGACATCAGCGTCATAACTCCTAAATCCAATGCTCGTGACTATTGGCCTTTTATGGAAGAGGTCATTGCAAAATATAAGATTGACATAGCGGTTATATTACCAGAGCAGGAAGTATTAGCATGGAGTGAAAGACAAGCTTATGGTGTATTACCCTGCAAAGCATTGATACCACCAAAAGCAGCCGTAGATAAAATGTTGGATAAAGGTATTCTTACATCTGCATTGAAAGAATCAGGATTGGTGCCAAAATCTGTCCTCATTGATACAAAATCTGAAGACTTAAAAAGCCAAACGGAATCAGTATTGAGCTATCCTTATTGGATAAGGTCTGCTACAGGTTCGTCAGGACTTGGGTCGTATAAAGTTGAATCTTTTGATGATCTCATAAAATGGACCACTATCAATAAGGGTATAGATAACTTTATAGCTAGTGCCTATTTACCCGGTAGAAACTTGGCTTGTAAAATGTTATACTACGATGGAAAATTGGTGAGAGCTGCTTGTGCAGAGCGAGTAAATTATATCATGGCCAAGGTGGCTCCTTCTGGTATAACAGGCAATACATCTTTTGGTCGCTTAATCAACGATGAAAAGATTTTTAACGTCGCGAATGAGGCAATGAATATCATGTTTGAAATTACAGGGGCTGATAAACATGGATTTTTTACTGTAGATTTAAAAGAAGATCAGGATGGTACACCGATGATCACAGAAATAAATGTTAGACATGTAGCATTTACCCAATGTTTTGCTAAAGGAGGAGCTAACTTGTGTGAAGATACGATTAGATTATTAGATAATGATAATACGTTTAACCATGATTTTCACCATTATCAATTTGAAGAAGATTTAATATTTTTGAGGGATGTGGATGAAAGACCGATTTTAATGAAAGAAAGTGATTTATTAAAGTAATAATGACATGTAATGAGAAGGAGCTAAAAGCCTAGATATGTTTAAACTACTTTATCATTTATTAAGTTAATTTTCTTGTATTCAACATTTATAAAACCAGTCTTTGACATTGTACCTGCATTCATAGCGACTGTACTTTTACTCCCTTTTATACTAATTATTGTTTTGGTATTAAAGTTTACCGGAGAAGGGGAAATATTTTATGTGCAAGAAAGAGTAGGTCATAAAAACAAACCATTCGGCATTCTAAAATTTGCCACCATGCTTAAAAACAGCCTCAACATAGGCAGTAAAACCATTACAGTGAGGAATGATCCAAGAATCACCCCCATGGGTAAATGGCTACGCATCACCAAACTTAATGAATTGCCTCAGATCATCAATGTACTCAAAGGAGATATGTCGATCGTGGGCCCAAGACCTTTATTGGTAACCAGTTTTCAAAAATATGTTCCTGAAGTACGAGAAGTGATTTATCAAAACAGACCAGGTATCACAGGTATCGGCTCTTTAGTATTCCGTGATGAAGAAAAACTGGTCAGTATGGTAAAACAAAAAGGCAGAGACCCCATGGAATATTACAAGCAACATATCTACCCCTATAAAGGTGCTCTCGAATTATGGTATCACCAAAATATTTCTTTTAAAACTGATTTTATTATATTGATGCTTACCTTCTGGTCTATTATAAATAAAAACTCGAACGTAGTTTTTAAACTTTTCAAAACCTTACCTCCCAAACCAACCGAACTTACCATTAAAGGGATTCAAAACCCTTCTTTCTAGGATTTCTACCCATGATTGACTTAACAAAATTAGTAGTCAATTTTCTCACGCAGCCGTGGTATGTCTTTTGGGCATTATTAGTTATTCATTTTTACGGAGTCTTCGTAAAGAAAAAGCAAACGCAGCGATGGTTGTATTTGGCTTTGGGATGGTTACTGATTACGGGTACCAAATTTCTACCTGATCTCTTGGTATACGGCTTGGAATCCCAATATTCTGTTATCGATGTGCAAAAGACAGACAGGTCTAAAACCTATTATATCCATGTATTAGGTGGAGGTAGTTATCATGATACTCAGCTTCCCTCCCACGAGCAATTATCGACTCCTAGCCTCAGCAGGGTCATGGAAGGGGTTCGTTTGTACCATGCCTTATCAGGAAGTAAGATGATATTTTCAGGGTATTCTGCAAGTGGAGAAATCAGTCAAGCAAAGATAGGTGCGAACGCAGCAATAACTTTTGGAGTTGATAGTTCCGACATAATACTGTTGGAATCATCAAAAACAACAGAAGAAGAAGCTATAGACAATGCATCGTTAAAGCTACCATCAACAACCCGTTTACTCCTAGTCACCAGTGACATTCATATGCCTCGAGCTATGTTTATATTTAACCAAAACAACCTTAATCCAATACCTGCACCTGGCGGTCACATTCTTAAAAAGCACTATATTAAAAACAAAACTAGTTGGTGGTGGTCTTCTAGTGAAGATAATTTTGGAAAATTTAACGCGTCTTTGCATGAATATGTCGGTCTATTGTGGGCCAATTTAAGATTTAATAAATAATAGTATAAACGATGATACCACTATCCATACCCAATATCTCAGGCAACGAATGGCAATACGTAAAAGATTGTCTTGATACTGGATGGATTTCTTCAGTAGGCAGCTATGTCAATCAATTTGAAGAAAAAATTACAGAATTTACAGGAGCAAAATATGCTGTAGCCACTATGAATGGTACGGCTGCTTTGCACATTGCGTTACAATTGGCAGGTGTAAGAGAAAAAGACTTAGTAATCGTGCCAAATATTACTTTCGTAGCCAGCTGTAATGCCATCAAATACGCAGGTGCTGATCCTATGCTCATCGATATTGATCCCCACACCTGGCAGATGGAATTGGATTTGCTAGAAGAACATTTGGAAAAATATACCTACATTGTTGCTGAGGGCGACGGGGAGACAGAGGAGATCGTAAGGCCCTATAGCTTGTTATCTCATAGAAGAATAGGGGCTATAATGCCCGTACATGTGTTAGGCAATATGGTAGATATGGATAGGCTTCAGCGTATCTGCAAAAGATTTTATTTGCCGATGGTAGAAGATTCGACAGAGGCATTAGGCTCATATTTTAATAAGCAACATGCTGGCACTTTTGGCCAATTTGGTACTTTTAGTTTTAATGGAAATAAAATCATCAGTACTGGAGGTGGAGGTGTGATTGTAACCAATGATGAGATCCTAGCAAAAAAAGCCAAACACATCACCACAACAGCTAAAAAAGATCCCTTTGAATACGATCATGACGAAGTTGGGTATAATTACCGATTGGTAAATATCTTAGCGGCAGTGGGTGTAGCGCAAATGGAGCAGTTACCAGCTTTCCTTGAGCGCAAAAAAGCCATTGACAAATATTATAGAGAGCATTTAGAAAATGAAAATTTACAATTCCAAAAAGTTGGTGATCGCGTCATTCCTAATAATTGGTTACACACAATGAAGGTCAAAGACCAACGAGGCATGATCAAACATTTATTGGATAACGGGGTACAATGTAGACCATTTTGGGTACCTATGAATCAGTTGAAAATGTACCAAAATTGTCGGTATATATCAAATAATGATATTTCGAATATGATTTATCGCTCTTGCATCTCCATCCCATCTTCTACCAATCTTACAGATGCTCAAGTGGAGGAAGTGGTGAGGGTGGTACAATCTTTCAAATAATGGCAATTCAATCTGTGATTGAATTCAGAAGGGAGTTATAAAAGTCATGAAAACATTCTATAGACAACGCCTACCCCACATCCAACCCATAGGAGCATCCTTCTTCGTCACATTCAGACTTTTTGGAAGTCTACCCAGATCCATAATCAAAGAATTAAAAGTTGAATACGAAGACAAGATACAAGACATTATTAAAAAAGATATCACCAGCCACCAAAAAAACTTAGAAATCTTCAATCTAAGAAAAGAATATTTAGTAGAATATGATTCCCTTTTACATAAAGTTAATACAGGTCCCATTTATTTAGCCAACGATAATATCAGAGCAATTCTCCAAAAACAACTACATCGATTTGACAACATACTATACGATTTAATTTGCTACAGCATAATGTCAAATCATGTACACATATTAATTAATACAAGTATCCAATTAGAGGCCATTAATGACGACACTGAACTTGAAATGAACTACAAGCCACTCGATGTAATCATGAAGAAAATAAAAGGACCATCAGCGTGGTATTCCAATAAAGAATTGAATAAAAATGGACAGTTTTGGGAAAGAGAAAGTTTTGACATATACATCAGAAATGAGATTATGTATAGTAACGTGATTTCATACATATTGAATAATCCCATAAAAGCAAACATGGTAAAAAACTGGGAAGAATTCCCCGGCAACTACCTGAAACTATCCTAATGGCCTAATAATGGCCTTGCAATCTTCGATTGCAAACTTCTGTAATCGAAGATTACAGTGCCATTATGACCAATTAAGACCCATTAACACAAATAAAAAACACACCACATGCACATCATAGACATACCACAATTCATAAAATCTCATATCACCAAAAGAGATAAAAGCCTTTTTGAAGCAGATATTGCACAACACAAAGAACAGTTATCAGCTCATATAAAAGGCAAGTCTGTTATGGTCATCGGTGGAGCTGGTACAATAGGTTCTTCCTACATCAAAGCGATATTAAACTTTGAGCCTGCCAAACTTTATGTAGTGGATACCAATGAGAATGGACTAACTGAACTTACTCGAGATTTAAGATCAAATCATGGTCAGTACATTCCGGAAGACTACAAAACCTATCCAATGAATTTTGGAGATACGGTATTCAAAAAGATGTTTGTCAATGAGGGCCCTTTTCATATAGTAGCCAATTTTGCAGCTCATAAACATGTACGCAGTGAAAAGGATCAATATTCCATTGAAGCCATGATTGATAATAATGTATTTAAAGCTAAAGATTTTTTGGATTTGCTTTCTACACATAAACCCGAACACTTCTTTTGTGTATCTACCGACAAAGCTGCTAATCCCGTAAACGTCATGGGTGCGAGTAAGAAACTAATGGAAGAAGTCATTATGGCATATAGTAAGGATATCAAAATTACTACAGCTAGATTTGCAAATGTGGCTTTTAGTAATGGAAGTCTGTTGGATGGATATTTACAGAGGTTATTAAAAAAACAACCCATTTCATGTCCATCAGATGTCAAAAGATTTTTTGTGTCACCAGAAGAAAGTGGTCAGATTTGTATGTTGGCTTGTATTTTGGGGAATAGTGGTGAGATCTATTTCCCTAAACTAGATGAAGTTGAAATGGTCAACTTCAAGGCCATTACCATTGATTTTTTCAGAGAAATGAATATCTCAACCGTAGAATGTTTAAGTGAAAAGGAGGCAAGAAATATATCTTCTGTAATGTCTATAGAAGATCCTCATCCTATTTATTTTTTTGAATCGGATACATCGGGAGAAAAACTTTATGAAGAATTTTTTACCGAGAAAGATGAAGTAGATTTGGTCAACTACGAGGGTATAGGTGTCATTAAAAATGCTGTTAAACCCAGCATTAATCAAATAGAACATTGTATTGGTGAATTAAAAATGTTACTAAATTCAGAAACTTATGATAAATCTGACATCGTTAAATTAATGAAAAAACATTTACCCGATTTCGAACACATCGAAACAGGGAAGAGTTTGGATCAAAAGATGTAATTCTTAAGTGCTAGTGATTCAATAAAATGATTGAGTTGGTAGCTACGATCTAACCCTTCTACGTTCTAATTCTTCTATGAGCTACGATCTAGTCCCTACGACCTAAAACCATAAATCACATGTACAAATTTGTAAAACGTTTTTTCGACATACTTTCTTCTATGGTAGCATTAACGGTACTATCCCCATTGTTGATACCCATAGCGATAGGTTTGAAATTAACGGGTGAAGGCTATATATGGTATTTTCAAGAAAGAGTAGGTTTTAGAAACAAGCTATTTAATATTTATAAATTTGCCACTATGCTTAAAGATAGTCCAAATATGGCAGGAGGTCTTATTACTACCAAAAAAGACCCAAGACTCACCCCACTCGGTAGCTTTTTGAGAGGAACGAAAATAAATGAATTACCACAATTGATCAATATATTTAAAGGAGATATGAGTGTAGTTGGACCACGTCCTTTAATGCAAAAAAGCTTCAATGCTTATTCTGACAATGTCCAAAAAATTATCTATAATGTACAACCAGGTTTGACAGGAATAGGATCTATCATTTTTAGAGATGAAGAAACATTGATCACAGAGGTACGTGATCGTGGCGGCGACGCTTGGGACTTTTATAAAAATACCATTTATCCACATAAAGGGGAGCTCGAAATTTGGTATCAAGCCCACCAATCTTTTTGGACTGATCTCAAAATTATTTTTGCAACAGCTTGGGTGGTGATGAGCCCTAAAAGCGACATCGTCTATAAATGGTTTAAGGGATTGCCCAAGAGAAATTTTTAGTCATAGATTATCATAGTAGCAAAATAAAAAAGTAAGGTTCCGACTTTAAAAATCAAACCAAAAGGGGTTAAGAATTACACGTTCTTAGCCCTTTTTGGTTTTTAATGCAAAAATGCAAGATGACAGACTGTTCCCGATAGGGAATCGATTGAAAGATTTCAATCGATAAGGAAGGGAACCGAGCAAAACTTTGCGAGGCTACTACAAATGTTATTAAGGTCCACTACAAAACTTTGTGAGGCTTATACAATGTTTGAATGCAGGGATCCGTGAATGTCCTGTCCGGGATGCCTAATGGCCCTCCAAATTTATTTGGAGGATAAGATTGCCAAATAAATTTGGCAAGCCATTAAGGGATTCACTTAAATAAATTTGAGGAGGCAAGAATGCGAGAATGCCCCGTTCTGAAAGAGATAGACTTTTACAAGTAACGGGATGCCTAATGGCCCACCAAATTTATTTGGGGATATGAGTTGCCAAATAAATTTGGCAAGCCATTAAGGGATTCACTTAAATAAATGCGAGGAGGCAAGAATGCGAGAATGCCCCGTTCTGAAAGAGATAGACTTTTACAAGTAACGGGATGCCTAATGGCCCACCAAATTTATTTGGGGATATGAGTTGCCAAATAAATTTGGCAAGCCATTAAGGGATTCACATAAATAAATGCGAGGAGGAAAGAATGTGAGAATGCCCCGTTCTGAAAGAGATAGACTTTTACAAGTAACGGGATGCCTAATGGCCCTCCAAATTTATTTGGGGATATGAGTTTGATAAATAAATTTGGTAAACCATGAAAAAAATAATAGATGAAAACATTTTATAGGCGTAATCTCCCACATATCCAACCAATAGGTGCTACCTTTTTTATAACATTTAGACTAGTGCTTTGTCTAGATAAAGAAACTAATTATTTGTGGCTCTTTTTGAATATCTTTTCGTTAAAAAGCCTCGCTGAACTATCCAGTTCATCTACGTTTTTCGCCTCAATCTATACAAAAATATCTCACAACTTAATTTAGATCTTTATTTAGACAGAGCACTAGCAAACAGTATCCCAAAAGTAATTCTGGATAAATTGAAAGAAGATCTTGAGCAGAAGGTCATCAAAGCTAAGTTAATTGAAGATTCAAATGAGAGAAATTTGCAAATCTTTAATTTGAGAAAGAAGTACTTGATTGAATATGATAGTGTACTTAATAAAATCCAAAGTGGTCCACATTTTTTAAAAGACCCTCAAATTGTGCAAATTGTAGATAGAGAGATAAAAAGGCATGATGGGAAGTTATATAATTTAATCGCTTATTGCGTTATGTCAAATCATGTCCATTTAGTTATTGATACGGGTGTGCAATTAGAATACATTGAAACTGAAGAGGAGCTTTTTACTAAATATAAGACACTTGACAAAATCTTAAAGCAAATTAAAGGAGCGAGCTCCAGAAATATAAATTCTTTCCTTAAAAGAACAGGCCAGTTTTGGGATAGAGAAAGTTATGATATTTATATTAGAAGTGATATAATGCTTACAAATGTAATTAACTATACGCTTCAAAATCCTGTAAAAGTAGGAATTGTTAGAAACTGGGAAGATTTTGAAGGAAATTATTATGTTGGAGTAGACAATGCCTAACGGCCCACCAAATTTATTTGGAGATAAAAATGCCAAATAAATTTGGCAAGCCATTAAGGGATTCACTTTAAGAAATGCAAAAATGCAGGAATGCTTGAAGGAATAGACCCTTTTCCAGTTAAAAGCTAATCGCTTTTGGAAACTTATAAAAGTAAAATGTTGTTAACTGAAATATTAACCTATATAATAAAGTAACTACATGGAAAAAAAATTAGATAAAGATGAAGTGGTCAATTTTTTAAGAAAGAAGGCTTTTTAACGAAGAGATATCCAAAAAGAGCCACAAATTATTTAATTTTTTAATTAGACGGAGCACTAGTTATTATAGACACCTATCGTACTTATTGAGGTAAAAGTAAATTTTTTAATTAATAAAACCTTGTGAGAGTACTCCAAATGCTCAAGAGAATTAAAATTAAACTTTACGAGACTACTCCAAATGCAAGAATGGTAGAATGCCTGAATCGAGAATGTTAATAAGGCTAAAAGCTAAAACTTTATACACTTCTAGGCACCACACCAAAAGCCAAAGAGCTAAGAACCAAGTTAATTATTTAAAATTCCAAAAAAATACTTCGAGTTAAAAATCGGTTTACAATTATTTGTAGATCTTTTGGTAAATAAACATTGTTAATAAACTTAAATTTATCTTTTACAATGAACACAGTTAAATCACTTACCAATCTTCAGATGCAACTGTTAAAATCATTTAATTTTGATGTTCCAGAAGAGCAACTTGAAGAAATAAAAACACTTCTGGGTAATTATTTTGCATCAAAAGCGACAGCTGAAATGGACAAGTTATGGATTGAAAACAACTGGTCTCAAGATACTATGAATAAATGGGCCAACGAACATCTTCGAATTGAGAAGTACTAACAGCTAACAGCTTGCAAGCACAATTTCATCCAAAATGCTTAAATGCAAGAATGCGAGATTGTTCAATAAAGTGTGTCTACATATCTTTGTAAAATGAAAGAAGAAAGAACAAAAATTGAAACAGAAGAATTAATGCAAAGGATGCAAAAGCACCTTTATTCTAAAGAGCCCT
>JALHLK010000037.1 GCA_022844565.1 Saprospiraceae bacterium
CTTGACAGATTCTCCATAAAATATACTAGTCGTTTACAAGTTGTAGTTTCCAAAATCTGTCGAAAAAAAAATAAAAATTATTTATTAACCAAATAGACACACTTTAATGAACTATTCCTTTCCACGTTTTTTAGCAAACCCCTTTTGTGCCCCTTTGTGCCTTTGTGATTAAAAAAATATCAGAATACCATCAGCCAAAGACCAACTGCCAAATAGTAAAAGTCAAAAACAAACCTTTCAAAGAGCAATTTCCTTTCTCAACATTGCCAAACTTCTCGTCATCTGAGTTTCTACCGTTTTTACAGAGATATTAAGTTTTTCTGCAATTTCCTTATACCGCATTCCTTCGTTTCGGCTCATGAGGAATATTTGCTTAGCTTTAGGGGGGATTTTATTCACCACACATTCTATTGTGTTGCATACCTCAGAAGAGCATATTTCATCAAGTGCGTTTTGATTAGAGTTTTGGTAGCGTAACATCGAAAGTTCTTCATTTGTCTGTTGGACGACGTATTTCTTATATTTTTTATTCTTTCGTATGAGGTCAATAGCTCGATTTCTAACAGATACCTTGAGGTAATACTTTACACTTAAGTAGTGGTTAATTTTGTCTTTAGAAGACCAAAATTTAAGAAATACATCGTTGACTATTTCTTCTGCTTCCATACGGCAATTAGAAATTGTTTGAGCATACAAAATTAGGCTATTATGGTATTTAGCTACCAAAAGATTAAAAGCCCTTTCATTTCCATTGATACACATTTCTTCAAAAAGCACTTCATCTGAAAATGCTATCGATTGCACATAATAATTATCACAAACTGTTGAATAAGCGGTAGTACTCATAGCAATATTTTTTTTCTAATTGATGATGATCTAATAATTATTTCTGGGGTAAGGATGGTCTTTCCGAAGATATAGTCATTGGGAGAATCCAGGTAAGTGAGCAAAGAACTCATAGCATGCTCTCCAATATTCTTAGCTTTTTGATCTACTGTGGATAGTGGAGGGTCGACAAATTCTGTAAATGGCTCATTAGCAAAACCAAATAAACCAAATTCTTTTCCTATTTTAATTCCATTTTCTTTTAACACGGACATAGCACCTAAAGCAGCATAATCACTGGCAGAAAATACCGCATCTGGTCTTTCTGGTCTATTTAAGAGTTCAATCATATGATCTTTTCCGTCTTGCAATTGCAAATTTGAGAATATAACATCTTCCTTCAATCCGGCTTCACCCATAGCTTGTGTATAGCCACGAAGCCTTTCTTTATAAAGGATGGCTACATTATTGGTGCCTGCAAAATGGACAATTTTTTTATATCCTTGAGAAATAAGATGTTGTGTGGCTAAATATGCTCCTGAAAAATCATCAATACCTGTCTGATTGATACCTGAATCATTAATTGTCCTATCTAAAAAAAAGATGGGTGTACCTTGACTGAAAATTTCTTTATAAAAACTATTGTCAGGTGCTCCTTTTGACACAGAAATTAAGATTCCATCTACTCCAGCTCTGATAAGTGTGTCAATATTCTTTTTCTCCAATTCAAAACTTTCGTTTGACTGAGTAATGATGATACTGTTGCCTCGTTTATTGGCTACTTCTTCAATACCTTTTGTAAGATTGGCAAAAAAGTTTCTGTTGATCGATGGTAAACACACTCCTATAAAGCCTGACTTTCCCGAACGCAAAGCAGAAGCGAGCGCATTTTGTTTATAATTTACTTTTTTTGCAAATTGCTGAATTTCTTTTCGCGTTTTTTCGCTTATACGTGGATGATCCTTCAATGCACGCGACACTGTTGATGGTGCGATACGCAACTCCTTAGCTATATCATGTATTGTGTAGTTGACTTTCACTTCTAACGTATTTGAAATATCGATTGCACAAATCTATACAAGTACAAGTTAATTTTCTACAAATCTTTCAAATTTTAACATATATGGATTTATTGAATATTTCTTTATTGTTTGATTAATGCAAAATATATAATGCTATTATTTTATTTTTACAGTATATATTGTTGATATTGTATATTTTATTTTAAATAAACAAAATACAATTCTTTTTAGTGTCTTTCTGAAAATTTGAAAAATTGATTGCGCAAAATTGTATTTTTATAACTTAGATTCCACTTATTTGTATTTTTGTGTGAAACATTATTTGGATTTACCTTTGCTGATGATTTATTCTTTTCTTTAAACTTAATTTTGGTATATGCATATTCCTAACACAGATCCAGACTTGACTATTGAGCAAATAATTGACGGTATTAGCAATCAATACCAAAGTCTTTCTATTGATTGTAAATTGGATTTTGGAAAAAATGTAACGTTGAAAAAAGTAGAAAAAGGAAGGATCATAGTAAAAGAGGGGCAATATTCAGACAAGCTTTACTTCATTGTTGAAGGTTGCATAAGAGTATATTATTTAAAAGAAGGTAAAGAAATATCCGATTGGTTTGCTTTTGAAAATGAATTTGTTTCGTCTATCAACAGCTTTTTCCTTTCTATACCAAGCCCTCATTATGTCCAAGCTGTAGAGGACACAACCTTTTTGGAAATAACTCGAGAAGATGCATTTAAACTTATGGAGACCCATCATTCTTTTGAGTCCCTAGCTAGAAAAGCCATAACCCAAATTATGTTGCAACTCCAAAGTCGTATTGTGTCATTACAATTTGAAACCGCACAGCAAAAATATGACAACCTCCTTTTGATAAGACCTGATTTTGTACAGAGAGTTCCCCTTTCTTATATTGCATCATTTTTAGGCATCACTATGGAGACTTTAAGTAGAATTCGCAACCCAAAAAACAGAATTTGATCTATATCAATTAAGATAAGTAAAAATACTGCCACTTTTGCTTCGTAAATATAACTTAATATGTCTATTCGAAAGATACACTACATTTCAGGTTTGGTTATTACACTATTCACAGTAATCCATTTGATGAATCATGCATTTAGTCTCCTTGGCACTGAAAAACATATAGAAGTGATGAACACTTTACGCACTGTCTATCGCAATTTAATGGTAGAGACTGTGCTTTTATGTTGCGTTTTAGTTCAAATTGTTAGTGGAATTCAACTGTTTAAATCTGCGAAGAAGAATGTATCAACGTTTTTTGATAAATTACATATTTGGTCAGGTCTTTATTTGGCTGTATTTTTTATGATTCATGTGGGTGCTGTTTTAGGTGGCCGTTTATTTTTAGATCTGGATACAAATTTCTATTTTGGAGTAGCGGGCCTAAATACATTTCCTTTTAATATTTTTTTCATACCATATTATACATTGGCCATTCTATCTTTTTTTGGGCATATAGCAGCAATTCATAGCAAAAAAATGACCAATATAGTGGTAGGATTAAGTCCCAAAACTCAATCCTTTGTTATTTTGGTAACAGGATTTGTTGTAGCATTTATATTGATGTATGGACTGACTAATCAATGGAATGGAGTAGAAATTCCAGAGGAATATAAGGTTTTAATTTCTTTTTAGTATTACACCCACCTCCTGACAGATAAAAATATTTGTCTAGGTCTTATTTGATAATAGCTTTCTTGTAATTGAAAAATAGTTTGTTTTAGAATTTGATAATTTATAATATTTGTCAGATTGGTTCCTTGAAGAATAAATTGGAGCTTTTTTGAATTCAACTTATAGGATATCTCTACTCCAAAAACACTGGTTAAATTGCTTTGTTTATTTATGGTATTTAGGACCAAATTAAGATCTAGTTTCATTGTTACATCTTTAAAGGGGATATATTGTGCTTGATTTAAATAGGATATTGTGTATGACGGGGGTGTAAAATTTGAACCGAATTGAGCAAAATTAATATTACTTTTTATACCAAATTTGGTAGTAGGATAATAATCAATACTGGATTGAACATTGGCAATATTGGTATTTGTCTTTCTGAGAATATTATTGAAGGATTGGTCGGCCCAATTAACCATAATATTATAGTTTAATTCAAAAAGTACTTTATTTGAAAAAGCATCTGTTTTAAACATTCCATGAGAACTAAAACTTTGGATGCTATTTTTTTGACTTAAAAGTTGCGTAACAACAGTTGAAGGATCAAAAGTGTTGCTTTGAACCTGATTTTGGGAACCAGAGTACCAATTAAAGCTCAAAAAAAGCATATCATATAAACCAAATAATCCTGTAAAAATATTACTATTTGAAAAATTCCATCCTTGTGATTGATTGATTTGAGGTAATCTTCTGTTAAGAATTCTATTGGAAGTGAGAATATATTTATTAAAATAGATTTGTTTATTGTCAGCATTGTTTCCATATCCTACAGATACATTTGTCTGAATCTCAGAAATTATTCTTCTACTTAAGGATATCGAAGGATTGTAAACGATGAATTGGTTATTTACAGATTCTGAATTAATTTTATTATTAATATTAAAATATTGAAAAGATAAAGGTAAGTCCAAAGTTAAGCTAGTTTTATTTTTGGTAAATGACACGTTTTGATTTGCATATGTACTGCCCCATGCATTGCTTACTTCATTGATAAATTGATCTTTTAGTTGAGGAGTAATCCCTGAAAGACCAGTATTTAACCAAAGATTTCTAGTTTTAAATCCTGTAAAAAAATCATAGTTAATTTGATTCTTTTTAGAGTGAAAGGAGGTGTAAGTATGTGAATTTAAAAATTGTTGATTGAAAATCTGAACAGCTTTCTGAATATTCACTTCTCCAAACTCCGGTAACAGAAATCCAGTAGGTTGAATGGTTAAAGAATCTTGAATATTGTCGTAATCTATATTCGAATGAATTTTATATGCCTTAGATTTTATTCTTACAATGGTACTGATATCCCCATTAAGTGTGAGAAGTGATTTAAGTAGCATTTCGGTGATGTTATTTCCATTTACGTTCAAGGTGCCGTTGGTTTGACTTGGGTTAATAGCTGCTTTAAGCCTAGATGTAAAGAAAAATTTATCTTTATTGCTTTCTAATTTTATGGAATGGTCCATTGCTCTAGTTCTTATCGTGTTATCTATGGTTTCTAAAACTTTAAATGTGTTAATACCATCATAAAGACTAAAATTATTACCTCCAAAATTTCTTATCTTATCTTTTTGAATTGAAGCATTGTATTTGAGTTCTAAAGTTTGAGTAAGTTTTTTTAAAAAATTGATCCCTAACACATGCTCATTATTTAATCTAAATAGCTCGCCACGCAACTTTGGTGTAATTGGTTTGGTAACTTGAAGCATGCCAGAAACTGATTGATTTTGGTCAACGATTGTCATTGATTGAAAGAGGTTAGTATTATTTATACCATTATTATTGCTTGCACCGATGAAATTAAATTGATGTTTTTTAGAAAATCCAAATAAATTTCCTTTCGCATTGTAAAGTAAAGGTTGTGCCCCCAGTCCACCTTCATAAGTAGCCGTGTAAGTTGTGCCTGATTTGAGTTTAATATTGATGGCGGCATTAGCAGGGATGACCAAATCCTTAAGTGCTCTAATGTGTTGGTGTCTTTCTAAAATTTGCACCTCACTCACAGCATCTAGGTTGATCCCTCGAGATGCAATTTTATACCGACCTTCCAGCATATCCATGCCCTCGATATAAAATCGAGAAATTGCCTCTCCTTTGTAATTGATTGCACCATCATCACTTATTTCAACACCAGGTAATCTTCGCAGTAAATCTTCAATATTTACATCGTCCCTTTTTTTGAATTGTCCCACATCGTAAAACACGGTATCTCCCCTTTTTTGTATTCTTTCATGTGAAATAATTAACTCTGGTAATCGTGTACTACGTTCACTAAGTTGAATTTTTAAAAACTTCGTGACGGATACTTTTTTAAAGTAAGGCTCAAAAGTTAGGTGTTCAATTTGTAAATAAACACTATCCAATTTAGTTTTAAGATTGATTTCAAAAGTCCCACTTTCATTAGTCACCGTAAAACCTAATAAGTTCCCTTTTACATCAGGATAAATCATGACATTTGCTTCCGATATTGGTTTGTCTTTTATGTCAGAAAGCTTTCCAGATATTTTAGTTTGACACTTTAATTTAAAAATACTGCCAATTGTAAATATTGCAATAAGAAAATAAACATATATTTTTGTCATATTACAATTTTAAAAGGATTTCAGTGGGCAAATAATTTAAATAGTAGATCTTTTATAATTTATGAGAACAGTTATCTTTCAATCAAAAAATAAGTCCTTTTTAAATTATTTTTCTTAAAGTTTTCTCTATCATCAATAGGAACAAACCTCATTTTTGGGTTATGATAGCTATCTTCTCTTACTTTTACCCATTCTTTATAACCAATTTCCATATTTAGACCATCTATTCCACCATAGACTGATATTTCTTTTTCATTTGAGTCATATTTTAAAAGTTGAAATTCAAAATTTTTATCAACATCATGTACTTTTAAAATCAAACCAGGTAAATTCTTAAATACATATGGACCTTCTTTAATGGGTATTTGTGGTGCAAACCAAGCTATGTAATTTCGACCTCCATAGGTAGTTGTAGCTTTTATTGCGGTTACCCCCATCATACTTTCAGCTTCATTGCTCATTATATTCCATTCAGATGTTTTTGATTCAGATGAATAATACATAGGAATGTTACTATCTCGGTACCTGATAAATTGTTTGTTTTTTACTTTGTCTGAAAACACAACTAAATCTGATCTAATACTTCTAAATAAATTGGATATTTTTCCATTACTCAAATCTTTCAAGGCCTTTACCTCCATTTCAGGACTTAATTTCCCTCCATATCCCAAAGTATTTTTAATGCTATCATTATAATTGTATGCATCATTATAGAAGTACGTATTTTCTGAAGTTTTAATGAGTGAATATTCATCAGATCTATAAGAAGATTTTGTGCTATCTATGGCCCATGAAAACTGATAAATGGCTGAAAAATCAGATTTTTTCTGTTGGGAAAATATAGGATAGAATATAATCAAAAAATAAAAACCCACAATAATATTTTTCATAAATTTTAATATTAAAACCATTAAAACAACCTAAATTTTAAAATATTTCCGATGTAGGTTTTTCATTGAAAACATAAATTACTTAAGCCTCAATAGTCACAATCGTCACAGGCACCATAATAAACTGATAAAGAATGACATCAAACTCATCTTCACTTCTCCCCTTTGTGTCATCAGAAGACTCCTATCCCTATAATCAGAATAATCTATTGAGAGTTTTCATGAATGAATATATGGTGTAGATCCTTATTGGCCTTTTGAGATATACCAAAGTTTCATCAATGTTTAAAACAAATATAATTATTTAATTTTGAATGATGCATTTATATCTTATTAATTTTAAAACCTTAACATATTATAAAAAATAGTATGTATTTATTAGGAATCCATATTTTGTGTAGTTGGATGGTGAGAAATGCCAATTTCAAGCTGTAAGGAATTGTTATAAATAAAATGTATAAGTTATTTATTTACAGTTCCTTTATTAGATTTTATTAAAGAGACCACTTCAAAAACTCATTTATGGTTACTTTAGACTGTGTTTCTGTTTGCAAGGCATTTTTATAGGGGAAGTAATTGATTCATTTGAAAGACTATTGTTTATAGTTTTGACCCTCATTTCGGAACCCATTTTAGATTTTGAGGTTTAGCTAAAATATCACCGATTTTTCTTACTATCCCCCTCCATCTCTTCTTGATGGTACTGATAGACCAAATGCAAGCACAGCAACATGATACAAATAAGCAATCCAGGAAATAAGCCTAGCCACCAAGCGCTTAAATTATCTTTTGCCTGTCTCAGTAAGGTGCCTAATGATACTTCCTCAGGAGCAATGCCTACGCCTAGGTAGGAGAGACCTGCTTCCATGGTAATCATGGCTGCTAATTGGAAAATAAGCAATAAAAAAATGATGTGCTTAATGTTGGGATAGATATGATATGTCAAAATCCTCCAGAAACCGGCACCGAGGCTTTTAATCGTTTTAAAATATTCATTGGTTAATACATCGATCGTCTGTAAGCGGATGATCCATGCGATACCTGTCCAGCCTATGAGCGATAATATGATGATGGTGTTGATTTGTGATGGTTTGCGGAAAAGGGGCAAAAGTGCAAATATCAATATGAGTGTGGGAATGGATTTGCGCAAAGAAATAATACTTACCCCAATGGAATCGACGGGAATAAATAATAGTTTTATCGGAATCCTTCCTAACAAAATATGTAGTAAAACGCCCAATATGAAAGTCGTAAAACTCCAAAAATATTCACCAAAATACCAATAAAATAAGATAAAAAAAATCGATACGAGTTGGGTTAAAAGTTGAAATAAATTAACCTTTAAATTGATGTTGCCATAAAATCCGATGACCATGCCGTAGAATGAACCGATGATGATAGACAGCAAGGAGGCTATCAATGCAATTTTGACAGAATGATATACACCTCTTGCTAAGGAAGCCACCACGTCGCGACCAAGCTCATCTGTGCCTAACCAATTGGTATGCCATCTACTTGATTTACCTTTAGCAAATAATGGAGGATGAATTCCTAATTGGTCAGCATTAATATAATCAAACGAATAGCGAATCGGTGGATATATGGCGAACACATATTTTGTCTCTGGAACCCTTGCATTTATAAATCCCAAATCACTTTTAAAATCCCTGAAGGCTGGAAAAACATATCGGCCTTGTTCCGTTTTTGCCACTAAAGGCTTTTCGTTGCAGAGTATCGAATTAAAAATCCCAATGAAAACTAAAAACACGAGCGTAAGTAAGCTTATCTTGTAATATAAAGGACTTTCTTTTATTTTTGAGTGTCTTTTGAGTACCCAATCGTTTAATTTCATACGCTTAAATATTCATAAGTTGATTGGTTTTTGGATTGTATCTAGCATGTATCAAGTCTCCAATTGCGAGACCTAACGTAGTCATAACAGACACAAGGAAGACTATAGCAAAAAGTACTTGCCAATCTCCTGAATTAAAAGAGAAAAATAACAATCTACCGAGTCCCGGAACATTAAAAATATTTTCTAAAATGATGCTACCCCCTAACCAGCCAGGTATAGAATTTATGATTGATCCAGCCATGACAAAAAAAGCATTGGGGGAAGTATGGATTTTGATTACATCATTTTTGCTTAACCCTTTTGCCAAAGCTCCTCTAAAGTAAGGCTTTTGGTTTTCTTCTTTGATATTTTCGATATACATAAAGATAAAATAGGCAAGGCTACCTATCACTGAACACAATACCATAGGCCAAACTCGACTTAAAATGTCTACCAAATTACTCGATACCCCATACGACGCGATGCTGAATAAATGTATACCATATCTATTGCTCGAAAAAAAGAGAACCATCAACGTAGCTATCCAAAATTCTGGTATAGAATAAAAAATAATAAGCAAAGTGTTGATCGTATTGGTCTTGCCTTTGTTTTTACTAATTTGAGTGAGCACGCTACCAAAATATCTTGTCAAAATCAAAATGAAGAAAATGCTAAGCAAAACATATACCGATGTCCAACTTAGTGATTTAAATACTTTACCCATTGCAGATTTGCCATCCGTCCTACTGACACCAAAGTCAAAGGTCAGGACATTGACTAAAAAATGGTGGTATCGATTTTGAAGACCTATCCATTTAAAGGTAGGGATAGGGACTTTGGTATCTTTTCTGATACCTATTCCAACATAAAAGGGAGGGTCGGCGAGCCCAAGCTTTTCCTTTTCTAATTGGTATAAGTCATTGTAATTTGGGTAAGCTGATTTGGTGACACCTCGAGACTCCAGGCTCAAGGTAGCTTGGTCGATTGGTAAAAACTGATTGATGATATAAAGTATGTGCAAAACCCCAACGCCTGTGAGTAGTACTTTAATGATTACTTTAATAACCCAATTAAGCATTGACTTTACTTGGCCTTTTCGTTTGGTGAGAAAAGGTTGGCCTTGTAACCAGGTCTTTTTAATGTGTATGTCGGAGTCCATTTATCTCTTACTATTATTCTTTGACTTGGTGAGTAGAGATAAAGGATTGCAACATCGTCATAAATTACTTGTTGTAGTTTTTCAAAGGAATTTTTTAAACCACTATTGTCTTTGGAAGATCTGATAACATCGATTAATGTATCAGCTTGTGGATTAGAATAATTACTTAAATTAGACGTACCAATATTGTCGGTATGATACCAATCGTAGGGATTTTCCATCAAAATATCTGTACTTCCTACTCCAGGTACAATATCATACTTACCTATCGAAAGGTTTTCTTTCATGACTAAAGGAAAATCTTTTTGTACTAACTCCAATTGGATTCCAGCTTTCTGACAAGCATCTTTGAGGATAATACCAATTTTTTGGCTGAGTGGGCCTGAAGTAAAAAATTGGAGAGAAAGCTCCGTTACTTTTCCACCTATATTTTTATCTACAATCGTATTTGCATTAGAATCTTGCCAACCATTTTGCGATAAAATACTTTTTGCTTGGTCAATCGCACAATTGTCTAATTTTAGATTCTTGTTGTAGCCTGGCATATATGTTGGCACAAATGATGTCATTTTGGTAGCATCTCCATTTTCAAAATTGGTAATAAATGCATCAACATCTGTCAAACACCTTAGTGCTTTTCGTACATTTACATCTGATAAAATAGGGCTCTTATGATTGAGATAGAGCATGTAATATCTTGGCAATCTACCTTTGTGTATCGCATAGTTTGGTGATGATTTAGCGGTGTCAGAGAACGTGGTAAAAGCTTGGCTACTCAAGTCACTAATTACATCAATATTCCCAACTGACAATTCCGATAACGCTGCAATTTCATCAGGAATGACGGTGATAATAATTTTTTCGGCATTTGATTTAAGCATGTCTTCCGGATACTTTTCACCCCAATAAGGCTTTACTTTTTCGAGGATGGTTTCTGCGTTTTCTTCAAATTTTGTCAACTTATATGGGCCGCTACTTACAGATAAGTCACGATTCCAACGTGGTTCGTTCAGTAAGTTTCCTAACTGTACAAAAGTGCTATCTTTTTCGCTTGCTTCGTCCATGATCTGAGTCAAAGTTAAATTGTCTGACAATCCTTGAGCATCCATAATATGCTTTGGCAATATCTCCATAGACAAGATACTTTCTTTGAGATTGAGTAAGTATTCATTAAATACAAATGTTAACTCCTTGTTGGAAGAGGGATTGATAATGGCGTCGCTCAAGGGCTCCAAAAGGGCTCTGTATTGATCAGCGGGGGAGAGTTTGTGTTTGATCACTTTGACAGTGAAAAGTATATCCTCTGCAGTAATTTCTTTGCCATCAGACCAAACGGCATCTTGTCTTAATTTGATGGTCAATCGGTATTTACCATCTTTATCTACTTCGATATCTGGGATTTTTTCTATTAAAATCGGTCTTAACAAAAGGTCTTTTTCATCAATATCTGCCAAGGGTAAGAAAAGGTACGTATAGATTTCTCTACCTAGAAGATTGGGATATAATATGGGATTGATACTCGGTGCATCTTTTGCAATCCTTATATTTAAAGCTTCATCAAGAGACGATTTTTTATCAGACTTACATGATAAAACGACAGATGTAATTACGAATAAGAATCCAGCAATTCTAAGCAATGGTTTTAATGTCATACTTTTTTGCTTACAAAGATACGTGTTGGAAAATTGTATTGCATTAATTTTGTGTGAAATTTGATAAGGAAAGTTTTTAGTGAAGACTTGATGATATCTTCAATAAAAACCTTTGTGCATCTTATACCGACGATGCTTTCAAAATAGGACAATCTTCGCTAGCTCAAATTGTATTATTTTCAAGCTATCTTGGTATAAATCAAGCTAAAATAATAAAATTGTTTGGACTATTTTATTTTAAATCTTGGTATTACTTCACAGCACTAAAGGATTTGGTTGAGTTTTATATATTGTAAAAGCATGATGGTCTTACCGTCTTTAATTTCGCCAGTTTCAATCATTTGCATTGCTATATTGATATCCGTTTCGATTACTTCTATGTTCTCCTCCTCGTGTTCTACTCCGCCACCTTCATTTACTTTCATCAATTTATCATACTCTGCAATAAAAAAATATAAAATTTCGGTGACTGACCCAGGAGACATATAGGCTTCAAATATTTTTCTCACCTCTTTAATTTTATATCCTGTTTCCTCCTCTGTTTCACGTCTTATACAATCTTCAGGGTTGTCTTTGTCTAAAAGTCCTGCACATGCTTCGATCAGCATGCCCGATTCATTACCATTGACAAATGTAGGTAGGCGAAATTGCCTTGTGAGAATGACTGTTTTTTGTATTTTGTTATACAGCAATATTGTGGCCCCATTGCCTCGATCGTATACCTCTCTACTTTGCGAATGTAAGGTATCCTTTTTAGTATACTCGTAAGTAATCTTTCTCAGGATATACCAATTATCTGAAAGAATTTTGGTATCTAAAATTTTAACATTTTGTATCATATGGTTAATCAGTTTACTACTACTCCTTAACCTCAAACGTTTTTTTCTCTGCACCAACCCCAGTAATTGTCAATTTTTTCCAACCCTTCGGAAGGGAAGTTTTCAATTGAGTTATACCGTTTTGATCAATATTGAGACCACCAAAACCATTGATTACAGCTTGCAGCATACCTCCTGCACCCGTAGCAAAATACGGGTTGCTTCCACCTGCAGTCTCCGATATTACCCCAAAAGGAGGTACTTCATTTGGCTTGTATGATGATTCAAATATTTCAGCTGCTTTTTGCGACATACCCAATCGATTATACAAAACAGCCAAGATAGCAGCACCCATTGCAGGACCGTCTTTGGCATATCTTGGTAAATAGTAGTCAAGATCTTTTTGTATTTGCTTTGGATCTGATATTGTATTAAGTGGATAAGCCAATAGATTGACATCAGCTTGTTTGATGGTGACACCATTGTAGGTTGCATTTTCACGCGTTACACCATCTGCAAATTTTAAGATAGGAATATTGTCTGCTACATGTTGCCAATCAGGATTAGGTGTTAGGCCCATTTCTCTAGCTGCTTGACTTGCATAAACCAAAACAGTTTTTGCCATAGCATTGGTAAAAGCATTGTTATCTATGTTTTCTTCCCATTCATTGGCTCCAATGACATTATTGATATCATATTTGCCTGGTCCATTTCGCTCCACCCGACTTGCCCAAAAATCAGCAACTTCTTTAAGGACTGGCCATCCTCTGTCCCTTAGCCAAATTTTATCTTTTGTAACTTCATAATATTTCCAAAATGCCCATCCTACACATCCAGAAATATGGTGCTGAAAAGGCCCTGTCAATGCCCAAACGGGGGTATCTTCTGTGCCATCAGCACTTGACTCCCAAGGAAACATAGCTCCTTTGTATCCATGCGAAAATGCATTTTTCTTTGCTGCCTCCAACCTTTGGAATCTATATTCTAATAAAGATTTAGCAATATCAGGCTGTAAAGCAAGAATAGGAGGATACATCCATAACTCAGTATCCCAAAATACGTGACCATTATAGCCTAGTCCCGATAAGCCCATAGGACTTAGACTGTTAGCCGTACCTGCTCGCCCAAATGAATATAAATGATACAAAGCAAACCTGATATCTCGTGTTACATCTACACTTCCTTCTACTGTTATATTAGACTTCCAAAGCTCAGCCCATGCCTTTTTATGAAAATTGATTAATCTATCCAACCCCTCTAATCTTGCAAAAATGGTCAACCTTTCTGCCTCATTGTGTGGATCGTTAAAATCAGTCGAAGCACATGTTGACGCAACCACAGCAAACCTATACGTTTCTCCAGCCTTAAGATTTTTATAAAACTTAGCCAAATGCATGTCATAATCCCAATCTTCGTGAATAATTTTTGGCTCCTTACCATGTGATTCTGGAAAAATTATTGAATTACTAGCCGCTACTTTTAACTTACCACTCGGACTATTGGCGACAGAAGTCATCAAAGGTATCAATACGTGTGGCCTGTCAATTTCAGCATAATAATTTCTTATATCCATCAAGTGATTTGGAGCTTGGATCACACTCATGGGTATGATCTCTACATCTTTCAAGGCTTTAATCGTAACCACGTGCATGCTCGTATATGGTAAGTGTCTTAATGACATCAATTCACTCTTGACTTCTACCTTATCATAAGCGGTAAAATTGGTTTCAAGTATAGCATTTTGCATATCTAGTACTTGGCTATAACCTTTGATATCTTTTGGACCTACTCGCCTTCTGTCTACGTCAAGATTGAGGTTGATATGATTAAAACCTTTGAGAATATTTGATACACGACCTCTTTGATAATAATCATACACGCCATTGAGTACTACATCCTTTACCTTGAGGGGTTCTGGAGAAGACACAAGGCCTACCATTCCATTGGCTAAGGTGACTCCGTAATAATTGTTTGGATCTATATTCTTACCTACTACATGCCACGGACTATTCTGTTGGCCTGCAAGATTTAAAAATAAACTAAAGAATAAAAATGTAATAATTTGTTTCATCGTCGCTTTAATTAATTTGATTTTATTTAGTAACATTTAAGCACCATTTCCGTTCCACAAAGTTAACTATATTAATTAACAATTCATCTAAGTTTTGTTCATTGCCTAATTGCCCCACAGGGAATTGCCCATTGAACTCATTGCCCATTGAAATATTGCGGCTTTAGCCAATTGCCAAATTGAAATCATTGCCTCTTTGGTCTTTAGCGCTTTGGTTGTTTCGCATTCGCGCATTAAGTATTAGCATTTGGAGTAGCCTCGCAAGGTTTTGTAGTGGTTCTGAATAGCATTTGGAGTAGCTTCGCAAGGTTTTGCTCGGTTTTGACTAACATTAGGAGTAGCCTCGCAAGGTTTTGTAGTGGTTCTGAATAGCATTTGGAGTAGCCTCGCAAGGTTTTGTAGTGGTTCTGAATAGCGTTTGGAGTAGCCTCGCAAGGTTGATTTTGGTTCTGAATAGCATTTAATGTAGTCTCGCAAGGTTTTGCTCGGTTCTGAATAGCATTTAATGTAGCCTCGCAAGGTTTTGCTCGGTTCTGAATAGCATTTGGAGTAGCCTCGCAAGGTTTTGTAGTGGTTCTGAATAGCATTTGGAGTAGCTTCGCAAGGTTTTGCTCGGTTTTGACTAACATTAGGAGTAGCCTCGCAAGGTTTTGTAGTGGTTCTGAATAGCATTTGGAGTAGCCTCGCAAGGTTTTGTAGTGGTTCTGAATAGCGTTTGGAGTAGCCTCGCAAGGTTGATTTTGGTTCTGAATAGCATTTAATGTAGCCTCGCAAGGTTTTGCTCGGTTCTGAATAGCATTTAATGTAGCCTCGCAAGGTTTTGCTCGGTTCTGAATAGCATTTGGAGTAGCCTCGCAAGGTTTTGTAGTGGTTCTGAATAGCGTTTGGAGTAGCCTCGCAAGGTTGATTTTGGTTCTGAATAGCATTTAATGTAGCTTCGCAAGGTTTTGCTCGGTTTTGAGTAACATTTGGAGTAGCCTCGCAAGGTTTTGTAGTGGTTCTGAATAGCATTTGGAGTAGCCTCGCAAGGTTTTGTAGTGGTTCTGAATAGCATTTGGAGTAGCCTCGCAAGGTTGATTTTGGTTCTGAATAGCATTTGGAGTAGCCTCGCAAGGTTTTGCTCGGTTCCTTCGTTATCGAGTGAAATCTTTCACTCGATTTGCTCCTCACGTCGCAACCACTCAGTCATCTTGCATTTTCGCTTTCTTACATTCTCAACTTTATATACCAATCACAACGAATAACATACAAGTTACACAAAATTATATGTATGATTTTATATCCTATTATTAGATTTGATAAGATTATATTATTATTTTTATTGGACAAAACAAGATATAATATATTTGTTAAATCATTAAAAGTAATGTAACATGTTAAAAACAGAGAATATTCGAAACATTGTTTTTATGGGTCATTCTGGAAGTGGCAAAACTAGTCTTGCAGAGACTATGCTATTTGAATCTGGCTCTATTTCGAGGAAAGGAACGGTTGTAGATGGTACAACGGTTTCTGACTATACCTCAATTGAAAGGGAAAGAGGCAGCTCTATTTTTTCTACCATGATGCATGTACATTGGAGGAATAATAAGATCAATATGATAGATACTCCAGGGTCAGATGACTTTGTGGGAGAAGTAATTAGTGCTTTAAAAGTGGCAGATACTGCCCTGATGGTGGTCAATGCTGCACATGGTATAGAGGTTGGAACAGAAATATTATGGGAATACACAGAAAATTTTCATACTCCTTGTGTTTTTGTTTTTAATCAAATAGATCATGAAAAAAGTAATTATCAAGAGACTTTAGAACAAGCTATTAATCGATTTGGGTCGAAAGTTATTCCTTTTCAATATCCTGTGAATGAAGGCATAGGTTTTAATGCGATCATAGATGCTTTGAGAATGGTGATGTATGTGTTTCCAAGTGGTGGTGGAAAACCAATTAAGGAACAAATCCCTGTAAACGAATTGGAAAAAGCTAAAGATTTGCACAATACCATCGTAGAAGCTGCTGCTGAAAATGATGAAACTTTGATGGATAGATATTTTGAGCTAGGGACTCTTTCAGAGGAGGAATTAACAAAAGGTCTGCGGATAGCACTCGCTAATCAACAAATTTTTCCTGTGTTTTGTGTAAGTGCTACAAGTAATATGGGTACAGGTAGGTTAATGGGTTTTCTAAATGATGTAGCACCATCGCCTGCAGATCGACCAGCTGCACGATTAGAAGATGGTGGAACATTATCACCCAACGCCTCTGACCCCAATACCACCATTTTTACATTTAAAACCACAACAGAACCTCAAGTCGGAATGGTCTCCTACTTCAAAGTGTATAACGGTACCATCAAAAATGGAGATGACCTTATCAACATGGACCATCAGCACCAAGAAAGAATCAATCAACTCTTTGTTACTGAGGGGAAAAACCGAACAGCCGTCAATAGTATAATTGCTGGAGATCTCGGAGTGGTTGTAAAGCTCAAAGACACTCACACCAATGAAACCATGACCACCAAAGGATGCAAATACGAAATCGAAAAGATAAAATGGCCCGAATCTCGTATCCGTACCGCTGTAGTCCCTCCAAGCAAAAATGACATGGAAAAGCTTATCAAAGCCTTACAACAGATACACGAAGAAGATCCAACCTTGATACTTGAACAAAATGCACAATTCAAACAGCTTATCATACACGGACAAGGTCAATTGCACCTCGACATCATTAAGTATCGCATAGAAACCGTAAATGGTATACACATGGAATTTATCAAACCCAAGATAGCTTACATGGAGACCATTACCAAAAGTGCTGATGAAATGTATCGACATAAAAAACAGTCAGGAGGAGCGGGACAATTTGGAGAAGTACACATGCGTATCGAGCCTTATTATGAAGGAATGCCGGACCCCGCAGGTCTTACCGTAAGAAGTAAGGAAGTAGAAGATTTGGATTGGGGTGGTCATTTAGCATTTTATTGGTGTATCGTAGGAGGTACGGTAGATGCGAAATACATCAATGCTATAAAAAAAGGTATCATGTCTAAAATGAACGCAGGTCCACTTACTGGGTCTCAATGCCAAAATATTAGAGTCTCTGTATACGATGGTAAAATGCACCCTGTAGACTCAAATGATATGGCCTTTATGCTTGCCTCGACCAATGCTTTTAAAAATGCCTTTAAAAATGCAAATCCACAAATTCTTGAGCCTATTTACGAATTAACCGTCCTTTGTAATGACGCAGTAATGGGTGATGTAATGGGGGACCTACAAACAAGAAGAGCGAGCATTACAGGTATGGGAGCTGATGGACACTACCAAAAGATTACCGCCAAGGTGCCTCAAGCAGAAATGTATCAATATTCATCTACTTTACGTGCGATCACGCAAGGAAAAGCCAAATTTTCTCGCCATTTTCTCGAGTATGCACCTGTTCCACCTGATGTCCAGAAAAAATTGATTGCGGAGCATCAGGAAGAAATGATTGATTCATAAATGAAAATGATATTATATGATAAACAGGTCGTACCTACGTCATTCATATATGCTTTGTTGTATTTGCCACGGATGGAAATCCGAGGTTTCAAGATTGTACCGAGCATATGGCTCTAGGTGCTAAAAAATACAAAGCATCCAACAAACAGAGATTAAAATCATCGTTTACAAGAGTTTAGAGAGGCTATGGCACTAATGTACCTAAAAGATGGGTAGTATAGGTAATTATTAGTATTCTCGCATTCATTATTCTCTCGTTCAATAAATATTAGCATTTGTAGTAGCCTAGCAAGGTTTATTTGGTTTTGATAGCATTTGTAGTAGCCTCGCAAAGTTGATTTTAGTTTTGACTAACATTTGAAGTAGCCTCGTAAGGTTGATTTTGGCTTTGATTAGCATTTATAGTAGCCTCACAAAGTTGATTTTGGTTATGAATAGCATTTGGAGTAGCCTCGCAAGGTTTTGCTCGGTTCCCTCATTATTTTGATAAATTTTTATCAAAATTGCTACGCATCATTCGGTCATATCAAAATTGCTACGCATCATTCGGTCATCTCGCATTCAATCATTCAAGCATTGTCGCATTGTCGCATTATTGCATTATTGCATTATTGCATTATTGCATTAAATCAAACCATTTGCTCCTTTACAAAATTACACCATTTACAATCTTTCTCTCCACATCCTTTATCAAATTGGTGGGTCTTTATTTTGTGATAAACTTCTGTGATCTCGTCTTTTACGATTTCTTTATAATCTTCATTTTGATCTACGACTTTTATTGGAGAATCAGGTTTGGTCAAAAATTGGAAAATACTTTTGACGGGATAATTTTTATAAATACTATCTTGCTCGAGGAGAATTTGATAAAAAATGCCTTGTCTTCGGCTTTTACCCATACCTTTTTCATCTTTTGGCAATGAAAAATCATCGGTTTTTAAAGCGCCCGTCTTATAATCTATTACGTCAATATGTTGGTCATAGATATCAAGTCTATCAATCAAACCTGAGATTGGTACTTCACCGACCATGCCTTTTAGTTCTAGTTCTGTTTTAAATGCTTTGACGATACCAAAGTTTGGAACATAAGTAGCATAAAAATATTTGAACACATTAAGTCCAGCTTCCAAATGGTTTTCATATTCTATTTGGGTAAAATGTGATCGATACCTCACCATATATTCTTCAAAAAGTTCGGTAAGCTTGACAAGGGATGGTGGTTTGAGTTCGGGATCTTTATTGAGCAACAGGATATATTTTTCGAGGGCATTGTGTATTGCGTTTCCAAAACCCGTAGTAGCTTGTCTTGCTTGAGGTACTCGTAAGATATTTTCAAAATAATATTCAAAAGGACATCTGAGGTATTTGGTTACCCCCGTCACATTGAGTACAAGGTTTTCTGTCACTTGATCTATCAAATCATGGTCTATCAAGGTAATCTCGCCTTTTTCATACCTTAATATCGTGGCAGTGTAATGGAGTACAGCCTCTTCATCTAATGTTTGGATGGGTATCTTATCAGCTTTAAATCCCAGCTCCGTCACAAAGAGATGTAGTGGAACCTCTTTTTGTTTTTCATCAGTCCGGGAGTACATCATATACACATTATTTTTTGCTCTTGTGAGGGCTACATAGAAAAGTCTTCTATAATCCTCTTGTGTATCATCCCGATCTTCATGGAGAATATTTGTTGGGAAAATGACTTTTTGCGAATTGTTTTGATTTACCTTCCAACTATTAGATGAAGTGTTTAATAAAATGACTTCTTCAAATTCTAATCCTTTAGACCCATGAGCAGTCATAAAGTTGATACCATTATTTTTGTAAATGATGTTATTGGTTTGCAATGGAATATTAAAAGAAATCATTTTATCCAATTTACCCAATATTTCTTCAAGGGTAGTATCGGGACGATTGGAGGTTTCATTTTTTATAAAGTCAAAAAAAGTATTAATTACACTGAGCCTCCATCCTTTGTTTGCATCCAACAAGATATCATTATACAATCCTGTCTTATGAAGTACAACTTCAAAAAATGTTTGTAAAGTATGATTGTTGTAATCAATAAAAAGCTCTTCCAATGTTTCTGAAGTCTTCAGTATTGATTTTGCGTTTTTTATCCCAACTTTATTTAGAAAGGATTCATTAGCTATGATCTCTCTCCAAAAGGTTTGTTCCCGTTCTTCTCTTGGCATTTTCCCAACATAGAATGCGAGCTTTGATAAGTCTAAAGAGCTATTTTTCCAAAAATCATAATGTAGTATTTCAAACAATGCCTTATCCATTGAAAGTGGAAAAGACATTTCTTTTACAAAATATTTGAGAAGTGATACAATGCGCGTTATCTCTTTTAGAGGTAAAATGTTGACTCTGCGCTTTATACTAACAGGGACATTTTCATAACTTAAAAATTTAATGATGTCTTCTGCCTCTTTGTGTTTTTGATAGATGACAGCGATTTCATTATACGGCACCCCATTATCGTGTATTCTTTTTATTAAATCTACTACCCCAAAATCATGATTAGTAGGATTGGCAAAGGCTAGAAGTTGGGGTTCACTTCCTTTACCATAGTCATCTTTTCGAGATTCTATGAGTGTTTTATCGAGCCCCGTGATTAGATTTGTCAATCGTTGTTGGTTGTGGTCTACCAATAGTTTTGCACTATCTAATATACCTTGATAAGAGCGATAATTATTCTTTAATACGACAATTTTTGGATTGAATCGATCTTTAAACTCAATGATATTGTTGAGATTAGCTCCTTGAAATCGGAAGATAGACTGATCATCATCACCGACTACAAAAATGTTTGGTTGATCATCAAAATCATTTTGAACCAAAGTAAATAAAAGGTCATTTTGTGTTCCGTTGGTATCTTGATATTCATCAGCTAACACAAATTGAAACTTCTCTTGATACCTCAACTTAAGATTTTCTTGTGCTTTTAAAGCATTCAGCACAAATATTATTGAGTCATTGTAATCTATTCGATCCCTTTTCTGCAAGGATTGGTTATATACTTTAAGGTATTCTACACCGTGGGTTACGAAGGAGAGTTTTTCTATTCTCTTGTCATATTCAGCTACATTGAGTTCGCCCTTTTTACCATTTTTTGTTTTAATTTTATAAACTAATTCTTCTCTCGAGATCTCTTTATATTCCTCTATTTTTTGGAGGATCATTTCAGGAGACCATCCTTCCTTTTTCATAGTGTCAAAGAGCGATTGCCATTTGTTTTTATCAAAATACATCTCACCGCTCAACCTTTTATTAGGGTGATTTTTGGGTAGGTTGTCCATTAATTCTACCAAGATTTCTGTGATCTCCAAGTCATCAGCATTGTTCAGCTCTCGGTAATCTGTAAAATATTCAGGATTTTCTCTAATAATCTGATTGCAAAAGGAGTGGTAAGTATAGACTCCCACCTTGTAGGCATCGCTCCCCATAAAACGGGTAAGGCGCTCTCTCATGGCCGTTACGCCTGCGTCTGTATACGTAAGGCACAAGATATTGGAGGCATCTGCATCTACTTTGTCTAATATATTACACACCCGCACAGCAAGCAATTGTGTCTTACCCGTACCTGGCCCTGCTATGACCATCACAGAACCATAGATCTCATCTACGGCTTCCTTCTGTTGTTGATTTAATTGATCATAAGCTTTGGTAAACAGCTCATTTTGAGAGGGTAGGATTGATTTCATAGTTAAATTCCTGTTAATAAAATATTCTTAATGCAACATATTTTGCCCATTGGTCGTATATACAATATCAACAATAAACATATGCAATTTTTAAAAATCGAAGATAAATAAAAAAAGATGATCCAATAAAAATATCGAATCATCTTTTGTAAAGAGGTAAATAGATCAGCAAGCGAGGACCGCTCCGATTCCAGGAATCGTCGAGCGGTCTTTTTTATTATTGCAAATCTATAAATTATTTTAAACATTTACAAATATTTTCAGCCCTTATCTAATTCTCTAGTCTTAAACTAAGGGTCTTTGGTCTTAAGCTGGTGAATTGCTGAATTAGCGTTTGGCTGTTGGTCTCCCGCTCAGGGCGGATTTCGCTTCGCTTATTTTGCTTAGTAAGGAATTACCCATTGAACCCAATGCCCATTGCGGCTTTAGCCAATTGACCATTGAAATCATTGCCCTTTTGCCCCGTGGGGAATTGCCCATTGAAATCATTGCCTCATTGGTCTTTAGCACTTTGATTATTTGGATTTCACATTCAATCATTCAAGCATTCAATCATTTGTTACTCCGACCTTACAATCTCCTCATACAATTTCCTCGTTTCGGGTAAAGGTTTGAGAGCCATCTCTTCCCAAAGTACCTTTTCGCATACTTTATAGGTTTTAATAGCCATTGGTCTATTGCCTCTTGAAAAGAAAGCGGCCATTTGTATCCTGTAGGCATCTTCCCAAGCAACATCTACTAGTAGTGCTTCTTGACAAATCTGGATACTTTCTGCAGGATTACGACTCAATAACAACTCAGCCAATGATATACTTGCATTAAGAAACATTAATTGTAAGCGTTCTCGCTCATCAGATGACCAATCTTCAAATATTCTATCTGGTAAAAACTGCCCCTTATGAAGCAACATAGCCTCTTGATAAGCACGGATAGCTAACGTACTGTTGTCATGTATATTTTTGTTTGCAAGGGATATCAATGCTTCGAAAGCCACAGAGTCAATCCAAATATTTTCAGTAGTTAACCGATAGGTATGGCCTATTCTTTCGATATAAGTAGGGTCAGTATGAGATTTGCGTTTTGGCTCCAATGCTTTATTAATCCCATGCAAAGCAACTTTGAAGCCTTGATCATCCATCTCATCTTCCCAAAGTCTATCCATAATTTGTTCTTTATGCATGGCTTTACGATTTCTTGCCATCAACATAAATTGCAAAAGTTGGACGGATTTATCTCTCTTCCATTCTTTGGCTGGTACTTTTTCACCATTGACAAATACTTCAAAGTTGCCCAAAGTCAGGATGACTAAAGCGGCATTTTCTCTTCGTTGCAATATGTCGTCAATGGCAGTGGACAATTTATTTACTTTTTACTTTTAGCGGGAGGTGATAAAGAGTCAAGTTTTTTTTGGATCATATCCATTTGATGCGTCAAGTGATCCAATTTTTCAATAATTTCTGATTTTGAAGTATTGGGTCCAATCGTATCCTCTATTTTTTGACCTACTAGATCAGATATTTGATGGAACTGTTCTTGAATTTGTTCTTGAAAATGTGCAGCTTGTTTCTTAGGATCTTTGATAGAATCCATAACTAGTTTGGGAGTGGCTGTTGCCATTTTTTTCCAAAAGTCAAAACTTTTCGACAATATTCCTTTTTGCTCAGACTCGGGCTTATCTTCTACTGCTTTCATAGTCATAGAAGTCAACTTGTTTTGAACAAAATCTTGAGCGTCTTCAAAATTGGAGAACCTAGTCTCATCGCCCGATTGGACGTGTCGAATATTTCCCCTCCATTCTATTTGAGGTTCGCCTTCCTCTGTTTCAAAGATCTTTTGAGACAATCTTAATACAAAGGATGCTGTTTCTTCATTTTTATTTGCCATAATAAATTTGATTATTCTTTTGTTGCAATGATAGTTTTAAAATTACTATAAATTTATAATTCTTAAAGAAAAAAAGTAGTCTTATCAGAGAAAAGGTAAATTTTTCAATTTTGCTTTTAACCCAGATTAAGCATTAGACTTTATTCGAAAGGAAATTTGGCAAAATAGTAGTGAAGCACGGAAATTTTCACCCGCAGGTGCAGCCTTAGCTGCATAGAGGACGGAAAATTGAGTACTGAAACTAATATGAAGCATAATTTTCTTGAAGTTCATTTCTAATGCTTAATCTGGGTTAAACATTCTTACTGGTTCATATCCAGATTTGAGAGATCAAAAATGTAAAAAAAGATACCTTAATAGATGAGTTCATCTGAAAAGATCAAAGTTAAATTAAATCACAATTACATAAAAATAAGACTTTTTTGTTCCCTTTTGATGTTTAAAAATAAAATAATTTGTTAAAATAATAAATATTTATTGATTATCAATATATTTTTATTATATTTGCATCGTTAATTAAAATTATAATAAAATATGGGAATTAGTAGTCGTCAAGTTTTAAAAGTTTTGGAAGTTATTTCGTGGATCATTTTTCTTGGGCTCTGTGTCGATGCAGGAGGTACAATTTTTAATGCCGCTTACATCCATTTTCTTAATCCTGAGGCCGCAAAATCATCTTGGCAGGGGGTAGATTTTTTTGACCTCTATAATTTTGATAAAGGGCAATTTATGGTAGTTGTTTTATTGATGAGCATTGTGTTGATATTAAAAACGATCATGTTTTATTTAATCGTGAGAATATTTCTTAATAAAACGCTCAACCTCACTCACCCGTTTAATAATGAAATTAGAAAGTTCATTTCAATGCTGGCCTATTTGGCAATAGCTATTGGCTTTTTTTCAAACTATGGATTGGATTATTCCACGTGGTTGGAGGGCAAAGGTATTCTTATGCCAGATAAAACAAAGTTACCTTTTTCAGGTGGTGATGTTTGGTTTTTTATGTCTGTGATACTATTTGTGATTGCACACATTTTTAAAAGAGGTATAGAATTACAAGAAGAAAGTGAATTAACAATTTAGGATATGGCAATAATAGTAAATTTAGATGTGATGATGGCCAAAAGGAAAATGTCATTAAATGAACTGTCCGACAAAGTTGATTTAACACTTTCTAACCTATCTATTTTAAAAACCGGTAAAGCGAAAGCTATCCGTTTTAGTACACTAGAAGCAATATGTAAGGTGCTGGAATGCCAGCCAGGGGACATCTTGGAATTTAGGCCGGATAAATAAAATACCCCTACAATTATCACTAATTTTCTTGTAGTTAGTAGCTAATTTACATACGATAGCCAGTTTTTAAGCACTAGTGCTCCGTCCAAATAAAGATCTTATTTAAATGTTGTTCTTTTTCCAAATCTCTGCGTTAAAAAATTCTCAGCGTAGCGGTGCTATTGTAGTAGTAGCTGTGTCACGGAGGCCACAGTTCCGTGCTAAAATCGTTTGCGACGATTTCTTAACTCACTTCATCTTGATATTTGAAAAAATTACTTCCATTATAATTTAAGTCTTAATCTAGGCAGAGCACTAGTGCTCCGTCTAAATAAAAAATTAAATAATTTGTGGCTCTTTTTGAATATCTCTTCGTTAAAAAGCCTCGCTGAACTAGCCAGTTCAACTACGTTTTTCGCCTTGATCTATCCAAAAATAACTCACAACTTAATTTAAAAAATTAATTAGACGAAGCACTAGAAATCTGCATAAAATCTTGTTAAATTTTGACAGAAAGAAAAATAAATTCTTTGTGAAGTGTGATTTTTTGCCCTATACAAAGAATAATTAAATTAAAAATATAAAAACATAAAAAATGAAATTTTCATTAAAATTTGAAATCAAAAAAATTAGTTTGGTAGTTTTCACCATGCCGATGCTTACCCTTCCGGTATCAAACGATTTGTCTAATAAAATTTACGAAAAGAAATTAGACACTGAGAATGGTAAAGTTATTTATCGTGACTTGCTTATTGGTAAAGATGACTTCTTTGCATCAAAATGTCTGATTAAAACAACTGATAAAATAAATTTAATCAGTTTAAGGCAGCAAAAAATGGACATTCACACAGCAGTATTAAAGAACGATATAAAGCAGGTAAAGCAATTAATTTTATCCAAAGCTGATATTAATGTCAAAGAATCTATGGGTGGCAGTACACCATTAATCAGTGCTGCAGTATTTGGAAGAACAGAAATTGCCAAATTACTTATCAATGCGGGTGCTAAACTTAATATCCAAAATAATGATGGGTCAACAGCACTAACGACAGCCTCCTTTTTTTGCAGATTAGAAATAGTCAAAATATTGCTCCATAAAAAAGCAGACAAAACAATCAAAAACAAGTATGGTCAAACAGCACTTGAAACCATACAGGCACCATTTATAGACGCAAAACCAGTGTATGACATGTTGGGCAGCGCATTATCTCCTTTAGGGCTTAAACTGGACTATGCACACATTGAAAAAACGAGACCTATCATTGCTAAAATATTGAAATAAGTCAGGATGGGAAGTGAAAGAAGGTATGATATAGATTGGATTAGGGTTATCGCTATTTGTTTGTTGATGGTATATCATGTTGCCATTGTATTCCAACCTTGGGGATTGATGGTAGGATTTATGACAAACACCGAACCATGGACAAGCCTTTGGACTCCTATGTCAATGCTTAATGTGTGGCGTATTCCTATCTTATTCTTTATTTCAGGTTTGGGTGTATATTTTTCATTTCAAAATAGAAATTGGAGACAACTGTTAAAAGAAAGAGTTTTGAGAATAGGGATTCCCTTGTTGTTTGGGAGTTTGATCATCGTCCCAATGTATACACTTGTTTTGCAATATTATTATAGCTGGAGGGTGCAATACACACCTCAAACCGCTCATTTGTGGTTTTTGGGTAACATATTAATTTATGTAGTCATATCCATGCCCTTTTTTCTTTATTTAAAAGGGAAAGAAAATAACTATTTCAACATTCAATTACAAAAGTTATTTAAATCACCGTTTGTTTTTATTTTGATCATCGGATGTTTTATGGCCGAGGTACTTATTATGAAACCTGCAATTTATGAAATGTATGCAAACACATTCCATGGCTTCTTTTTGGGTTGGTTAGGGTTTGTTTTTGGATATCTATTTGGTTATGCGGGTGTAGGTTTTTGGGAAATGCTTATACGGTATAAATGGATATTTTTAAGTATATCTATAGGCTTATTTTACGTAAGAATTGCAAATTTGATCAAACTCCCTTATCAAGTGAACCTACCAATGGAAACCTGTTTATGGATATTCGCTATTTTTGGTTTTGGTCATCATTACCTTAATCGCCCATATAAATACTTATCATATTTAAGTTCTGCTTCCTACCCAGTTTACATACTACATATGATATTTTTAGGATTAACGTGTTCGATTATCCTACCTGTGAATATGAGTGTTTATCTAAAATTTGTCGTTATTTTGATGGGTACAACATTTGGAAGTTTGCTATTTTATGAAGTTATAGTAAGAAGAGTATCCATTTTAAGGATCTTATTTGGATTGAATTCAAAATGATCTCTACAACAATGCCTAATGGCCCTCCAAATTTATTTGGATTGTTGCCAAATAAATTTGGAAAGCCATTAAAAACTCAAGAAAAGTCTAATTCTTATTGGGTAAAACTTTTGTAAGAAAATCTTGCTAACATAGTTGTAAAGAAAGTAAAGTTTGGCAAGGTAAAAGTTGGGAAAATTATTTGAAACATTTTATTTTATTTACAATCTACCCAAAACCTGCCAACACTGATACAATCCCCTAGGCACATGATAACATCCCTTCCATTTACCACCTTTTAATGGCAAGAGTACACTCCCATCTCTTCGTAGGTATCCATACCACTCACCAAACTCAGGGTCAGCAAATTGCTCCCAAGTATACTCATGAATAATCTTAAACCAATGCATACATCGCTCATCTTTGGTGTGCATATACCCCTTCAGCAAGGCAATTAAAGTTTCTATATGGACCCACCAAAGTTTTTGGTCCCATTCTAACTGTTGCGGAGGTTTATTGAGGATATCCATAAAATAGAGGAGGCCACCATATTTTTTATCCCAAGCATATTCGATGGTGTGCAGGGTGATGTCTTTTGCTTTGGTAATAAGGGCTTGATCACCTCTTTGCTCGCCAATATCCATCATAAACCACATCGCTTCGATGGCATGACCTGGATTGAGTAAGCGACCTTCGAAGCTGTCCGAAAAATGACCTTCAGGGGTCACATTTTCTAAAATCATACCCGAATCTTTATGATAAAACACTTCCATGACTTCATGTATGACTTGATCGATCAACTCATTTTTTAATGATGGGTCCATGATATCACCTAATTCTATTGCCAAATTTGATAGGATCATGGGCAAAGCAAAGTTTTTCAAAGGACGGGTTTCTGGTATCGCTTTTGACCAATTGCGCTTTGGATTATTGCGCCTCTCTAAGATACTGTTAAAAATACTTTTTGCCAAGTGTGCGTAGTGCTCTTCGCCAGTAGCAAAAGCCATCTGAGCCATTGCTTGTGTTGCAAAACAATCAGAAAAAATATTGTAAGGTGCAATCAAAGGTTTACCTTCTTGGGTTAAAGAAAAATACCAAGTACCATCACTCGCTCGCCCATGTTTGATAAGAAAGTCTGCTCCATGTTTTGCAATATCTAGCCAAGATTGTCTTTGTTCAACTTTATTATAAAGCATAGCAAATGTCCATACTTGACGCCCTTGCAACCAAATAAATTTATCTGTGTCAAAAACTTTTCCTTCCCGATCAAGACAGGTGAAATAGCCGCCATGTTGGTGATCTATTGAATTGTTTTCCCAAAACGGGATCACTTTATCAAGTAAATAGTTTTTGTATATATTTTCTAATGCTTTGAAATCTTCCATTAGTTGATTTGATTGTACTTTTGATAAAAATAAGGTTTAAACTTTTTTATTCCTTCATAGAAAAAATGAACTTCGCCATCCAATCCGTGATTTCTATTACTTTGTATCATACTATCTAACATGCCTTCGGTAGGGTTGTATTGATCTACTTGGAGAAGCAGGCCTGGTACAACTTTAGCATGGTGAGAAGGTGCGAGTTGCTCCTTCATAATTTTATTGAGTTCATATTCATATCGCGCATGTTGGTATCTATAGATCTGAGGTATGACGTAATCTACCAAACCTAGATTAACCCATGTAGGCCAATCTTGAAGATACTCTTGCTCTGACCAAGGATAGATGCTTGGTGCCATGGAGATCATCACTTCTTGATCTACTTTTTTGATGTCACTCACCAACGCTGATAAAAACTGGGTCAATTTTGCGGATCTCCATTTGATCCAATTGTAGTCTTTTTCGTGATTTGGGGGTGATTCTCCACCATTTTCTGATTGATACATGGATACGGTAAGACTATCGTATCCACCGGAAGATGGCAGTGCCGGCAGACGATCATCTCCTTGTATGCCATCGATATCATAATTTTCTACTACTTCTAGTACCAATGATTTGACAAATGCTTGGACCTCGGGATCAAACGCATTGAGCCACATAAAGCCATTCTTTTTTACCAAGTTACCTTCTCGGTCTTTGGCAGCCCAATGAGGTCGAGCTTTTAAAATTGGGCCTCCATCCTTGTTCTGATAGGCACAAGAAAATCCAAATTCAAACCATGCATGTACCTTGATATTGTATTTATGAGCCTCTTCGATCAGTATTTTTAAAGGATCACGACCCTCTAATTTTGGATCAATTTTCTGTCCGGTCAAAGCTTCCATCACCTTACTTGGATAGGTAGTCAAAGCCTCATTGTATGTCACGACAAAAATGTTGTTAAACCCAAGAGAATCACATAATGCAACTGCGTCTTTGATACCCTGATCGCTAAAAAGTACTTCGCTTGCTATATTGGTAAGCCAAACACCCCTCATCGGTTCGGTTTCTTTTTTAATTACATTTTCTTCACTTTTGCTTTGACAAGCACTGAGCAAGATCAAAGGAAAAATAATTAGTAAGTACGACCTAAAATTCATATTTCATCTGTTAAAAAAACATGGATACCATTACCAAATCCTGAATCAAATCGACCCTACTCCCATTTTCCAAAGCTTATCATTCATGTTTTTAATATCTTTGTCTATTAAGTCTTGGCCTCGAGATTTAAGTATTTGCCATTGCTTGTCCAAGATCATTTTTTGATCTTTGGAAGCTTGATTGATCAATGGCATCGTGTTATCATTATGATTGATAAGGAATAGGTATTCTGCGCTAAATTTATTTTCAAAATTCTCTACATCGTCATAGGCTTTAGACCTACGTTGTACCATGTCTTCATCCCAAGCCTTAATTTTAGCAGATAAATCATCCAATTCTTTGCTGACCTCTTTCATTTTTTCATCTTTTTTGAGGTCCGCATTTATTTGATTTATCCGATTACTCTTCTTAAGAAGGGTTTTGACCATACTGTGCATATCATTGAGATTTTGCTCAACTTCAGTCATAAAATCATCGTATTCTTTATAAATAGCTGGAGTGATTTTGTATTCTGGATGTGGGCTCACTACAACTTTTGATGTTCGTGTTTTATCACCATACTTAAGTTCGATCGTATAGGTACCTGGCACCACTTCATGACCACGAAAACCAGCTTCGATGTATACGGAAGGTGCTCCCATCATTGTTTCGTGTCGCAAATCCCAAACAAAGCGATTCAAACCTGATTTGGTCGGAATAGATTTTGGAGCAGGCGGACCTCCAGGATAAGAGACGAACTCTTTGTCTTTTTCGGAGGTGAATAATCTGATCACTTTATTTTTGTCATTTTTTATAGTGATGGTGACCTCTCCTTTTACACTATCTGGAAGTTTATAATACAACACGGCACCTCTTGCAGGATTGACTCCAGCAGAAGTATTGCTACCCGTAAAATCGTCAGTATTTCCATTCATCTCACTGTATGAATTTAATAAGGTTACTGGAGATGGTTCAAATAAAAATAGGCTATCCTTTTTTGAAAGATCATACTGTCTTATCGTATGGAGATCATCCAAAATCCAAATCGACCTTCCCGAAGTAGCAGCGATAAGGTTATTTCTAAATACTTTTAAATCTGTTATAGGTGTAAGCGGTAGGTTTAGATTAAATGGAGACCATGTTTTACCACCATTCCAAGATAGGTAGATGCCCGTCTCCGTACCTGCATATAGCAGATCTTTTCGTTTGTCATCTTCTCTCACTACACGTGTGAAGGCTCCGTGTGGTATTCCGCTATTTATGTTCTCCCATGTTTTACCATAATCCGTTGTTTTATACAAGCCAGGAGTGTGGTCATTAAATTTATATCTCGTTGTTGCGATGTATGCGGTACCTTTTTCATGAGGAGACACTTCGATAGCATTCACCAGACACTCCGCCAAATTGGGTGGGGTGACATTGGTCCATGTAGCTCCATTATCTTTAGTGATTTGCACCAATCCATCATCACTACCTGTCCAGATTACACCTTTTTCGTGTGGAGATTCTATGACGTAGGCTATTGTTCCATAGTTTTCAGCGCCTACGATTTCATTGGTGAATGGTCCACCACCTTTACCTTGTTTATCTTTTTGATTTCTAGTAAGATCAGGAGATACTTCTTGCCATGTTTTGCCAAAATCTGTTGTTTTGATAAGCACTTGGGCTGCGTGGTAAAAAGTATTTTTTTCGTGTTGAGAATAGATGATCGGGGCATTCCAATTGTATCTGTATTTCATCTTGCTGGGTAGCATTGCTAAATACTGGATAGGGGCGGGCATGATATTGGTACCTCCTTTTGTTTTGGTATCTAAAAGTTCGATGGTACCTAAATAACTGCCACCCATCACATACCTCGGGTCGTCAGGGTCGAATGCAAGAAATGCGGACTCTCCACCTGCCGATGCTTGCCAATGTACGTTGGTAATACCACCACTACCCAATGCGTGACTGGCTATTTTAAGCGAAGTATTATCTTGTTGACCAGTATATATATTGTAGGGGATTTCATTATCTACATTGATTCTGTATAGCTGTGCAGTTGGCATATTGTTTTGTGCAGACCAAGTCTTACCGCCATTGAATGATACGACAGCACCACCATCATCAGCAAGAATCATATTTTTAGAATTCGATGGGTTGATCCACAAATCGTGGTAGTCACCATGCTGACCATACAGACCTTCCCAAGTTTTGCCACCGTCTATTGATTTTAAAGCAGGAGCGCTCAATACATAAATGGTATTTTCATTATTAGGATCAATAAATAACTCCATATAGTACCAAGACCTTTGTACCAACTTTTGATCAGCTGTCACCAAATCCCACGAAGTACCACCATTATTAGAGACATAAAGTCCGGCCTCGCCTTTCTCTCTATCTGCTTCTACAAGGAGGTAAGCTTTTTGACCATTAGAAGGTGCTACTGCAATGGCCATTTTACCCAATTCTTTAGGCAAACCATCTTGTATCTTTTGCCACGTTTCTCCGCTATCTACAGATTTATAGACGCCACTACCCGGACCACCACTTGTCACTTTCCAAGGCTCTCTGCCATGTTCCCACATCGTCGCGTACAGGATTCTATGGTTATTTTGATCCATTGATAGTTCAGAACAACCTGTTTTATCATTGACATACAATACTTTTTTCCATGATTTACCACCATCAATAGATTTGAAGATACCACGCTCCTCTGATTTACCGTATAAAGCGCCTTGAGCAGCCACGTAGAGTACGTCAGGATTGGTTGGATGAATGATTACTCTTGAGATATGTTGTGTTTTTTCTAAGCCCATATGTTGCCAAGTACTGCCAGCGTTGGTAGATTTATACACACCGTCGCCATGATGTGTCATCACACCTCTTGGAGCATGCTCTCCCATACCCACATAGACCACATTGGCGTCTGAAGGCGCTACTGCTATGGCTCCCACAGACCCCGTTTTCATAAATCCGTCAGATATATTATTCCAAGTAATGCCCATGTCATCTGTCTTCCACACACCACCACCTGTGATACCCATGTAGTAGGTAGAAATATCTCCTATCACACCACAAGCCGCTACGGATCGGCCACCTCTGAAAGGGCCAATATTCCTCCATTTGATAGGCTTTAGCAATGCATTGAAATCTTCTTTCTTCTCTTCAATCGCAGGTGTAACTACAGTTGGAACAACTTTTTTTTCCTTTTTTTGACCAGAAAGATTTAAAAAAGTTAGACAAATAAATGATAAAACCAACAAAACTTTAATTCGCATAATATTATATTTTGGGTAAAAGTAAGGTATTTGCTAAAACTTTAGGAATAAATTGGGAGAGAATTCTTTCCATTAAATAATAACAAAAAATCTGTGAAAATCAGAAAACCAAAATATGTAAATCATGGTAAAAACATTCAAACAAAAATTTGACTTTTGAGTTTCCTTTGAAAAGTCTAATAGCCACAAATTCACGAATTTTTAAAATTTCAAACATCTGATCTTCAATATTTAAATTATTTTTTGCATGTTTACACAGATTATCTCATCAGTGTCCAAAAAAATATAAAATCAAAACATGCAACGACGAAATTTTATCAAATCATCCATCGCTTTAAGCACGGTACTTGCACAAAATACAGACAAAATTAACCAACCCGCAGACCTAAAAGTAATCGTAATGAATACCGATTGGGGTTGGAAAGGTAGTCTCGATGAACTACTAATAAAGTCTAAAGCTGCCGGCTATGATGGAATCGAAACATGGTGGTCAACTGACAAACAAAAGACCAAGACACTGTTTGACGCATTACAAAAACATGAGATGCAAGTTGGCTTCTTGGCTGGAAGCGGAAAAAGTGATTTCATACAACATAAAGCCGAATTTGAAAAGGCCGTTTTAGAAGCTACTTCAAGTATGACTCAAAAACCGCTTTACATTAATTGCCACTCCGGCAAGGATTATTTCTCGTACGAGCAAAACAGCCTTTTGGTACAATATACACTTAACCAAGCAACAAAATCTGGCATACCTATCTATCACGAAACCCATCGTGGCAGAATGTGCTACAGCCTCCCCATCACCTTCGAACTCCTCAAAAGAAATTCAGGTATGAAACTCACGCTCGACGCCTCACACTGGACCAACGTACACGAATCCCTCCTCCAAGACCAAAAAGAAAGCCTCACTCAAGCCCTCGCACACACGGGTCACATACACGCACGCATAGGCCATCAAGAAGGCCCACAAGTCAACGACCCTCGCGCACCCGAATGGAAAAATACCGTCGACATATTCCTCAGTTGGTGGGATACCGTTGTCAAAAATCAAGAAGCAGCAGGCAAAAAGACCATCACCTTCTTAACAGAATTTGGTCCTCCGTCCTATTTACCTACTCTACCCTATACACAGCAGCCTGTGGCAGATCAGTGGGGGATCAATGAGTATATGTTGGGGGTGATAAGGGGGAGGTATGGGAAGTGATCATTCTAATTTATTCCCTATTTCTCTAAATTTCGCACCCCAATATTTTCTCAAAAGCCTTAGCCAGCCCAACCAACAAGTCCAAATGCCGCTCACCTCTAGGATTAGCATTGGTCAAGTAATTTTCTAATTGTAATTCCTCAGCGTGATTATGATAGATCGCTCTAATCAATTTACAACCCTCGCTAAATGGTTTGTTATCAGGACGTTTGTCATTTAATATAAGAACCCCACGGCAATTTTCAGATAAGTATTGCCCATTTTTTGAGATGTAGTTATATTCCTCCAAATCATATTGACCACCGTTTGATTTATAGTAATCCATTACTTTAATACTATTCATCCACGGGGCACCAAAAATCCTGAAATCTAGCCCAGTACCTCGCCCTTCGTCAATATTTAATCCTTCAAAAAGCACTGTCCCTGGATAGATTTTAGCTGTTGAAAGTTGCTGAATAGCAGGGCTAGTGGGATAAAAATATTCTGAAATAAAAGGCCCATCCAAGACATAATCAATCACTTGAAGATCGCAGCCAATGTTTTTAGTTTCATTAAAATAGCGCGCTAAAGCCCCGAGACTTTTACCATGCACCATTGGCAAAGACCATCGACCGATAAATGAAGCACAAGTTGCTTCATCCAACCAAGGACCATCTACACCGTCTCCCAATGGATTTGGACGATCCAATACGATTAAAGTCTTCTTATGCTTTGCACATGCTTCCATGACATAAGTGAGTGTCCACAAATAGGTATAACATCGACACCCAATATCGGGCACATCAAAAATAACTGCGTCTAAAGATTGAAGATCATTACCATCTGGTCCATATTTTTTCCCATAAAGACTGACTATTGTAAGTCCTGTCAAAGGATCAACATCATCCTTAATAAATTGTCCATCTGCACCATCTCGTTTGATACCATGCTCAGGAGAGAAAATGGTTTGTAGATTAAATCCCTCGTCTAGCAAGACTTTTCGATCCAGAGTTCCATCTAATAGGGTAGCAGCATCATTGGTGACTAAGCCGTAACGCAAATTTTTGTCGGCAGATTGGATGAATTGGTGGATAGAGGGTTGGTACATAGAAAATTGATTTTAAATCATATTTTTGAAATTACTCTAAGGATGATTTTATCCAATCCCTTCTCAATTACAAATTCTCCAACCTCAACACCCCTCTAGGACACACCGCACTACAAATGCCACATCCCACGCATGAAGCCCGTACAATATCATCTCCTTTTTGGGCATAAGCTTTTACATCGATACCCATCTCGCAATAGGTAGAACAATTGCCACACGAAATACATTGGCCACCGTTGGTCGTGATTCTGAATTTTGACATGCGCGTTGCTTCTTTTTTCCAAGGCAATTTGATGGTGAATCTTTGCAAAATCCCTAGATATGCAGCCATAGGACAACCAAACCTGCACCAAACTCTACTTCCCATGATCGGGTAAAAACCTACACCTACTACCCCAGAAAAGGCAGCCCCGATGATAAATCCGTACCAACCACTCAAAGTACCACTATCGATCAAAAAGATATTCCTTATACCAGTAAATCGAGCTACCAAAACTGCCACCGTCATGATAACTGCAAAAGCAAGGACGCTATGAATGACCCATCGCTCTATTTTCCAAGCTTTGAGAGACTTATCTGATAGTTGTCTAAATGGGTCTCCCGCAGTCTCTGCCAAGCCGCCACATCCACAGACCCAAGAGCAGTACCACCTTTTTCCAAAAAAGTATGTCAACACAGGTGTAAATACCAAAAATGAAATGATGCCCCAAAATAGCATAAAATACCCTAAAGTACCCGCGGCTAGCATACCATCGATGTTCCAATCAAAGAAAAAATAATAATTGAGCGGCCATATATTTTTGAAATCAAAGTAGGGTTTGTTGAGACTTTGCATGATTTCTGGCAATATAAAGGCAATAGCTGTCTGGAAGAATATGATAGAAATGGTCCGATAGACTTGATATTTATTATGTCTATATTTGTAAATAAATTTAATGCCCATCAGCATGATTGTCAAGGTGTACAATGCTCCATATACGAACCATTGACTTGCCGGTTTGCCTTTCAAAAACATGCTGAGCGGGTCAAAAAGACCAATTAAGCCTTTGTTTGCTTCACCTTCACCTGCCTGACCTAAATACTGCGGATACCAATATAATAACACATAAAACCCGGTCAAAAAAACAGCTAAAACCCATGCTATTGCACCTCTATTCGTCAAAGCAGCATGCCAAACGCCATTGTTTTTTATGCCAGGATGTGTATTTTTGTAAAGTTCGTAGCTATACCATAAACTACCAATAGAGAGTAGCGACAAGGAGCTCCAAAGCCAAGTTGAAGCATTGTCAGTTTTAAACTGAAACCAATAAACCATCATGAGTAAAAGGCCTAAAGAGACTAAACTCATAGCTAGTTTTTGTAAAAATGTAAGCTCATTGGTCAGATGGTGAGCGGCTATGGATATTGATTTATGTTGCATATTTTTATTGTTAGGTATGTTAATAATGGCCTTTACAGGCAATAATGGTGATTTCTTCTTTTTGATAAGAGTAAACGATTCTGTGTTCCTCTGTAATTCTTCTACTCCAATAACCAGACAAATTACCTTTTAATGGTTCTGGCTTACCCATACCTTCAAAAGGGTGTCTTTTGATTTCTTTAATTAATTGTACAATCTTTTTGAAAACGTTCTTATCAACAATTGCCCAATTACAGAAATCTAAATATGCTTCGTTGTAAAAGGATATCTTCATTTTAATAAATCTGCAGCCAATGTTTCAAATTGCTCCTCTGTCAATTCTATTTTTTCTCCTTTCGAGAGTCCTTCCACAGCATTTTCCAATCTTGCCAAATATTCAAGATTGGTTTCAGACTGAAAGAGGTCGAAATCTTCAGATTCTCTTACAATAATCTGAATCAATTTAGAGTCTTTATAAATATTCTTAATTCCTTCTAAAAACTTATTATCTAACTGATCTTTCCTTAAAATAAAAGTACTTTCCATCTTATAACTTTTCAAAAATAACAAAAAAATTTTACTATTAGTTTCTTTATTGAATAGTCAAATTATGTGACCAACAATGATTTATATTCAGTATCACCCCAAAAACTTCTCCACCAAACTCAACTTCCTTTTCTGCTGTAGTCTCAGATGAGTACCGTGGTTTTGATTATACAATTGTAGCAATGCTCCCTCATATTCTTCAAAAAATTCTGGATCAAAATTGGCTAAGGACAAATTTTTAAGTACTTCTTCTATCATTATTTTGTCTTTTATCCATTTATCGCATACTTCATGCCGATATCGTATACCCATAAGGTTAAATCCAGTTACAACTTTTGTATCTTTCTCATAGTTTATTCTGATGGCCTTATATAGTTTGGGGTGCTGCCAATACAAGGATGAAATATGATCTGGTATAGTCGTTGGAATGTTGCCGTATACTTGGTATTCGACATCAAAAAACTTTGCAGAATTATACCAAATACCTGGATCGTATTTTCGTGGTTGACCACAAATTGTTGAAGCTACTGTTTCACCCATCATTTTACCAGTGTACCATATGGCTTCGATTGGCCTTCTACCGGGAAGTGGCTGGGCAATCTCCACACAATCACCGATGGCAAATATATCTTTATCTGAAGTTTCTAAATATTCATTAACGACAATTCCTCTAATAAGTGTAAGATCGGAAGATTTTAAAAAATCAATATTTGGGCTCACACCTACTGTTAATCCAACAAACTGACAACTTATTTCTTCACCAGAATTTTTGCAAATTACCGAACTCACTTTTCCATTCTCTCCTTTGATTTCTAGCAATTCTTCTTTCAACTTAAGGTCGATACCATGTGCTAAGATATGTTGATTGATCATTTCTGATTCTTCTTTTGGTAAGACGATATTCCAAAAGTTATCTTCTCTTACCAGTAATGTGACGGATATACCTTGACTATGAAACATCTCCGCCATCTCAATACCAATCAATCCTCCTCCTACAATTACCGCTTTTTTGATACCTTTTTGAGAAGCTATCTCCATTTTCTCCAAGTCTTGGTAATGGTATAAGCCTTGTACACCTTCTAGATCTTGACCAGGCCAACCAAATTTATTGGGTTTAGACCCAGTAGCTAAAATGAGTTTGTCATATGAGATTACCTCTTCGTTGGTTAGCTTGATCAATTTACCTTTCGTGTCAATTTCTTGTACAAAAGCCTTTTTAAGTTGAATCCTGTTTTTTTCCCAAAACCAATCTTCATAAAGCTTTGTATTTTCAAATCGCATATGGCCCATGTAAATGTACATCAATGCAGTACGAGAATATGGAAAGTCAGTTTCAGAAGAAATCATTATTATCTCATTTTCACTGGCTTTTCTGATGAATCGCGCTGCTGTCGAACCCGCTATTCCATTGCCTATGATTACTATTTTGGCCATTACTTCTGTTTTACTAGATCCTTGACCTTCGCCAGCGTTCTTTCTCTACGTGGTATGCTTTCGCCTCTTACATATCCTTGGTTAGGATTGTTTTTTACAAAGTCTTGGTGGTAATCTTCCGCTTGATAAAACGTATCAAATTTTCTCACTTGCGTAGCTATTGGCTTAGTATATTCATTGGCAACTTCTTTCATTTTCTGATCGATCACGGCCAACTCTTCATCCGTCGTATAAAAAGCGATTGTCCTATATTGAGCACCTCGATCAGGACCTTGCCCATTCACGATGGTAGGATCGATAGAAGCAAAGAATACACGTACCAAATCTTTAAACGAAATAATAGATGGGTCATAATATACTTGAAAAGCTTCTGCATGAGAGGTCATACCTGCACCCACCGTCTCATAAGTAGGATTGGTTTCTTTACCTCCAGCGTAGCCCGAGATGACCTCTTTTACGCCCTTGATGTTTTCAAATATGGTCTCTGTACACCAAAAACATCCCCCTGCAAATGTTGCTACTTTGACATTAGGATTGCCTTTTAGTTTTGAAAGTGCCTCTGGTTCTGATATAACATTGGTCTTTGCTTTTTGAGCACAGGCTGCAAGAGAAAACACAGCCATCATCATTATTAGTAATTTCTTCATTGTATTAGTTTTGTTATTTTGAATGTATAAATCAAAGATAGAGAAGAATTTTGGATTTTAGAGCTAAGACCTGAAAATCTAAAATGGATTTCCTATTACAGCTCAAAATTACTTCAAAATCAGGCGTTACACTCACTTTTTGCTTCGCACCATAGCGGTGACTATGATTTGTCGCAAAAAGTGCTGATTTTATTGTACTTTTGACCTTCACTACGGAACCCATTTTTGATTTTCAGGTAAGATTTAAAATGCAGTATTAAAATCTTTGTGGATCATCATAGTTTATAAAATAATTTTGTAATCAATTTTGAGTCTGTTTCTATTTTTATAAGATATTGACCTGCAATAAGTTCACTGATATCAATGGACTCATTGTCATTAATTTGCCCAGTAGATTTTACTCTACCTAAAAGATCTAAAATCACAAATCGCTCATTCATAAGCGTAATTTCTGACTTTAATTTTAGCAAATTTGTTGCCGGATTAGGAAAAACAATGGTTAGATCATTTGCTGTTTCCTTTACGGACAATGATAGGACAGCTTTGAATAGCGGAGAGCGCTCCGTTTGTACCACATTTCGGTTGACATCTGATATTATTGCGATGGTATACAATCTAGTGGCCTCCCATATACTATTTCTTGCAATCATTTTATTATACTTAAAAGCATTCCCACCTCTAATCGGTGCTTTAAATTTAAGAGATTCAGTACCTGTAAACGACTTTCTAAATACATCATAATGCGTGTTTTCTCCATTTGGTGCGGCATAGAATACAGTATCTTCAACCATCGGTACAAAAAGAAAAAGTGTGTCAAAATTATGCTGATCTACCGCCTGCACTTCGACCATAGCTTCTAAAGAGTCAGGACCTGATGGAATAAGTGAAACTTTTAAAGAGAGTGGAGATGTTTGATTTCTAAATTCATTGTATACTGTTGCATTCTGGACAGCTGAGGTGCCTCTCAATGCTCCATTAATAATAAATGTAGGCGTACCTCCGAATACGTCATGATGTCTCGTTCTTGAATCATTTTCTGCTCTGTTCTGGTTATTAAACAGGCATGAACTATAAGGCGAGCTAGGGTGATAAGCTATATGAATTACATCTGAGTTTGGTCGCAATGCTGTATAGAATCCTGGATTTCTGGAAGCACAAATACCGCATAAGGTATTTGTAAAATGCTCAACAACAATTTTTTTTCCTACACTCTGCGCGCAAGCGACATCTCCAAAAAGTGTAACAATTAGATAAAGCAATAAGGATATTTTTAGTGATTTCATTTATATAAAATTTTAAGCATTCTCTTTTAAATGTCTTCTTACTTTGCAACTTTTGTCACTTTAATGGCAAATAAACGTTAGGAATGGTCCTATATGTTATATTTTTTTATTTTGAAGTTTTTATTGATAGAAAAAGCCAAAAGAAAATGAAGGCGATGCTAACACATTTTGACCTTTGATCGCACCTGCTGCCCTAAAGGAAACTCCATATTTTGGTTTTATGAAATACAAAAATTCTAAGCCGGGTGAGAGATATTCTACATTATTTGAGAATAAACCAGTTGTTGTAGCCCCTTCTGTACCATTATTTAGACTTTCTATACCTGCTAATTTGAATATTGACAACAGCTTATTATTTAACATTTTATAGCCAAATTCTGCATCATATCTAATTTCATCTGAGAATCCTTTGGTGCGGTTATTAAACCCAACACCAAACTGAGTCCACCATTTTGATGCCCCAACACCCGTATTAATTTTTAACATTTGATTAAATTCGCCATCACCTGTGAATAGTCCCGAATCTTGCGTACTATTACCGGTTGGCAAACCTAACATTAGCATTGCACTAACTGGTAGCTTTCCAAAAGGCAGAGCATACCTTAACGCTATATCCACATCACCAAAATTATTGTGCTCTATCCCTGGTTCTAATAAGGTTCCCGATTGGGCACCTCTTGTCTCATTTAATACATTTCGTACAAAAAAAGGTATGTATGCCTGCAATGTTAATTTATCAGTAATTCCAGTTTCACCATAAAGACTTAAAGTATGATTTCCCAAAGTTCAAAAAGGAACAATTTTTCCCTCAGGATCAAATACATTTTTGGATTGAATAAGTGTATAATCCAACTTATAAAATCCTTGACCTTTTGGCTTTGACCAGGCTTGGCTTTTTAAGCAAACCCCAGATAGTAATAGGAAAGAAAAAATAAATATTCGTTTCATGTTAAAGAAGATAAAATTATTAAAATTATTTAAGTTCAGCAAACCCAAATACAGGTCCTAAAGTACAATATAATAGCGCATACTTATAATTATTTGCGTCAATACCTTGTGGTATGTCCCATGACATCGAACCTTCAAATTTTGTCAATCTTGTTAAAGAAATTTGAGCACTTGTACCATTGATCACTGGATTATTAGCCATTACCGAATAACTACCATTGGTATGATTGGTCAATAATAAAAATAAACTTGGCCCTACACTTGCTTTAAACTTGTCATTAACAGTTATTTTACTTTTACCACCTTCTGTGATGATACTTACATCTCCAGTAACAGTGTAAGACCCCGAGCCAGCAGACTTAAATGACCCAGATTTATTGGTTGACCCTATTTGGGTAGGGACATCGGTTGTTATTTTAATATTTCTAATCGATTCTACGGTACTCACCACTGCTTTGAGTACACCCTCGCCTGCTTTTAGTGCTGTAATAAGCCCATTAGGCGATATACTTATAATTTCCGGAGTGGTTGTAGACCATAAAATCTGTTTATTTTCTGTTCTACCATAATTGTTTGTAAAAACGCCACTCAGTTGAATTTTGTCATCTACTTTTATAGATGTAATATTTGGTGTAATCAAGATTTGTGGTGCCACCACCACCTCTTCTACGAAGTCTGTCTTAATACAAGAGCTGATTAAGAAGGTTCCTAAAAATAATAAAAGCATTTTCTTCATATCTTTTGATTTTGATAAAACAAAAATAGAAGAACTTTATCACAGAAAAATCACGGAGATAAAAATATGGTTTGGTAAAGAAAAGGTCTTTTCTTTTATAAAAAAAAATCATAAATTCTGTCACAAAATCCCATGATGGTACCTTATGGTTGTTAACAATTTTAAAACAAATAGGAAAATATGAAATTTAAATACATTAAAAGTGGAATAATATTTCGATTTTATTACACAAATTATTTCGAAGGAAGATAAGCAATTACTGATGTACTACGTCATCTACCCTCAGCTTGCTCGAAAGGGGCGAACCCGTTACACTGTCAACACTGATTCAGGTACTTCAAACATTAGACCAATTGCAAGTAATGGAGGATTTTACAATCCAACAAAGCATAAGCCCGATATCATTAGCTAAAGCAGAAAAGACAAAGCGGATAAGAGCCAGAAACAAAATTACTAAAATTGAAGAAGAATCAAATTGGTATGTAAGAATATGAGGAAATTAGTAGAACCTTGAGCTTACCCTCACAAATACCTACATCCTTACAGCCACTTTCTTGACCATTTCATTCTTCCATTCATAAAAATCTCCAAGCTCAATGTGGGCACGCGCCTCTCTTACCAACCAAATAAAAAAGGTAAGGTTATAAATAGATGCTATCTGTGGTCCCAAAGCTTCGCCCGCTTTAAATAAGTGTCTAATATATGACTTACTATGTTTGACTGGATAATCCATGATACCCGCCTCGTCAATTAAAGATAAATCATCTTTCCACTTATTGTTGTGTATGTTGATGATACCATTGGGTGTATAAATGATACCATGACGTGCATTCCTCGTTGGCAAAACACAATCCATCATATCAATGCCTAAAGCAATACTTTCTAAGATGTTTTCTGGTAAACCTACACCCATAAGATACCTAGGCTTATCTTCAGGAAGAATACCACAAACCAATTCAGTCATACCATACATATCTTCATGGGGTTCGCCTACTGATAAACCTCCAATGGCATTGATCTTTTGTTCGCGTGAAGCTATAAAATGGGCGGATTCTTCTCTCAAGTCTTTGTATGTACTGCCTTGCACTATTGGGGCAAATGTCTGCGAGTAGCCATAGAGTTCTGGACTTTTTTCCAGTTGTGCAATACACCGATCCAACCACCTATGCGTCATTTGCATAGACTTTTTTGCATAATTGTACTCACAAGGATACGGTGTACATTCATCAAATGCCATAATGATATCTGCCCCAATCTTACGTTGTATATCCATCACGTTTTCAGGGGCAAAGTGATGATAACTACCATCTATATGACTCTGAAATTTCACTCCTTCTTCTTTGATTTTTCGCATGCCACTCAGGGAATACACTTGATAACCTCCACTGTCGGTGAGTAAAGGGCGATCCCATCCTATATATTTATGTATTCCTCCAGCATTTTCTAAGATGTCAGTCCCTGGTCGCAAATACATATGATACGTATTGGATAATATAATATCAGCTTTAACAATTTCCTTCAATTCATGATGGTGTATTCCTTTTACAGCACCTTGTGTTCCCACAGGCATAAAGATTGGAGTTCGGATATCTCCATGGTCTGTGGTAATTATACCTGTTCTTGCTTTTGAATTTTTATCCTTGGCTTCAATTCGGAATATTGACATAGATACGTTAAGTTTATTTATGCAAAGAAATGAAAATGTCATGAAATAAGATAATGAATGATTAAATGGATTCGATATCTTACCCGAACAAACCTTTTATTGCATTTAAGACCTGCCCAATGCTCAAAAAAAAAGGAGAACAAATTTCTTCATTCTCCTCTCTATATTTTACATAAATTGCTAAAAATACCTTCTATGTATTTAATTTGAACTTAAGTGGTACAGTATATTGTACTTTTACTGGAACACCTCTTTGTTTGCCCGGTACCCATTTATCTTTCATTTTATTCATAGTTTCTACTGCTTCTTTAGCAGCATCACCTAATCCTGCACCTGGATCTCTTAAGACTATTACATCTTCTATTTCTCCAGTTTTACCAACTGTAAACTGAATAACAGCTTGACCTTCGATACCATTTTCTCTTGCTATAGCAGGATATTTAACTGTTTTACCTAAGTATTCTAACAGCTTCATGTCTGCACATTTCTTTTTTTCCTCGTTTCCACCTTTCTCATTTTCACAACCAGGGAATCTTGGCATTTGCTCCACAATTTTGAAGATTTCTTCTTCAACTTTTGGTGCAGGTGGTGGTGGTGGTGGTGGTGGTGGAGCCTTTTTCTCCTCAACTTTTGCCACAGGTGCATCCACGATCGCCTCTTCTTCTTCTAGAGAGTTGTCCTCAAAAGATACATCTTCAATGACTTCTTCATCTGGTACCTCACTAATTACCGGTGGTGGTGGCGGTGGTGGTGGTGGTGGCGGTTCACTTGTTCTTGGTGGTTCTACCTCGATCTCATCATCTAATGTACCCATTTCCATTACTACATCAGATTTGACTTCTCGTTGAGTCCAATTCAAAGCAAATAATGTAGTACCAGTAGCTACTAACAATCCCCACAATATGAAAGGTCTGTAATAACCAAACGAATCAACTTCAGGGTACTTGGTTCGAGCATGTAAAGGTGATTTCCATGTTGAGTCTTTATACTTCTCAGTTAGAGAACCTTGCTGTCCTTTAAACCTACTTCTTAAAAAGAAGATGGTTAGTAGAGTAATAGCAACAAAACCCAAAACAGCCATCGCAACGGTAGAGCCCGAAAATTCTAATCCTGTCATAGTTTTTAATTTTTTTTGTTATAAAATGTTTTTGAGACTGTTTTATTTCGACAAATATAATGAGTCTCTCGTAATTTCAAAAAAATGTGTTATTAAACTTTTAGAAATATCAATTATTTTTCATTTTCATGTTTAATATTGCAAAAAATAACGCACCAAATATTGTTCCTACAAAATTCGCTAAAGCATCGTACCATTCGAAAAATCTTCCGACGGTAATCAAAACTTGCAAAACTTCAATCACTAATCCCATGCTACTCAGAATAAAAATGACAGCGTAGTATTTATTAAGTGTACTACTTTTATCTTTTAATCCCGCTAACCAAAGGAAAGATGCTACACCATACATGGAAAGATGAAGGACTTTGTCTGATCCGCTGATAGAATCAAGTGCTTGTATCTTTACAAATGCTGATGGCAATAGACTTCCTACGATTACCATAATTGTCCAGAGCAATGCTATTTTCCTTGATATTTTCACTTTTGAAAACACATTTTTTTATAGATGCGTAAAAACTATTTTTTGGTGTAATTTAAAAAAATATTTTCACCTAAAGTTTCTTATTCTTATAAAAACAAAGATTTAACTTACAAGACTTGTATAATCTTCTGCTGTAAGCAAGGAGTCTATATCTTTTTGGTCGGTAATTTTAATTTTCACAATCCAGCCTTGTCCATATGGATCTTCATTAATGATGGCAGGATTATCATCCCCAGATTCATCAAGAACTGCGTTAAATTCAATTACTTCACCGTCTATTGGCATAAAAAGTTCTGAAGTAGTTTTTACAGCCTCAATAGTACCGAATACATCACCTTTTGCTATTTTAGACCCTACTGTATCTATTTCTACATATACGATATCCCCCAATTCTGATTGAGCAAACTCTGTGATACCTACCAATGCAGTACCATCTCCATTGTCTAATATCCATTCATGGTCTGAAGTATATTTTAAATTATCTGGATAATTCATTTATAAAATTTTTAATTGATTTGATTAATAATTAAAAGTTAACTACTTTTTTAAGGTATTCTGTAGTTACTGATTTTGGTCTTTCTAAGGAGAGTCCCAGTGCCCTATCCCAGCACAAAGCAGCTAAAACTCCCAATGCTCTGGACACCCCAAATAAGACAGTATAGTAATTATATTCTTTAAAACCATAGTGAACTAACAATGCACCTGAGTGCGCGTCAACATTTGGCCAAGGGTTTTTAATTTTACCTATTCCTCCCAATATTTCAGGTACTACTTCAAATAAGTCCCATACGATTTGCACAATATCGTCATTTTTGATAAACTGCTCAGCGAATAGTTTTTGAGCGGTAAATCTAGGATCTGGTTTTCTTAATACTGCATGTCCATATCCTGGTACCACCTTACCTGATGCTAATGTGTCGTTGATATATTTTCTTAATTGATCTTTTGAAGGCTTTGTAGTGCCCAACTCTTCTATGAGTTCAAATATCCACTTTATTACTTCTTGATTAGCTAATCCGTGAAGTGGTCCTGCCAAAGCATTCATGCCAGCAGCCAATGAAAGATACGCATCGCTCAACGTAGATCCTACCAAGTGCACGGTATGGGCACTCGCATTTCCTCCCTCATGATCAGCATGTATAGTGAGGTATAATCGCATTAGGTTTTTGAAATCTTCGTTTTCATAACCCAACATTTTAGCATAATTTCCGCCCCAATCTAGATTAGAGTCAGATGGTATATGTTTGCCCGCATGGAAAGTTCTTCTATAAATATATGCTGCAACGACAGGAAGCTTAGCTATTAGATTCATGCTGTCTTCATACATCACGTCCCAATAATCATTTTTACTCATGCCTTCATCATACTTCGCAGCAAAAATACTATTTGATTGCATTGCCATGATGGCAACTGTAAATTGGGTCATAGGGTGGGTATCAATAGAAAGTGCATCAATAGCCTTAAACACGCTATCATTTACTATGGATCTTTTACTCCATTCATTACTCAACCATTTTACCTCTTCTTCGGTAGGGATCTCATCTACAAGCATCAACCAAAATAGACCCTCAGGCAATGGTTCGGTGCCACCTTCAGCTTTTGGTAGTTTTGCTTGTAATTCTGGTATCGAATATCCTCTAAATCGTATTCCTTCATCAGCGTCTAAAGAAGAAGTATCCCATAGCATTGCTTCAATACCTCTCATACCACCAATGATTTGTCCTACATTTACGGTATCAATTTGTACTTCACTAAATTCTTTATTTAGTCTCTTAAGTTCTTCCTTTTTGACCTCTGCTAATTTCCTAAACTTTTCTTTTAATTGATCCATAACCTTTTTATTTCTTACTTTTTAAGCAATATACCATATAAAGCTAAAATGTAAAGCCTACTTTATTGTTTTATTTTGGGGCTAAAAATAGTATTATTAGAACAATTATTTTATATTTTTTTACATTTAAGGATAAATTAATTTTACAAGCTTTATTGTAACTATTCAGGACCCCGACTGTTCAACCAAAAAATGTCCATTTTAAGTGATCCTTCCGCTTTTTGTTAAAAAAATGATCACTTTAAATTGGATAGCTGTTATTTACTTACCTTTAGTTAATTTTGTTATTCCATTTTAATGCTCATGAAATACCATTTTAATAAAAGTCGAATTACTATGTTATTTTTAGTAGTTTTTCAGATGATATTTGTTGATAGAATTCACTCACAAGTTAATTGTCAAGAACAATTTGCCTTGGTACGATTGTATATGAATAAACCGAAACTTGATTTCTATACGTTATCAATTAATAAAGCTTCTGCTCAAAAGGAAAAAGAATATTTTCAAAACCAACTTTTAAAACACATTGATAATAGGAAGGCATATAGTCAAAAAGTTATTCAACTGTTTAAAGATAACTATGTTAATGCAGATAAATTAAGGTTTATACCTGATAGTCTTTGGAATGATTTTGAGAAGGGCATCGTTCAACCTTATTTTTATAACGAACGAGGAGATTTGGATACCATGTTTGTTAATCCTTCTGAGTTCAAATACTATATCATAGCAAGAGGTAATTATGATGAAGATTTTATAGCATTAGATAAAGACAAAAATATCTTACCTTTTCCCTTTCCTTCAAAGGTTAAGCATTCAATTTTATCAAAAATCAATACGGTAGTGGGAGACGGAATGAAAGTAACAATAGAGCGATATTGCAAGAATATCAAAAAGTATTGTAGCTCGATGAAGTAAATTTTTGTCAAATTTGATAAACCAAACCTTTGGAATTGAAGTTTAACCTAAAAATCTAAAGAAATAATTCACTTAATGAAAAAAACACATTTCTTACTTTTGCTTGCTTCTATACTCTTTATGTTTTCTAGTTGTGAAAAAGAAGTCATGACAGATATAGAGAATTGTCCGAATTGTATTACTGAAATGGCAAAATCACCCCAAAGATCAGGAAATGTTTCTAAAGGAAAAGAATATATGTTGTATGGAGATATTGTCGATAGCGGCATTCCAGAAGAATTGTTTAGAGCTACTTTGGGAACTTTCAATCATGGGTTAAATGAACTTCAACGAACTGGCCCCAATCAAACAATTAATTATCAATATACGCAAGTTCTAAATTCAGAAAAAATCAGCATCGTAGCCCCTAACTGCTTTCAGTGCCACGGAGGATATGTGGATGGTAAGTTTGTCCTTGGCTTAGGTAATACTTTTGCAGATTTCACAGAAGATCAAGGCGCATTTGCTCCGCTCTTAGATGGTTTAATCACCGCTACTTATGGTAAAAACTCCGCTCAATACCGAGCTTTTGAGCCATTCATTAGGTCTGTAAAAGTAGTTGGTCCAAACCTAATCACCAAAACAATTGGAAGCAACTCAGCCGATAAGTTGGCCTTAATCTTAGCCGCCCATCGAAATATTGAGACATTAGAATGGTTGGAAAAACCATCTTTTAGTATTCCCAATGATGTCCATCCGCTGGATGTGCCCCCACTTTGGAATGTGAAATATAAAAAAACTCTTTATTACAACGGGTTAGGAGTAGGTGATTTTGCAAGACAAATTATGGCAGCAAGCTTATTGACAATGAAAGATACGACTCGAGCAAAAATAGTAGATCAAAACTTTATTGACGTCATAGCGTATATCAATACATTAGAACCTCCAAAATACACCAAATCAATCGATCAAAACCTTGCTAACAAAGGCAAAGTGATTTTCGAAAAAACATGCCAAAGATGCCACGGAAATTATGAAGGTTCAGTTACTTATAATAACTTATTAGTGGATCAGAAATTGGTTAAAACAGATAGATCTATTATTGATTTTTACAAACAGAATCCTGAATTTGTGAAATGGTACAATGCCTCATGGTTTTCTAAAGGGCAGGGTATTGCTAAATTACAGCCTACTGAGGGCTATGTAGCCCCTCCTTTGAGTGGTATTTGGGCAAGTGCACCGTATTTTCATAATGGTAGTGTACCCACACTTGATGGGGTAATTGATAGTGAAAAGAGACCTGCAATTTGGCAAAAAACCCTTTCTTTATCAAATTATGATCATGTCAAAATGGGCCTAATCCACACTGTCAAAACGAAAAAAGATAACAAAGAGACTTATGATACCAATTTGCCAGGGTATTCTAATGTAGGTCATTATTTTGGAGATCATCTTTCTTCGGGTGAGAAAAAACAACTTTTGGAATATTTAAAGACTTTATAAAGATAATCACTTTCTCGCACAAATTGATTGGTCCGAAGACCAAAATATCAGCTTTACCTAAAAAATGAAAATTCTGTTGCGGCCTCAAGTTACGTTTACTTTTAAGCCCATGTATAAGCTACAAGACAGAGCTTGTAGTTCGCTCCAAAATTGGTACTTTGGCACCAATTCTTAACGGAGCTCATGCTTCACCATAGTTGGGCTATGCTTCAGTCAGTAAAAGTGCTTATTTTATTGTATTTTGAATCCTTACGACAAATTCCACTCTAGATATATAGGTTTTATAAAAAAATGTATAAACATATATATAGTAGACTAATATCTAAAAACTATATTTACAGCCAATAATCAACTTAAAATTTAGCAAAATGAAATATTTGGTCTTTATAATGCTTTTTTGCTTTCACAATCTTTTTTCACAGACAATGAAATTAGATACGATTCAATATGTTGGTGATAGCGAGCATACGTATGATTTGGTAATTCTTGGAGAGGGATACACAGAATCGGAAATTCCTAAATTTAAAGAAGATGCAAAGAAGGTAAAAGATATATTTTTAAGAAATGATATTTTTTCGAGACTTCTACCAAAGATGAATATTTTTTCTATTGGCACGATATCTCAACAATCCGGAATAAGTTTAAGGACAAGCTCACCACTGCCTACTGATCCAATTCAGATACAAAATATAAAAAATACTTTTTTTGGAGTTTATTTTCTTAACTCGTTCAGAGCTTATTACTTAGATGATTCGTCGACATATAAAGCAAGAAATTTGGCCTCAGAGTATCTTCCTTTTTCGGATAATGTCTTGATCATTACCAATGATGAAGATCACAGTTCGGGCCGCGCTTCTTTTAAAGGTGTAGCACTGGCCACAAGGTATAAAAGTACAGATTCACTTTGGTCAAATTACCTTGTCAATCACGAACTTGCTCATTCAATAGGAAATCTGGCTGATGAATATTATGAGGGAAAAGAAATAAGTTTTAATAAAGATATAACCAATGACTCTACAAAAATCAGATGGAAAGACTTGCTTCATTTACCTGATGTTGGGATTGACTCTATTGCTACAGGTATTTATATACCAAATCGAAATTGTATGATGGCATATGGAGCTGGTCGCTACACTTGTCCTGTTTGCAGCAAAAGGCTTAAAGAGGTTGTAGAAGAACCTAAAAAACTGGGAAATCCTCACCGAATTGTTTTAGAAAAATACGATAAAGATAAAAAAACAATGAAGTATAGATGGGATCCGGTACCTGGGGCAACTGGTTATGAAGTCATTTTTTGGGCCTCATGGCGGAGTGGTTTTATTGTAAAAAATACAGATACTGACAATGTCACGTTCGAATTAAGTGAAGCAGACAATATGGCTTTACCTTCTTGGAGAGTAACAATACAAATAAGAGCTTACAATTCGACGTTGAGTTCTCAATTTGAATATTACAATACAAGTATTTATGCCCATACCACATTATCAATACCAGTGGTAAAAGAAACAAAAAAAGTTTCAGAAACCAGCTACAAGCTTTTTATAGAAAGTAAAGACAAAGCTGTAAAAGTAAATTGGTTAAGGCTCTATAATGAAGAAGGTATTCATTCTGATATTCTCACTTACAAAGATTCCATTACTTTACATAATTTAAAGAAAGGTAAAAAATATTTCTATCAAATTGCCGCAGCTATTCCGGAAGAAAGTAGTGATTTTTTTGCAAGTCCATTTTCTACAAAATTGCCTCTTATTGACTTATGTGCTATAGGACCTAAGCAATTATCAAGTGAGCGATTTGAGTATTGTTTGAATGCAAATACCCAACCTTTACCGATCAAAGCTGACGAAGGGAATACTTTGCTTTGGTACTTAACAGACACAAGTACAACGGCAAGTTTGATACCTCCAGTTATTTCTTCCACTAAATCTGGATCTAGTTTTTATTATGTTAGTCAGACTAATGCTCAAGGTTGTGAGGGTTTAAAAGCAACTATCGAAATTAAAATTAATAACCCTCCAGCAGTACCAATAGTAGAAAATAAAGAATATTGCCAAAATGCAACTCCTTTGCCCCTAAACGCAACCGCTAATCCAGGAAATCAAATTTTGTGGTATACTTCTGTTACCTCCAACACAGGAAGTACCCAAGCTCCATCAGTTACGACAGCTATTCCAGGAACTACACAGTATTTCGTAAGTCAAAAAAGTCAACAAGGATGTGAGAGTTTAAAAGCAACTTTAGAAATTAAAATTAATAACCCTCCAGCAGTACCAATAGTAGAAAATAAAGAGTATTGCCAAAATGCAACTCCTTTGCCCTTAAACGTAACAGCTAATCCTGGAAATCAAATTTGGTGGTATACTTCTTTTACCTCCAATACAGGAAGTACCCAAGCTCCCTCAGTTACAACAGCAAATCCTGGAACCACACAGCATTTCGTAAGTCAAAAAAGTCAAAAAGGATGTGAGAGTCAAAGAGTTTCTTTAAATATACAAGTAGTGCCTAATCCTATGACACCTGTCTCTGAAAACCTTGACATATGCCAATATGCTGCGTTGGTCCCTTTAAAAGTGAATTTTGATAGCAACAATGAATTGAGATGGTATCAGACAATTAATTCCACCATTAGTAGTAATGTGACTCCTTCGTATTCAACCAAAGTATATGGTATACCAATAACGTATTATGTTAGTCAGAGAAGTAAGTTAGGATGTGAAAGCTCAAAAGCGACATTAGTTATCAATGTAAAATACACTCCAGAAGCTCCTTTCGTATACCATCAAAAAGAATTATGCCAAAACGATGAAGATGTTAGACCTTTAAGAGTAGATCACAATCCTACAAGCAAAATATTGTGGTACACAGATACAACCAAGGCAGGATCTTCTCAAATTCCAGTAATCTCCTCTAATCAGGCAGGAAAATACCGATTTTTTGTAACGGAAACGGCTAATACTGGTTGTGAAAGTGCCAAAACTGAAATCAATATTAATATTAAGCCTGCTCCACCTGCACCCTCTCTTTCTATTGTAAATAATATGGAGATTCAATCTAGTGCCAAGACTAATTTTTGGTATTGGAATAATATAGGAATAGCCGACACAACTCAGGTTATTAAACCAAAATTCTCGGGAAATTACACTGCAGAAGCTGTTGTTGACAGGTGCAAAAGTAAAAAAAGTGAGGCTTTGAATTTTATGATTACTTCTTTGGAGGAAGAATTGTTGAATAAATTTACTATAAAACCAAATCCAACTGAAGATTATATTACGCTTGATTTTTCTATCATTGAGTCAAGACATGTTAAAGTAGATTTAGTAGCATTTACTGGAGAAATTGTTAGTACTTACGCAGATTTAGATTCTGGTAGCAAGTTATATGTAGGTGATTTACCAAAAGGAGTATATTTTCTGAAGATTTATTTAAAATCACATGATATGGTTGTAACTAAGAAGTTGGTGAAGATTTAGTCTAGTGCTCCGTCCTATTTAAGATCTAAATTATAATGGCAGTAATTTTTTCAAAGATCAAGATGAAGTGCGTTAAGAAATCGTCGCAACGATTTTAGCACGGAACTGTGGCCTCCGTGACACAGCTACTACTACAATAGCAGCGCTACTCTGAGTATTTTTAACGCAGAGATTTGGAAAAAGAACAACATTTAATTAGTTTCATTAATAGGATGGAGCACTAGTGCTGCGTCTAATTAAAGATTCAAATTAAAATCGGGTATTTATTGCTCATTTTGTTCCTTGCTAAGTCCGTTGTAAATGACCAAGATATCTTTACAGATTCTTTATTTC
>JALHLK010000038.1 GCA_022844565.1 Saprospiraceae bacterium
TGACATAGATTTTGATTTTTAATATTTAGCCACAAACATATTATATTAATTTGTAATATTTAAATATCCAATATATGTTTTTCTTCTTTTATTTTTTTAATTAGACGCAGCACTAGTGCCCCGTCAAGTTAAGAAACTTTATTAAATGTTGCATAAACATGTTTGGGCATGAATTCAAATCTGGGTTTAAATAAATAGCTTTGGGGCTAGAGCAATTAATGGTAAGAACGCTCTTGGAAGTTTATTCGTTAATTAGAGGTATTACACTTTAATATTATGTGTTTCTTCTGTTTTAGATTACAGGAATGCGTCCCCAAACATGAGGGCGGTATCGCTTGGTTACGAAGATTCCAGGGCTTCGCTCCTTTTTTAATAAAATTCTTCGGTAAAAAAGTACACATATTCCAATAAAAAGATCTAAGTGTTTGATAGTTAACAATAAATACGCTCATATCAATAAATATGAGTATTAAATAATGAATCGAAATCAGCTATTTAACAAACACCGAAACTTTTGTAACTAATTAAAGTCTATGATATTGCCATCAAGATATTGATATACCCCATTTAAAGAACCAAACCATATGCTTCCGTTCTTAGCTTCCATTATCCCAAAATACATATTATCGTCAGATTTTATCTCGACAGGTTTAGGGCTTATACCTGACAAGTGTGTCTTGTCGTATCGTGAAAGAACCCAAGTTGAAGAACCTTCCTTTTGTGAGCTGGTCCAAATAAAGTTATTGCTATCTTCATAGATGTGCCCTACAAACATGTGATTTAACTGGGTATATTTATTACCATCAAATTTCCATAAGCCGTCATTTCCTCCAAGCCAAATATTGCCTTTTGTATCTTCAATGAGGCACCGTACATTTTTAAAAGTAAAATCATTATCACGCACAACTTCGAATGTCTGACCATCAAAAACGAAAGTGTTCCCTCTTGTGGCAAACCATAACTTACCTGATTTATCTTCAATAATGGAGTTAACTTCAAGGACTGAGTTAACTCTAAGAGTAGGGGGAGAATCATTGAAGGCTCCTCCACTAATGTCGAGGCTTAGTGAATCATTAGATAAGATATAATTTTGAATTGTTTTGCCATTATATCGACTTACACCACCTGCAGCACCTATCCAAATATGCCCATCTTTGTCTTCAAAAATGCTTGTGATCTCCATACTAATAAGTCCATCTTTTGTTGTCCAATTTTTGAATGATTTACCATCGTACTGATAAACTCCAGACCCAATAGACCCAAACCACAATGTGCCTTTACTGTCTTCTAGCACAGAAAAAAAACGTGCCTTACTGACAGAGCCAATCACATTTGTAAAGGTTTTTCCATCATATTTAAAAACGCCATCAAAAGCAGCGATCCAAATATTACCTTTACTATCTTGAATAATATTTCTAGAAATAGCTTTTGGAGGAGTTGAATCCTTTTGGATGGTTGATAAATTGATGTCTTTATTTTGCCCTTTGCACGTATAAAGCAAGCAAAGAGAAAATAGTACGCAAATCGTCTTCTGTATCATTTTATAAATTTAATCTAGGTTAAAGATACCGTTTAATGTATTCGGATGGTTGTTATTTTTGGTAAATAAAGCGTAAAAATTGGCAAATTTTAAATTTAAAAATGGTTTTAATTTGATATCTAATAAAAGTTCCTCATGTTTTTATATTTTCACCTCTTAAATTTTCGACAATGTCAAAAGTCACTTTACTAAATTGTTTTTTCTTTTTAATTATGCCTATGTTAGTTTCATCTCAAGAGAAAGTTGTTGCTTTGTATCCCAATGGCAAAATACCATTTAAAATAGAAAATCAGATTGGCAATGTCTATGAGTATGAAAAAGATGTTATTACCCGCAAAAAGACCATTCAAACACCTGATATAGAATGTTTCTTCCCAAAAACGAAAAAGGACAGTATGCCTTGTGTTTTAATTTGTCCTGGAGGAGGTTATGGCTTGCTATCGCACTTGAAGGAAGGTGTAAAAGTGGCAGAAATACTTAATGAAGCGGGTATAGTGGGCATCGTGGTAAATAGTCGCTTACCTGACGACCGTACGATGACCAATAAAACTGAAGTACCTTTGTTAGATCTTCAAACTGCTTTGAAATATGTAAGAGATCATAGTAAAGAATTAAGGATTAACCCAAATAAAGTTGGCATCATGGGGTTTTCAGCTGGAGGGCATTTGGCATCAACCGCTGCTGTACATTATGCCGACCCTTCACTTCGCCCAGACATATCTATCCTAATTTACCCAGTCATCACCATGGAAGATGACTTTACGCACAAAGGGTCAAAGACAAATTTGTTGGGCAAGAAGCCTTCACAAGATTTGGTTGATAAATATTCTAATCATAAACAAATCACCTCCAACACGCCTCCTACATTTATTGTACATAGTATGGATGACAAAGCCGTGCCAGTCCAAAATAGTTTTCAATATATGTCAATGCTGGCAGAAAAAGGGGTAAAAAACTGTTCTTTTCATATCTTCCCGAGTGGAGGCCATGGGTATGGATTGGCTCCCGACGACAAAACATCATTAAAAGATTGGCCAACGCTCCTTTTAAAATGGTTAAATGAAAGAGGTTGGAAATAGGCTTTCCAAGATTATTTGTGCTCCAGATTTACACTTAAACCAAATAGGGCAAAATCGTACTTAGCTGGATCAATCGGATCCATTAGCTTGCAAATATCTGATAATTCTACCACTGTCTTCCAATCTTTTTGGGTACGGGTAATTAAAGAATGTTGACGTGCTATTCTATCTACGTGGACATCATAAGGTATCATTAATGCAGACATGGGTATGCGCTGCCATATGCCAAAATCGACATTATGATCATCTTTTCTCACCATCCATCTCAGGTACATCAATAACCTTTTGCATGTTGACCCATTTTGGGGATTTGCAATGTGTTTTTTAGTTCGTTGCAGGCAAAGAGGATCGTCAGTAAAATAAGTATAAAAATTATTGAGACTGGTTGTCATCTCAAAACGATCTCCTTGATCAAGTAGGAACGCATCTTCTAAGGAATCAAAAAGGAGATAATGATCTTTTAGCTTTTTGATAAAAAATAACAAATCTGTACTATTAAAGGTACGATGTACAAATGTAGTAAGATGCATTAAATCTTTATCCGTATGATTGATGATAAAGTGATAAGGATCATCACCCATTAAAGCCATAAGTTCATTAGCTTTGCTAATAATGGTCACCCGTTGGCCCCAAGCAAAAATTGCTGCAAAGAACCCTGCAATTTCTATATCTTGTTTTAGCTGAAATCGGTGTGGTATACCAATTGGATCATTAGAAATGAATTTGTTTCTATTGTATAGATCAACATAGAAATCAAACTTTTCTTTAATTGCAAGAATATCATCCATTGACCAAATATTCAGTAATATATTTCCATGATAGATTTACACAAAAGTAGATTAGAAATACTAAGAGGCAATTATCGGTTTTGTTAGAAAACAATTTAAAAACAAAGCAAAGAAATATCATTTGACAATGGGATTTCTTTGCTTGTATTTCTATTACTAGTGCTTAAGCCAATTTAGTCTTAGTTTCAGTTATTTCATACGCCTCGATCACATCACCAACTTGTACATCATTATAGTTTTTGATGGTGACACCGCACTCCATACCATTTCTGACTTCTTTGACGTCTTCTTTGTATCTCTTCAGTGAGCTTAATTCGCCATGCGCACCTTCGCGAGAAGGGAATACGACGATACCATCTCTGATGATTCTGATGTGATTATTCCTTACTATTTTTCCTTCTGTAACAAAACAACCTGCGATGGTACCAATCTTACTCATTTTAAATATTTCTCGTACCTCCACTTGTGCTACAATTTTCTCAACTTTAGTAGGCTCTAACATACCTTCCATCGCCATTTTGATTTCATCAAGCGCTTCATAGATGATAGAATACAGCTTGATTTGTACACCTTCACGTTCTGCAATTTGACGTGCAGTATTAGAAGGTCTAACTTGGAATCCTATGATGATCGCATCAGAAGCAGATGCTAGCAATACATCTGACTCCGCTATTTGACCTACCGCTTTATGGATAACATTTACCTGGATTGATTCTACAGATAGTTTGATCAAGGAATCTGATAATGCTTCTACAGAACCATCCACATCCCCTTTTACGATCAAGTTTAACTCTTTAAAGTTACCCAATGCCAATCGTCTTCCTATCTCATCTAAAGATATACGTTTAGAAGCACGGTTGGTTTGTTCTCTTTCTATTTGACTACGCTTGGTGGCGAGTGTTCTAGCATCTTGCTCACTGGCTGCAGTTTTAAACTTCTCACCTGCTTGAGGTGCGCCTGTCAATCCTAATACCAATACTGGAGTAGAAGGTCCGGCAGACTTAAGTTTTTTACCATTTTCATTAAACATCGCTTTGACTCTACCCGAATGTGGACCTGATACGATAGGATCTCCCATGTTGAGCGTACCATTTTGAATCAATATTTTTGTCACATACCCTCTACCTTTATCAAGAGAAGCTTCAATTACTGTTCCTACTGACAAGCGATCAGGGTTTGCCTTGAGATCTTGAATTTCAGCTTCTAAAAGAATTTTTTCGAGTAAAAGATCAACATTCAAACCTGATTTTGCAGAAATGTCTTGCGACTGTATAGTTCCTCCCCAATCTTCTACAAGGAGATTCATTTCACTAAGTTCTTGCTTGATTTTCATAGGGTCAGCACCATCTTTGTCTATTTTGTTTATAGCAAATATGAGTGGTACACCTGCAGCTTGTGCATGACTGATAGCCTCCTTGGTTTGCGGCATGACTCTATCATCTGCAGCGATGACGATCACTGCAATGTCCGTAACTTTAGCACCCCTAGCTCTCATGGCTGTAAAGGCTTCGTGACCTGGAGTATCTAAGAACGTAATTTTCTTTTTGTCAGGGCCTACTTTTACTTCGTAAGCACCTACGTGTTGAGTGATACCTCCAGCTTCACCAGATGCAACATTTGCACTTCTGATAAAGTCAAGTAGGGATGTCTTACCATGATCTACGTGACCCATTACGGTTACAATCGGTGCTCTAGGTTTAAGACTTTCTGGTGTGTCTTCTAAATCTTCTTCGGTATCAGATATAGCTTCTGCGCTCACAAATTTGACTTCGAAGCCGAATTCATTTGCGAGTAATTCGATCACCTCAGCATCCAATCGTTGATTGATAGATACGATCACACCCAAACTCATACAAGTTGTAATTACTTCACCAACTCCGACATTCATTAAGTTGGCTAGTTCCTGTACAGAAACGAATTCTGTGAGAGATAATGTCTTCTCATTGTTTTCGTTTTCGGCATCAATAGCATCTTGTTTTTCTCTTTTTTGATCTCTGTTGTCTCTTCTGATTTTCTGACGCTTGTTCTTTCCACCTCCACTTAATCGTGCAAGTGTAGCTTTGATTTTGTCGTCTATTTCTTTTTGAGAAACTTCTTTTACTTCGTCTTCAGCAGGCTTTTTTACAGGAGCTGGCCTATTTCTTGGTTGTCCAGCAGCATTATCTGTAGGACTTACAGCCACATTTTGAACTTTCTTGCGCTTACGCTTCCTTTTCTTTTGGTCAGTAGATGGAGTAGTACCAGGAGCAGCAGATGATCCTTGCCCTGCTGGCTTCGGTGCTGTAGATCCTTGACCTCCAGCCTTTGCCCCAACTTCTGGTTTCTTTTCTTCTTTTTTAGGTTTCTTATTGGTAGAAAATTTATCAGTATCAATTTTACCAAGGATTTTCAATCCTACAAGTTGAGGAGTCTTAGCTCTAAATTCGTCTACCTCAACTACACTCTTTGGTGCAATTTCAATTACTTTTTCCTTTTCTTCTTCGAAAGGTTCTACTACCTCAACCTTTTCAACAGGTTTTTCAATTATTTCTACCTTTGGTTCTACCTTTTGCTCTACAGGTTTAGGAGGTTCTGGTTTAGGTTCCTCTATTTTAGGTTTTGGTTTATTTTTGTCAAGATCTATTTTACCCAGAACTTTAAGTCCTGTCGGATTTGCTTTTGCCTTTATTAATTCGTCATTTTCGACTATGGCGACAACAGGTGCCTCGACCACTGGTAAAACTACTTCTTTTGGCTTTTCAACAACTGGTTTTGGAGCTTCCGATACCTTAAAAGGTTCAACTTTAGGTTCGAATCTAGGTTCGAATTTAGGTACAACCTTCTCTTCTTGTTTTTTAAAGCTGGTTCCAATTTGGATTTGATCTGCTTTTTCTTTTATATCAGCAGACCCCTTAAATTCAAGCTCAAGCAAAGCATACATTTGGTCGTCTACTTTAGCGTTTGGTTTGTTTTCGATGTTATAGCCTTTATATGAGAGAAACTCCACAACAGTACTTGTTGCTACGTTAAACTCTTTCGCTACTTTAAATAATATTCCTGCCATTTATAGCTTTTTTGCAATACTTTTCAAAACGTAGGCATGTTTTCGTTTGATAGTATATTGCTTTTTAATTTAATAATCCAAATTGCCCTCAAAATTATAAAGAAGTATCGAATATTATGTACTAATCTTCAAATTCTTCTTGTAATACTTTTAATAACTCCTCTACCGTTTCTTCTTCAAGGTCGGTTCTTCTAAGAAGTTCGTCTTTGCTTAGTTTTAAAACACTTCTAGCCGTGTCACAACCAATTGATTTCAACTGATCGATGATCCAGCCATCAATCTCGTCAGAAAACTCTTCTAAATCGACATCATCGATTTCTTGCTCGAGTCCTTCACGATATACATCTATCTCATAACCAGTTAGTTTACTAGCTAACTTGATATTGTTTCCACCTTTTCCGATCGCTAAAGAGACTTGATCAGATTTGAGATAAACAGCAGCTTTTTTATTGGTGTCGTCCAGACTGATCGACACTATTTTTGCTGGTGTAAGTGATCTTTGTATATAAAGTGCTACATTGTTCGTATAATTGATTACGTCGATATTTTCATTTCTAAGTTCTCTCACGATACCGTGTATTCTACTTCCCTTCATACCTACACATGCACCTACAGGATCAACTCTGTCATCGTATGATTCAACAGCTACTTTAGCTCTTTCTCCTGGTAGTCTTACGATCCTTTTGACTGTGATCAATCCGTCTTCTATCTCAGGCACTTCTTGCTCCATTAGTTTTTCTAAAAACTGATTGTCCGTACGCGAGATAATAACTTGTGGAGATTGATTTTTCATTTCTACACGCTTGATGATACCTCTTACCATATCTCCTTTACGGTAATAGTCACCTTTGATCATCTCTGTTCTTGGTAAGATTAATTCTGTGCCTGTGGCGTCATCTAAAACAAGTAGCTCCTTTTTTAATATCTGATTTACCTCAGCTATTACAATTTCCCCTACTCTCTCAATATACTTCTTATATACTTCGTCTTTTTCAAGATCATTCAATCTAGACACCAAAGTTTGTCTTGCTGCCATGATCGACCTACGACCAAATTCTTCTAAAGTCAATTGCTCATAACATTCGTCTCCGACTGAGTAATCACTATCTATGTTTTTAGCTTCTGTAGCCGAGATTTGGCTCATTTCATCAGTCACCTCACCATCGGGTACGATAGCCCTGATCCTCCACATTTCGAGGTCACCATTTTGAATATTTACAATTACATCAAAATTGTCGTCAGAACCATATTTTTTCTTTATCAAAGTACGGAAAACATCTTCCAATACTTTGATCATGGTGGGTCTGTCAATATCCTTGCCGGATTTAAACTCCGAGAACGATTCTACAAGATTCATCTTTTACCTATTTAAAACTTACTTTAATTTTTGCACTTTTTATCTCATCAAAAAGTAGGGTTTTTTCGACATCTACTTTTATATTTTTCTTTCCTTCTTTTCTTTTTTCAGTAAAAGCTACCATAATTCCCGCGTCAGTCACTTCTTTTAATATACCTTCTACGGACTCAGTAGCTGTATTTACTTCAATATTTCTTCCAACATTGTTGTGATATTGCCTTGTCATTTTTAAAGGTGTGCCTACTCCTGGAGAAGATACGTCGAGCACATATTGTTCTCCGATTACTTGTGTTTCATCTAGATAAGCCTCAATTGCTCTGCTGATTTTATGGCACTTCTGAAGGTTTATACCCCCATCACAGTCCACAAATACTTCGATTAATTTATCCTTTACTTTAATCTCTACGATAAAACAATCTAGCCACTCATTCGCAATGAAAAAATCGTTAATTACCGCCTCTATCTTGTCAATATTCAAACCAAATCTGTTAAGCACAACAAAAAAGGGAACCTTTAGAGCTCCCTTCCTTTCTTAAAATGCTGCAAAGATATAGTAAACTATTGAAATTTGCAAATATTTTTTTTAGACCCTCAGTTTTGAATTATGTTATGTTCAATTGTGGTTTTTGCTCTGCTGCCTTTGTTTCAAGCTTTTTGAATAGGATGGAGCACTAATGCTAGCAAATAGCGACCTTATACTCAAAAAGTCCGCTGAAAGTCATATTTTTTGTATGATTCAGCGAAATAAATTATAAATCTCGCTGAAAGTGTATATCTTTGCATAGATTCAGCGAGTTTAAAATATTTTGGAATGGTAGGAAGAATAACTGAGAAACAAGAAATGCTAGAATTACTTGTCAGCAACAAGGCAGAAATGCTCGCCATGTATGGTAGAAGAAGAGTAGGGAAAACTTTTTTAATCAAAAATGTTTACAAGGATCACATTGCATTTGAATTCACTGGTACTCAGCATGCATCTCTACAAAATCAACTTTTTAAGTTTAAAGAAAAAATTATTACTCACTTTGGTGAATCCGCGAATTCTAAGGACATAAAATCTTGGTATGACGCATTTGAAGCTTTGAAAAATGGAATGAAAACAAATGTGGATAAAAAGCAGGTCATTTTTTTTGATGAATTACCTTGGATTTGTGGCAGCAGAAATACTTTTATAAATGAATTGAGTTATTGGTGGAATGATTGGGCAGCTTACCAAAATATCGTTGTTGTGCTCTGTGGCTCGGCAGCTTCATGGATGGTGCAAAAAGTGCTGAATCACAAAGGTGGTTTGCACAATCGTGTAACAAAAAGAATAAACCTACATCCCTTTACCCTTGCTGAAAGTAAATTGTTTTTAGAAAGCCAAGAGGTTAAGTGGGACCATTATCAGGTCATTCAGTTTTACATGGCTGTGGGTGGTATACCTATTTATCTGCAAGAAGCAAAGAAAAATGAAACGGTTACTCAGACTATAGACCGAATATTTTTTACCAAAGATGGCTTTATGCGCACCGAGTACAATAATCTCTATGCAGCACTATTTAACAATTATCAAAATCATGTTGATGTCATCAAAACTTTGGCAGAGAAATGGAGCGGGATGACAAGGCAGGAAGTGATTTCAAAAACAAAATTTAAAGATGGTGGTGGACTTACAAAAGTACTGGAAGAATTAGAAACCGCCTCATTTATCATAGCTACACCATCTTATAAAAAACACAAAAAAGACATTGTGTACCGATTAGCAGATGAATACTCTCTTTTTTATCTCAAATTTATAGACAACAAAACAACGCTTGGCAAAAATGAATGGTTAAAACATTTCGGTTCTGCCAAATACAAAATTTGGTCTGGATATGCTTTTGAAAACTTATGTATCAAGCATGCAGAAGCTATAAAAATGGCGTTAGGAATATCAGGTATTCATACAGAAACATCGTGCTTTATCTTTAGGGCTGCTGCTGAAAATGATGGCTTTCAAATCGATCTGTTGATAAACCGTGCTGACCAGGCAATGAATCTTTGTGAAATAAAATTTTATTCAGATGATTTTCGGATGACAGATGAGTATGCCGACAAACTTCGTAGTCGTCGAGAGCAGTTCAGGTATTTGACAAAAACTAAAAAACAACTGTTTAATACCATAATCACTACTTTTGGAATTAAACATAGTCCTGCAAGTCTTGGACAAATAGATCAAGTTATTACAATGGACAAATTGTTTACCATCGAAAAATTCTAAAAACTTGAATCACAAGCTAGCGCTCCGTCTAATTAATTTTTTAAATTAAGTTGTGAGTTATTTTTGGATAGATCAAGGCGAAAAACGTAGTTGAACTGGCTAGTTCAGCGAGGCTTTTTAACGAAGAGATATCCAAAAAGAGCCACAAATTATTTAATTTTTTAATTAGACGGAGCACTAGTTCTTTAACCCAAATTAGGCTTTAGAAAATTTTATTACGGCGTCAAATTGCTTCAAAATAGGCGTTTCATTCCATTTTCCTCATTTACCATAGCTATGCTATACCTCAGTAGGCAAAATGGCATATTTTATCACACATTACCGCCTCATTACAAAGTTCTAATAACAAAATTGGATTTAAATCTATTGCGTTTTTTATAAAGCTCGCTGAAAGTACTACAATTTATAAAGATTCAGCGAAGTTTATTTAAACCCAGATTACGCATTAGAAATTAACTGCAAGAAAATTATGCTGCATATTAGTTTCAGTACTCAATTTTCTGTCCTCTGCTTTGACTCTAATTGGGGCTGAATAGGATCAAAACCAATAAATTAAGTTATAAAACTCAACCAACTAAGGACTCAAAAAGCACTTCTACCGGATGTTTACTTTCTCTAGCCGTTCCATCTTTGATTTGATGCCGACAGCTGGTACCTGATGCTGCAATGATGACATTTTGATTGGTTTTTCTAATTTCGGGAAATAAGACCAACTCACCGATTTTCATTGATATCTCATAATGTTCTTTTTCATAGCCGAATGAACCTGCCATGCCACAGCAACCTGAATTTATCAGCAATACTTCGTAGTTTTCTGGAAATGATAGTGCTTTTTTGGTTGGTGTGAGCGAAGCGATAGATTTCTGATGGCAATGTCCATGCAAACGAACAACTTTGTTTTCAGTGGAAAATTGCTCTTTCTTAATACTGTTGTTGTCAATTTCTTTACAAAACCACTCCTCAAATAGAAAACTGTTGCGGGCTAGCTTTTGGGCAGCGTCTTGCAAATTTTGGGGTACAAGATCCAGATACTCATCTCTAAATGTCAATATTGCTGATGGTTCGATGCCAATAAGAGGCGTATCTTCATCGATATAGTCTGCAAAATATGTTACATTTTTGATAGCAACCTTCTGAGCCTCTCTGATTAGACCTTTTGATAGATAGGTACGACCGCTGATTGAGTTTTCGAGTATTTCTACGCAATAGCCCAATTTTTGAATCAATAGGATCATTTTTTTACCAATTTCAGCATCATTGTAGTTGGTAAATTCATCGCAAAAAACATATACTTTCTTAGTAGATTGGGTTGGTTTGAAGTCTTTCTTGTACCATTGATACAATGTTTGGGAAGCCAAGGAAGGCATGGTCCGCTCTGTATGAAAACCAACAGTGCGATTAACAAATCTTCTTAAAAAAGGGGTGTCAATGATAAAATTATATGCCCACGGTGCTATGGAGGCCAATTTCATAAGTTTTGAGAAATCACCTATGAGTCTTGTGCGTAAAGGAATACCATGTTTGTCGTAGTAGCTTTGAAGAAATTCGCCTTTCATCTTTGCAACATCTACACTCGACGGACACTCAGATTTACAAGCTTTGCACGAAAGACAAAGATCTAGGATTTCTTTTACCTCTTCATCTGGCACTTGATGTACATCTTCGTTGCTCAGATATTGGCGAAGAATATTTGCCCTCGCACGAGTGGTATCTCTCTCGCTGCGAGTGGCCATAAAACTCGGACACATTGTCCCACCTGTAATCTCTGTTTTTCGACAATCACCCGAACCACTACATTTTTCTGCCAATCGTAAAAAACCCCCATTTTTGCTAAAATCATAAATGGTCTTTTGAATTTTGGGTTTAGAATCCAAATTGTACCTTAAAAATTGGTCCATCGGAGGCGTGTCCACTATTTTTCCTTTGTTAAAGATACCGTTAGGGTCAAAAATCGCCTTTATTTCTTGAAACAAAGCGTAGTTTTTATCGCCCATCATCATTGGTATAAATTCACCACGCAGGCGCCCATCACCATGCTCGCCCGATAAAGATCCGCCAAATGATTTGACCAATTGAGCCGTTTCTGACAAAATATTTCTAAATTGTGACAATCCTTCTGCCGTTTTAAGATTGATGATCGGTTCTACATGCAGCTCTCCTGCCCCCGCATGTGCGTACATGGAGTATTTTACTTGATGCCTAGTCAGTATTTCCTCCAATTGCGAAATGTACATCGGCAAATCCTTAGGCTCCACAGCACAATCTTCGATCAAATTTACAGGTTTGGCATCACCAGGTAAGTTTCTAAGTAAACCCAAACCGCCTTTTCGCACTTCCCAAGCTTTTTTAGAATCTTCGCCTAGCAGTATTGGAAAAGCATAACCAAGCCCTTTTTGTTTTAAATTCAGAATCAAATTTTCACATCTATCCAATAATTCGGATTCTGACGACGCAAAAAACTCAACCATAAGTATGGCCTTTGGTTCTCCTTCGATAAAAAATCGATTTTTAGATTGCTCGATATTCGTTTTGGTAAATTCTAAAATAAAATCATCGACCAATTCTGACGCTGCACATTGATGATCGAGTGCTATAAGATTTGCTTCGAGTGCCTCTTTTAGCGTATTTGTATGGATAGCAACCATGCCTACATGCGGCAAAGGCAAATCAATTAAACGCAATTTTGCCTCGGTTATGAAGCATAGTGTACCTTCCGAACCCGCAATTAAAGCGGATAAATTGAATGGAGTTTCGCTTGGATTTAATGCCATATTCAGCAAAAAATCTAAAGCATACCCTGTATTTCTTCTCTTAATTTCTTTTTTTGGAAAACCATCATTGATGGCTTTTTGATTTTCCTGATGATTGATTAAGGCATCAATTTTTCTATAAATTTCCCCTTCTTGATTGTTTAACAAGAGCTTTTTAGCATATTCAAATGGATTTAAATCTGTAAAAACGACTTCACTTCCATCCGATAAAATGGCTTTAACTTCCAGCAGATTATCACGTGTTGTGCCCCAAATAATGGAGTGTAGTCCGCATGAATTATTGCCAATCATACCGCCAATCATGGCTCTATTAGCAGTAGAAGTCTCGGGTCCAAACATCAAACCATGGGGCTTCAGATACGCATTGAGATCATCTCTGATTACTCCAGGTTGTACTTTTACGCACTTATTTACTTTATCAAGTTCAATGATTTTGTCAAAATACTTTGAAATATCTACAATCACACCATTACTCACCACTTGACCAGCTAGTGAAGTCCCTGCAGCTCGTGGGACCAAAGTTAACTTGTTCTCTTGTGCAAAGTGAATGGTCTTGACAATGTCCGAAACCGATTTGGGAATGATTACCGCTTTTGGTTTTTCTTGGTATTCGGACGCATCCGTGGCATAAATCCGCTTGATGGATTCATCCAAGGTAGAATTATCAAAATATATTTCGCCTGATAAAGAGGACTTCAACTTAGTAAACATGGTCATAAATTCATCCAAAATTTGGATGTAAATTTAGATGATTATACGTTATGCAAAGCCAATATGATCCAATATATTAAAAAATTAAAAAAATCCCAGAGATTCTACCCTTTTATAAACAACCATTTACCTATGTCCTTAAAACTTGCCTTCTTACCATACATAAAAATACCTACTCGATATATCCTTGCTGCAAACATAGTCACCGCTACCACGCCCGCTATCAAAAACACAATAGACAATCCGACTTGCCAAAGGGGAGGGTCAAAAGCCAATCTTGCCGGCATAATAATCGGAGAGAACAAAGGGAACATAGATCCAAATATTGCCAAATTACTATTAGGGTCAACGATCACTTGTTGCAACATGATAAAGGCAATGATGACTGGTGCTATGATGGGCATCATCAATTGCTGACCTTCTGTAAGATCATCACCAATAGAGGCACCCACAGCGGCAAATAAAGCTGAATATAAGAAGTAACCACCAAAGAAAAATATGATAAAAACTGGCAAAATAAGCCACCAATTTAATGCTCTAAACTCGGTTAGAAACTCAGCAATTTTATTAGGTTCTGCTTTAGCACCTTCTTCAATTGCTTTCATCATCTCTGGATCAAGCATATTGGTAGAAGTCGCTGTTGAAGAAGTATCAATACCTAAAACAGCGGCGGTAATCATCAAACCTATTGGGATTAGAATCATCCAAATGAGTAATTGAGTTAAGCCTACGAGCCCTACACCTATGATCTTACCAAGAAGTAAATCAAAAGGTTTGACTGTAGAGACCATTACTTCTACTACTCTATTGATTTTTTCTTCCATCACACTTCTCATCACCATGCCTCCGAAGATAAAGATGACCATGTACATCAAGAAGCCCATTATTCCACTGATTCCTGTAGCAATAATACTTGATAGTTTTGAAGATTTGTCACCGACCACATCAGAATTTTCACCTGAGTTGGCTGAACTTTCTTCCGTGTTTAGTGCATTTTCTAAACTTACAGACATTTTAAGATTATCTACATCTTCTTTTTTGATAGATGAATTGGATAATTTATATTCTTCGACGGCCTCATCAATATTTTCCTCAATATTATTTATGTTTTTAATACTCAGTTTTTCTTTCGAAAAATATTGTACATTCATGCTGGTTTGAGTCAGACTATCTAATTTTGGCACTTTGACTAACACATCGAACCCTTCCGTTGAGTAGGTTTTTTTTAAGCTTTCAAACTTTTTGCTATCTACCAACGTGTATTTATCTTCATTTTTCTCAATTTTGTCTAATTGAATAGTTTTAGATTCGTCGAACATCGCAATATTAAAGCTTTTGCCCGAGCTAGCCGTCATCAATCCTGCCACTACACCAATGAGTACAATACTTAGTGGAGTAAGGATAGTTATTAATAGAAATGATTTTTTTAATACTCTTGAAGTATATTCTCTTTTTATGATGAGCCAAATCTTATTCATACATATTTTTTTTAAAGTTTTTCTAAAATTGAAGTTAGTCTTTTTGGACTGTTTTTATAAAAATTTCACTGAGTGTAGGAAGAATTTCCCTGTAACTTGAGATTTGAGTTTTTTGGATCAAATCTTTCAAAACGTCATTAGGTAAGGTGTTGTCATGCAATTTATATCTAATGAGACCTCTCTCCTCTTGTAAAACTTCAATATTGGTAGGAAGTACAGGTGCATCACCTTCGTACTTTATTTCAAAGGTGTTTTGCTTATTTTGCTTTTTGATATCGGTCACGTTGCCTTGCAAAACATTTTTACCATTATTGATCAGGACGATTTCTTCACAAATCTCCTCTACTTGTTCCATTCTGTGGGTACTAAAAAGGATGGTCGTGCCTTGATTTTTAAGATTGATAATTTCTTCTTCTATCAATTTTGAGTTTACTGGATCTAGTCCAGAGAAAGGTTCGTCAAGTATTAGCAATTTTGGTTTGTGCATGACGGTCGCAATAAATTGAATCTTTTGCTGCATACCTTTTGACAATTCTTCTATCGCTTTCTTTTCCCAGCTACCTATTTCGAACTTATCAAACCAATGTTTTATTTCTTTTATTGCTTCATTTTTAGGCAACCCACGCAGTTGAGCAAGATATAGCAGGTGGTCAGCAACTTTCATTTTTTTGTATAATCCTCGTTCTTCTGGCATATACCCGATCTCCCTAGTCACCCACTCTCCTACACGTTTGCCATCCAATAATACCTGCCCTTCGTCTGCCAAAGTAATATGTGTAATAATCCTAATAAGGGTTGTCTTCCCTGCACCATTGGGGCCTAAAAGACCAAATAAACTTCCTTCTTTGACTTCAAAATTGATGCGATCATTGGCCAAATGGTTGTGATATTTTTTAACAACATCTTGGATTTGTAAAATACTCATAATTGATTGATTAATTGATTTGTAACACAATGATACAAAATTAGGGGCTTTATCGTTCTCTAAATTCTATAAAACGGATCAAAATTTCGATTAAAGTTTTAAATTGCCGTCAAATTGCTTAAATATTTTTTCAAATTAAACTATATTTTATAAGATGAAGCATATTTTTATCGCATTCATTACTTTTTGTACCCTCCATTTGTATGGCCAAATAGAAGGTCCAGAAAAGTATCTAACGTCAGAATTTCATAAAGGTAGAAGGGAGGCTTTTAGGAATATGATGCCAGCTAATTCTGTAGCTTTTGTATTTGCTTATTCAGAAAGAAATTTTTCTAATGACGTAGATTATTATTATCAACCTAATCCCAATTTGTTTTATTTAAGCGGTTACAAAGAGCCAAATAGTGTTTTAATTATTTATAAAGATATCCAAGGAATAGGACCTGATGCACATAATGAGGTATTGTACGTGCAAGAACGAAATCTCTTCAAAGAAAAATGGGATGGCAAGCGTATGGGAGTTGAGGGTGCCATGTCTAAACTAGATTTTAAAAAAGTGTATGAATGTAAAGATTTTATAAAACATAGTTTTGACTTATCAAAATTTGCGATGGTGCTACACGATGAAATACCCGAAGATATCGTCAATAAAGGTACTGGATATGATCTCTACGCGATGATCGAAAAGTTTACAAAATTAAGTACTCAAGACAAAAGTGATGCCGATAAGAAAAAGTGGTATAAGTTTATTTCTTCCAACCTGTCATATGATAGAATTCAGCTTTTTGTAGAAAATTATCTTAAAAAGTCACCAGAAAGTGTCCAAAATGACCCTTTGGTAAAAGAAATCATCAATATTCCTGATGTAAAGAGATTTAATGAAATTAAAAAAATCGTAGATCAGCCTACATCAGGTACAGATTTTTTTGACTATATCACTAAATCTTTAAGAAAAATCAAGACAAAAGAAGAAATAGAAGTACTCAGAAAAGCGATAGAAATCAGTGCTTTGGGTCATAATGAAGTGATGAAGGCGGTCCACCCAGAAATGACAGAAAGTGAGGCTTATGGTATCCACTCTTACATCCACCGCAAGTATGGCTCTGAAAATGAAGGTTATCATCCCATTGTTGGAGCTGGAGGCAATGCATGCATCTTACATTATATCACAAATGACAAAACGAAAATTGGAAATAGTATCGTGCTCATGGATGTAGGAGCGCAATACAGCATGTACACGGGAGATATCACTAGATCGGTGCCTGGAAGTGGCAAATTTACCCCCGAACAAAAAGCAATTTATGAGATCGTATATAGAGCATTGGAAGAGCTTAAGAAAATATCAAAACCGGGTACTACTTTTACAGAAATAAATGTAAAATCAAAAGAAATCCTGACAGAAGGAATGCTCGCTCTCGGATTGATCAAAAGCAAAACTGAAATAAGCCAATATTACCCACACGGCTGTTCGCATCATATCGGTCTTGATGTGCATGATAAAGGTCAATATGATGCGTTGGAAGAAAATATGGTCATTACGTTAGAGCCTGGCTTATATATACCAGAAGGTAGTCCTGTCGATCCCAAATGGTGGAATATTGGAATAAGGATTGAAGATAATCTTCTTATTACAAAAAATGGTCACGAAAATTTAAGCCATATGTGTCCTACTTCCCCACAAGATGTAGAGAAGATGGCTGCCCAAAAGAGTGTTTTTGACAAGTAGGAGATTTTACAAAGGGAGATGTCAATAAATCTTTATAATGAAAACTTATATTACCTCTAACCTTGCCCTCCACTCTTTATGTTCTTTATGCACACTTTCAACAAAGTTTTTGAGAATTTTTTCATTTTCGGGTATGGAGATTAAGATGGAGCTGTCCTTAATTCTTTGAATGGATTTGGCTAAATAATTGGTAACTCTTGGATCATTAGATCGCAGGAAGGTCGGTGTCTCAAATGAACTAAAAGCGACCTCCAAATTGTGACCCGATGCATAAATAAGCTCATTTTGGGTACCAATATCATTGAGATAAAGCTCATAATTTTTACTATATATTCTTCGATCTTTAATGTACACTTTTTTAGAAGAAGAGCAGGTTTCTTCAATAAAATCCGTCAACTTTATCATATTGTCCAAAATTTTTTGAACGATCAGTCTGTCTTTTATATAACCTTTTTGTATACAATACTTCAATTGTTGGTAGGAAGTATGAAAGATAGAGGAACTGATGATTTCACAAGTCTTGGCTTTAATATAGGTTGTGTAAAACTCATTAGCATTGGCGATAAATTCATTATTTTCTGCGTGAACATAGATCATACTATCATCAAATTCACTATGTATCTGCCAATTGGTGATGTCCCACATAAACATCTTAAAACTCAGTAGATATGGAAATTGGAGTAAAAAAACCAACGGTATATCAGGAGAAACATACGTAAGCTGAAGTTGCTTGTTCTTGGAAATTCTATCTATCTGATATTTGGTAAAATCTAAGAAGTCACTATACGACTTAGGCTTAAACTTCAGTGAATTAGAATAAAAGCTAAAAGGGGCCTTATCTATAGGATTATTGTATACGATATTATCAAAAGAAAGGCCAAATTCGATCCCAATTTTATAAATTTCGTCAAAGGTCAGTGGATTTACACCGTTTAGTTTATTATAAATGGCGCTTTTTTTAAGCCCAAAAATTTCAGTTAACTTTTGGAAAAGGTTACCTGTATATTGAGATTTGAGTGTTTCGAAGAAATGTTTTTGAAAGTTTGTTGTCATGATTTTTAAGTTGAAAGTCTAAAAGTTATAAAGTCGAAACAAGCGAAGCGATGTCTCGCCAAAGCGGAGGTTGAAAATATTCATTTTATATCACAATAATTGTGTTTATAAGCTAAAAGCTGGCTTAAAAGTAAAATCTTTTTTGAACAGTTAGTGTTAAAATTCCGCCTCTACTTTTTTCTGATAGCTTAAATCCTATTAAGTCAATACCAGCAAACCAAGTACGACTTTTATTGTTGAGGCTAAATCCAATTTTGTAATATAGAGATTTAGTTATTTCATTTTTTGGTAATATGGTTAGTATTTTGAAAAAACCAATGTCTATTATATCAAATTCAGCACTTAAATCTTGGTATTCCATAAACCCAAGTCCTACGGTAACTCCTGCATTATGAGTATGATAGAGATAATTTAGGCCAATTCCAGTATTTGATTGAAGAATGCCAGGATATCCAAATAAGGTAGCTTCAAGGCTATTTTTAGGTTTAAATCGAAAACCTATATTTGCTAAAACACCTAGTCTTGGGATTCCTAAAGTGCCTCCTATACCTAAGCCAAAATACACTTTTACAGAATCTTTGTCGAATGTATTTTCACTTTTTTGCCTCACTGCTTTGTCTATAAATAGAGAAACCTTTCTAACGTCTCTTTTAAATAGTCTTGTTCTCTTATTGTTGTTTGAAAAATTTTCAAAAAGGTAATAATCTTCATTATTCTCCAACAATACACCTGAATATTCTCCAGCATTTTTGAGGGAAAAGGTGTATTTTTCATTTAAAACCTTTTCTATTTTCTTTTGAGCAAAGGTTAGGGGGATTATAGATAATATTAAGATGTAGGTGAAGCCTAGTTTTTTCATAAATAAATCTTTTTGATATTAATAATTTTTATTGAACGATCTTTAACTTCTTAAAAACCCAATCATTCCTCCAACTCCAAGCCCATAATATGCGCTATTATCATTAATAACAATCTTTGGGGAAAGGGTAAGTCCAATACTATTAGAGAAAGGAAATTCAAATTTTGGATTAAATATAAAGCTAGGTGTGCTAGATCGAACATAATTCCATGAATAATTGGAGTCAATAATTGGTCTATTTTTTAGTGCTGCCCAATTTCCAGCTTCTTTCAAACGCGTCGCAGCTATGCCAATAATTAAATTGACTCTTGTCGTACCACTTTTGTTTAATTTAATTATTCTACCAATGCCTAACTGAAAACTTTCTTGAAAATCATATGGTGAACTCAATCCTAAACTTAACAATTGAAATAAACCAGGTGAGTAATTTGAAGGTTTACTTTGTGATCTTCTAAAATTTGTGTTATACCCTAAGCTAAAGGAAAATTTTTCTTTCAGGATATAATTCATATTAAAATCAATACCTACGTAATTACCCAAGCTTAATTCTGCGGTTGCGTAAAAAGGGTTATAATCCTTAGATTGGGCATTTATAGCTATCACACAAGAACATATAATTAAAAAAATCAGCATTCTTTTCATCTATTAATTATTTAGTTTATTGATAGTTTCTTTTTCCAAAGGTATACTTTATAAAACCAAGTATAAGGATTAAATTTCCACTTAAAATGGAATAAATTGAAAAATGAGTAAAAAATGTGATAATTCCACTTAAAATGGAAATAAAAATGTGATTTTAGTGTGATTTTGGATTTTGTTCAAATTATACCGTTAGAGATTAACTACAACAAGTGAAAAATTGGTTTCATAAAGGAGATTGTGATTTTATGGTCCTTCTAACCTTGCCCAAAAGTCTTTTTCTCCAACTACTAAATTTTATTATATTTGCACTTCTTTGTTCTAATATCATAAAAACAAATATATGCTTATACTATCAATGACAGGTTTTGGAAAAAGTACGGTGTACGTCCGTGAAAAGTTGTACACGATTGAGATCAAAACTTTAAATTCTAAAACGACAGATGCTAGACTTAAGTTTCCTGGATTTTTGTCAGATAGAGAGTTTACCATGCGTAAAATGATACAAGATCATTTGGTGAGGGGCAGAATCGATCTTAGCATCTACCAAGAGGGGGAGAGTTCAAGTGCCGAGTTTGCTTTTAATGCAAAATTATTTAAACTTTACTTTGATGAAATCCATAAAACTACACAGGATATGGGTCTAGAGGATGTCGATATATTCAGTGCGGTAATGCGTATTCCTGCCGTGGTGAGTACAGGTGCAGATAGTGTGACAGAAGATGAGTGGGCTATCGTACAAGATGGCATATTGAAAGCTATGAAAGAGTTGACCACTTTCCGACGCAATGAGGGCAATGTCTTGGCAGAAGATTTGAAATTGAGGGTCGGTAGCATCAAAAATGCACTGCCTAAGATTGCTACCTTTGAAATAGCGAGATTAGATCGATTAAAAGATCGCTTGAAAAGGAACATGGAAGAATATCTCAATAGCGAAAAAATAGATGCCAACCGTTTTGAACAAGAAATCATGTACTACTTAGAACGAATAGACATCACAGAAGAAAAAATAAGGTTGGACCAACATTGTGAATACTTTATGGATCAGATGATCAAAGATGACCCCCAAGTAGGTAAGGTATTGTCTTTCATATCACAAGAAATGGGCAGGGAGATCAACACGCTCGGATCAAAAGCCCAAGACAGCGACATCCAACAGTTGGTGATCGTTATGAAAGATGAATTAGAAAAAATAAAAGAACAATTGGCTAATATTCTATGATCCGTACTACTCTTACATCGAGGAAAATGATTGTGTTTACCGCACCATCGGGAGCTGGTAAAACTACTTTAGTCAAACATCTATTGGATTCATATGAATTCTTAGACTTCTCCATTTCAGCCACTACACGCACAAAAAGACCGCACGAAACAGAAGGTAAAGATTATTACTTCCTCACGCCTGAGGAATTTAAGCGAAGAATCAGTGCCGACGAATTTATAGAATACGAAGAAGTCTACGAAGATCAATTTTATGGAACTTTAAGAAGCGAAGTAGACAGAATTTGGGACTCTGGCAAAGCCATCATCTTTGACATCGATGTGAAAGGTGCTAAAAATATAAAAAACTTATACGGTGACCAATGTCTCACCATATTTGTCAGACCTCCCTCGCTCGAAGTCTTGATCTCTAGACTTACCGCAAGAGCTACAGAGACGGAAGAAAGCTTACGCAAGCGCATCGCACGCATACGCGAAGAGGTAACGTACGAACCTATTTTTGACACCGTAGTGGTCAATGACTTACTAGAAGTGGCTAAGAAAGAATCTGAATATCTGACGGAAAATTTTATTCTGGGAAAGATATTGTAGAAGCTTTTAGCTATGAGCTTTTACCTTATTTTGTGTAATTCCCCTTTGAGAGAAGATTTTCTTCATTCTTGCATTCAAGCATTGTATAAGCCTCGCAAAGTTTATTTTGCCTCTGATTATCATTTGTATAAGCCTCGCAAAGTTTTGCTCGGTTCCCTCATTATCGATTGAAACCGTTCAATCGATTTGCTCCTATGTCGCAACCACTCGGTCATCTCTCATTCAAGCATTACAAATCAGCAACAATCTTTCCCAACTCCGTATACACCCTCCAACAATCCTCAAAACTATTGTACAAAGGTGTCGGACTACATCGGATCACATTTGGATTTCGCCAATCTGGCAAGATGCCCTTAGCTCGCAGTGTATGAAACACATTTTTATCGCCTTTTTTGAGTTTGATGGACAATTGGCAACCTCTTGCAGTTGGCTCATGTGGAGTAATCTGGTGCAAAGTATTTTGATCTAAGGTAGCGAGAAGATCGGACAAATAAGTGGTAAGTTGAATACTTTTTGCTCTCAAAGCATTCATACCTACTTCTTCAAAAATAGCAAGTGAAGCCTCTAAAGTGACCAAAGAAAGGACTGGTTGATTACTCAGTTGCCAAGAATTGACATCAGGTTCACCTACGAAATAATCGGTCATTAGAAACCGTGTTTTCTCCTCATACCCATACCACCCTTTGAGTTTAGGAAGATTACTTTGGTGATGCCGCTCGTGTACGTATCCTCCCGCTATAGACCCTGGGCCACCATTGAGATATTTGTACGTACACCATACTGCAAAATCAACACCCCAATCATGTAATTGTAGTGGTAAGTTGCCCACAGCATGTGCCAAATCTACTCCGAAGTATATATTATGACTTTGAGCCAATTGTGCAATGTGCCCTATATCGTAAAATTGCCCTGTATAGTAGTTGACCCCTCCAATCAATACAAGCGCTAATTCATCTTTGTGCTGATCGATGTAATGTTCGATTTCTGCTGTGGTGATGGTTTCTCCATTTTGAGGTTTCATCTCGATGATAGCTTCGTTAAAATCATATCCATGCCACTCTATTTGGCTTTGGAATGCGTACCGATCAGAAGGAAAAGGACTGTACTCAATTAAAATTTTGAATTTTGAAGGTGTAGGCTGGTAAAAAGAGGCCATAAATAAGTGTAAATTGGTGGTAAGGGTATTCATCAGCGTTACTTCCTCCCTCTTCGCACCAACAATGGTCGCCATCTTATCAGCATAAGCTTTATGGATTTTAGTCCAAGCACTTTCTCCCATAAAATGCCCTTCTACGCCTAGTTCTCTCCATCTTGTCATCTCACGATCCACAATCTCTTGAGTAGACTTAGGTTGTAAACCGAGTGAATTGCCGCACATGTATACTAAATCTTGACCATTTGCATCTTTTGGGATATAAAACTTGTCTCGATATGCTCGAAGCGGATCTTGACTATCAAGTTGCTTTGCATAAGATAAGGTTGTGTCGAAAGTTGTATCTATCATTGATTAAAAATTCTTTGAAATGAAGCCGCTGCACTTGGCAATAAATTTGAATATTCTGTTTTATTGGTAAAATATGCATTCATATGGAGTGCTAAAATATCAGTCACATCATGTCCTAAATATACATTGATCTGATCTCTACTTTTGCCAAAAATTTGTTCTGGTACAGACCATCCTAGATCATGGACCAAAGGAAAATCTTTCTCGGGATATGCATCGATATACGCTTCGAGGTACCCTTGTAAAGCAATGTTAAATTGATGTTGATCCACAACTCCTTTTATTGCATTGTCCATAGAAAGGATGATCATTTTATCTTCTTTTTCTACTTCATAAATGTGAAGTTTAGGAATATTAGGTGTAGGAAAAGGGTGTGTATAACAGTACACTCTATCATAATTGCCCAAGAGGTAATCATCGTGCCCAAAGGTAATTTTAATACATTGAGTAGCTATGATTGCTTTAATATCCTCAGGCATTTCTTTGGTCTCCTTATTGGCCACTATCATCATTTCTCTCGCAAAAAGATAGTTGCTTAATCGATCTGAATATTCTTTTTTTCTTTGGTCATCCAAAGAGCGATAATAGGTATCATGTTGTTCTACCCATGTTCGTATGCGACTATCGAGAGGATATGGATATTTCTGTAAATACCAAAAATCTATTTGTTCTTTAGCAAAGTAAATCGCTAATAACGGTAAAAGCGGTACAAAAATATATAAAAAATTATTTGAACCATCTCCCCAAAATAAGGAAGCTATTACCGCAGTAGTGATGACAAGGGGCAGAGAAAGTAACCAAGATAAAGAACGTAATCTCATTGTACTTTAATTGAATTAAAAAGAGGAAAGAATCATGTACAATACTTTAACGGAAATTCCTAAAATTGAGTTGTAGATTTATGAATGAATATTTTCAAATACCGAACCCGTTACATCTTTTAATAAGTTATGACCAAATGCTAATGAAGGCGTGAAAAATCCAGTCATTTTATCTTGTCCAATTACTTTTTGGCAAATAGCCACTGCACACATGGCTGTCAGTTTATAACCTTCAGGTGTTTTTACTCGTGCTTCAGCAACTTTTCCGTTGGCGTCCCACACTTTACCCCACACCATCATGTAGCCTTCTTGCCTTTCTTGCTCATTTGGGCCTGCTGGCATTTTTTTAATACGCTTTCTCAAGATATTTTTGACAAACTCTTTTTTCATTAACCATCTAAAATAGGTGTTCAAAAATTGAGTTCTTTTATAAGATTTTTCTGACACACTCATATAGGTTTCAATATTTGGAATAGCGGTACTGTAGAATGAAGTGGATACATCGCCCCAAGGTATTGTCATGGCAAATCTTCCTTTGTCAGCTCTGAAAGGTATGATTTGACCTTTATAAGCAGTAGGGACAGGTACGATCTTTCCATCTTTGCGTACAGCGCCCGATCTACCTAGATTTTCGACCATGGTTAGGGCTGTACCGTGTGACACTCGACCGCCATAGGAAGCAAAACCCAATTGTAAATGTGTAGCCGAAGGTAACTCACTTTTGAGATAGGCTGCCATACAATCTGTAGGTACTACGTCAAAACCACAACCTGGCATGATCACGATACCTGCGTCTTTAGCCTTTTGATCCATAGAAGCACCCAATTCGAATACAGGTATTTCTCCCGTGATATCCATGTAGTGTACTTTTGTTTGAAGACATGCTTTCATCATATTTTTGGCGGTATGGATAAAAGGGCCGGCAGAATGGATGACGGCTTTGTATGTTTGTATGTGCTCAACAATGACATTTACATCACTTAAGTCAAAAACTTTATAATCAAGATTGTGCTGTGTAGCTAATTTTTTGAGACTTTCTTCATTTCTACCTCCAATATCAAAGCTTAAGTTTTGCTTCAAAGCTTCTTCTACGATAAGTTGGCCGGTGTACCCGTTCGCACCATAAATGAGTATTTTATTTGACATGCTTATTATTATTTGAATTGAAGATGCAAGGTAGGCAAAATTATAACCTAAAAATTAAAATAAGCATAAATTTTCAATTGAAATTGAAGCTTATTTTATTTATTTAATTCTTCATAAGCATTACAGAGCCTATATTTATACTACATAATACTATTTATTTGTTATTATATTTGTATATTAATCAAATAATATTACATTTGATGCTCAAATCATGTTCAAAGAACAATTTTATTATCATTCAAAAACAAACAAAATGGGAAAAATTAATTGGTTAGCAATTATTGCAGCAGTTGTGGCAGGGTCACTTATTGGATTTCTATGGTATGGAGCATTATTTATGGATAAATGGGCGTTGGCAAACAACCTTGTAGTGGAGGGAGAAAAAGTAATAAAAAATGGGGTAGAGGTACCTGCGAATAATTTATCAATGTTATGGAATTCGCTTTCTATGGTCGTTTATGCCATCTTCATGAATTGGTTAATCAATAAAACAGGGGACAAAACATGGCAAAAAGGAGCCACATTAGGTGCAATAATTGGTGCTGTTAATTGGATAGGCCATTACGTCAATAATTCCTTTGCTCACATTGACGGATCATTAGCTTTAATTGACGGATCATATTCTTTCGTGCTTTGGACAGTGATGGGTGCAATTATCGGGGGATGGAGAAAAGACTAGTACGCTCAAAGATTTATTTTTACAGTGCTAGTGCTCTAAATTTAGTTTTCAAACCTTGGTTGACTTGTTCGACGTGGTATGTTCTCATTATGTTCTAACCTACTTTACATTACGTTGAAAAGTGTTTAACAATTACTAAATCCCTCATAAAGGTCTGCAATCCATGAGAATCGTATATCTGGGGACCTTTAGAGCCACTTACCTATGCGCAGCAATTTCGATGCCTTTAGATTTTCGATATAACTCTGTAGCAAAACCATCGGTCATTCCGGCTATAAAATCTACAATTCGAATAATGTGTTGGTAAGGGCTTGCATTTTTATTAGCAGGAATAAATTGTGGTGGAATTAAGCTCATTGTTTTTTCTTCAATATGATTAAGCTTGGTCTTAAGTTTTGGAAAAACAAACAATTCTAACAATTCTGATAAAACGTTAAAGGCCGCAAGCTCTACTTCAATGACCGAACGGTGATTATAAATCAAACGAATGGATACTTCATCTGCATATTTAACGGCTGCTGATCGATTTTCTAGGTCATCCATCAAGGTACTATTCCAAGAGCCTTCTAATATTTTATCCTTATTTTTAAAGAATATCTCTGTACATTCGGATACTAATCCATTGATAAGTTTTGCTCTGAGATAAGCCACTTTTTCATTATTATCTTTAAGCTGAGCAAGCCGACTATTTATTTTTTTTACTTTGATATTAGGATTATCCAGGTCTGCTAAAATATTGGTAAAACATTCTACTACGTGATCTGTAGTTAAGATACCTATCCTATGTGCGTCCTCCATGTCAATCACTCGATAACAGATATCATCAGCAGCTTCTACAAGGTAGACAAAAGGGTGTCTTTTGTAAACTATCATTTCGCCATTAGAAGTATCTTCTATCATGTTAGTAGCTTTGGCTATATCAATAAACTGATTTTTATCACATTGGAAAAAACCATATTTTTTCCTATGCTTAAACTTTTTATCAATAGCTTCTGCCTCACATGGATATTTTAATATAGAGGCTAATGTTGTATTGGTCAAGGTCTGTCCTCCAGATATTTTGCCTGTATATTCTGTGGTAAGAATATGCAAAGCATTGGCATTTCCCTCAAAGTTGGTAAGATCCGACCACTCTTTTTCAGAAAAATGATGCTTTAGAATGCTTTCATTCTTTTCAAAAAAGTATGATATCGCCTTCTCTCCTGAATGACCAAAAGGCGGATTACCTACATCATGAGCTAGACATGCAGCCGAGATAACATAGGGCAGTTCATACTTGTAAAACTCTTTGATAGCATCGTTACTTTTATTTACATCATTCAAGGCTAGATGTTCGCCAGCAAGATTGCCAATAGATCTCCCTACAGAAGAAACTTCTAAGCTGTGGGTCAATCTATTATGTACAAAGACATTACCAGGAAGCGCAAAAACTTGGGTCTTATTTTGTAAACGTCTAAATGCTGATGAAAACACCAATCGATCATAATCTCTCTGATATTCTGATCTTGAAGAAGCGGTAGATTTATACTTTCCAGATCTTTCTGCAGAAATACAATTGTCCCAATTCATATTAAAATTCTATTAAACCAAATTGGATTATAATTACAAAAATTATCATAAACAAATGAAGTATTTCTGCAACAATCTTATTCTTCATACTTAAGAAATTCATGCTTAAAAAAATCGAAATCGGAAAAATTAGCAATAAAATGTGCTCATAACCTGGAGTTTTTACGACGATGATCGATAATAGAGAGAATAGTGAAATCCAGTATAAAACATCAATTTTAATTTGCGTGGAAGTAGGTTTTTGCTGACTATATCTGCCATAACTTCCTAAAGCAATAAGTACAAAAATTCCTATAATAACCGCTGTTATGAGTCCTTTAAGATCTTGAATTAGCAGCGTAAAGTCTAAGTTAATATTTTTAATAAAATAATTTGGTAAGATATTGGTCTCACTTTGTATGAAATACTCCCAAACGCTATGGAAAAAAGTTGGAAGAGACACACCTATCAAAAATTGTATTACATCCTTTAATGAAATTGACTTTAGTATCAACAAACATAAAAAGCCAATAATCAAATAATAATAAAACGTAAAATAAAATAGCGACGATAGACCTATAAGAAAGCCGACACTGAACACAGGACCCGCAGCTTCCTTCTCATTATATGTTGTCATAGTGATATGAGTCGCAATAATGATAAAAGTCAAACTCATCAATTCTGGTGTAAGATAAAGAAAGTCAACCAAAAAAGCACTTAATAAAATATACAGTAAGCCCGGGATATGTGTTGTTTCTTTGGTGATGCGATGTTTGATAACAAGTCTATTGATCAATAAGGCCTGAATATAAATCAATAACGATGAAATTATACCCTGTAAAATAGGATTTGAAAAAGTACTTAAAACAGAATTAGCTAAACCAGAGTAATCTTCACTTGGCAAAATAGATTTGGCGGTAATTAAATTGTTAACTCTGATAAGTATTGCGTATGGTAAGAGAACCAAACTGCTTAAAAAACCATTCTGTTTAAAAAATTCTAACACCTCTTTTTACTATTTTGGTACAAAAGTAGCCTAAATAATATGATTTTTTCAAATTTCGAATGAATAATGGACGAAGAAGCGTATTAAAACGCAACTTAAAACTGAAATTTGCCATGAAGCTTGATGAGATAAATGAAAATAAATCTCAATTACTATCTTATGGGGAGTTCTAAAAACTCTATTTCTATTACAAAAAACTGCAATGGCAAATTACTGCGTTGAATGTTAAGAAATGTCCTCGATGTAGCTAAGGCTACACCTGCGGTACTTTTTAACACTCGCCTTGTCCTTTACTATTTCGTATTTTTTTCACTACGAAAATGAGTATTTAGAACTCCCCCTATTTAAGTTGTACCTTTTTTCAAAAATCATATTTTCCATTAGCTAGATTAATTGTTGGAAATAAGAGCTGCTATGTCTTGTGAGCAAAGAGATTTTATAAATAAATTAACCAAAGTTTAAAGTAATAAATTTTAATAAAGTAATAAGACTTGTATTTAAGCAAAAATTTTAGACCTTTGTATTCCAAAACTTATAGTAATATGAGAAGAGTTGTTGTAACAGGTATGGGAGCATTGACTCCAATAGGTAATAATATTAGTGAATTCACTGAAGCATTGAGAAATGGCGTCAGTGGTGCAGGTCCAATTACAAGATTTGATGCTACTTTATTTAAAGTCAGATTTGCATGTGAAGTCAAAGGGTTTGATGCCGAAAATTTTATACACAAGAGAGAAGTCAGAAGAATGGATCCTTTCTGTCACTATGCTATGGCTACAGCGCATGAAGCTATGGAACAAGCAGGTCTTAATCTTGAAGAAATAGATTTGGATAGAGCTGGTGTAATCTGGGGGAGCGGTATAGGAGGCTTTGAAACTATAGAAGCTGATATTACAGAAGCAGCTCTTGCTACAGGTGATCCAAAATATAGTCCTTTTCTTATCCCAAAATTAATAGCTGATATTGCAGCAGGATTAATTTCTATCAAATATGGTTTTCGTGGGGCCAACTACGCTACCGTATCAGCGTGCGCATCTTCAACCCATGCTATTGCAAGTGCTTTTGACTATATAAGGTTGGGCAGAGGTGATATCATGATTACTGGTGGCTCAGAAGCCGCGGTAACGAAGGCAGGAATTGGTGGATTTTCATCTATGAAAGCCTTGAGCGAACGAAATGATGATCCTCAGAGCGCAAGTCGTCCTTTTGATAAAGATAGGGATGGGTTTGTACTTGGCGAAGGAGCTGGAGCACTCGTGTTGGAAGAATATGAGCATGCCATAAAACGAGGGGCTACAATCATTGCTGAAATTAAAGGTGTCGGTATGACAGCAGATGCGTACCATATGACTGCACCACATCCAGAAGGATTGGGGGCTATGAATGTAATGAAAATGGCTCTTAAGGACGCAGGCATGGACTATACTGACATAGATTATATTAATGTGCATGGTACTTCTACCCCTTTAGGTGATATCGCCGAATCAAAGGCAATTTTAAAAGTTTTTGGTGAGCACTCTTACGACTTAAATATTAGCTCTACAAAATCTATGACTGGTCATTTGTTAGGTGCAGCAGGTGCAATAGAGTGCCTAGCTTGTATTATAGCAATTAAAGAGGGATTTATACCTCCAACGATTAATCATTTTACAGATGATCCTGAAATAGATAATAAACTAAACTTCACCTTTAATAAGGCTCAGAATCGTAAGGTAAGAGCGGCACTTTCCAACACTTTCGGTTTTGGCGGTCATAATGCTTCAGTCATTGTTTCTAGTGTAGACTAATATTAAAATATGAAGTTATTAAGACAAGCATACAATTATTACTGGTCTGATGACAAAGAAATTGTTCAGCAGTTACGATCAATTCTTGGCTTTATACCTGCTAATTTACATTTGTTCAAATTAGCTTTTTACCATAAGTCCATGAATAGTGAATCTGTCACTAAGACAAAGTATAGCAATGAGCGTCTCGAATATTTAGGTGATAGTGTTTTGTCTACGATTGTAGCTGAATATTTATTTGCCAAATACCCACACAAAGATGAGGGTTTCTTGACTAAAATGAGATCTAAGATTGTAAAGCGAAATACTTTAAATGAAATAGCTGATAAAATGGGTCTTGACCTTATTTTGTCTGACTTTTCGATTGGCAAAATGAGCAATTCCATGCTTGGCAATGCACTTGAAGCATTGGTAGGTGCAATATATCTTGAATTCGGATATAAGAAGACTTCCAATTATGTTATCAAAAACATCCTGATGAAGTATCTAGACATTCACAAACTAGAAAATGAAGATGATAACTATAAAAGTATTTTATTGGAGTCTTGTCAAAAATATGGTAAAGAAGTAGAGTTTAAAGTTGTTTCTAAAACAAAAGTGGATAAAAGGGATTGGTTTGTAGTTGGTGTCTACATTGATCAAGAACAAATTGCTACAGGTGACGATTTTAATAAAAAAGCAGCTGAACAAAAAGCAGCACAACATGCACTAACAGAATTAGTAATAGAGTAAACATTCAAATAATTGGATTCATTAACACAAATTGTTCTTGGTGCTGCGACTGGTGAATTAGTTCTCGGAAGAAAATTAGGTAATAGAGCAATGATATGGGGTGGAATAGCCGGTACTATTCCTGATCTTGATGTGATAGTTAGTGCTTTTGTTTCTCCGACCACAAATTTGCATGTTCACAGGGGTTTAAGTCATTCTATATTTTTTTTATTTGCTTTGTCATTTTTGATGGCTTGGCTTACCACAAAGATGTACCCTGAAGGTAAAAGTTTAAGAGATACAACTTGGTATAAATGGATTGCTATAGCTTTTAGAATAGTTTTTACGCTATTGCTTACAAGTTTCTTAAGCTTTATGCTGTATTACTTTATTGATGAAAGTTGGATAAAATGGTCCTTGATTTCAACAATAGTTGCCCTTACTTTGATGTATATTACCAAAATGTATCAAAATTATAGCAAAGAGTTTTATAGTTTTGAACATGTATCCTATAAAGAATGGGTTGTCTTTTTCTTATTTACATTGATTACCCACCCGCTATTAGACTGTTTTACAGTGTATGGCACTCAGATATTTAGTCCATTTTCTAACATGAGAGTATCTTGGGATAATATTTCTGTTGCAGATCCTATGTATACTGTAGCTCTTGGATTACCAATATGGTTAGCCTCTTTTTATCTTAGGAAATCTAGAACTAGGAATAATCTATTGATCATTGGTGTAGTCCTTTCTTCAGCATACATGATGACCACTATTGTTAACAAATCAAGGGTCAACAAAATTTTAGCTACTTCCATTGAAAAACAGGGGATTAAGGCAGAAATGTCAATGACTAACCCTACAATTTTTAATAGCATTCTGTGGTCGGGAACTGTAAAAACACAAGATTCACTGTACTCTGGGGTATATTCATTGCTAGATCGAAATAAAGTATTTGAGCTCGAAGGTTTCCCAATCAACGAATACCTTTTGGCTGATACTCCTGCTGATGACTATACCGTCGAGACCATCAAGTGGTTTAGCAAAGGATATTATGTAGTGAGTAAAAGCAACCCTGATACGCTAAAAATGAGTGATTTGAGATACGGCTCTTTTGGTAACAGATCTAAAGAAAAACCAAATGAGTTTATTTTTAATTTTAATCTCTATAAAGACAAAGAAAATAATTGGCAAATTGATAGAAAATCCCAAAGAGGACCAAGTGAAAACCCTAGAGATATATTCGTTACCCTATTCAGAAGAATGTTGGGTAAATAAAAGATGTGAATTTTCAAAAATTATATAAACTTATTCCATATAATTTAATTAAAATTTGACTTAAAAAATTAATACATGAAAATAATTTGTATCGGAAGAAATTACATTGACCATGCCAAGGAACTAAACAATGATGTGCCTACGAGTCCAATGATTTTTATGAAGCCTTCTACTGCATTATTAGTTGACAATAAACCTTTTTACCACCCTGAGTTTAGTAAAAAAATCCATTATGAAGTCGAAATAGTAGTCAAGATTGCCAAAAACGGAAAACATATTGACCCCGCGTTTGTCGAGCAATATTATGATGAAGTAGGACTCGGAATAGACTTTACGGCCAGAGATTTACAAGATGAACTAAAGTCAAAAGGACATCCATGGGAGATGGCAAAAGCTTTTGACCACAGTGCGGTTGTCAGTCATTTTATCTCCGTCAAAGAATTACCTAATAAAGATAATATTAATTTCCAACTCATAAAGAATGAGCAAGTAGTGCAAATTGGGGCAACTAAAGATATGATTTTTTCTATCGATACGTTACTTGTGTATGCCTCTAAGTTTTTTACGCTTCAAAAAGGTGATTTAATATTTACTGGAACACCAGCTGGGGTTGGAAAAATAGAAGTAGGAGATAATTTTGTAGGTAAACTTGAAAACAAAGAAATGTTTAACTGTTTGGTCAAATAATATATATCCTTTTGTTACTTTTGCAGCATCAAATTTTATAAAAAAATAAAAACATAATAATATGCCTTATCTTTTTACCTCAGAATCAGTATCTGAAGGACATCCGGACAAAGTAGCAGATCAGATATCTGATGCATTGGTCGATCATTTCTTAGCATTCGATCCTGACTCAAAAGTAGCTTGTGAAACTTTAGTTACAACAGGCCAAGTAGTATTAGCTGGTGAAGTTAAATCAAAAACATATCTAGATGTTCAACAAATAGCCAGAGATGTCATCAAAAAGATTGGTTATACTAAGTCTGAATATATGTTTGAAGCCAATTCATGCGGAGTGTTCTCTGCAATTCATGAGCAAAGTCCTGATATTAACCAAGGAGTAGAACGAAAGAAAAAGGAAGATCAAGGTGCAGGTGACCAAGGTATGATGTTTGGATACGCTACTAATGAAACCGAAAATTATATGCCTTTGGCTCTTGACCTTTCTCACAAAATCTTAAAAGAACTAGCTGACATAAGAAAGGAAGGTAAAAAAATAAAATACCTCAGACCTGATGCTAAATCACAAGTTACCATTGAATATTCTGACGATCACAAACCGATAAGAATAGATAGTATCGTTGTATCCACACAGCATGATGATTTTGACAAGGACGAAAAAATGTTGAAAAAAATCAAGTCGGATATTATCGAGATCGTAATACCAAGAGTCATAAAAACATTAAAACCATCTCTTAGGAAACTTTTTGACAATAACATTAAATATCACATCAATCCAACAGGCAAATTTGTCATTGGTGGACCACATGGAGATACTGGTCTTACGGGAAGAAAAATCATAGTAGATACTTACGGCGGCAAAGGTGCACACGGGGGTGGTGCATTCTCTGGTAAAGATCCAAGTAAAGTTGATAGATCTGCCGCTTATGCAACTAGACATATTGCTAAAAATTTAGTAGCAGCCGGAGTAGCTGATGAAATCTTAGTACAAGTTTCATATGCCATTGGGGTAGCTGAGCCAACCAATATTTATATTAATACGTATGGTACAAATAAAACAAATCTCAAAGATAGTGAGGTTGCAGATATTGTAACTAAAGTGTTTGATATGAGACCTTATAGCATCGAACAAAGATTGAAACTTCGTACACCAATCTATAGTGAAGCAGCTGCTTACGGCCATATGGGACGTACACCAGAAGAAAAAACTTTGGAGTTTAAGGATGGTTCTGGCAATAAGAAAACAATAAAAGTAATGACTTTCCCTTGGGAAGAACTCAACTATGTTGACAAAGTAAAAAAAGCTTTTAAATTGTAATACCTGAAATAATATAATCGAGAGCTGTCAAATCTAGAGTTGGCAGCTCTTTTTATTAAGTTTACTTCTAGATTTTTAGGTTTAAGTAAATCAAATAATGATACTTTCAGATAAAAAAATTTTAGAATCCATCTCAAATGGAGATATTGTTATCAAACCTTTTGACCCAGATAAACTAGGTACAAATTCATACGATGTACATTTAGGTAGGTTTTTGGCATGTTATGATGATGAAGTCTTAGATGCTAAAAAACACAATAAAATTACCACGTTTGAAATACCAGATGAAGGTTTTGTCCTTCTCCCAAATACATTATATCTAGGAGTTACCATGGAGTATACTGAAACCCACAATTCGGTCCCATTCCTCGAAGGAAAATCAAGTGTTGGTCGCTTAGGGATAGATATACATGCTACAGCTGGTAAAGGTGATGTAGGTTTTTGCAATCATTGGACGCTTGAAATTTCTTGCTCTCAAAAAGTACGTGTATATGCCGGCATGCCTATTGGGCAGCTCATCTACTTCATGGTAGAAGGTGATATTAAAAATTATTACAATAAGAAGGCAAATGCTAAATATAATGAATTATCCGACAAACCTGTGGAAAGTATGATGTGGAAGAATAAGTTTTAACCTTACGAATTATCAATCTGATTAACTTCTTTTGATTAATTTGCTTAGTTTACAGAAGCTAGATCTTCAACCACCCTGTAATGCTCATCCTAGGTTTCTGGGTTATTAACACTTCATGCTCCAATTCATTACTTTGGAAAAATACACTTTTGCCACTATCAGGAGTAATATGCTGCAAACCATTTTCATGGTGAATACACAATTGACCTCCGTCACCGTCGACCCAATCTTCATTTAAATACATAATCATAGAAAATTTTCTTCTATCATTATTTCGAAATTGGTCCAAGTGTTTTTTGTAAAAAGTACCAACTTCGTATCTAGTGTAGTGAAATTCATAACTGTTAATACCTGTAAAACAAGTTTCATTTAAATATTTAACAAAGGAATCCATTTGATCAAAAAACATGTTTTCATAAATATCTTCATGACTTCTGTCGAGCCAATATATCTCATCCCCCCTTACTTTTTCATTGTAACTCACTTCCTTACTTTCACCCGTTCCTGCAGTTTTGAACTGTTGGGATTTGTAAAGTTTTAAAAGATTGTCTTTTAGATTTTCGGAAAGTGTTTTACTCAAAAAGTCTTCGGCTATTCCTACCTTATCATTTATATAGCTGTCTATTATTGTATCAAAAGTACTTTTCAAAGATGATCATATTTTGTAAATTTTGTGAAGGTAGTCAAATTTGACTGGCATTATCACTTTAACCCAAAGTATAAAATTTATATTGCAATTTTAATCACAATCTTCTGATCATCCTTAGTCTATTCACAAAAAAAAGGGTCATACACCTGAAGTATATAACCCTTTCGAATATTTTTAAAGAATATCAATCTCTTATAAAGCAGCAGCACCTGCAACAATTTCAGATAACTCTTTGGTTATTGCCTCTTGCCTTGCTTTATTATAATTTACTTTTAATGCTTTGATCATTTCTTCAGCATTTTCTGTTGCTTTGTCCATAGCGGTCATACGCGCACCATGCTCACTAGCATGTGTATCTAAAAGAAACTTGTGGAATGTAGTTTGCAAAATAGTAGGTATCAACTCATCTAACAATTCCTCCTTTCCTGGTTCAAATATATAGTCAGATTTAGTGTTTACTTTTTCATTTATATCCTCAGCTAACTTTTCTACTGGCAAAAATTGTACTACTATTGGGTTTTGTATACCCGCATTCTTAAACTGACCATAGCTCACATCTATTCTATCATAATTTTTGGAAGCAAAAGCCTCCATTAAATAAGAAGAAGCAGTACTCACATTATTGAAATCCAAATTACTGAAAAGATTTAAATATGTATTATCTACTATGTCTGTTCCATACCTTTTCTTCAAGATATCATACCCTTTTTTACCAATGCAATATACTTTAAGATCTCCTTTGGCCAATTGAGTACCATATTCAGACTCAATTTTAGCTATTGCTGCTTTGATGATATTCGTGTTGAAAGCACCACAAAGGCCCCGATTAGATGTCACAACTACCATAGCAACTTTATTGATCTCTCTTTGATCGCCAAAAGTACTATTGGTATCGTTTTCCATTCCAGATAGAATGTTTTTTAATATTACATCTAACCTATTTGCATAGGGTCTCATTTCTGTTATGGCTTGTTGTGCTTTACGCAATTTAGCAGCAGATACCATTTTCATGGCTTTAGTGATCTGTTGCGTTGATCCAACCGATTTTATCCTCTCTCTTACTTCCTTAAGTTTACCACTCATTGTATGTTAGGTATTGAACTACTATTATTTATAAAGATTTGATACTTCCGCAGCTAAAGCCTTTACATTAGCTAAATCACTGTCTTCTAGTTTTCCTACTCTGAAGTTAGATAAGATTGCAGGATATTTTTGCTCTAGTGTATTTAAAAAATCAGCTTCAAACGCTTTAACCTTGCTAACAGGAATATTTCTTAATAAACCATTAGTACCTAAATAAATCATTGCTACTTGTTTCTCAACTGAAACTGGAGAATATTGAGGTTGTTTAAGTATTTCTACATTTCTTTTTCCTTTTTCTAAGATAGAAAGTGTAGCTGGATCTAAATCAGAACCAAACTTAGCAAATGCTTCTAATTCTCTATATTGTGCTTGATCTAATTTTAAAGTACCAGATACTTTTTTCATTGATTTGATCTGTGCAGAACCTCCAACTCTTGAAACAGATATACCCACATTGATAGCTGGTCTTATACCCGAGTTAAATAAGTTAGACTCTAAGAATATCTGACCATCTGTGATTGAGATCACGTTAGTAGGGATATACGCAGACACGTCACCTGCTTGAGTCTCGATGATTGGTAATGCAGTCAAGGATCCACCACCTTTTACGATTCCAGCTTTTTTCAAAGATTCCGGTAGATCATTCATATCTTGTACTATTTCATCGTTAGCGATTACTTTAGCTGCTCTTTCTAGCAACCTTGAGTGCAAGTAGAATACATCACCCGGGTATGCTTCTCTACCTGGAGGTCTTTTAAGCAATAACGACACCTCTCTATAGGCAACGGCTTGCTTAGATAAGTCATCATATATAATTAATGCAGGTCTTCCTGTATCTCTATAAAATTCACCTATTGCAGCACCTGCAAAGGGTGCGTAGAACTGCAAAGGTGCAGGGTCCGACGCAGAAGCTGATACCACAACGGTATATTGCATAGCACCTGCCTCTTCTAATATTTTAACAACTTGAGCAACAGTAGATGCTTTTTGCCCTGATGCGACATATATACAATAGACAGTTTCTCCTCTATCAAAAAATTCTTTTTGATTAATTATTGTATCTATAGCAATGGTAGATTTACCCGTTTGTCTGTCTCCAATGATGAGCTCTCTCTGACCTCTACCAATTGGAATCATCGAATCAATCGCTTTGATACCTGTCTGAAGCGGCTCATTTACTGGCTGTCTGAAGATTACACCAGGTGCTTTTCTTTCTAAAGGCATTTCATATTTTACTCCCTCGATTGGTCCTTTACCGTCTATAGGTTGCCCCAGAGGATTAACTACCCGACCTACAAAACCTTCACCAACATTGATTGATGCAATTTTATTAGTTCTCTTTACTGTAGAACCTTCTTTGATACCTTCAGAAGATCCCAATAGTACAACTCCAACATTATCTTCCTCAAGGTTAAGAACAATAGCATTGACACCATTTTCAAATTCAACGAGTTCTCCTGCTTTTGCTTTGTTGAGACCATACACACGAGCAATACCATCACCCACTTGTAATACCGATCCTACTTCTTCTAACTCAGCTTCTGATTTAAATCCAGACAATTGTTGTTTTAGAATTGCTGAAATTTCATCTGGTTTAATATCTATCATTTTATAAAATTTTATATTTTTAAAATTAAATTGCTTTTATGTACTCTTTACCATCAAAATTTTTACCCAGTATCTTAAGTTTATAAGCCACACTGTCATCGATAAGTTTATCACCAATTTGAATGATTATCCCACCAATAATGTTTGAATCAACTTTTGTTTTAAGTTCAATATTTTTTAAACCTAGGTTACTTTGTAATAATTTATCTGTGATATTTTTCAACGATGCTTCATTTAAAGGAGTAGCACTAGTAACTTGAACTTGAGTAATCCCTTTAAATTCATTATACTGCTCTATAAACTCTTTAGCTATAGCCGTCAAAATAGGCTCTCTCCCTTTGGTGAGTACTAGGTTTATAAATTTACCACTTAGTTCTGAAAAGCGGGTATCAAAAAGTTCTTTAAATACAGCTCTTTTTTTATCAATACCAATGATAGGGCTTTTAATCATATTATCCAAATCCCTATTGGCCGTCATTTGAATTAAACTTTTCATATCAGACAGTACCGTCTCTAACTCATTTCTTTCGATGGAAAGTCCAATTAAAGATTTAGCGTATCTACCTGCGACTCTTTTTATTGACATTGGGTGACGTTTACTAGTTTAAATTAAGATCCTTTACCAGATCATTTACAAAGTTTTCTTGCTCAGTGTTGCCTTGTAGTTGCTTTTTGATTACCTTTTCAGCAATTTCGATAGCCATTTTACCGACCTGATTTTTAGCTTCCGCTATGGAGGCCTTTGTTTGATTTTCGATTTCTACTTTAGCACCTGCAATGATTTTGTTAGCCTCTTTTTTTGCACTTTCTTTTGCTTCACTAATAATCTGAGCTTTCATGTCATTAGCCTCTTGCAACATCTTAGACCTTTCTACCTGAGCTTGAGCTAAGAGTTTTTCATTTTCAGACTTCATGTTACTAACTTCCTGTCTAGCAAGTTTTGCCGTATCTAATGCATTTTGAATTTCATTTTGTCTAGACTCAAGTGCATTAACAATCGGCTTTAGGGCAAATTTTGATAATAACCACCAAAAAAGCACAAATATTATAACACTCCAAAGTGCGAGACCTGGTGATGGCTGAAAAACTGGTAATAAAAGTATCATTTCAATATTTTTTTTATTTTTAATCTATTAATTTAAAAAAATGGACTCCTCCGCCAACCGCTTTGCAAGTCCATCTTTACTTTTGAGCTTACTTTACGAAAATAGAAAGTAGGATCGCGATAAGTGCTGCACCTTCTACGAAAGCTGCCATCAAGATCATGTTAGATCTGATATCACCTGCTGCTTCAGGTTGTCTAGCAATTGATTCCATTGCTTTACTTCCTACTAATCCGATACCTATTCCTGCGCCTATTACCGCAAGACCTGCTCCAACTGCTGCTAATGTTCCAGTCATTTTAAAAATTATTTAGATTATAAAAATTATACATGTTAATATTCAATAAAAAATTAATGGTGAGCACCTTCATGATGATGCTCTTCTGTAGCTGCTCCTATATACGATGCGGTCAAAATCGTAAAAACAAATGCTTGTATAAATGCTACGATCAGTTCTAAAGCCATCATAAACATCGTCAATGGTACTGAAATAATAGAACCTATTGAACCGCCTAAAAGACTTTCGCCTGAGTTGCCAAATATAAATATCAATCCAATGAAAGAAATGATAGCTATATGCCCAGCTGTAATGTTGCCCGCAAGTCGGAGCATCAACGTTAATGGTTTGATAAATAATGACATTCCCTCGATTAAGGCTAACAAAATTTTCATTGGAATTGGTACACCTGGCATCCAAAAAATATGTGCCCAATAATGTCTATTCCCATTGATATTGACTATAAAAAAAACCAATAGCGCTAATACAAGTGTTATACTGATGTTTCCAGTTGCATTGACTCCTCCAAAAAATGGTATTTGGCCAAACAAATTTAATCCTAAAATAAAGAAAAATACAGAAATCAAAAATGGAAAATATTTTTTGTACTTCTTTTCTCCAATGAATGGAATAGCTACATCATCTCTGATAAATATGATAATAGGCTCTAATAAGTTTTGTATACCTTTTGGTGCTTGACCAACATTTTTGACATACCCTTTAGCTGCCTTGATAAATAACCATAATAAAAATGTACATACTATTATCATAGCAATTACATTTTTAGAAGGAGAAAGATCATAAAAAGGAGTTATCCCACCACCAAGTACGCCACCGTCCCAAGTACTTCTTGGCACGGCTTTATATTCTTGACCTTGATAAAGTGCATAAACTACTTCCTTCTCTTTACCTTCTACCATCTCCTTACGTGATGTAAAAGCCGTAGAATCAAGATGAACCTCTCCTTCCATAGGAAAACCAGGCTGATCTATTCTGTATACGCTACCATGTCTCATTACATAGCCGTTGTAAGAATTGTGTCCATCTTCATGATGACTTGGATCTGGGTGAAACTTACTTGACATGAAGAATTCAAGTCCTCTTTCTTTATTATAAACTATTATTGGTAAAGGAATAGTAAACCACTCTAAGATGGTATACGTATTTGCATCACTAATATGGTGTGTAGCTACCGCCGCTGGATCAAAAGGGGCATGCTCGCCTTCTCCGCCTGAAGCAAAAAGTGATGTAGATAATACTACGAATAGTGTGAATAAGAAAATTGATATTGACCTTTTCAAAATTGTACAGTTTAAGCTGTTTCAAAAATTTGCCGCAAAGGTAAAGAAAAGGATACGAAAAAAGATACTTTACTTGAAGTTTTTCACAAAAATATAAAATAAAATTCGGTTTAAACGATAGAATAACACTTCGATGTTTATTTAAAATGGTGATAAATATAAAAGTGGGGTATATTCATATGCAAAACCATACAACTATACCCCACTTTTCTTGGCTTCGTATAACTAAGGAACTGTAAAGAAATAAAGTGTACAAATTTGACGAAGTAATTTTGTTTTTTTTCGAGGCATAAATGAGTTTAATAGCCTTAGCTGCTTGACGAATTTATAACGATGAAAAAATGCAAAAGAACAAGTAAAAATATGTAAATGTTATACTTTTTACAGCTCGTACAGTCTGGTAATTTACTTTATTATAACAAATTTATCTTGCAACAGTATCTTTTCTTTTTCAACCATTCTTAAAAAGTACTGTCCGTTTGTTAATTCTTCTAAGCCTATGCGGATTTCATCTACATTATCAGTTTTAAATGATTTTACAAGCTTACCAAAACTATCAAAAATATCTAGATTTACCTTATTACCATAGATTCCTTCTGATAAGTACTTATCTTTTATAATCAAGTAAGTTGTTGCAGGGTTTGGGTAGATGAACTTATTACTTGCCTCGAGATTAAAGCTATTGCCTGTACTTGGAATACAGAATGTCTTAATATCCGTAGAACCAAAAGATCCTCCTTGAGATAAAGTACTTCCATTATACTGAAATTTGTAGGAGCCCGATCCTTGACCGCAACATATTCCGTCCCCAAATGTGTCAACTATTCTGAAAGTATAACAACTTAAAGGTTTTAAACACATATTAACTTCATACGTTTTAAAAGATTGGGTATAGCCACTTCCAGAAAATAGCGTTGCTCCAAATTCATCTTTTAATGTCCAATTTGTTTCAGAAGGATAGGCGTCTGTTATTAATGTGAATTTTACATTTACACAAGCTGTTGTCTGACAAGCTGTACAAGATCCACCGCAATCCACTCCGGTCTCCGTACCATTTTTTACACCATCTGTACAGGTTGCAGTAGCTGTATAGGTTCGTGATGCACTATTAGTCTGTGCGTTACAATTGTCATAAGCTCTTGCTATGATGACAAAAGTACCAGCCGTTACTGTATTAAGAGTGTATTCATAAGGTGAGGTATTATCTGTACCTAATAAGGTGGTACCTTGCCAAAATTCTACTTTTGAAATGCTTCCGTTATCACTGGCAGTGGCCGTTACGATGAATGGTGCACCTGCAACGAAAGATTGATTGGCTTTAGATAGACTTGTCACAGGAGCAGTATTTCCAGTGCAGGGATCTGTCTGACAAGCAGAACATGATCCACCACAATCTACTCCCGTTTCCGTACCATTTTTTACAGCATCCGTACAAGTTGCAGTAGATGTATAGGTTCGTGATGCACTATTGGTTTGTGCGTTACAGTTGTCGTAAGACCTTGCTATGATGACAAAAGTACCAGCCGTTACTGTATTAAGAGTGTATTCATAAGGTGAGGTATTATCTGTACCTAATAAAGTGGTACCTTGCCAAAATTCTACTTTTGAAATGCTTCCGTTATCACTCGCTGTAGCGGTTACAATGAATGGTGTACCTGCAACAAAAGATTGATTGGCCTTAGATAGACTAGCCACAGGAGCAGTATTTCCAGCACAAGGATCTGTCTGACAAGGTGAACATGAACCTCCGCAGTCAATTCCTGTTTCATTTCCATTTTTTATACCATCTGTACAAGTTGGTGCTGTTGGACCTGAACTTGGAACACAAAACTGTTTGGTTTGGGATGTGGTAAATTGACCTCCATTTGTCAGCGTTGATCCATTAAATACTATTTTATAACTTCCAGAGCCTTCAGAACAACATATACCATCGCCAAATGCGTCATTAATTATAAAATTGTAACAGGTTCCTGGATCTAAGCATAAATCTATGTTATAAGTAGTGAATTTGCCTGTATAATTACTACCACTTTTAACTACTTCTCCGTTTAATTTTCTAATACTCCAAGTCGTCTCCTCTGGATACCTATCTGTAATCAATGTAAGGACTCCATTTATGCATTGTGTTTGACAAGCCGTACAAGTACCTCCACAATCTACTCCTGTCTCTGTGCCATTTTTTATACCATCCGCACAAGTTGCAGTAGCAGTATATGTACGAGATGCACTATTGGTTTGTGCATTACAGTTGTCATAAGCTCTGGCTATAATAACAAAAGTACCCGCCGTTACACTATTGAGTATGTATTCATAAGGTGAAGTATTATCTGTACCTAATAAAGTGGTACCTTGCCAAAATTCTACTTTTGATATGCTGCCATTATCACTCGCAGTGGAGGTAATTGCGAAAGGTGTACCTGCTACAAATGATTGATTAGCTTTTGTCAAACTGGATGTAGGGACTGTGTTACCAGCGCAAGGGTCGGTAACGCAAGCCGTACAGGTACCTCCACAATCTACTCCGGTCTCTGTGCCATTTTTTATACCATCCGCACAAGTTGCAGTAGCAGTATATGTACGAGATGCACTATTGGTTTGTGCACTACAGTTGTCATATGCTCTAGCTATGATAACAAAAGTACCCGCCGTTACACTATTGAGTATGTATTCATAAGGTGAAGTATTATCTGTACCTAATAAAGTGGTACCTTGCCAAAATTCTACTTTTGATATGCTGCCATTATCACTCGCAGTGGAGGTAATTGCGAAAGGTGTACCTGCTACAAATGATTGATTAGCTTTTGTCAAACTGGATGTAGGGACTGTGTTACCAGCGCAAGGGTCGGTAACGCAAGCCGTACAAGTACCTCCACAATCTACTCCTGTCTCAGTGCCATTTTTTATGCCATCCGCACAAGTTGCAGTAGCAGTATATGTACGAGATGCGCTATTAGTTTGTGCACTACAGTTGTCATATGCTCTAGCTATAATAACAAAAGTACCCGCCGTTACACTATTGAGTATGTATTCATAAGGTGAAGTATTATCTGTACCTAATAAAGTGGTACCTTGCCAAAATTCTACTTTTGATATGCTGCTATTATCACTTGCAGTCGCAGTAATTGAAAATGGGGTACCTGCCACAAAAGATTGGTTGGCTTTTGTCAAACTGCTAGTAGGTGCTGTATTTCCAGCGCATGGGTCTGTCACACAAGGTGTACAACTACCCCCACAATCTATTCCTGTTTCATTTCCGTTTTTTATACCGTCAGTACAAGTTGGAGTCTGACTAGCACTTTGTACACAAAACTGTTTTGTCTCGGTAGAGGTAAATTGGCCTCCCGATATTAATGTAGTATTATTAAAAATTATTTTATAGTTGCCTTGTCCCTGACCACAACACAAACCATCACCATAAGAATCAATTATTATAAAATTATAGCACCCATTTGGCAAGCAAAAAGTTTGGGTTACTTTTGAAAGTTGATTGGTATATGGTCCTCCTGAATACAAAATAGTGCCTGTGGAGTTGGTGATTTGCCAAGATGTTTCCTCTGGATATAAATCAGTGACTATTTCAAAAGTAACAGTATTACCTGTACAAGTCGTTGGAGGTGGAGTGACAACACCACCGCCACCAGCACATGTGCCAATGCAATTAGCTGCTGCTACTCTTGCACGCATTAAATTCCCAGGTTGTTCACCAAAGCCCTTTTGGAGATTAACGCCAACACCTTGTACATTATGACAATAAGACATGATTGTTCCTCCCCCTGTTGGATTTCCTGGTCTTGCACAGGTACCTTCTGGTTCAGCGCACCCATCAATTGGAGTATCATTGCCGTTCCAAGCGCATGCATGGGTATGAGGTGATCCGAATAGGTGTCCAAATTCGTGGGTTAAAAGATTAACTGTCCAACTGTACGTGGGAACATTACTAAATGTAGAACCAATTGCTGAGTACCCCATACTAAAACGCTTTTGGAAGGCACACAAACCGTTCACATAAGCTACTCCTCCATTTCCTTTGTAACCTACAAGCATACCCAGATCTCCGTCAAATGTTGTCCTTGTAGTGCCAAATTGATTTAATAGTGTACTTGTGTTCGATCCAGTGTATGGGCTAGTTTCTGTCCATACCAATATTTTTGAAATTGAAGTCGTAATTTGTTCGTTGGCATAAAGGGTAGCCATCTGATTGTATACTGCTGTTATGTAATTAACTGCACCTGTCTCACCACCTTTGCCTACAAAAATGTCATAATCTACTTCAAAATACAGTTTAACACACTTATCAGAACTTCTATATGTACCTAAGCTACCAGAAAGAATATCTTCACTTTTCAATTTTGGCAGATTACTATCCGATGTACCGCAACTAAAATTTTCTTTTTCTAATAAGTCTCCATCATTATAAAAGATATGGGCATCATCTCCTTTTATTTTTCCAATCACATAACTTGATTCACTCCTTTCTTCAGAGACTAAACCATATATCTCATCTTCATAAACTGATATTGCAGCCAATGATCCTTCTTGGCCCTCTACTATGCCTCGATAGTGCTTTCCAGTTCTATATTTGATTTTCTTTCCACTTGGTGCTGCTTCTAACTCCATTAGTGGTAATTGGACTTCAACCAACAGTAAATTTAAATTTGTTCTCTTTTTGCTAGGAATTGTAAATTTTATATTATCTGGTGAGTTATAATATAAATCAGCGATACTCTTTTTGTTAATATTGAATAGTTCGTAATTAGATACTTCTCCACTAACTTCGATATTTGATCTCCCACCTGCTGAAAGTAAGTCTACTTTACCATAACTGGAAGGAGCATATTCTTGAACCAGTTCTTTTGGTTTTTGTCCAAAAGTTAATTGTAAAAATGAGAAAAATAAGCAAACAAAAGAAATTTCAATTTTTTTGATCATATAACTATTTTTTTTAAATTCTAAACACAATAGTACTAATCTAAATTGCTAGATACCAAAGGGATGTGAATAATTTTTCAAAAATACAGCAATATACCCATGTAAAATTAAGGGTAAATACGTAATTTTATGGTTCAGATTGATTTAAGGCAAAGGTAATTATTATTTTTTAAAAATTGTCCAAATTTTCTGTTAGGTTTTAAATACATTTAATCGTTTATTTGATGAGATTAAAGATCAAAATGTCAATTTTTGATAAAATATAAAAATAAAAATTTATAAAATATTCACGTTCAAAATTTATTAAATTGTTAATTCTATAATACTTGGTATGACTCAATTCAAAATGACTCACTCTATGAGGTGGTACGGCCCAAATGATCCTGTAAGCCTCTCAGATATTAAGCAAGCAGGCTGTTCAGCTATTGTTACTGCCCTACATCATATACCGAATGGCTCAGTTTGGACAGAAATCGAAATCCAAAACAGAGTCAAATTAGCTTACGAAGCTGGTCTCGATTGGCATGTAGTAGAGAGTGTTCCTGTACATGAAGATATAAAAACACAAACTGGCAACTACCTTTCCTATATTGAAAATTACAAAGAATCAATCATCAATTTGAGCAAAAGTGGTATTAAAGTCATCACATACAACTTTATGCCAATATTAGACTGGACAAGAACAGACTTAGCTTTTAAAGTGGAAGATGGTAGCCTTGCACTTCGCTTTGATATGGCCGAATTTATAGCATTTGACTTGTTTATTCTTCAGCGTGAAAATGCTGAAAAAGATTACACTGAGTTTCAAATTGAAAGGGCAAAAAATTGTTTTAGTGCTTTATCAGATGATCAAAAACAAAAGTTAACACGTAACATTATTGCAGGTCTGCCAGGCAGTGAGGAAAGTTTTACTGTAGATCAATTTAAGAAAGCTATTGCTAAATACAAAGGTATTGATCATGATCGGTTGAGGTACAATTTAGTATATTTTTTAAATGAAATCATTCCTACAGCAGAAAAAGTGGGTATAAAAATGGCAATTCACCCTGATGACCCTCCTTACGGTATTCTAGGGCTACCAAGGATAGTAAGTTGCGCTGAAGATGTTCGATATCTTATAGGTAAAGTACCTTCATTAAATAATGGTTTGTGTTTTTGCACTGGATCTTATGGCGTAATTGCTGAAAACAATTTGCCAGAAATGGTGCGAGAATTTAAAGATAGAATCCATTTTTTACACTTAAGAAATACCAAACGCAATGAATTTGGTGATTTCTATGAGGATAACCACTTGGATGGAGATGCTGACATGGCTGAAGTAGTCTTAGAGATCGTAAAGATCATGCAAGAAAGAAAAGAAAACATTACCATGAGGCCTGACCATGGGCATCAAATGCTAGATGATCTCCATAAAAAAACCAATCCAGGATATTCGGCAATTGGTAGATTGCGGGGTTTAGCAGAGTTGCGGGGTTTGGAATTGGGGGTAAGGAGTATGCTGAAAAATTAATCAGTTTATGTAAAATCTTTTATTGGTTCAATGACAAACGTTTGAATGTTTGTAGTCTCTAAATTTGTTCGCATTCAGACTATCAATTTTTTTTCTAAATAATGAATTTTTTATTCCAAGCTCTACTATTAATGAATTGGAATAGTTCATTAAAGTGTGTCTATTTGGTTAATAAATAATTTTTATTTTTTTTTCGACAGATTTTGGAAACTACAACTTGTAAACGACTAGTATATTTTATGGAGAATCTGTCAA
>JALHLK010000039.1 GCA_022844565.1 Saprospiraceae bacterium
GTATAACACACATCTGCCGATCTTGAGGTATCACCATTTGTTGATGGATCTCCAAAATTCCAACTTAGGCTTCTTAAGTCCTGCCCCACTGCTTTGAAACATACGCGTAACGCTCCACAATCTTCTACTTTTGCTTCAATCGTTGCCACAGGTCTTTGACCTACTGCAAAGGTGAATTGTCCAGAAGTAATACATCCCAACGCGTTGGTTGCTGTGTATCTTAGGGTGATTGGACCAGCTTCGTTGCCGATTGCAATGATTGGTCTTAGCGTATTACTACCACTGATGATTCTTGGATCTGCATCCCATACTACGGTCGTTGCTATGCTTGGATCGACAAGAGATGCTGGTAATGCTGCTGTATCTCCTTGACATGCTCTGAAGTCTACAGGTAATGTCAACATTGGTAGATTATCCAATACTTGAAGTACGATTTCGTCTGTGAATTTACATCCATTTTCGTCCGTTGCTTCGATGGTATATTTTGTATTCGCTGTGGCTTTTACCGTAATGCTATCACCTGTACCTACTTGGGTACCTTGGGCATTTTTCCAGATAATTGTTAATTTTGGTAAGCCTGTTTTTAGTCTTAAAGTGACATCTACGTCTTTACATACAGTAGTGGTATCTTGGGCTCCGAGCTCTCCATTTAAATTGTTGAGTTCTAAATCTCTCGTCACGTTGTTGAATCCGCAAATAGATTTTAATGATTTTAAAACAACATTATACTTTCCAAAAGTTTGATATTTATGACAAATTTCTGATAAATCGTTGTTATTTCCTTTTTTAACGTTACCATCTCCAAAATCCAATTCAAAGTCTCCTGTAAAGTTTCCCTGAATTGTGAAACAAACTTCATAATCATTACAGTTTTTGACCTTTAACTCAAAATTTGCATTATCTCTTATAGAAGGAGAAATTACTACTGAATCTTGAAGCGAACATCCAAATTGATTTGAAACGCTGAAAGGCAGAATAATGCTTTGATTGTCAGAAGCCTCCGTTTTTATTGTCAGGTTAAATGAATTTAATCCAGAAGTTATAAAACGACTTGACTGCCAGTTGATATTAAGGTTTTGAAAAGGTCTGTTGTTGATCAAATTAAAAGTCAATACATCACCACCGCAATATAATAAATTAGCTGGTTTTATAATTTCAGGCAATTCATTACTTAAACTAATTGATTGGGTTGTAGAATTGCAGAATGGTCCTCTGAATCTTAGAAAAACTGTCTGCATACCTTCCTGGAGTGTAAAATTAAGGATTGTGTCCCTTCCGATAATATTTACGAAACTAGCAGAAGTACTCCACTCATAAGAACCCGCGCCTTTACCACCTTTAGCTCTTAAAATAAAATTTTGATCACAAGAGTTAGACATCACCTCTATTTGCAATGAAATAGAATCAATGATCTGCACGTCAACATCTCCTTTTACACTGCACAGTCCGTCTGAAACAGTCACTGTATATTTTTGGGACTTGGTTGCTGCTACAATTGGGTCTAACGGATTTGATAGATCAAGTCCTTCAGTAGGATTCCAAGTGTAAGTAAATATCGGATTGGTATTTCTTATTAATTTTGAAGGCTCAAGAGGACAAAGTAAAAGTGAATCTGCTATTAAATCCAATGTTGCAAAATTGGATGTTACAACAGTTTGTGTGCTTACAGGTCTACAATTTCCTGGATATTCAGCTTCTACTTCAATGACAAAAGATGAATTTTTTCTAACATTAAAGTTAAAATTAGGCTCAGAAAAATTAGTCACAAGTCCATTGTTAATGACCTTCCATTTCAACAAAGAAAAACCATTAGTACCCGTATATTTGATCTCATATCTAATCGTCGAGTCATCAGGACATTCAACAGGTGATGCGGTAAATGATGCTAATTTTTCAAACTCTTTAAGGTTTACTTTCTTGCTGATCTCAATTTCACAATTGTTAGACAAAACAGCAAATAATTTCACTTCCACGGAATCAGAAAAAGTTCTTTTTATCGACAATGTATCAATGTCAATTCTTTCACTACCCAAAACCCAATAATAGGAGGCAATTTTAAAAATCGAACCATTTTGTATGTTTGGCCAAAATTTCAGTCTTGCATCAGGGCCTTCGCATGAAACATCAAAATCAATGTCAACGCTTGGAAACAATTCGTCGATTAAGACTTCTTTTGTAATCGAATCAACACAAGGTCCACCTCTACTGACTAATTTAATAGAAATATCTTTTCTTGGCACGGTGATAGAAAATGACTTTTGAGTTCTCGACTCTGTTTTTCCATCAAAAGTTATCAACCAAGATCGTGAAGAGATACTATCTTGCGTTCCAAAATAAGTAGAGACATCTTCAATGGATAAGGTAATACTATCCACATCTGGACAAGATATACTTGTCACGTTAAAATCAGCAACTAACATTACCTCCAGGGGTTCAATTTTTCTAGTAATTGAAGCAGTACAACCATTATTTGCCTCGACTTCTAATGAAATCGTCAAATCTTGATTGGTATTTACGTTAATTTCTGGATTTAAACCTTCAAATGTCCTTGTAGAGTTGTCTTGAATGATTGTCCATTTTCTTTTGGTAGTAAAAAACTCGTTTCTATCAATTATCGACTGATCAATTAGTCTAATTTTTACAGAGTCTCCCGATTTGCATTCGATAGGTATTATTTCAAATTTAGCTTCATAATTTAAATCAAATACCGAAACTTGTTTAATGATTTCATCGCGACAATTATCTGTACCTCGGATTGCTACTAATTGAACATTGTAAATACCTTCTTGAGGGAAAGTAAATGATGGATTGATTTCATTTGATTTGAAAATGGCACTAGTATCTGGATAGTTAAAATTCCATTCAAATCGTTCGGTAGCTAATGATTTATTTTCAAAAGCAATCGTCAAATTATCACATTTGGTCAACGGACCTCCAAAATCTGCTTTTGGTGGTTGACTACATACCCTGACGTTATACTGAAAATCACGCATAGTTGACCCAATCAACTTACCATTTCTATATTCTTCTACTTCTATACCAACTAAAAACTGTCCTACTGCATTAGGTTTTGCTGTAATTACACCTGTCTTACTATCTATTTCTAGAGGTACCCCACCCAAGAAATTCTGAATGCCAAAATTATTTAAAAACTGAACTGGAATAAAATCTGGTTTGACAATAAAAGGTTGGGAAAGTGTAGGTCTTTGCATCGTTAAACCATAAACTGGATTCCATAATTTATACACCAAGGAATCACCATCAGGATCAAAAGCTGAATGATCAAATACAAGATCTTTGTCAGTACATATATATATATCTGGCCAACTTTTAAATGTGGGAGAACTATTCCTTAACTCCATCGAAGGTCCGTTAATTTTAACATAGTAGGTAGAGCCCGCATCAAGAGGATCTATGATATTGTTCAAAGATGAATTTCTACAACATCTTTGATACGCCAAAACATAGCCAGTTGGAGCAAACGGAAGGTGTACTTTTTTTACATATTTTGTTTCATGCACACACACTTGAGATCCTTCAAATCCACAATCGCTACGAATAAAGGTATTTAAAGTATCATCTACACTAAAAGGAACCATTAATGCTCCAAAATATCCCAAATCTATTCTGAGTCTGCCATTAGCACCGTCATATATAGATATTAATGCCGGATTATCAAATTGTGCCTCAGGCGACCCCAATTGACAATCTCTTCTTACGGTAAGTGTAATTTGGAAGGTATCCTTTCCTAAATATTTATATGTCATATTCCCCCCTACTATGTGGGTAGCATGACCATCATTGACACTTAGCATAGCAAGGATAAATAAGCTAAGTATTAAAAATCGACTAAATATATTTTTCATAATTTTCATCTTCTATTAAAGTTTTGCTTTGATGCTAATAATCTCCACCTTTCGCTGTTTACTTGCTTTTATACTGTAGACAGAACCCTTTCGATCATTGATGTTGTCACTAACATCACCTGGGGCCAACTCTTCACCATATGAAATTTGATTCAAAATAAGTTGTTTTCCTTTGAAGTATGGTTTAAATACTCCACCATTGTAGGCCATCATTTCATTTCGTAAGCTATTAACTCTTCTTTGTGCTAATACTAAATTGTATTTAAGATCAGATCTCGGGGAAGCATAACCTTTTATATTGACTTCTATTCTTTGACCTTGTTTCAATTCATTTAATAAATCAATTAAAAACAAATTAAATGTGTCATACCCTCCTTGTACATCTTTAGTAAAAAACAAATCAAGATCCTCTTTGGATTCTTTTCTAATTTGTCCTGTAGTTCCAGTTAAATAGATTCTTTCAAACTCGGCTTTTTTCTTCAAATAAGCATCTAGCGTAGTTTTGTAGAGCTTAGCAGTCGCTGTGGTCTTTGTTCTAGGATCAGGATGGTCATTATCAAAATATAGTTTTAAGTTTAAATATGCCATTAAGTTTAGTTTCCTCAAGAATAAATCTTTTTTGATCGTTCCGCTTGTCATTCCTTTTGTGTCAATCAAAGCAGTTTCAACTGTATAGCCATTTTTTGTGGCCCTTAGTCTATAAGTCTTTCCTCTTTGTAGGTCAAATTTAAAATCGTTCCCAAGTTCATTTACTTTAATAATTTGTGGGTTTTTAGGGTCAGTCAAATCTTCAAGAACCACCGTTGCTCCATTGAGCGCTTCTTTTGTATCTAAATCAAAAGTGAATGCATCTAAGGTAATGAGGTCTGGCTGAAGGAATAGTTTTTTTGTTATATCTTGAGATGTTCTTATATCATTGGTGTTAAAAACGGTTGAATCGGACAAGTAATACTGTTTTTCTGCCTTCAAAAAATATGTTTTACCTCTTTCCAAAGGAAAAATAGCAAGATTTGAAGTGTCATTTGTTATCCTTCCTACCTCTGCTCCCGTACTTTGATCTATTAAAATTACCGTTGAGCCTAATAGATCTAAACTTGTCTTTTTATCAAAGGTTAATGTTTTTAAATTTATGGTCAATTCTTTAAAATCCAATTGGTAAATATCATAGCAACAGGACTCTAACATTTTGTCAATATACAATGAACCTTCTCGATTTGATGAAAGATAACCCTTCTTAAAATCGTCGGATAAAACATAATACACATCATTATAGCTAGAATTAATTGGTGGGTCTAAATGATATTGTTCAATAATTGAATCGGCATTAAAAATAGCTCCATAAATATCAAAACCTCCAAAACCTCTTTTACCATTAGAACTAAAATAAAGTGTATTACTAATCTTGTGATAAAATGGCGTAATGTCATCCTCTACTGTATTAATAGCCTTCAGATTCTTAGGTTCGGAAGGGATACCTGCGTTCAAATAGGAATACCAAATATCCAATTTTCCTTTCCCTTCTTTTCTATCAGATGCAAAAAACAGCACCTCTCTATCATCATTATTGAATTGCCCTATCGTAGGGTGGGTAGTGGTGTGAGCCGTATCATTGAGCGTTTTTAAAATTTCAACCTCTCCAATGATTGAATCATTAACCATTTCGCCTTTATAAAGATCACATCTCAATTTACCTTCGAAAATATATGCACATTTCGTAAAGTAAATCGTTTTGCCATTCATTCCTATTGCTGTATTTGCAAATGAAAGATCACTGTCGTGCAATTTTTCATCATAAACTTCACTAGAACCGTCTTTGTAGATAAGGATTTTACTTATTTGCCTTGAAGGTTTGATTTTTGCATTCTTTTCTTTAAAACGCATTGATGAATACATGAGGTTTTCCCCTTTAAAAGTAGGTGCAAAATCTGAATCTACCGTGTTTACGTCTGTTGTCAATCTATTAATTTCCACTAAAGAATCGACTACTCCTATTTTTTCAGCGGCCCATTCTGTTGCCAAAACCTCTACTTTTGCCTTTTGAGTGTAATAGTCCGTATCATCACCATATTGAGTCACATATAAGTTATAGTAATCTTTTGCTTTGGCATAACTACCGAGCTTTTGATTTAACTCTCCAAGGTAAAACAGTACTAATTTTTCTTCATTATAATTTAATGTATCTAATAAAAAGGTGTACTTCTGGATGGCCAACTTGTAAGAATCAAACATTCTAGCTGACTCTGCAGATTTAAAAAGGACTTGGGGGTCTTTGTTGTCAAATTCCAATGCTTCATTGTAATAAGTCAATGCTGCAAAATAATTACCGATGGCAAATGCTTCATCTCCTGCAGATGTAAATTGCCTCTTACTTTGGCCCTGCAATAGCACCGAACTAAAAACAAGAACGAGAATGATATATAGTTTATTCATATACTTGATACTCATGGTTTAATAAATTGGGCACACTTTCCTTATCGTCAAAGGGCGTACATTTTTATAAATATATCTAAGATGAATTTCTGGTCCTCCTCGATTGTTGCTCAACGCTTGATTAAACTGTGTCCTGTCTATATCGTAGCTTCCACTAATATACCAATTACTAAACCCTAATGCTAATGTAGGAAACAAAGATCCATTCGTCCTATACCCCACCCCAAAGTCTACCGTCAATTCTTTGCCTCTCTTTCTGCTGACATATGACCGCAAAAGTCCATTGACCAGCGTTTCATTATATTTTGATTGAATTTGGTGCATACCATAAGCCAAAAAGTCGAAGTTCTTACCCAATTGCAAGCTTCCAAGTGCAGATATTGTCAAATGTAAGGGTAGTCTTTGATCTTCTACATTATAAAAATTTGCCAATGGTTGATATAAATGAAGTGCTCCAAGACCAATGTCGATTTTTGTTCTACTGTGTTTTTGTAACCGATAGTTGATTCCAGCTCCAGTTTCTACAAAATTTACAGCTTGCAGATTAAAAGTTTCACCTGATCCAAGATTTGGGTCAAATGCATCGCCATTCCACTGTCTATCCCAAGTGAGATCATTTGTATTAAATCCACGTCTTGCAGCTCCAACCAAAACCCCTAATGAAATCAAGTTGGATTTATTCAATTCTCGGGTGATAGATCCTGAAATATTTAATGACGCAAGTACCAATCTACTATCCCCTTGTTTGTCATAATTTAAATTAACTCCCAAACCATACATATTTTTACTTTCTAATGGTAAAAAATTTCTATCATATGCTCCACTAAAGGTAAACCAAGGTACAGGGACAAATCTCCACTGATCCCTCACGGAAGCATTATACCGATGCGATCCATTGAAAATCCCCGTCAATGCGGGATTGATATTCAAAGGAGAATTATAAAATTGGGAGTAATGCAAATCTTGACTATAAATCTGATTTACAGACAATAACAAATTAATAAACACAATATACTTCATGTAAATCGTTCTATAATAAGCTTTAGTTTTTAGTTCCATATTGTACTATTTAATATTTACAAGGTTATACTAATTAACCTATGCAATTTCACAATAATACAGTAAAGCAAAAACTATGCTAAACTTAAGGCAGATTGACTTTTATAAATAAATCATGGTTTACATGGATAGGTATATTCTTCTCTTTTAGGAAATTATTTTACAATAATTTATCCTATTTAAGGAAAATATTCTTTAATTTAGAAGCTTAAAACATATTATGAAACAATTTCCAGATTTCATTCGTATAGAATAAACACAACAGATAAATATGAAATTTCTATCCTTTTTTTTAGTTTTCCTACAGTTATTACCTTGTGTAATCGCACAGAATTTACCTCCAAAACAAGCTGCACCATTAAATGTTAAACAAATCCATAGTGGGCACAGTCTTACCGATCCCTTATTTTCAAATTGGCCTGGTCAATATGTCAATCTTGTTGGAAATATAAATTCATTACCTTCGTGGAGTTTATTCGATGTAATGGTAGGAAAATCAACAATACCAGGGTCCAACATGAGGTTTAGGTGGGAAAATCCACCAGGATACGGTTCTCCTGATGCAAGATTAGGAATATCAAATTGGGAGTTATTGACCATTACAGAAAGAGTACCACTGCTATATGAAGGTGGAAACAGTCAACAATGGTATCTCGACGGTATACAAGAACAAAAGCAATATCTTTCCTCCTTCGTAAACAATGCATGGAATAATGGTAACAGTGGCAATGGAGCACCGACACTCCTCTGGACCACTTGGACCAATATAGATAATAGCAATGGACCATGGCGTCAGATGCTCGACATTCAAGGCGCTGAATGGGAAAGGATGCAAGACTATGCCAACGTTAATAGACCAAATGGAGCACCACCCGTGTACATGATCCCAGGCCACAAAATGATGGCTAGATTATATGACGATATTCAGCTTGGATTAGTACCAGGTATAACCAATATCAATCAATTTTTTTCTGACAATATTCACACCAACAATCTAGGAGCATATGCCATATCAATGATCCACTATGCATGTATTTTTAACACCAGTCCTGTGGGTTTGACTAATAATTTATTACCAAGTGCTCCGATGGGTACGCCTATCCCCTCTCCAGCATTGGCCTTATATTTACAAAATATGGTTTGGAGTGTAGTAACCAATTATCAAAGAACAGGTATTTCTGTTGCCCTGCCCGTTCAGTTTGGCAAAATAGAAGTACACAATAAAGGTGCTATCAATGAGCTTAATTTTACTACGCTTTCAGAAAAAGATAATGCCTATTTTACCATAGAACGATCTGAAAATGGTAAGAACTTCAACTCGGTAGGCACTTTAAACGGCTCACTTACGAGTAATGTACAAAAAAATTACCAATTTATAGACCATGCTCCCATCAACGGTTTAAATTATTACCGAGTCAAGCAAAACGACACCTATGAAAAATCAGCATATTCAACCATCGTTTCCATCATGAATTTATCCTCACATTCAAATAGCATCAAAAACACAATCATTGATCAACATCTGTATTATGATAATCACACAGAAGATCAAGTATTAAAAGTATACGATATCAGTGGTAAAGTAATTCAGACCTACAAAATCGAAAAAGGCGAAAATGTATTATTGTTTGGTGATATACCGAGTGGTGTACATTTTATTAGGGTTGGGATGAGTGAGGTTTGGAAGGTGTTGAAGAGGTGATGGGGGGAAGAAATCTTTAGGGTGAAATTCTTCTGAGAACTTACTTATTTAAGGATCACAGCTCTGATCTATTCATAAAATGTGAACACATCTTAAACGTGAACTTTAAATGACTAAATCAAATAAAACATACCTTTTTATTTAGATCATGAATAACTCGAGCAACTATAAAAAAGCTTCATATCTAGTCTAGAATATACAAATAAATCATTAAAGTGATTTTGCTACAGCTTATTTTTCCGTCCTTAGACGGACTAAAAACTCAAAATCCAAGGTTTCTTTACAAGTACAATTGGCAACTTAATCATACATATATTATCTTATCCTTACTTAATACCTGCTCATTATCAAATCGATATGCCACTAAGTATCCTTGTTTTGCCACACTGTAATCAAGACAACAAACATTGGATTTTTGTAATGAAGGAGTACCATGGAGCCAATAATGCCCATAGAATACGGGCTTTTGATGCTCGTCGTAATAATTTAATGTTTGTTGTTCAGCAGTATCTATAGGTTCATTGGGTAACTGATCTATAGGAAGTACACTTATATCCCTGTAAGTGCTTGTTTGTGGATTTTCCCACCACTTTATTCTTATATCTGTTCGCTGTGTACCATCCTTATCAAAGAATGACATTCCTTCAGGCATTTTCATTTCTTTGCCTTTTAATGTCTCCTCCACAACAGTAAAAAGTGGATGCTGCTCAGAAGAAGCATGCGCTATTTGTTCATCACTGATAAGATCGTTGGATAAGGTTTGCCGTAGGTTGGCGATATGATCTTTATCCCAACATGCGTGTACTGCTCTAAAATGCGCTGTTTCGTAAAACAAGGGCAATGTTTTAAACCACTCGATGTATTCTTCATATTCCGTCTGTTTATTGTGGAATTGTTTGAGGGTTTCATAATGCTGTAAGACATTTTTGATGTCATGTTTTCGTAGATGACCGCCCGACGTATCATGGCTGTGAAAACCAATAGCGTTGTATTCATGATTTCCCATCAAAGCAATAGCTGCATCATTTTCCACCATATTACGTACCATTTGCAAGGTCTCCCTAATTTGAGGACCTCTATCTATATAATCCCCGACAAAAAGCACTTTTCGTTCAGGATGTCGGTAAGTCCCTGACTTTTTTTCATACCCTAGCGCAATCAAAAGTTGTTCTAGTTTGGAGGCGTGACCGTGTATGTCGCCTATAAAATCTATCATATTAAATTATTTGGTATATATTTTTAAGTTTAATTCTTTATTCTCTTATATGTTTATTCAAATTTCACAAGCGCCTCCTGGATTTTAATTGATTAATAAGACTAGGATAAAGCTTACAAACCGTTATGTCTATATTTATTTACTTCCTCCTATACCCATAATTTACTATGGTATATTAAACAGCTAAAACTTATCAGCCAGCAATTTTCCAAAACACACACTTCCCATATCATCCACATAATCGCCATAATTTTCAATTCTGTAATACCCATTTTTTGAGTACAAATGAATAGCCTCCGGTTGCTTATTCCCTGTTTCTAAGATACATTTAATAAAGCCCAATTCTTTGGCCCATCTTTCTAGCTCGGATAAAACCAAGGATGCCAATCCTTTATTCCTATATGCTGGCACTACATACATTCTCTTGACCTCCATGGTGTTCGGATCAAAAATTTTAATAGCCCCACAAGCAATTGGAGTATTATCATCATAAATAATTATTACATTTTTAATAGAGCTTAAACTATTAAATTGATCATAAAAGCTTTGGTCTTCTTTGCCATACCGATTGAGTAAATCTAGATCTAAATCTTTTACTAAGAGTAGGAAGTGCGAGTCAGAAGAATTTGTTCTTTTTGATTGGTACATATTGTTAGTACTTAAACACTTTAACATCAACATAAATATTACAATCCCGCACTTCTACATATAAAGTCAGGAATAATACTCGATGATCTAATCATCAGGTCAGCTTCTTTTTCTGATGTGTTGCCCGAAAGTACAAGTGCTGTTGCGATACCAAATTTATTGCCTCCCATGACGTCTGTATGTAGAGTGTCACCAATCATCAGCATTTTTGATTTGCTATAAGTGTGATAATTAGGTACGGATTCTAATGCGTAAATGAACATCTGTGTATCGGGCTTTCCAAATTTTATAAAGGTTCTGCCACTAATGGTTTCTAATATTCGAGCTACTGCCCCTGTGGCAAGGTTGAGCTCTTTATCTGATTTGGGGTAAACTTTATCTGTATTAGCCACGATGGTAGGTATATTTCGGTATCGGAGTAAATTGTAAGTCTTGTTTAGATCAACATTCCAATCATAACCTTCATCATCCAAAAAAACTAAAGCAGTAATCTCATCATACATGTCAGGGGTGACTCTGCTTATGGGAAAGGGTTCTAGTCCTGCTTGTACAATGTAAGAGGCGGATTGTTCTGTACCCAAATACACCACCAAGCCACTTTTTACTTTTGTCTCAAGATAAGATTTGGCCATCATACCTGATGAAATAACTTGATCTTCGGTAAGTGATCGTATACCTAACCGTTGATATGTAGCTAATAATCCTGCAGCATTTCGCGAGGCATCGTTGGTCAAAATTCGTATCACTTTATTGCGATCGTGCAAATATTTGATGGTCTTGTCTATTCCACTAATTAACCCTTGATGATTGCGCAATACACCATAAGAATCAAAAAAGAAGACGTCATAATCATCGATAATGGAGGAAAAATCACATAATATCATAGACTCAATTGTTTTAATAGCTTAGATGAATCAAAATTTACTACATCATGGATGTGGGTATCTAACACTTCTTGCTGTAACTTAAATGCAAAAGTATTGCTGAAGAAATATTTACCAAATCTTAATACATAATTTAATAAAAAGAATCTGTACATCTCTTTTAATAAAATGATCTCATTGTCTTGAAATGGAAATATTTTATGATACGTCTGAAGAAACAATACAAATCTTTCACCTTCCAAAGGGTCCATATTGTATGTAAAAACGGTGCGATCGCCTACGTCCGATACAACCCTAGAGATAAAATAAAAATCCATCATTCGAGTACATACTCTAAACCAATCGTAATCCCATCTTGAATAAAATCTTCCTCTTTCCAATGAAAAATTACCGATATTCCAATCTACAAATACAGGAATCTTAGAGAGCTTATGCCCTTTGTTTGCTTTAAAATTATTTAAAAATGCATCGCAATGTTGGGTAATCAATTCTACTTGTTCTCCATACTCTATTTGGCCTGAATTGGATTCCAGATATATTTTGAATGACTCAATATCACTTTCTAGTGTTTTCGAAGATTTAGGCAATGTATTTTTAACCGTATCGCAGGCTTTATGAAAATAAGCAAACTCTTTTCCAAGGTTGACGATATCTTTTTCACTTAAAATGCGAGGTAACTTATCCTTCAATCTCATAGGTAAATAAAACACTACCCATACGTCGATGTTATCATTTTTAAAGCGATGTACATAAAGTTTATCGCCTTTCATCATAGATCTTGCTAAAAAACTATCATGAGGTATTGATAAATTATTGGATAAAACATGGATAATCTGATGGTCTTCTGCAAAATGTTCAAACTTTCCAAAAAAAGAAATTTTGGCAATCATCAATCCCCCATCTAAAAAAGTAATCCTATACACGTGATTGGTAGAAACCTTGGCACTGATATCTACAATTTTAGAAATTACGCGACTTGGGTCATAAGCAATCCAAGCATTTTTAACAATTGTTTCGAAGTCAGTTTGATACATGCAGGTAATTAAATAATGTTACAAAAGTCCTTTATTTCCGGATTATGCAAATAGTATTTATCCATGGTCCAACTAAGTCACAATGGAGTACGAATACTTTTATAGATTCCCCTATATTAAAGAGATTCATGCACAAATGTAGCACTAAAGAGGTAATAGGTGGTAGGTTTTAGGTATTTGAATTAAGAAAATCTAGACAATCTTAAAGAATTAATCTATCAAACTATACCTTGAGATTTATTGCTTCATAAACTTTTGCGTTTGGAGTAATCCTTTATTATCGCTTAATTCTAAAATATACATCCCACTATTGAGAATACTTACATCCAATTTCGTAAAAGTGGAACCTTTCTTAACCATCTGACCAAAAAAATTATAAATCTTAAAACTTTCAAATTGGAGATCTGTATCAAGTTGAAGTAAATCACCAACCGGACTTGGATAGATGGTTGTTGATAATTCTTCCTCTGCCGTACTGCTAATTAAAGATTTTGATACTACTTCTACAAAAAAGTCATCAATATAAATTCCATCAAATTGACTTAATTGATCTGCAATCACAATGAACCTTATAAAAACCTTGGGTGAACCAATATAACTACTTAAAGATATTTCTTCTTGCACCCATCCATCTTGAAAACCATCATATACTATCTCATTAAAAGAGTTGGTTCTTGTAAATTTACCACACAAAGGCACAAAATTTTTACCATCGGTAGATATTTGTACTTGTGCCTTATCAAAGTTCTCTTCTATAAACCATTTAGCTTTAAACTTCAATATTGCTTTGGAAGCTTTACTTAAATCCAAAAATCCAGGCATCACTGCATGGGAAGATGAGTTTGAAGCGTATAATCCTCCAGGCGTATCCGTAAAACTAAATTTACCCTCAGCCGCCAGTATTGATGTTCTATTCCACGAACCGTTTGTTGTCCAAGCTTGTGTGTTTTCAAAATTATCTTTAGATTCTAAGTTTGGTAGTGCTCTAAAATATGGTAACACAAAAGACTTTGTCTCTTCTATTTCGTCATATAAAACCGTATAGTCAAATTTTATTTCTTCACCATCAGCGACATCTCTATTCAATTTATACTCAAAGTAAACTGAATCTTTCTCACCAGTCAAAACATTGCTCACATATTCCACTTCTCTTTTGCCAGATAATGCTGTTCCTTTATCAAGCTTCAATTTTATTCTTACACCATCCTTTTGGAATCCAACTTTTCTCAATTCAAAACCTATTCTTTGGATGCCATCTTGTAATGACAACGGCAAATTTAGAGGTTTAGCTTCTGCATAATTTCTAGCTATTCTTGGAATAGTCAGATTCATCTCAAGTGTGGATTTACACAGATCAATAATGTCAGACTTTGGTGGATAAAATGATTTCCCTACTTCGGGCGTAAAACTAAAAACTCTATTTTTGGTGACAACATCTCCATATAACCAGTCATCTGCATCACCATTCACCATATAGCCTACCGTATTTTGCCCTGTTCCAGTAGCGTAGCAGTTTTCATCAGCCATAGAAGAAGCTAGTATATTAAATAAATTAGCATCGGGATTCAAATCCGTGGTATGCCCCCAAGGATGTATTAAAAAATTACCATGGGAGTGAAAATTTAAACATAATTTAAAGTTATTATCTGTTATAAAGCTACTCATTGCTTGAGTTTCTGGCTCTGAAAAAGCAGAAACACCTCGATAGGTTTCGCTTCTAGGGTTGGCTGAAGATCCTTCATTATCAATACCCCATTTAAATCCATAGTTTCTATTAAGGTCTACACCCGTCAAAACCCCAGATTCATTTTTATAAGCATTTTTTCTCCACATACCACCTCCATTAGGCTGTGACAAGGAGTTTAAGATATATCCATCAGGGTTTAGACAAGGGACAAAATACAATTCTGTATTATTCAAAATGCTTGAAACAACGTTGTTTTTATCATAGTTTTCTAACAAATACCACATGAAGTAGATCATTTGACTCAAACTCATCGGTTCGCGAGCATGGTGCAGTGCCGTATATAAAATTTGAGGCTTGTTTTGCCTTTGGTTAGGGTTATTACTTATTCTCAACCATTGAAGGGGGTTTCCATTATGCGTTTTATAATTTCCTATAGTATTCCTTTCGGTTATAAGATGAGGATATTTTTTCTTCATCTCATCAAGCGTATTGAGCATTTCTTGATAGGTATAAAAACCTCCCATAGAGCCCAATTTAAAATTACTCGGACTTATGATTGATGAATAGCTGTCACATTTTTTCTCTGAACATCCCGCGCTTCTAGAATCCAAATCAATTTCACTAACTCGATGAGGATTACTATAAAATTTTTCTAGATCATCTTCAAGTATTGAATACTTCCATTTGGCAGTATTGAGTTTTAGAATGTCACTTTCGGGAATTTCAAGATCGATGTACCGACCGAATATTGGTTTTGCGTGATCAATATCTAAATCTAAAGCAAGGAGTTTTTTAAACTCTTTCCCCACTAAATCAACTCTTACCTTTTTGTACTTTTCTTGACCTTTGATCAAAAAACTAGTACAAAAAAGGATTAAAAATAATACAAACCTACTGGGTAAACTCATAAAAATTGATTATCGAGTGACAAAAATAATAACCTATTATTAAAAAATATAATATTCAATGGTAAAAATAATTATATTTTATTTATCAATCAAATATATAGTACATTTTTTTATAATATGTTTTTTATTTCATGGTTTTACCCAAGAACATGTCAATTAAAACTAAGAATTATGGCTGTCCTAAATAATTTACTTATATTATTCCAATACCATGTGTTCTTTTTAGGAAATAAAACGCTTTTTATCCTTACCCAATCTTCTAAAAAATATAATCCCGATCTTCACTTGTTGATTTTTTAAAAAATTGATAGCCTTCGGAGTCCTCTTTTCTAAAAAAAACTTAATTAAATGTTGTTCTTTTTTCAAATCTCTGCGTTAAAAATCCTCAGCGAAGCACTGCTATCCATCTAAGTTTTGTCTTGAACTATAACTAGAAACATTTCTCAAAATATGTAGGAATCTAACCAATTAATTAAAAAACAATTCAGACTTACTTCAATTGAGTTGTAAAAATTTTTCAACCAAAACAGTTTATAAACCATAATATGTTGGTAATATAGATGCTAGAAAAATCAGCTTAAAATAATAAAAAATACATATAAAAATACATCATAATATATAAAATCAATTAAAATATAATATATGTGATTTTTTATTATAAATAAATTATCTATGTGTATATGACTAATTAAAATATTTATGTTTCATAAACCAAAAGTTATAAACATATCAACAAGTGCTCTGACTAGATAATCATTTAACCCAAATCCACATTAGACTTTATTCGAATGAATATATGACAAAATAGTTGGCATTGCTCGGAAATTTTATCCCGCAGGTGTAGCCCAAGATACATCGAGGACATAAAATTGAGAACGATGACAAATATGAAGTCAGATTTTCATGCAGTTCATTTCTAATGCGGATTTTGGGTTTAAATTAAAATGGAAGTAATTTTTTAAAACATCGAGGCAAAAATTTGCGGCATAGCAGCGCTACGCTAATAATTTTTAACGAAGAGATTTTGAAAAAGGACGACATTTTATTAAATTTTTTATCTGGTCAGAGCACTAGCTGTTAATCATTTAATTTTAATAACGCCGATAGTTATCTCCATGTTTGTTAAAAAACTAGCATAATAATGAAGAATAATTGGAGGTTAAGGTTTCTGTCATATTGACCTTTTTTGATGATGCTCATAACAAATGATCCAATATAATTGTGACACTTATTTTGAAGATCATTGTGTTTGATATAAGTTTCTAAAACTACAATAGCCGTTGTAGTTTTAGAAAATAAATAAATTTGTGACTATAGTAATAAAATTATGGCCGTGTACCCATCATAAATGGTAAAAAAAAAGGCTACGAAAGAAATCGTAGCCTTTTTTGTAGTATTATCAACAAAGAAACTAATCCATTATAAACGGATAATCCTTTTGCATATAGTTATCATCATAAAGTTCTGATCCAAGAGGATAGTCAGACTCATCCGCAAATTTCATTGCATCTTCGATTTCTAGATCTATCGCTTCTTTGATTTTTGTAACCTCTGCTTCGGTTGCTATTCCATTAGATACTATAGTAAGTTCAGTAACTTTAACAGGATCCTGTTCTTTATAATCTTCTAATTCTTCTTTAGTTCTGTATGTTGCAGGATCAGATACCGAATGGCCTCTATATCTGTATGTTTTAATTTCCAAGTAGTATGGCCCTTTACCAGCTCTAATATGTTCCGCAGCTTTCATAAAAGCATCATAAACAGATTCAGGATTCATACCGTCAACTGGTTCTGAAGGCATATCGTATGCAAGCCCAAGTTTCCATAAGTCTTGTACATTACTTGTTCTCTTTACAGAAGTACCCATGGCATAATGATTATTTTCACAAATATACAATACTGGCAATTTCCATGTCATAGCCATATTAAATGATTCATGTAGTGCACCTTGTCTTGCAGCACCATCACCAAACATGCAAACTGTAATATTATCAGTACCTTTATATTGTTCTGCCAAAGCAATACCTGTACCTATTGGAATTTGTGCACCAACGATACCATTACCGCCATAATAATGATGCTCTTTCGAGAAAAAATGCATACTTCCACCTTTGCCTTTTACATTTCCTGTACTTTTTCCGTATAATTCAGCCATACAAGATTTAGAACTTAGACCTCGCGCTAAAGCGACACCGTGTTGTCTATAACCTGTTAACACATTGTCTGTTGGTCGTAATGCACTTGCTAGAGCAGCTCCGATGGCCTCTTGACCTATATAAACATGAAAAAACCCTCTGATTTTTTGTTGTGAATATGCGAATAAGCCTTTCTCTTCAAATCTTCTTATTCGATACATGGTTTCAAACCATTTCATGTGTAGCTCTTTGCTATGTTTAGCTACTTTTTTCTCTTTTTTGGGTTCTAATACCTCCGCCATATCAATTTACTTAGTTATATTTTATAAATCTTATTCTCTGTGATCTTAAACTACTTTCCCGCATTTAAATCGCAAAGATAATATAATGAGTCAACATTTTTAGAACGTATTTTGTAAAAATATAATGTACATACTAAAAATATAAAAAGGGAACAGAATAATAACCAAATTGTAAGGTAATAGTTTGCAAAGGTTCTAAATAATTCCAAACTGAAGAAATAAAAAAGCGCAAGAAAATTAACTCCTCTTACGCTTTTTAAAATTATAAATTACAAATTTTAGATATTCGACTATTACTTTGTCTTATCCTCAACCTCTTCAAACTCTACATCAGTAACTGATTCCTCATTGTTATTCTGTGCTGTTGTAGGTCCCTCAGTTGATCCACCATCTGCAGCTTGTTGAGCTGCATAGATATCTTGGCTCGCTGCTTGCCAAGTTTGAGTAAGTTTTTCGGTTGCTGCATCTATAGCCGCAATGTCCTGTGATTGATGTGCTGTTTTTAATTCTGCAAGTGAGCTATCAATTGCAGCTTTCTTATCTGCTGGAATTTTATCCCCAAATTCAGAAATTTGTTTTTCAGTTTGAAAAATGAGACTATCCGCTGCATTAATTTTTTCCGCTCTTTCTTTCGCTATTTTGTCAGAGTCAGCATTGGCAGCAGCTTCAGCTTTCATTTTTGCAATCTCATCTTGAGACAGCCCTGTAGAAGCTTCGATTCTAATATTTTGCTCTTTACCCGTACCTTTATCTTTTGCACCTACACTTAAGATTCCATTCGCATCCATATCGAATGTGACCTCGATTTGAGGTACTCCTCTTGATGCAGGTGGTATACCATCCAAAATAAATCTTCCAATTGGTCTATTGTCTCTTGCCATCGTTCTTTCACCTTGAAGAATATGAATCTCCACACTTGGTTGATTGTCCGCAGCAGTGCTATAAACTTTTGATTTTTTGGTAGGTATAGTACTGTTTGACTCAATTACTACATCATACATACCGCCCATTACTTCAATACCTAATGAAAGTGGAGTAACATCCAAAAGTAACACATCTTTGACATCACCACTCAATACACCTCCTTGAATAGCAGCACCAACAGCCACTACTTCATCAGGATTCACACCTTTGCTTGGCTTTTTACCAAAAAAGTCTTCAACTGCTTGTTGGATTCTTGGTATTCTGGTAGATCCACCTACTAAAATGATTTCGTCTATATCACTTTTGCTCAATCCCGCATCTCTTAATGCATCTTCACAAGGTTTTAGTGTTCGTTTTACCAAATTATCAGATAATTGTTCGAATTTTGATCTTGATAATTTTAAAACCAAATGTTTAGGCACACCATCTACTGCTGTGATATAAGGTAGGTTTATTTCAGTCTCCGCTGAAGCAGACAATTCTATTTTTGCTTTTTCAGCAGCTTCTTTCAATCTTTGAAGTGCCATTGGATCTTTTCTCAAATCGATATTTTCCTGAGCTTTGAATGAATCAGCTAACCAGTCTATGATTACTTGATCAAAATCATCTCCTCCTAAATGTGTATCTCCGTTAGTAGATTTTACTTCAAAAACTCCGTCACCTAATTCTAAGATAGAGACGTCAAAAGTACCACCACCAAGGTCAAATACTGCAATGGTCACATCCTTATCTTTCTTGTCTAAACCGTACGCTAAAGCTGCAGCCGTCGGTTCGTTGATGATTCTTAAGACTTTTAATCCAGCGATTTCACCTGCTTCTTTTGTGGCTTGTCTTTGAGAATCATTGAAGTAAGCTGGAACCGTAATTACAGCTTCACTTACAGATTGTCCTAAATAATCTTCAGCCGTCTTCTTCATTTTCTGAAGGATCATAGCTGATATTTCTTGTGGAGAATACATTCTACCATCAATATCAACTTTTGAGGTATCGTTGTCACCTTTAACTACTTTGTAAGCAACATTTTTCAATTCAGACTGAGCCTCACTAAATCTCGAACCCATAAATCTTTTTACTGAAGCTACGGTTCTTGTCGGATTAGTTATAGCTTGTCTTTTTGCAGGGTCACCTATCTTTCTCTCTCCGTTGTCCAAAAATGCCACGACAGATGGTGTAGTTCTTCTACCTTCATCGTTCGCAATTACTACTGGTTCATTTCCCTCCATCACGGATACACATGAGTTCGTAGTTCCTAAGTCAATTCCAATTATTTTTCCCATCGTGTATAATTTATTTACTTGTTAAAATTATTTTTGTAAAATATTTACATAAGCTAATAATCAAGACATATGCCAATGGGTATTTTATGACGTTATTGCAGATTTACTCTTCTTAATTTACAATATTGTGTCATAGTTATTGAAAGTATTGGTGACAAAATGACTGAAATTGAGTATTAGATTTTTCTGATTTACTTAATTTTAAAACATTAGATACTAAAATTTAAGCAAAAATTTAGGTAAACTATTACTTTTAAATTTGAATATCATGATTTCTATCATAATCACATTTGTTTAAATATTCCATTTATTTCTGCTTTTTAGTAATACAAGCATTGAGAAATACAAATACTGATCTATTTATAACATGCATAAAGTTTATTTTATTAGTTAATGAGAACTAAACTTAAAAATCTTTAGCATATATTTGTTTCTAAAAAAATAAATTAAAAGTTAAAATGAAAATTAATAATATAATTTTATTCATAATAATCTTGTGCATACAAAATACAACAATTTATTCTCAAACATTTGTCGATGCAAAATACATAGATTATAATGATACTGAATTCGAAGGAAAAATAAATACACAATCTTTAAACTTCAAAAAGAATATTAAATTTTATCATAGAAAAGAAAATGAATTTACAGAATTAAATCCTTACAATGTTAAAGAAATAATTATTTCTGATTTTGGTCGATATGTGTCCAACATTATAGAAGGTTCTTTTATTGAAATGTTAGTAGTTGGTGAAGCAAGTCTTTACAAAAATGATAAGGAATTTGTTTTAACAAAAAATGGAACTGTTTATAATTTAAGAAATAGTGGTTTACAGTGGAGAGGTATACTTCAATTGATTGTCTCCGATTGTACAAAAGAAAAATTGTATTCTGAAAAGACTTTAAGATTTGACAAAGAAGAAATTATGAAGATTATTGAAAAATACAATTTATGTAAAGATAACCTGATATCCAAATCGTTAATTGGAAATAAAAAGAATAAAATGTCTTTTGGTCCTCAAATTGGAGCAGTATTAAGTTTTATGAGTTTCTTTCCTAAAAACTATATTTTACCTGGAATTAAATATAAGTTTGGCCAACCATACTCTTATAGTCCAACTTTTGGGGTTAGATTTGCATCGGAAGGCAAAGGTAAAGGGCGAAATTATTCTTTCGAGATTAGTCCATTTTTTACTGTAGAAAATTATAACTCTACCGCAGTGTATGAGGATGCCAATTATTTGGTAGATATTAAATCAAATATAATTTCTAACACAATATTTATTCCTATTTCTTTAAATTACAAATACTTTGAAAGTACTAAACAAAAATTATATTGGAATTTTGGGTTAGGACCAAAATTCAATGCAAATAAAAATTTTAATGCTCAATATGATGAAAACTTTAAAGGGACCAACTTTAATACTCAATATGAAGAAAATCGGTTGTCTGACTTACGAGATTTTCAAGTATTTGGTTCAATCGGGCACAGTCTGTCGCAAAAAATAAAAAGTGGTGACATTGGAATTGCTTTAAATGCTTTTTTTATGACAAAACATACCATAATTAATTTAAGAGGCCTAGTAACATCAATTAATTTGTCCACTTCATATAATTTTACAAATTAGAGTTTGTAATATCTGGATGTGAAAAAAATGATAGAACTATAAAAAATACAAAAATTCTACTCAAACAACCACTTATAGAATTTTATATTTGCTCGATGTAAATTCTTCTTTGATTGGGTTTTGTGAAAAAGTTTCCTCAATTAAAATTTGGAAAAAGTAAAAGTGGAATCATAAAATATAAAAAAATATACAGACAATTTCGAAAAATCTACTTTTTGATAAAATACGTAGGTTTTACGATAGTCGGTGCTAAAAAAACCTTATTAAAACGACTTCAAAAGATAAATTTAAAATTGAAAAAAGTAGTTTTTTGAACAAACTCCATAGACTTAAATTAAAATTTGAATAACCAAAGACCCAACTCTAAAAAAAACTTTCTTCAGAGTTCGCATTGAATAAATGTTAAGAATTAATTAAAATACAAACCCATAAATCATTAATAATTTATTCACTTCCAACGAGTGTTTAACCTTTAATATTTATATTATCTTTTTACTTGGTCATTACGGTAGAACTGTAAATTCAAAAATATACTAAATTAATATAAAAAATCCCCCATTAAACGGAACTATTAATTCTATTAGGATTTTGTACGAAATCGTTTTCTGTGAAATAATAAAATATTTATTCCTAAAAAGTTAATATTTAAAGTTTTAAAAAAATAAAATATAAATAGATAAAAAGGGTTTTTTAGAGTTAAAATATTGATAATTAACGCAATGCAAAAGCCCATCCTACAAATCAAGAATTAGTTATTTTCTATATTGTCAAAAATACATACTTCAAAACTTTTTAAATTGAAATAAAATTCTAATTTTGCTACTACATTTTACTTTAACAAATCGTTAAGGTATTAAAACGTTAAATTTTTTACATTATTAAATTCAAATTTTAAAGCAACATGAAGAAATCTACTCAAGCAGATTTGCTCGCAAGAGCACAAAAATTGCTTCTCTCAGCATTGTTTTCCATTTTTGTGATAAGTGCCTATGCGCAAGTTAGCGTATCTGGAACGGTCAAAGACGAAAAAGGAGACGGATTGCCAGGAGTAACAATTTTAGAGAAAGGTAATCTTTCAAACGGAACCATCACCGACATCGATGGAAATTATTCTTTAAAAGTAGGTAGCGGTGCTACTTTAGTTTTCTCTTTTACAGGTTACAGAACGGTAGAAATACCTGCTGGTACTGGAGGAGCAGTCAATCTTACAATGGACTTAGATTCTGAGTTATTGGAAGAAGTAGTTGTAACAGGATACCAAGTTTTAAGAAAGAGAGATGTCTCTGGTGCGGTATCTGTTATTTCTACAAAAGATTTGGCTGGTATACAGTCGAGTTCATTTACACAGCAATTAGCTGGTAGAGCTGCGGGTGTTACTATCTCAAGTTCTGGTTCTCCAGGTGATGCGACTAACGTTAGGATTAGGGGTATATCCTCATTTGGTTCTAACGATCCATTGTACATTATAGATGGAGTACCTACTACAGACAAATTCCAAACATCTATCAACCCAGCAGATATCGAATCTATGCAGGTTTTGAAGGATGCGTCAACCGCTTCTATTTACGGTTCTAGAGCATCTAATGGTGTAGTAGTTATTACAACTAAAAAAGGAAAGTCTGGAAAAGTTAAAATGGTCTATGATGGATCGATTTCGGCTGCTAATCCAGTAAGAGGTTATGATAAAACGTTGAATACGAGCAGTGCAACTTTTGTGGAAGCTATGAAATTAAGATTTTCAGCAGACCCACAAAGTTTACCACCGTATGCAAGAGGTACATTACCTAAGTATATCACTCCAGCTCAAAATGGTGGTTTTTCTAATACTATCAATGAAGCTGACTACGATATCCTTAACAACCAAATCACTCTCATCAATCCAGAAGGAACCAATTGGTGGCAAGAAATGTCTAGAACAGCTATGGTAAATAACCATAACCTGTCTATCTCAGGCGGTGGAGAGAACTCTACATTTATGATATCTGGAGGATTTTTAGGACAAGAAGGTGTATTAAAACATACTTATTTTAACAGGGGTTCTATAAGAGCTAACTCTACATTTAAAGTGAGTGACAAAATCAGACTTGGGCAAAATTTGATGTTTACTAATACTGGAGGAGTTGGTATTGGATCAAGTGGTGGGTCAAACAACGAGCAAGGTATTATTGGTTCATTATTAAAGGCAAATCCACTTGTATCTGTAAGAGATATCAAAGGAAATCCCGGCACAAATAATGCAATTGGTTTAAGTAACAACAACAACCCAGTTGCTGCATTAGAGCAAAACAAAAATAACAATTTCTCAAATAATCGATTATTTGGTAATGCGTATGTAGAAGTAGATGTCATTAAAGGCCTTACTGCTAAATCAAGTTTTGGTGTAGATATAGGTTCTGGATTTAGCAGAAGATTTGGCTTCCCTAACCCATACAGGGCAGAAGGAGATAAAACAAATAATGGCTTCAGCGAAAACTGGAATAGAGGTATTGGATGGACGCTTACTAATACATTAGCATACAACAAAACTTTCAGTGAAAAACATAACGTAGGAGTATTGGTAGGCCAAGAAGCTATTAAAAATACAGGAAGAGGAATTAGTGGAGGATTAGCCAATTACTTTACTACTGACGTGAATGCATGGTATATTAACACAGCATTTGGAGTACCAGCATCTAGAGGAGTAAGTTCAGGTGGTGGTGAAAGCAGATTATCTTCTTTATTTGCAAAGGCCGACTACTCATTTGATGATACTTACTTCTTAAGTGCAACTATAAGAAGAGATGGTTCTTCAAAATTCTTAACTGATGTAAGATACGGTATCTTCCCTGCATTGTCAGGTGCTGTAAGAGTTTCTAAGTTTTTGGGTGATATACCTTGGATGTCTGACTTAAAAATAAGAGCATCTTATGGAGAATTAGGTAACCAATTTATACCAGACTATAGATTTGTAGATAACTTTGGAGGATCTGTAGGTTCAACTTTTTATGATGTAGCTGGCACAAACTCAAGTCCAGTAACAGGATATGCATTAACTTCATTTGGTAATGCAGAAATTAAGTGGGAAACATCAAAAACCTATAATATTGGATTTGATTTAGGATTATTAGAAAATGCCTTATCAGTTGTATTAGATGTTTATCAAAGAAATACATCAGATTTATTATATAACCCACCTCTTCCTGCTACAGCTGGATCAGCCGCTGCACCGTTTAGAAATGTTGGAGGTATGAGAAACGTAGGATTTGATCTAGGTGTAACATATTCTAAGAATATTACTAAAGATCTTGGATTTAATGTAACTTTAAATGCATCAAGATATACTAATGAAATTACAAGTATAGCTGATAATGTTGATGAGTTTTTCCCTCAAGATAACTTAACAGAAAGATTACCACAAGGTAACACCGCATTTGTAAATAAAATAGGTAGTCCGCTCTCTGCATTTAGAGGATTTGAAGTAGTAGGGTTAATTCAAAACGAAGCAGATTTAAGGGGACAACCTGCGGGTGCAGCTATTGGGGGTTTGAAGTTTAGAGATATTAATGGTGATGGATCAATAACTGACTTAGATGCAGGTGTAATTGGATCTCCACATCCAGATTTGACATTAGGTCTAAATATTGGTATGGATTACAAGAATTTTGATGTGCAAGCATTTATCTTAGGTGTATATGGCAATGACATATTCAATGCTACAAAAATCCAGTCTCATTTCCAAAACTTCAATTCGAATGTAGGAATAGATGTAGTAGAAAAACAAGGTACGGGTTTATATCCAAAGTTAAACTCTTTAGATGCTGCGTCTAGAAACTCTTCAACTTTTTTCATAGAAGATGGTTCATATACTAGATTAGGCAATTTAGCTATTGGATATAAAATACCTGCTAATGTTTTATCAAAAGCAGGAATTAGTTCTTTAAGAGCATATATCCAAGGTCAAAACTTGTTTACCATCACAAAATATTCAGGTGTTGATCCAGCTGTTTCAAATGCTAATATTGGAAACTCAGGAAACGTTAATGACTTAAGAACAGGATATGACAATGGTAATTATCCTAACAACAAAATCATATCATTTGGTGTTAATCTAGGTTTTTAATTTTATAATATAAATAATTATTAGTAAAAATGAAAAAAATAAATTTAAAATTAATCATGTTAAGTCTTACCGTTGCAGTAGTTACTATTGTAGCGTGTAATGATGAATTTTTAAACACCCCACCTCAAGGTGCACTAGATGGCTCTGTACTATCAACGAGTAGAGCGGGTGTTGATGCAACTGTAATCTCTGCCTATAAATCTTTGATAGGTTGGACTTCAAACTGGAATGAGCAAGCATGGGGTACTGCACCTTCTAACTGGACCTTCAACTCAGCATCTGACGAACATTACAAAGGTTCTGAGCCAGGTGACTTGGATGAAGTGCTACAGTTTCAATTGTTTCAGTGGGGACCAGGTAACCCTACCATCAGATCAAAATTTGTAGCTACCTATGAAGGTATAGCAAGATCAAATGCAGCAATTAGAACAGCTACAAAGTTTGGTGAAGTCAATGCATCAGATAAGCCTTTTGCAGATAGATTAGTAGGTGAAGCTATTTTCTTAAGAGCATTTTTTCACTTCGAGGCATTCAAAGTATGGAAAAATATTCCTTATTATGTAGAGACCGATACAGATTTTCAAAAGCCAAATGACAAGCCTGCATTACCGCTAATTATTGCAGATTTAGAAAAGGCAATACCTCTTTTACCTGATACTAGAAGTCAAGTAGGAAGAACTGACAAAATGGTGGCAACTGCGTATCTTGGTAAAGCTAAACTGTACAATAAAGACTATACAGGAGCTCTGGCAGCATTCAATACAGTAATCAATAGTGGTAGATTTAGCTTGGCATCTTGCTTTTATGACAACTTCAGTGTAGCAGGTGATAATAATGCAGAATCTATTTTTGCGGTTCAAAACTCTGTAAATGACGGTGCTCCTGATGGAGATAATAGTAACTTTGGAGAGCGCCTTGCTCAACCACATGGTGACAGTAATTGGGGGTGTTGTGGATTTAAGAATCCATCTTTTGACTTAGCTTATTCATATAGAGTAAATGATACTGGTACACCAATACCAGTCACATCTGCAACAAGACTTGCAAGAATTACTGCAGGATCTACAGAACCACTAGACCCAAGAATAGATTTTACAATGGGTAGAACAGGTGTAAATTATTTAAACTGGGGCAATCACTCTGACACTTGGATCAGAGGCCAAGGATATGCAGGATGGTATTCGCCAAAGAAAAATATCAATGCTCAAGGAGATGCAAATCTAAATGGATCTTGGTCTGGAGCTCAATTGACTGCATTGAATGTGGAATTGATGAGATATTCTGACTTATTATTGATGGCTGCTGAATGTGAGGTAGAAGTTGGTTCTCTAGATAAAGCTAGAGGCTATGTTAATCAAATCAGAAAAAGAGCTGGAAATTGTGCACAAGCACCGGCTGGTTCGGCTACTGTAACTACAACTATTTCAGATCCAGCAATAAAGCATGCAGTTTATAGAGTAGGTGAATATACAGCACCTTGGACTAACAAAGATGCGGCTAGAGATGCTGTTAGACTTGAAAGAAAGTTGGAATTAGCTTTGGAAGGTCATAGGTTATTTGACTTACAAAGATGGGGGAACTTTAAGGAAGTACTTAATGCATATGTAGCACGTGAGAAAAGCGTTGTTAGTATAATGAACAATGCTTCTCCTGTGGAAGACAAACACATAGCATACCCACTTCCTGAAACTGAGATCGCAAGGTCAGGTGGTAAGCTAAAACAAAATACGGGTTACTAAAATCTAAGCTTCTTATTTTGAAGTATAGATGATATTTCAAATGGAGGGCAAATTAGGTTTTTGTCCTCCATTTGTTTTTTATTTAAATACTCCAAAATGGTTAACAAAAGTTCCTTATCCTAAATTTCCGATTGCAAATATTCCTAATGCCAATTTCATAAGGAAGCAAAGACAAAAAAATATTAATACTTATCATTATCTTTGTTTTATTTGATTGAAATTAGAATATTAGTGATTTTTTCAAATTATATCCCAAATTTCAAACATCAAATAATTGTATAATAAAACTCATTTCATTTAGCATACTATGCTTTCATACAATACTAAACTATTATTCTTTGGGCTGATTTTACTGGTTTCATTCAATTGTAAAAAAGAAGAAACTACCTTTTTGTCTGCTAAAACAGCACTCGATATCAAACCTTTTGAAAAATTAGCGTCAAAAACTACAGGCATCACTTTTATTAATGAAGTAGAAGATCAAGAAAATTTTAATATCCTCACCTATCGAAACTATTATAACGGTGGAGGTGTGGGAGTAGGCGATATCAATAATGATGGCCTTTTAGATGTCTATTTTACTGCCAATATGAAAAAAAATAAACTCTACTTGAATAAAGGAAATTTTCAATTTGAAGATATAACAAAAAAGGCAGGAGTAGAGGGAAATGCTGCTTGGAGTACAGGCGTCGCTATGAGTGATGTAAATGGGGATGGTTTGATTGATATCTATGTTTGTAATTCTGGAGATGTAGAGGGTAATAACAGACAAAATGAGTTGTTTATCAATAATGGAGACGGAACATTTACCGAAAAAGCCGAGGAATTTGGCTTAAATGATGATGGATATTCAACACATGCTGTATTTATCGATTTAGATGAAGATGGAGACTTAGATTGTTATTTATTAAACAATAGCTATAAAGATCCTGCAAGAATATCATTTTATGAAAAAGAAAGATTTAAATATGGGTCTCCAGGAGGTGATCGTATTTACATCAATGAAAGTGGAAAGTTTGTGGATAAAACAAAAGAATCCGGCATATATTCGAGTGATATAGGATTTGGGCTTGGTGTTTCATTTGGTGATTTGAATAATGATTTAAAACCTGACATGTTTATCTCCAATGACTTTTGGGAAAGAGACTATTTATATTTCAACCAAGGTAAAGGAAAATTTAAAGAAAGTCTTGTAGATCATATACCTTATGTCTCTGTGGCAAGTATGGGTTCTGATATTGCAGATTTGAATAACGATGGTTGGCTAGATATCTTTAGTACGGACATGCTGCCTCACAATAACCAAAGACTAAAAACATCCTTAAAATTTGATGAGTTTTTTTTAGGCGACATGAAATGGAAAACCAGTTATTATCACCAATATGTTCAAAATTGCCTGCACATTAACCAACAAGACAATACATTCAAAGAAATGGCATTTTTTGGTGGAGTTGCAGCCACGGATTGGAGCTGGGGAGCGCTACTTTTTGATATCAATTTAGATGGGCTTAAAGATATATATGTGAGCAATGGTGTTTATCACGACATCACTGATTCAGATTTTGTTGATTTTATCGGAGATCAAAATTCAATTAAAAAAGTGGTGACAGAAAATAATAGGTATGACTTTAGAGATTTTAAAAAATACCTACCACACAATGCCCAAAAGAACTTTGCATTTATCAACAAAGGAGGAGTGAAGTTTGAAAATGTGGCAGATGCTTTAAAAATTGCTGAAGAAGGTTATAGTAATGGAGCAGCTTATGCAGACTTGGATAATGATGGAGATTTTGACATCCTCATCAACAATGTCAATATGGAGGCATCGGTACTTAAGAATAATGCAGTAGAAAGTGGTAAAAAATTTGTAAAACTAAAGTTAAAAGGAGCCCCAGACAATCAATTTGGTATAGGTACAGTGGCAAAATTGTACCAAAAAAATGGAATCCAAGTGTACCATTCTATGCAAAGTAGAGGTTTTCAATCATCAGTAGATTCAGACATTATATTTGGTGTATCTTCTTTTGACTCAAAGTTGGACTCCATTGTTGTCATATGGCCAGATAAAAAATATCAAGTCTTAAAAGGTGAGCTTTTGAATAAAACCATTGAAGTAAAACACCAAGACAGTAATAACATGTATACTCCGATAGCCGAAATTATTGACTCAAAGCTTGAGGATGCTACAAACACGATGCTGCCTAATGGTGGCACTCACGTGGAGAACCCATATATAGACTATAATGCTGAGCGATTGATGCCGAGAGTGCACTCTACTGAAGGTCCAAAACTAGTAAGTGGCGATGTAAATGGTGATGGAGAGGAGGATGTAATATTACTTGGTGCAACAGGGCAAAGCGATCAATTATTGATTTACAAAAATGGACAGTATTTCAAGTCAAATCAACCATCATTTGATTTGGATAAGGAATCGGAAAGTACTTGTGGGATACTATTTGATGTTGACGAAGATGGAGACTTAGACTTGCTAATAGGAGTTGGTGGAAATGAGTATCAAAAAGGTTTTAAAGCATTCACTGCAAGATATTATCAAAACGATGGAAAAGGTAATTTCACAAAGAATGAAGAAAAGTTTAAAGATTTAATTGGACAAGTATCGTGCATAGAAGCGGGTGACTTTGATGGAGATGGCAAAAAGGATATATTTGTAGGAGGCAGATCTATACCTGGCAACTATGGGATGACACCAAGAAGTTTTGTCTATAAAAATTTGGGAGGAGGTAATTTTATGGATGTAACCGACGCAGAATCAGGACCAATGGGAATGGTTACAGATGCAAAATGGTTTGACCTTGATCAAGATGGTAAAGAAGAGTTGATTGTAGTGGGCGAATGGATGCCGATCACCGTCTTTAAGTTTGGCCCAACAGGTTTTCAAAAAGTGCAAACCGTAAGTAACAGCAATGGTTGGTGGAATTCTCTACAATTAGTTGATTTAGACAATGATAAGGATATGGACTTTGTAGCTGGAAACTGGGGTACCAATAGTAAATTCTCAGCAAGTATCGAAAGGCCAATCACCATGTATACCAACGACTTTGATCAAAATAAAAAAGTAGAACCCATCATAGAATGGTACTATCAGACAGATACAAAAGCATATCCATTTGCTTCAAAAGCCGATCTTACATCGCAATTACCTTTTTTAAAGAAAAAAGTACTAAAGTATAAAGACTTCGCTCAAAGTCAAGTGAAAGACCTCATTCCTGAAGATGTGCTAAAAAAATCTGATAAAAAATATGCAGAAACTTTGCAATCAATGTTTTTGATTAACGACAGAGGTATCCTAAAAATGAAAGCTATGCCTGATGAATGTCAACAGACTCCAATTTTTAGTAGTGTGAGTTATGATTTAGACGGAGATGGGTGCAATGACATCTATTTTGGCGGTAATTTCTACCGCTTAAAACCTGAGGTAGGTCGGCAAGATGGCAACAGTGGTGGATATCTAAAAGGAGATTGTAAAGGAAATTATCAATACATGCTTCCAAAAAAATCTGGATTGTATGTTTCGGGGGAAATAAGAGATGCTAAAATAATCAAAAATAACTTATGGATTGCTAGAAATAATGAAAGCATAAAAGTTTTCAAACCAAAAAAAATTGTACAATAAAATAAAACTCTGATACTTAGCTCATGATTGCGTTTTGTAAAAATAAGTTTCTTCTAATTCTCATAGCTGCCTCAGTTGTCATACTCTTTTATGGATGTAAAACGGAGTCAAAGACATTATTTAATTTAGTGTCATCAGATCAGTCAGGCATCAAATTTAATAACACCATCACAGAATCTGATTCTCTAAACATCTTAAATTATGAGTACATTTATAATGGTGGAGGTGTAGCCATAGCAGATTTTAATAATGATGGGCTAGAAGACATTTTTTTCAGTGGCAATATGGTCGCAAATGCACTTTATAAAAATCTGGGCAAACTACAATTTGAAGATATTACTTTATCGGCTGGTGTTACTGGGGAAGGCAGGTGGTGTACAGGTGTTAATATCATCGATATCAATCAAGATGGCAAAAAGGATATTTACGTCACCACCTCAAAACACGAAGATACTAATTTAAGAAAAAACTTACTCTATCTAAACACTACGAATGGAAATACCATAAGTTTTGAAGAAAAAGCGGAGGAATATGGTATCGCAGACACAAGTTTTTCGATGAATTCTATATTCTTTGATTATGACAATGATGATGATCTCGATTTACTTATAATTAACAATAAACTATTGGCAAGAAATGATGTAAGCACTTATAAAAGAGAAGGTAATTCTAAATTGTCAGGACGCGTAGACAAATTATTGAGGAATGATTTTGACTCAATTAAAGGTCATGTTTTCTTTACCGATGTATCTGATCAAGCGGGTATCATCTACGAAGGTTTTAGCCTTGGTGTGAATGTATGTGATATCAATAACGATGGTTGGAAAGATATTTATATTACCAATGACTTCATATCAAATGACCTTTTATACATCAACAACCAGGACGGAACTTTCACAAATAAACTGTCAGAATACATTAAACATACGTCATTTAGTGCGATGGGCAATGATATTGCTGATATCAACAATGATGGTTTATCAGACATTTTAGCACTTGACATGTTGCCAGAAAGTAATTATAGGAAAAAGACCATGATGGCACCTAACAATTATACCAATTATATCAATAACCTAACTTTTGGCTATACGCATCAACATATAAGGAATACGTTACAACTCAATATGGGGCTACACCCTGAGAAAAACCACCCTATTTTTAGTGAAATTGCCATGCTGAGTGGCATAGAAGCTACAGATTGGTCGTGGGCTCCTCTTGTAGCTGACTTTGATTTGGATGGATATAGAGATATCATCATTACCAATGGATTCCCCAAGGATATTACGGATAGAGACTTTATGGAGTATAAGGCGAATGACGGATTCTATGTTGAGAATTCGACGCTCTTGACGAAGATACCAGAAGTAAAACTTACCAATTACGCCTATAAAAATGGAGGTAATCTTACATTTAGCAATGTTACCGAAGATTGGGGTATTCAATTGCCCACATTCTCCACAGGTGCAGCTTATGCAGACTTAGATAATGATGGAGATTTGGATTACGTAGTTAACAACATCAATGATATAGCACATCTATATGAAAATAAAGTAATAGAACCCAATAAAAACTACTTAAAAATTATCCTAAAAGGAGAAAAACCAAATATCGATGGTATAGGCACAATAATCCACTATCAAAGTAAAAACACCAAAAGTGTCTATGAACACTCACCATCCAGGGGCTATCTTTCTTCAGTTTCACCAGTTGTCCATCTAGGATTAGGCAAGGATACAATGGTCAATTTAAAAATTACATGGCCTGATGGTAGCACGTTAAATGTAGATAAAATTAGTGCAAATCAGACGCTTGTCTTAGATAAAACCAACCCAAAAGTGAAAAGAAAGCCAGAACTCGCACCAGAAAAAGCCACAGCAACCCTTTTTACCACTTCATCAAATATGATCCTTGACACTTGTGCAGAAATAGACTTTAATGATTATAATATTGATCCCCTTCTGATTAAGAAACTATCTAATTCAGGTCAAGGAATTGCTGTTGGAGACGTAAATAATGATGGGGATGATGACTTTTATATCGCTGGTAGTCGTGGCTATTTAGGCAGACTTTACCTTTCATCAAATGGCTCATATAAAAGGTCATTTATACAACCCCAAGCGGAGAAAGAAGAAACTGCACCAGTATTTATTGACATAGATAATGATGGTGATCTCGATCTTTACATTGGATGTGGATCGATAGAATACCCAGAAAATGATGCTGCTCTCCAAGATGTTTTGTTGAGAAATGACAATGGTCTTTTTGTAGATATCTCTTCTACCCTACCTCAATCTAATACCATAACAAAAACAGTTGAAATATGTGACTTTGATGAAGATGGCGATGAAGACCTTTTCATTGGTCAAGGCCATCAATTGAATAAATATCCATTATCATTAACTTCCTATATCCTGGTAAACCAAAGTAAGACCAACCAAATCAAATTAACCAAAAATGATAAACCTTTTAAGGATTTAAATATGTTGGTTTCCGATGCTTTATGGACAGACTTTGATAGCGATGGGGATAAAGATTTGATGGTAGTGGGTGATTTGATGGGCGTTTATCTTTTTGAAAATACAAAAGGTCAATTTCAGCTTCTAAAAAATCATGCCCTTATCAAACAAACAGGTTTTTGGAATAGCATCAATGGTGCTGATCTAGATGGTGACGGTGACACAGACTATGTATTAGGAAACTTTGGCCTAAACAATATAATTAGACCAAATGCGGACCATCCTTTAAGATACTACTCAAAAGATTTTGATGGGAATAACTCCTATGATTTTATACCTACGGCCTATTTTAAAAACTCGATGTCAAAACTGGAAGAAACACCTTTTCATGTAAAAGGAGATCTAATCAAAGAACTAAATAATCTGAGAAAAAGATATTTATATCACAAAGACCTGGGTAAAGCACCTGTGGATAGTATCATCACTGAAGAAATGCGCAAAAATGTAAAAGTAGACCAGGTTGTAACCTTTGCTTCTATCCTATTGCTGAATGATGGAAAGAATCAATTCCAAATAAAAGAACTACCCATACAAGCACAATTCTCACCGATATTTGGTACGATGCTGGAAGATTTTGATGGTGATGGAAAAATAGATATTCTATATCAAGGCAATAACTATGGGGTGGAATTAGGTATGGGAAGAATGGATGCAGGTTATGGTGGATTACTTCTCAATAAAGGACAATTTCAATTTTCTTATACATCACATAGAGCCTCAGGATTTTTAGCACATGGCGAATTTAGAAGTATCACAAGTATTTATTCAAAAAAACAAAATGTATTTGTTTCAAGCCAGATTAATGCGCCCTTAATTTTCCATGCCTCTAATAACCAAAACATAAAGTATCATAAAGTGCCTAGGGGAATAAAAACCATGAAATATTATGATAAAAATGATTCAATATTATTCGTGAAAGAAAATTACCGCACCAATGGCTACTTGAGTCAATCTTCTACAATGAAAATATGGCCAATCAAAGCTGAAAAAGTAAAAATGATTGGATTTAAAAATTTAGAAATTTCAAAAAATATAAATGAAATATAAATACCTACCTTTTGCAAAGCATTTCTTTGTATTAATTGCCATTATTTTTTCTATAAAAATCAATGCACAAATTTCTTTAATAAGCGCTATTTCAGAATTTAATAGGAAAGGGGATAGTTTGATTTATTACAACCAAAATCAAATAAAAGATTTTAGTGAAAACTTGTGTTGTGACGGGACTTTTTTCAATTTCCAAAACTATTTAAGCACTAAAAATTTCATCGTTTTTCCTTATAATGATCGACAGTTTGTTATTTTAGATAAGAATTTGGCTAGTATGAATTTAGGGGACCTTATCAACATTGCACAATTCAAAACCAATGCAAATCAACTCGCTTTAGAACATTTGATAGTGAACAATGGTGATTTAAAAAATGGAACAGCTCTCATAAAAGGAGTAATCAAGGATCAAAATGGTGTAGAAGTAATTGGGGCAAATTTCATCATAGAAAATAGTGAAAAAGGAACTAGTTCGGATGCTCTTGGAAACTTTGAAATAAATTTGGAGCCTGGCAATTATAATGGATTATTTACAGCTGTAGGCTATATAGAAAAACCAATAAAATTAACTGTTGTTACTGGTGGCACTGTAACAATAACGATGCTGACAGAAGCAATTCAGTTAGGTGAAGTAGTGATATCGGATAGAAGTTCGGGACAAAATGTACGTACTAAAATCGTAGGCCTTCAAGAAATCACGACCAAACAAATGAAGCTTCTTCCCTCTTTAATGGGGCAAGTAGATGTTTTAAAAAGTTTGACTTTACTAGCTGGTGTCAGTGCTAATCCCGATGGTGTTGGTGGATTAAACATCAGAGGAAGCAATGCTGATCAAAATTTAATCATTCAAAATGACATGGTTTATTATAATCCAAGTCATGCATTAGGTTTTGTTTCTTCGTTTATGCCAGATTTTATTAGTAAGGTTCAGCTGTACAAAGGGTACATACCTCCAAAGTATGGTGGACGTATTTCATCGGTAATAAGCACGGAAACCAAACCTGGCAACTTCAATAACTTTAGTAGCAAGATCAATTTGGGTTTTACTAATTCTTCCGTATTTGTAGAGGGGCCCATTAAAGAAAATCGAACTTCTGTGGCATTGGGGGGGAGACTTTCTCATGCAAACTGGTTACTAAACTTGATAAATGTACCAGATGAACAGAAAAGTAAATTGAATTTTTATGATGCACAGGTAAAAATCGAGCATAGATTAAACGGCAAATCTAACATAGGAGTAGAGGGTTATCTCAGTGACGACTATTTTCTGTTATTGGGTGATGTTGATTTTGATTATTCTACTAGAAATGCACAAGTTTACTATAGAACCCTACTGGGTAAAAAAACTAACCTAACCGCAAAAGTACTTACTTCGACTTATCAAAGTGGCTTAAATGAACTAGGCAACAATTCTAAATCAAGATTTGAGAGCGATATAAAGACCAATAGTGCTTTGGTAAGTCTCTTTACCAACATGTCATTTGGAGAGTTAAAATATGGAGTAGATGTAAATCAATACTTAATTTCACCAGGTATTTTTACATCAAGATCAAGTCAATCGACAGATTTTAAACGCACAGCACAAAATGAAAAAGCATTAGAAATAGCACCACATGTAGAAATATCTTCAAATATAACAGGAAGTCTGAGCTATATTGGGGGACTTAGATTTGTACATTATACATCATATGGTGAGCGTAACTTCTTTACCTATAAAAATGATATTTTTGAAACAGACTTAAGAGAAGGTACCCAAAGCTTTAATGCAGGCGAAACAAATGCAACATACACATCATTAGAACCAAGATTAGGTTTCATATTAGAGCTTAATGAAAACATGTCTCTCAAAACTGGGGTAACGAGAAACTTTCAATATTTAAATCAGATATCCAATACTGTTGCAGCAACACCAATAGATTTCTGGAAAAGTACAGATCTCCATTTTAAGCCAATAAGAAGTGACAATGCTTATTTAGGCTTTTATCAAGATTTTTCAAACAACAAATATGAGTTTTCGTCAGAAATCTATTATTCAAAATTAAGTAACACCCAGGAGTATAAAGACTTTGCTGATTTATTAGGCAATGAAAGTCTCGAAACGGAGATTTTGTTTGGAAGAGGCAAAAATTATGGTTTAGAGTTATCTTTAAAAAAGTTAGGTGGTAAAGTAAGTGGTAATGTCAGTTACACTTTATCTCGTTCTTTAAGGCAAATAGATAATGCTGAAAGAGAAATGATCAACTTTGGAAATTGGTATCCTTCCTTAGTTGATAAACCACATAATCTGAATATGCTTGTTAATTTTAATGTTACAAAAAGATTGAGTTTTAACTTTAATTTTGCCTACATATCAGGACGGCCACTTACCGTACCTGTTAACAAATTTGAAGAATTAAACGTGGGTAATATTCTTTTTTTTGGAGATAGAAATAGCTACCGAATGCCTGATTATCACCGCTTAGATTTTTCTTTAAATCTTCTTCCTTCCTACAATATAAAAAAGAAAGTAAAACAAAGTTGGAATTTTACAGTCCTAAATTTGTATGCAAGAAGAAATCCATATTCGGTATTTTTTAGGCAAAACAACCAAGAGCCTCTTACTGCATTTAAATATTCTATTTTAGGTACCATGTTGCCTTCATTAAGTCTAAACCTAGAAATAAAATAATTATGAAAATAAAAAATTACGTTTATCTAGGTATAATTGTTTTGTGTTTGCCAATGTATGGGCAAGGCAGGATTCAACTCATTTTGCCTCAGAATATCATCACAAAAGGAGAAAATATTCAGTTTATACTTTCGGCAACAGATCAAAATGCACCAAAAATTGCAGTAAATATCGATATCCTTTTCGCTAATAACTTACAGATAATCAGTCAAAATCATGTTTTTGCAATTCCATCACCAAAAGTGTATGATATCGATCTTACTAATCTCAAAGAAGAGGGTTCTTACATTATTAACGCTTACATTTTAGAACTAGGGCAGAATAAAATTCTCGAAAGTCTCTCATACATTTTTCACCAAATAGACGAAGGGATAAGTAATCAATTTTATGCTTTCAAAAATAAAGAAATAAAGTATTTCGACAATGCAAATATTACATTATCTAAGCTGAATAAAAGACAGCAAATTCAAAAACCAAATGATGGAGAAGTTATCCAATACGCTATTGATGAAAATTATTCCTACAAGCCCACATATCATTCTTTGATTTTATCAGGTGAAGTTGACACGGTGCATAGATTCTATTTTGGCGATAAAAGTGTCAACAATATTTACGCATGTTACCCAAATACTAAAACTTCAAAAAAACTCACTCAAACGGTAGATAATAGCTACTTAACAATTTCATCCAATGAAGATAACTTTTACTTATTCGACATATTTAATGCGCAAAAAGTGGAATTACAACCTAATAAAATCGATTATGGTAAAATCGTTAAAGATTTGGTATTGCTAGATAAAGAGGATATAGATTTTATAAATGCTCTTTCTCCATCCGCAAGTTTAACCAAAAAAATATCTTATTTGGTAGATGAATCTGCAGTTAGTAATGAAAAGTCTTCCTCTTTAGAAATAAAATCTGATAACTTTTATGAATTGAGTCAATATCCAGAATTTGAAAGTATTCCTCTATTCCTAAAGGAGGTAATTTATCCTTCAAAAATGGTAAAATCAAAACTTGACAAAGAGAAAAGAGATTTAATACTTTTGAGTGGAGTTGAAAAAAAATGGTATACTGGCAAAACACTTCTAATAATCAATGACTTACCTCAACCCGACCATGAAGTATTTTTACAAATGAATTGGAGAGAACTAGAAAATATCAGACTTTATAGAAAAGTGGAAACATTAAGAAATTATTTCGGGCCTATGGGTAAGAATGGTGTTATGGAAGTTTATACTAAAAACTACAAAGCTTCATCAGCATTGATATCACCAAATTTCCTCAAAGAATATCAATCTACCACACCAAGCATAGACGATCCTAAACCTAGATTTAAACCTTTACAATTTATTGGTACAAATACATCAAATATGCACGGAGATCGCATTGGTAAATTTAATCTATTTGAAGTCTCTAAAGATAAAATCACATTAAAATCGCATTATGAAGTCAATTAACTCTAACAAGCAAGCTATTTATTTTCCATATTTTCAATCTCTAATTTTCTCTATTAAGATAATTGCAGCATTATTGGTCTTCGTCAGTATTGGTTGTATAGACGAAATCAATTACAATGTTAGTACAGAAAAAGATAGAATCGTCATCAGTGGACTTATTACTTCAAAAGAAGAATTACAAACGATTCAAGTAAGAAGAAGTGTATTGACGGGTGCTGGAAACCTTGTAAACTCGACACCTATCGACAAAGCAACTGTCACCATAGTTGGTAATAATACTAGATATGCACTTCAAAATAATGGAGATGGCAGTTACACAGCTACGTTTAGAGCTATATCAGGTATTAGTTACACTTTAGAAGTAAAAGTAGGCGATCAAGTCTATAAGTCAACACCTCAGACTATGCCCCAACCACTTCCAATGTTGGAGGCAAATACTGCTCTTAACCAAACACAATTCATTAATGCCTCTGGTAATGTAGTGAATGAAAAGAAAGTTGCCGTTGAGTTAAGTGGTGCAATCAATAACCAATTCTCTGCATTATACAGGGTTTTGGGCAAATATGAATTTATGGAATTTAATCCTCCATCCACAACATTAAAAACGTGTTTTGTAGATGAGGAAATTGATAACAATACCATCAAATTAATCAATGCAAATGATTTAAGAACCAATACCCTTGAGAATTATAATTTACTGGAAATTCCTTTTGATGCTCGATTTTTTAGAATGTATGCATTTACAATTAGACAATTTGCAATTAGCGAATCATCTTTGTCGTACTGGAAAAAAGTAAATCAAGTCACTAAGGCGGGAGAAAATCTATTTGACTCCCCACCAGGTAGAATACTGGGTAATATAAAGAATGAAAACAACAAGGTTGAAGAGGTTTTAGGTAATTTCACGCTTGGTAATGTAAGCGAACAAACGGTTTATACCAATATGACAAGACTTGGTAATGTAACAACAGACCCATGCTTGGTAAGATTTAATACGGCTCGACCTGGTATATGTTTGGATTGCCTTAAAATACCAAATTCTACGACAACTAGACCCGCGAATTGGCCATTTTAGTGTCAATTATCAAATAGGTGCATTAGCCTTTCACCTGCCCCTCTGCCTCATCACCTCATACAACACCACACCCGCTGCCACAGAAACATTCAACGAGTCAAATTCTGCAACTTGTGGTATAATGATCATATAGTCAGAAGCTCTTTTGGTTTCTAACGTAATACCTTCACCTTCTCCGCCCATCACGATGGCAAGCGGCTGGGTCAAGTCAGCCTTCCCTATGGCTAATGCTTTGGGGTCTAGCGCAGTTGAGAAGATTTTGATACCATTCACTTTGAGTTTATCGATGACGGTAAACATGTTTTTTTCTCTACAAATGGGTATTTTAAGTATTGCACCTGCTGATATTTTGATAGCATCTCCACTTATTCCAGCTGACTTTTTGGTAGTCATGACTACTGCGTCAGCACCAAAGACCAAGGCCGAACGTGAGATTGCAGCAAGATTTCTTACATCAGTCACGGATTCTAATACTATGATGAGCGGATTGCGCCCTTCGGCAAAAACACTTGCAATGACATTATCCAAGTCCTGAAATTCTACGGGGCTGATATAAGCAAGAACACCTTGATGATTTTGCCGATTGCTCAATTGGTTGAGCTTTTGAAGTGGGACCTTCGACAGTGGGATATTATGTAGGGTCGTCAAGTGTCTGATTTCTTTTTCGAATTCGCCTCGAATATTGTCAGCAAGGTAGATTTTATCTATTTCCTTTTGCTGATTGATCGCATCTACTACTGGATGCCTACCAAAAACTACGTTATCAAGTTCTGATTTCAATACTTTTTTTTGCAAAGATAATCAGATTTGAGAACTCTTTATTTTAGATTGACATCAACCCGTATAGGATTACTAAATATTAGGTTGGATGGTATCGCTTTTCTGTGTTTTTCTATAACTTTTTTTAATAAATCGTTCATTTCCGGATGAGATGTTTCTATAATTTCTTCCAAAACTATTTTTTTAGAAGTCGTATTATAAAATAGCCGGAATATGGCATAATAATCTGTACTGATCTTCTTCTTTTTCAATTCCTTAGCCATGCTTGATTCAACTTTTTGCTTGAAATCATCGATAGACTTTGTTTTTTTTGTTCCCTTTGCGCTGCCAGCGAGATAACCCGTTACTACAACCTCATCCAAAGTTCGACCTTCTTCCATGATAATTTCATATTCGGATTTATTACGATTGATGGATATTCTTTTATCATTATAGCCTGTGTAAGTTACCAATAGTGTGGAATCTCTATCATCAATTTCAAACCTAAAACTGCCTTCCAAATCCGTAATTGTACCTTTTTTTCCAAAAATAATATTGGCTCCAATGATGGGGGCTTCATCCTTATCTTTTACTTTACCGAAGATTATCCTATTCATCCCTCCCCCACTCTTTGGGACATTGATGGCAGGTACAAGGGAAGAATTTGGAAATGAAGTAATATTCTGCCTAAGCGGATTTGTTTTATCATCTTGAAGACTTTTTTTTGCATCATAAGCAATCATTACTTCGCCATCTTCACTTAATGTATCAGCCATATTTGATTTTTCCAATTCTGACAGGTCATTTTTTCCTGCAGTAATAGATTCTGAGCTGGCTACTTCTAAAAAATTCTGACTTTCAAAACTTTCAAACTCTTGTGTAGGGCCCACCAATAAATTATTCTTGTTTCCTTTCAAGTTCTTGCGATTGTATTTTCTTTTAATGACCTGCTTTGACTGAACTGGTAAATCACTCGATACTAATAGGCCTTCATTCTTATCTATCACCGTACTTTCTGTGACTTCAACATTCTGATTGCTTATATCTACTGTTTCTGCAATTTGTTCATCTTTTGTCACATTTGATGCTTGAATTGCTTCTTGATTAGTCACTATTTGGGTATTTTCATCTTGATTAAACTTAGAAGAAAATAAAAATGAAGCAGTGATCACCAATCCAATGAAAGATGCAGCCATCATATAAATAAAGAGTGGTCGAAGCCTCTTTTTATTTATCTTTTCATCAATTCTTGCATCAACCAAAGCTATATTCTTTGCGATAGCCTGATTTTTTACCCAAGCATACCCTTCCAATGCATCAAATAAAAACGGATCATCCAATGCCGCCAACTCCAATTGCCTATATTCCTGATCAGAAATGGATCTATCAACCAGCTTTTTTAATAATGTTCTTTTATCTTCTTCTGACATCATCTTTTTTCCATACAAATTTTTAAATTACGTTTACCATTTTGAATAAAGGATCGGGTCATTGCCCATGAAATATTCATATCATCCGATATATCTTGATAACTTTTTTCTTGAAAATAAAATAAATCGATGCACTTACGTTGGTCTTCATTCAGCGTTTTTAGACAGGTATCAATCTTTGCTAATAAAAGCTCCTTATCATTGGTTTCGTTAAGATCAAGATCTGAAATATCCGAGACAAACTTATCATCCATGGGTACCACGATGCTTGATTTTTGTTTTCTCAACTTATCTAGGCAGTAATTACTAGCCGTCCGATAAAACCAAGGTTTGAAGCTTATGATCGTGTGATTTTTTAATTTTGTTAGCAAAGACTCAAATAGTTCATAAGAGGTATCTTCACTTTCTTGCACATCTTTTAAATATTTAAGACACAATCCATAAATGAGGTCAGCGTATCTACTGAATAATGTGGCAACAAATTCCGCATTATTTGTAATCAAATATGACTCGATCAGTCTTTCGTCAGACCAATCTTGGTGTTTATTCTGCCAGTCATATTTTTTAAAAGTCATAAAAAAAGTTCAAATCATTTTATGTAATAATCAAAAGACGTTCGTCTAAACGAAATTACATAATTATTTAAAGAATTTATCATGAAAAATTTAAAGTTGATTGTTTTTGTCATTTCGCTAATCACCATCTATTGCTTTACAGCTAAAAATACGCTGGTCGAAGGGGTGGTTTTAGACGAGTTTAACTTCCCAATTATTGGTGCTTCAATCTTAGAGCAAGGTACTAAAAATGGTACTTCAACCGATGTGGACGGTAAGTTTTCATTAAAAATGGAAGACAGCAATAACCTATTAGAAGTAATGTATATAGGCTACAATTCGCAAGTCATTAAACCATCATTTGGTTCGAAAATGACCATCAAGCTAAAAGCCTCTGCGGACATATTAAGTGAGATAGTGGTAATGGGAGCTGAAAAAAGATCACTTAAACAGCAGGTGACCGGATATTTCAGAAATGCTCACCACACTCCGCTCAACCATATTGCTCCCCCATTCCAATACGAACCTGGCAGTCCTGAAAATTACAAACATTTTGAAGACAATGCATTTAAAAAAGTAACGGAAGCGCCTCTATCTACAATGTCTATTGATGTCGATAGAGCTTCCTACAGTAATATTAGGAGATATATCAATCAAGGTCAAATGCCCCCAATTGATGCTGTGAGGACAGAAGAAATGATCAATTATTTTAATTATGACTATAAAGGACCTAGTACAAAAGACAATGATCCCTTTAAAATATATACCACCTACACTGAATGCCCATGGAATAATAACCACACCATTCTCCATGTGGCTATGAAAGCTCAAGAACTCAATAGAGATAAAATACCTTCAAGTAATCTTGTATTTCTGATCGATGTATCGGGTAGCATGAGCTCAGGGAATAAACTTCCACTTGTCATAGAATCATTTAAATTATTGATCAATCAATTAAATGAAAATGATGTGGTATCCATCGTAAAGTATGCAGGAAGTGAAACCGTTGTGGCAAAAGGTGTGAGAGGTAACCAAAAAGAAAAACTGTACAATGCGATTGCTGATTTACAAGCTGGAGGATCTACAGCAGGTGCAGCTGGTATCAAAAGTGCATACGCTATTGGTCAAGAATATTATATCGAGGGTGGCAATAATCGTGTCATTTTAGCAACCGATGGCGACTTTAATGTGGGTGCAAGCAGTGAAGGTGATTTGGTGAGATTGATCAAAGAAAAAAAGAAAACGGGAATCTATTTGTAAATCCTTGGCTACGGAATGGGCAATTACCAAGAATCTAAGATGCAAGAATTATCTCAAGCGGGCAATGGCAATCATTTTTATATTGACGATATCGACGAAGCCAAAAAAAGTTTGATTAAAGAGTTTGGAAGCTCCGTGTATACCGTAGCCAATGATGTGAAATTTCAAATCGAGTTTAATCCCGAATTTGTTGCATCCTACAGAGTGATTGGGTACGAAAATCGACAATTAGCCAATGAAGACTTTAACGACGATACAAAAGATGCAGGTGAATTGGGTGGGGGTCACATTGTCACTGTTTTATATGAGATTATTCCTTTTGGTACTCAATCTAAATGGCACAAATCTGTTGACTCCTTAAAATATTCTTCTTCCAAAACAACGGTTGCCAAAACAAATGAATTAGCCACTCTTAAGGCAAGATATAAAAAAACTTTGGATGACAAATCAATCTTAGTAGAGACCCCGATTGCCAAAAAAATGAGTCGATTAGAGAATACAAATGCCTCAATACAATGGTCATTAGTCGTTGCAGAGTTTGGATTATTATTACGTGACAGTCCTTATAAAGCCGAAGCTAACTATGCCACGCTCCTTCAAAGAGCCCATACGATAGCAGATGATGAATATAAACTTGAATGCGTAAACTTGATAAAAAAAGCCAATAAATTCAGCAAAAAAGGAAAAGGAGAAACAACATTGGTTGAAGAATGATGATTGGGAGGTTAGATATTTTGTTGGGGTTGTGGATTATATTGAAAGACTATACTTACTTTTTAGATTGCAGTACTGCTAGGATTGATAAAAAAATATATTGGTGTTTCAATAGATTATTTATCTTTATATCTATAAGTTATGATAAAAACAAATGCTTGAAGAAACTTTCATTTTTAGAACCAATACAGATGAGCAAAAAGTGGCATTAAAAGCTTTTGCTAAAGCATTAAAAAATTAAATTAAAAGTTGCTAGATTTCAGTATAACAGCGAGTTTATTAAAAAAATGCAACAAAGTGAAAACGAAATTGATCAAGGAAAAATAGTCCGAATAAAAAAGGAAGACTTAAAACAGTTCTTAGGTTTGTAAATGAGTTAAAAAGAGTTTTTAAGAAAATGCAATTGATAAACAAAGGTAAGTTAAAAACTACTTCTTTAAATGATTTTTGAATGTGCTATAAAATTATAGGTATTAAAAATCTTTAATTTGCACAACATAAATCCTTAAATCTGCACAATGAAATTCCTTAAATTTGCACAATTATGACCTCGAAGTAGGTCACATAGCTATAAAAGAGGATATAAAAGAAGCTATACGACCCCGACAGGGTCGAATACTATCCCGTGTTCTTTGAGGTTATAACTATTACATCCCTTCAGGATGGTTCCTGCCTCCACAAAATCCAACCATAGAAGCTGGTTGAAGTTTGTTTCGATTCACTCAACACAATTATTTCGGTAAACGTAATAAAAGTGCAACTTTAAACTACTATCAACTTCACTGCCAATTGAGCATTCTTAGGGCAGCGGGACAGAGCTAATTAAATGTAATTTAAACACTGAAACTTATTCATTAATCCTTTTGTTAATACTTTTAATTAAATAGATTTTTTTGTTAATGGTATAAGGTAGTTCATAAATATCTGTATTTTTGTGAAACATACATAAATATAAGAGTTTAAAGCAGCTTACTAATATAAATTGAAAAGTTATGAAGGTAATACTTGATATAAAAGAAAATAGTCGCATTCCCTTTTTTATGGAAATGATAAAAAGTCTTGATTACATTAATGTTATCAAAGAAGTAAATGAAGAAAGAACAAGTAAATTTATCGATGATTTAGCAGATGCTTTTAATGACGTAAAGCTATATGAACAAGGTATAAAAAAACTTAAATCAGCTAAAGATCTTTTAAATGATCTTTGATGTAATTGCGACTGAAACTTTTGAAAAAAAGCTAAAACAATTATCAAAAAAATATACTTCTCTTGCCTCTGATTTAGCTCCAATCATTGATGAGCTTATGCTAAATCCAACATTTGGCACACCAATAGGCAAAGACTGTTATAAAATACGTGTTGCTATTGCTTCAAAAAACAGAGGAAAAAGTGGAGGTGCAAGAATGATTACATACGTTCGTATTTTAAAACAAACTGTATTTCTTTTAGATATCTATGATAAATCTGACCAAGCCAATATATCTGATAAAGAACTAGAATTATTGATAGAAATTTTACAAAAATAAGGCTAAATTAAGGAAAACAGATTACCTTTTAAGAATTGAGGTTGTAGACTCTGCACCGCTCTCTTAAGTCTACGAAATCCAAAATAAAGAGCTGGTTGAAGTTAAAAACTTCAACCCACTTTTAGTTTTTTTGCTAGTGTAATTCATAAATTAATAATCAGCGAAAATAAGTGTATTTTATACTTAAGCCAAAATTAATTTGTAAGTTTATTTAAAAAGTAAAAAAAGTGTATTTGATTGGCATTTTTCTAAGATATAGCTTTTGCAGATAGACTAATAGGGAATTGAAGATGCAATCTTCAATTAGCTGCTTCAGGGGAGTAAGGGCAAAGTCGAGTAGGCAAAGCCATTTCAGACTAAGCCTCTCACAGAACCGTGCTTGAAAGTCTCCCCTCACACGGCTCTTGACATACAAATCTCCTTAATTTCTTAGCACCCAATGG
>JALHLK010000040.1 GCA_022844565.1 Saprospiraceae bacterium
CTATTTCAGCTTTAGTTGCTTATCAAACCTTTGAAAAAAAACCAAGCATCAAAATCAAGCACGAACTTGACTCTTTTAAACCCTTTTTGACTGCAGCTTAAACATTATTCACGTTATTTAAGATCCTGCTCCTGATGTCCAATGTTTTTTCACGCCTTTCCCTATCACCATTATTCAAACTCCTTACATAATCTTGCCTCGAATAATATGAACTGATTTTATTAACTAGTTCCTGATTTTTAAAATAGCGCAGATTTCCTGACTGAGTGAGCTGAATAAGTGTAGCATCATTCCAAATAAAAATTGGTGAAGTTGTTCCAATTTGAGAATGATAATAAAAGGATCCTGCTACCTTGTTTCCTGAGATTCCTTGATGAATAAAGAAACTAATGCTGTCAAAACTCTTCTCGATCCTATTGAATTGTTTGATGCCTCTAATAATATTAATGGTATCATTTTCGAGATCTTTGATTAATAGCATTGCATATTCCTTTGCGTATATTTTCTCGCTTTGACTATCTCTATAGTTTTCTGCCATAAATCCAAAGAAAACTGCTAGAAACAGCATGAGAAATTCTTTAAAATAGGATGTCCAATCTCTCTTTGAGCCAGATGCCACAATGGATCCTTGGCTTTCTGTATATGGTATTTCAGGGATGTTTTTATTTTCTTCCATCAGTCGACTATGTTATAATCTTTGCGTAAAAGTTTTAATATTTCTGAGTTCAGCTCCTTATAGGCTTGAAAATGAACAGAACGAGTGGAACTTAGGGCATTCACACCATAAATACCAAGTGCGTTGATGGTTCTTTGTTTGTCAAATTTTTCCAAAGATTTAAATTCAAAAGGTATGATTTCATCAGAAGCTTCATATCCTGCCACTGCATTTATGTATGACACGCTATCTTTTATTAGCATCCTATGAAAATCATAATCGTAATGAAGGACTATGAGTGGGTTTATATACTCCTTTCTGACATCCGTCTCCAGCCTTTGCCTGTCATTGATATTGTAAATGGCAACTGATAAGTCGCCGATCAGCTTTTGCAATTCCCGATTCTTAAAATATCTAAGAGAACCCGAGTTTTTTAACTGGTCAAGGATGACTGTCCTAGGTTCAAAAAGAGAAGGCGTTCTGAAACTAATCCCATATGAAAAGTTAACTACAAATGTTTTGGACACATCGGTAAGGCTACTGTCTTCAAAGTACTGCATCAATTCTTGAAGGGACTTTTCCTGCTTTATTCTGTTCTCAGTTTTTATTTCCACGATGGCAGAATCAACCTTTAACTCTTCGTATAGATTGATGGCGAGATCTTTTGCCCATGCTTCTTCAGTGAGCTTATCTCTATAGTTTTCTGCCATAAAACCAAAGAAAACTGCTAGAAACAGCATGAGAAATTCTTTAAAATAGGATGTCCAGTCTCTTTTTGAGCCGGAAGCCACAATGGATTCTTGGCTTTCTGTAGTAGGTATTTCTGGGATGTTTTTATTTTCCTCCATGATTATTTGAGATTATTTTTATTTTTTATATCTACCGTATGTGGCCTGTCCTGGAAAAACACCATCTACTTTTTAACTTTTTTCAGGACCAACATAGTTGATTTTCTCTAAGCAAGAACAAAAGGAAGTATGAAAATGCGTAATTATGCAATTTTCAAGCTTAAACCTTCTTTTTCCTACTTTATCTTCTTCGCATCCATCTTCCTGCCTCCTTGCGTCAAGATCAGTTTTTCTACTTTTCCAGATGCTCCTTTGATAAATTCCAATTGTGCATTGATCACCTTTGTAAAAAATTTTGTTTCCGCTTCGGCAAAAATTTCTATTTTTCCTTGGCCCGTAGCTTGTGTGATCAGTTGATTTTTTTCTCTCGTGATCGTAAGTATAAAATTAGGACCAAGTTCGTAGTCTCCCACATAAGTATCTAAAATTCGTGTGTCTACGTCGATTTCAATATTCAGTGGCAAAGGTTTGTCTGTTTTTATCCATGTAGTAGGCTCCTCTCTACCCTTAAATATCATCTTTTCGACTACGCCTGAATTATTTCTTAAAAACTCCACGGTATTCATCATACTTTCAAAATAATATTTGTCCTTCTCATATGGTTTGATATTGAATTTAGTATTTTTGTTGCGCTGCGAATACAATTTGCCATCTTCGAAAATTATATATCGTTTGTCATCATTTCCTGCCATTTCATATACACCTGTAAGCTGTTTCATGATCGCCGTATCCATGTTGATTTCTTTATATTCAAAAGGTTTGCCTATCGCCAATGCCCCAAGTTTAGTAGCAATCTCACTAGGGGAATTACATTCACAATTGGAAAACACAGCCACAAAAACATCTTCTTTTGGCAGATAAATACCTTGTGTCAAAAACCCAGGAATCCCACCTCCATGTTCTATCATCGGACTACCTTGTATATTACCTAATGACCACCCATATCCATAATTTGTCTTCTTACCATCTGCAAGCACATAAGATGTAAACGCTTTATCAAGACTTTCTTTTTTGACCAGTTTATAATTTTGTACTGCCTGATTCCATTTGAATAAATCATCAACCGTGGATTGCAGTGATCCCGCAGCATAAGGCAAAGTCATGCTCAAAGGTTCTGCATTAACAAATTCATTTTCGTTTTTACTGTATGCGGCAGCTCTATTCTTGATGATCTTTGAGTCACTACCATAATAAGAGTTCGTCATACCTAATGTCTTGAAGAAGTTTTGTTCTACATATTCAGGATATGTCTTACCAGAAATTTTCTCAATGATATAGCCTAATAAAAAATAAGCAGAATTGTTATAATTCCATTTGGTACCAGGAGCAAATTCCATCGGTTGATTTTTAAAAAAAGAAATCAGTTCTTCCGGTTTTTTGTCTAAGCGACTCATAACACCAAATTCTGGCATATCCGTGTAGCTCTTAATTCCAGATGTATGTGTAAGCAAGTGCTCAATGGTAATCTTGTGCCCATGTGTTGGATAATCTGGAATAAATTTCGTGATGTCATCCTGCAAATCAAGCTTGCCTTGTTCCATCAGTTGCAATATTGCTATAGCTGTAAACTGTTTGGTGATAGACCCGATTCTAAAAACACTTTCGGTTTGCATTGGTATATTCAGTTCAAGGTTTGCCATTCCAAATGCTTTTTTGTAAATGATTTGACCTTTACGAGATATTAAAGCTGTGGCTCCACTTTCTCCTGTTTTGAATTGTTCTGAAAGTAATTGGTCAAACTTTGTGGTCAATTGTTTGTCTGCCACCGATTGTGCAACCGACGAATTGATACAGTAACTAGAAATCAGTAAAAATGCTAAAATGATTTGTCTCATGATGATTTGATTTATTAAGAACTTTGTAAACGTCGCAAATATACAAATAATATTTTGAGCTAAACAGAAAAAAATTAGAGCTAAATTTTAATTTTTATAGGCTATGAATCTTAGGTTATGCATGAAAATTACTCCAAGCTATACAATAGATCAGGAGAAAATGAAAATGTGGTTAACAAACAATTTCAGACGGTTTAGTACCGGATCGAGTGAAATCAAACAAATATTTGTTTTCAGACTCCGAAAACATGAAGATTGTACAAATTGCAAAAAATTCAGCAAAAGTAAGTGCATTCAGGATCCAGGTGCGGATTGCGTTTGTATATCACACTCAGAACCCAATTTACGGACCACTGACTCAAGTCCTGCAGGATTTATGGTGTTCTTATATGCAACTGAACTAACTGAGTCCAAGGCTTTGGAAATGTCGATGAATGTGATTCAGAATATCAGATAAGATTTTATGCTAAAAGTTGAATAATTAGTTTTAAAAAGTGATATTTATATCATGAAACTATATACTTCACTTGCGCACATATATCATGCTATGTATCAGGGACTCTTCGATTATGATGATGAATATCAGTTTTATGATGAGACATTATCGATGGGGCCGGCCAGAAGCGTCATTGAATTTGGATGCGGCAGTGGTAACCTGGCTAAAAGATTTATTGATAATGGATATTTGTATCACGGTGTAGATTTGAACCAGGAGATGCTTGATATAGCTGCAAGTTACCTCCCAAAAGAAAAATTCTCTCAGGGAGATATGCGTCACTATGAGTCTGACAAAAAATTTGATGCTTGTCTGATCACAGGTAGAAGCATTAGCTATCTGGTATCAGATGACGATGTGAAAATGGCATTTGATACGATGTATGGCTGCCTTAATTCAAATGGATTATTGATATTTGATGCCATCGATGCCGAAAAATTGTTTGAAGATTTTGACACTTCTGAAAAAGTATTGACTGTAGGGAATTATAAGAGAGAAAGCCGATCTGTACCCAATCAAACCGGGCGTCCATGGACGTGGGATTGGTCGTCTGAATACTATATTTCTGATGGAAATAATTACACCTTGGCAGGGGATGATTTTGCCACGGTTCGCGCATTTACAAAAGATGAATTATATGATTTTTTATCACAGTCAGGATTTGAAGTCCTAAATATTGTCACCAAAAATACTTATATCTGGGAAGATAACTTTTTTATTGCCCGAAAGCATAATCAAGTGTTCTGACTAGATTAAGATTTTAATTATAATGGCAGTAATTTTTTATCTTTGTATCTGTGATGTTTTAAAAAATTATCGACAATCCTGGTTTTTATTTTGTAAAATTTGAGGGTCATGATGAATGGTTAAATATTCTTGCTTTTCTCCCTTCTAAATTTATTTTTGCCTAATAAATTCTGTTTTTACTCCATAATTGATCACCCAGGCTTTGGTCACTTTTTTATTTGCATCCATTTCGAATTCGACCTGTCTGTCACTGCTATCATCAAAATAAAACTTTGTGGGTGATTCTGGTTTTAGCTCAATTTTATACCCACCAGGATATGTTCTGAATAATTTATTTCCTATTCTTTCAAGACTCATTTCGTTTTTGTCCTTATATTTTCCAACAAATTGTTCTATCTCCGTAGAATCCATTTTTATCTCTTTGTGCTGATAGGGCATGACCATGGGTTTGCCATTAACGATATGCTGTAATGCTTCGGCAATGGCTGGTGAATTAGCATTATTATTAGATAGTACGATATAAGTTTGATCTTTATCCACATTCCTTCCAAGATAGGTAGTATACCCTGGCCATCCTCCCGAGTGAGCAATGATATTTCCCAATTCAGATTTTCGCACACCCACACCAAATCCATAATATCCTTTAATGAGCGTGTCAGCAAGTGCGTGCTCTTTCAACATTTCATTTTGTGTTTCCTCATTCAGTAAGGTGTGATTTTTTACAGCCCTGTCCCACTTTAATAAGTCTGCTGTAGTGGAGTTGACAATGCCATCACCCTGAATACCATCCAGGTAAAAGACAAACTTTAATTCTGCAACACTATCAGGTAGTAGATAGGTCTTTAGACTATCATTGTAGACAAAGCCAAAAGCATAATTGGAAATGGTATCTTTGAGTGATCTTCTGGTATTGTAAATCCTTGTGCGATTCATCTGTAATGGCTGAAAGATATTCTGAGCCATAAATTCACTAAAAGTTTGACCTGAAACCTTTTCTACGATGCTGGCCAGTATGGCAAAAGCCGTGTTGCTATACTCCCATTGGGTAGATGGGGGAAAGGAAAAAGGCAGCTTTTCCTTGGCAAGAAAAGCAATCATATCCTTATTGAAAGCAATTTTGCTGTGATCCCATTTTTCATTCATGGCACGCTCATAGTCTGGCAGCCCTGAAGTGTGAGTAAGCATTTGATAAAGTGTGACACCACTGTAGGGTAGTTCGGGAAAATACTGTTTAAGCGAATCTGTAAGCTGTAGTTTGCCTTTATCTTTTAGCAAAAGTATAGCGGTTGCCGTAAATTGTTTGCTTACCGATGCTAGTTCAAATACCGACGAATCATTCAGCATTCTTTTGGTATCAAAGTCAGCAAAACCATACGATTTTTGAAAGATGATTTCACCTTTATCTGCCACCAATACATTTCCATTAAAACGAAAGTGGGTTGCTTGACCTATAAGGTATTCATCTAGTGTTGTCACAAGGTTGTTGTTTTCCTTCTTTGCCTGACATCCTGGTAAAACAAACAGAGATAATGCAAAAGATAATAGTATAAGTAGCGTATTAAACTGATTTTTCATTTTTAAACTTTGTATTTGTGATTACAAAAATAGGTAAAATAATCATACGTTTCAACAAAATGATTAGTTAGTTACGATTATTAAAAAATTAATTAAATGTAAATAAAAAGATTATAAATGTAAAATTTTTAAATGTATTTATATTCCAAATACAATCAAGAAATGATTACCTTAGTCCTTTTATTAATAGGCCCAGATAGAAACAATTATTAAATTAATATTTTTTATTCTCAATCATTTTTTGATTCAAAAAAAATGGCACATTATACGAGCATTTGAAAATATAATAATTTAAAAAATAGTCCGTGTTTTATCTGGAATTGATCCTGTATTTCCTCAAAATGGCCAAAATATTAATAGATAATAAATTATATCCATGAACTTTAAAGTATTTTTTTGTGATCCAATTTATCCAGACCGTATTGAACTTGGGGACATTGCACATGACAAAATAACTGATCATTTTGAACAAATAGATTGGAGTGGCTATTTGCAAAAAAGTAAAAACGCCAAACTTGATGATATTTATTTTCATCCCACATTTGAAGCAGAAAATGCGAAAACCAATGAAAAGCTTGGTATTTCAGCAGTTGGTGATCCTGATGATTTTAAATTTAACATCGTTTATACACGTACAAAGAGAGAAAAAGTAAAATCATTAATTGGACTAAAAGAAGAGGTTACTGAAAACTATTTGACCATGATTCACGGACAAGACAAAAATGATGCTCTTGATTGTTTAAAAGCATTCACTAGAAACGACAGAGAATATCTTTCGAATAAGATTGGTCAATAATCAGATCATTATTGAATTACTGAATTGGATTACTGAATTGGATTAGTTATACTTTGTTAATAAAGAAATATCTATTTTGATAAAAACTTCCTAACATCTGCATTTATCTTGATCAGGTCTGGCTCATGTAAGTACATCATATGGCCAGCCTCGTAATATGTTTTTGTGACTCTTTCTGGTACTATGCCATGTCTAGCAAAAGTATATTCAGCATCAAAAAACGGACAGATAAGGTCATAATATCCACTGGCTACTAAAACTTTGAGGTCTGTGTTACGACGCATGGTTTGTCCGAGTTGACGAGCCACATTCACAGGCCATGGCTCCCAATATTTGCCGTCTGGAACTGTTCTCCATCGCCATTTTTCACCAACTTCGTCATTTGACGTGAGATAAGGTCGAGCCATCGTCACTTTAAGAACGTCCGTAAGGTAATGGTTGAGAGAAGCGGTAAATGCACTTTCTATTTGATAGCTTGCAGGGTCACCAAGGTGGGGTGTTTGGGTAATGTCATCCGTTTCATCTCCCATATATCTACCATCCAATCGACCTATCGCCAGCCCTTGGTCGGCTAAGAGTTGCTTTTGAAAACGAGGCATCAAGATGGTTAGATTAGATGTAAGAATGTAGTCTTTATCCAATCCTGTGAAATAAGAAAGTTTTTCTGCAATGTTGTTTTTAGTGACTTTATCCAATAAGTTACCTTTGTATAAAGCTGGTGCATAATCATTATACGTAAATTGTCGACTCTGCTCTACGAAAGCTTCCAGTGTTAATCCTTGACCTGCTTTCTTGTGATACCAGGCTGTTGCTGCCATAGAAGGGAGGTAAGTCAGATATGAGGTAATATTGTCATTCATTGAGGTAGAGCCTGCATAATCCAATGCTTGAGAAATGAGCACCAAGCCATTCATGGCCATGTTTTGGCCCCCACTTTCGAGAGCATTAGCTACAGCTACCGCCCGAGTGGTGCCAAAACTTTCTCCAATAATATATTTGGGGGATAGCCATCGTTTATTTTCGGTAACCCAAACCCGGATAAATTTAGCTATAGAAGCAGCATCTTCATTCAACCCCCAAAAGTCTTCTGATTTTCCTTTGCCAATCGCTTCGCTGTATCCTGTTCCTACAGGATCAATGAAAATAAGATCTGTAATATCTAGAAGGGTGTGTTTATTTTCTACTAAGAGGTATGGAGCTGCTCCATCGTCTGTTTTTGCATCGGAGTCAGTCTTAACAATTTGTGGACCAAGCATGCCCATATGCAACCATATGGAAGCCGAGCCAGGGCCTCCATTGAATACAAAGGTAACGGGTCTCTTGGTAGGATCTTTCTGCCCATCCATCGTATAGGCCACTGACCAAATTGAGGCAATAGGTTCACCCTTGTCGTTTTTTAGGTGCATTTCTTCTGCCGTTGCTTTGTAAGCTATTGATTTTCCACCGAATGTTCCTGTGTGATTGCTTACAAAACTTTGGGGTTTAGTAATCGCCTTTATACTGTCTTTTTTATCTTGTGCAGATAACGGAAGGACCGATAAGATAAAAATTAGGAATTTTAAAGTGCACAAAAGTGATAAGGAGTGAAAATGCTTTGTCATGTTATTCTTTTTTTTGAAGGTAAAAGTATTAATTTATTTTTGGCTGTAATTGGTATAAAATCCAATGGGAGCCGTTCGAGGCATCGTCTCTGTTTTTCCAGAATTTGATGAAGCGGAGAGGTAATATTCAATTTTATTTGCCGATTTTGCGGGAATTGATGCTTTAAAATGAGTAGTATGGAAATCCTTTTTAAGTGGGATTTCCTGCCATTTTTGCTCACCTTGTTGTCGCCAATATAATTTTTGAGCATTGAGCTTTAATCCTTTTTTACTATAATCGAGGATGGTTGTATGAATAGTGAAAGGTTTTTCCGGTGCAGCATCAGAAGAGGGTCGATTTACACTAAGGTAAAGCATTTCTTTGTCCCATACCGCTCGAGTTCGACAATGCAATGCGTCTCCATAATTCCAACCATACGCTTTATATTTGCTTTTAATCGTTGGGCTTACCATAGGTTCGTCTTTTAATGCATAGGTAAATCCTTTTACTGTATATCCTGGCATAGCTTGTTGCCAAGATTGTATCGCTAAGCTGTCTTCCTTGATTTGAAACAACGGTACGTAGATGTTTTTATTAACAATTATCGAGTTGGTATAGGCAGCTAATTTTTCATCTTCGTATCGGCCGATTTTTATTCTAATGATTTCGTAGGGTTTTCCATAAACTGTTTTCAAGCTTTTTAATTCTTTTTCAACAATATTTTCATAGACACTAAATAATTCATGATCCTTAGGTGGTTCAGCTACTAAGATTCTTTCTTCATCCAGCAATTTCATAAAGCAATCTAAGTGTTGGATGCCAAATTCTTCAAAATTTGAAAGAATATGGTAATTTTTCATGCCTAAGAGGGAATCATTAAGTTTAAAAAATTGTGGATCCGATACCTTAAAAAATCTATTTTCCGCTAAAAGTATACAACTCGAAAAAGCCGTTCCCAACCCATCTGTCAGCACATTACCACCCGTATTGATAAATGGCAGATCTAAGACAGGTATATTCAATTTTTTTCCAATAGGTCCCGTAGCATTGTCGTCCGTTTCAGTTTTAAATATAGACTTATCCGCATTCTTATATAAAAAATTCAAAGAATCATCGCATGCTAATCCCGAACTAGGAGTAGCATAAATATATTTACCATCTCCAAGATACATATTTCCCTCTGGTGTAAAAACTGCACTTGGGCCCCAATCTCTGGTCCACCAAGCATCTATACCTTGTGGGGCAACAACAAAGCTTACTCTGTTTAAATCTATACCCCATTCCGTATACCATTTTATTGCTTCTTCTTTGACGGAATCGTTATCAATCAACGTATAAAGATGATTGTCTTTAGCCAGTTCTATAGCCAATTTGTAAGGGACACACAATGGCCATGTTATCATAGTACCTAGGGCGGGTTCCCATTCAGCAACAGTTCGGTTTGATTTACCTTGGGTATAATACTTATTTTCATTAGTATTTTTTTGAGTAAACGTTTTAAGTAATACTAGTGTAATACTTCCCATCAAAAATAAGAATATCACACTTTTTATTGGTAAGTTCATTTGAAATTGATTTTAATTTGATGTTATAAAATACTAAAGTATTACAATCTTCTCTATTTAACAACTTTGAGCTCATCTAGTTTTTTTGCTCGACCCTTTCATTTTCTTTTATAGCCAATGCTTTTTCAATTGAGTATTAGCATTTTTTATATTTTTCATTTTAAAAATTACTTTTTTTTTATTGAAAATTAGAAAAAATAGGGAGGGGTGCTATTATCCCAAATTACGCATTAGAAATTAACTGCAAGTAAATTATGCTTCATATTAGTTTCAGTACTCAATTTTCCGTCCTCAATGAAGCTTAGGCTGCAAAAATTATTGGAAAAGCTAAAATCCAGTTGGTTTTAGTTCGCTGCTAAATTGATATTTCGGATATCAATTTTTTACGCAGCTCATGTGTTTCACTACTATTTTGCCTAATTTCCTTTCGAATAAAGTCCAATGCGTAATTTGGGATTATGATTTTTAAGGCCATCTCTAATTTGCCAGGTACTCATATAATTATCTTTCTGACAGTCCTTTTGTCCATAATGGTGCTCCATCTTCCCATTTATTATGCGTTAGCCTGATTTTTTTACCTGAGCTAAGATGTAATGCAAATATTTCTCCGTAAATCTGAGGCCCAAAAATCACATTTTGAACCAGCGGCTCTTCATCATTAATGCCACCTTCTTCTGAGGTGTATGTGATCCATTCTCCATCGGGAGAAAAATGTGGATGTGCATCTTGACCCTTATCCGTGGTTATTCTCTTTTCTTCGCTCCAGTTGCCATTCTTATTTAAAGAGATGATGAAAATATCCATTGTTTTTACTTTACCTTCTATGTCAGTTCCTAAACGATCTGAGCAGAAAGCAATCTTATCACCTTGTGGAGAAATAATAGGGAAATTGTCTCTGTGGTCATCTGATGTAAGGTTTTGAACCTTAACCCCTTGTTGTAAGTAAATATCAAAATGACCACTTCTACCACTTCTAAAAACAATTTTTGATTGATCAGCCGTGATATCGCCAAAGCCATCATTAAAATTGGAGGTGGTGATTCTGTTTGTTTTCAATGTGTTTAAATCAAGTGAGAATACATCGCCTTGATTCAATGGTCCCCCTCTAAAATTGCCAACGGTATAGATGAGTTCACCTCCAGATGGGTTAAATTTAGTATCAATTACCATCCCATTTAAAGGATTATAATTGGAAGGCTTTACAAAAGAAAATATAGGTTTGGTTTCATTTGTTTTGTAATTCACCTCGTAAAACTGAATCGGGATCTCTATCAACTTAGGTAAGATTAGAATTAGGAAAATTGTACTTGCAAAGTTTAAAATCAACATATTTCTCAATTGCTTGAATAACATTCGATTGCTCTTGACTTGAGCAATACCAATACCGATTATGAAGCATATTGCTAAGACTGCAAGGTAACTACGCAAGGTATTAATTGGAGCAAGTTGAATGATGAAGAAATAGTAAAGAAGGAATGTTATTAATGCAAATACTACAACTGCCAGGATATTGAAAAGCAGAAACGAACTTAGTTTTTCTTTCACTACTTTAAGGTTGCGATTACCAGCCACCATAAAGAAAATATAAATAATAATTATGCCTAATAAAGAGTAAGACCACGGAGTAATTGCATCTGTCAATTCTCTTACACCCGAATGATCAAAAATAAGTGTGCTGTTATTGGGATTTGGAGGAGCCGCAAATGCTCTTCTTACAGCGTACAAATCGACTTGATTGAAATTCAGTGGTTTTGAATAAGGAGATCCTTTGACTAACAAATCACCTTCAAATCCTCCCAAATTATAAGGCATTTCTAAAGGAGCTTGCCCTCCATATAAAACCATCATTCCATTTTCATGAATCTTCGCTCCTAAAAGATTTTTCGAGGAGTTGAATAAGGAATCTATTTTTTTAGATTTAATATTCAAAGACATTAACCTAAACACATCATTTTTGAAAGTGGTAAAGACAATGGTCGAATCACTCAATGGTGAAGGTGAAATGGCATTAATGCCTTCAGGCGAAATGGCTACTTGATTCCCACCATCAAGATTCATCGAATAAATTCTATACGCATCTCTCGGCCCGCTGTAAAACAATATCTTTTTCCCATCCTTTGAATAGCATGGACTGCCATCCCAATATCCATTTTTGGTTAATCTTGTTTGATGCTCTCCATTGATATTCATACTGTATATATCACCTGTCCGGCTCATAGCAAATACAAAAATTGGATGGGCTTTAATTGAATGAGCCCTATCACTAGAAAAAACGATTTGAGATCCATCAGGTGAAAAAGAAGGTCTAAAATCACCTCCCTTATCTTTTGTGAGATTTACAGCATCATCCAAATTTAATTGCTCATTTGGACGAAACGGTAGCCTGTAAATATCTGATTGCCCTTCATGCGTTGAAGTAAATACAATCCAATTCCCGTCTGGTGAGATGGCGGCTTGATCCTGCATAGAAGATTCATTGTCTATCAAAAGAGACGTTTCACTATTATTTTCCAGAGATTTGATGAAAATTTTAGGATTGCCTAATCGCTCGGAAGTAAATACAATCCACTTTCCATCTGGGCTGATCACTGGATTATATTCTAACGCTTCATTCGTGGTAATTTTATTAATTTCCTTTGATTTATCATCAGAAATCCAAATGTCCCACCCCTGTGGTCTATATGAAGAAAAGAACAGTCTTTCATTGCCAATTTGACTAAAAGCAATTGGCGTAAAGAGGATAATTGCCAACAAAAAACAGAAAATCTTTTTCATTTTAAAAACTTGTTGTTTTGATACAAAAATAGAAAAATAAGGAGTGGGTAAATGTACAAACTACAAATAACTCAACCACTATTTTTCTTTATGATGTCACTTTAAATACTTATCTAACCATTCCAATATATATCTATTCATTTCTCTGGTTCTTATTGGATCTGTTGGTATATGACCTGAAATGGGGAAAGCGATAAACTTAGATTCCACACCATTGTCTTGCAATACTCTGAAATAGGTATAGGATTGAGAAATAGGCACTCGTTCATCTCCTGTATTAGATAAAATCAAAGTGGGCGTTTTTACATTCTCAGCGTAAGTAATGGGTGAATTTTTCATCCAATTTTCTTTCACTTTCTTATCGGTGAAAGGAGATTTTCCCTTTCCTTGTTCATACCGAATCTTAAATCCATTATCGCCTTGGGTAGATTGAGCCATCCAGTCTGTAACGGCTGCACCCGCTACTGCACATTTCCAACCTAGGTAGTTTCCAATCAGCCATGTAGTCATAAAGCCACCATAGCTCCATCCTGTAACAGCAATTTTAGTAGTGTCTATATAGCTACGCTTTTTAAGTTCCGCCAAACCTCTAATTACATCTCTACCCGGTCCTTCTCCAGCATCACCATTAATAGCTTCCGAAAAACGATAACCCATATTATCACTTCCACGATAATTAGGTTGAAAAACGATATATCCATGTGCTGCTTTTAATTGGGCAGATGGGTTAAATGACTCTTTGGAGGTTGACCTTGGTCCTCCATGAATTTCTAATACCAATGGATATTTTTTTGCTGGGTCAAAATCGGGTGGGAAAGTAAGAATACCATTGGGTGTAAACTCATCTGATTTCCAGCTAAATGTTTCTTGTTTACCAAATGAAATACTTTTTACCTCTTCACTGAAATTGGTTAATTTTTTGGGAGATGATTCTGCATTTGCTAAGAAATACAATTCTTGTGGCGACTGAGGAGAACTTGCAATCAAAGCAATTGAATTGTTTTGCCCAATATTGAATTGATACCAATATGCACCTGTAATACATAAGTTATTGAGATTTATCTTTTTTGCAGCCCCATTGAGAGGTTGCATCCATAATGAAACTGTATTACCGTCATTAGCTGATGTAAAAATACTCTTGCTATCGGCACCCCATTCGTGTTTAAAAAAGCATCGGTCGATAGGAGCAGTCAAGTTTCTTTCTATACCTCCTCCATTGGCTGCTGTAAAATATACATCAGAAGCATTGACCACATTTTCCAAATTACGTTGATATGCTATTGACCTGCCGTCTGGCGAAAAAATTGGTCGATGCTCCAAATGCAAAGCATCTTTTGCTACCTGCTTGGCTGTAATTCTCTTTGTTATTCCAGTGGCTACTTCTACTGTTTTAGCATAGAAAGCTTTTTCGCCTGAATAAGGTGTTTCTGCAGTTTCAAATGCGATTAATTTTCCGTCTGGCGACCAAGATATGGGAACAGGAGTAGCACCAAAGGCGGCAGTATTGGGAATTGTCCAATTGCCAGACGTCAATCTTTTCGTCTCGCCACCATCGGCTGAAATTAGCCAGATATGAGCTGGGATTGGCCTTTTATTTAAAAACATACCGTTGTACTTTATTTCAAAAGCATCGTATCCTTTTTCTATTTCTTTTTTATTAGGGACGTCATCTTCCTGCACGAAAGCAAAAGTGCTTGCATCCGGACTCCATGCAAATTGCTGCACACCCGTAGGAGAAGAGGTGATTTTCTTTGCCTCACCTCCATTTATTGACAAAACAAATATTTGACTTTTGCCTGCTGCATCAGCCGATATAAAAGCCATAGCATTGCCCGTTGGAGACCATCTTGGGTAACTTACAGAGACTCTATCGAATGTGAGTTGCTGGCTTGTTCCCGTTCCTACATCTACATTATAAATAAATGATTTGTTTTTATTGCTTATTGTATCGGGTTTCGACACTACAATCAAAATTGATTTACCGTCTGGCGATATTTGTGGGTCGGTTAACGTATATAGTTTATCCAAATCATTTAACTCAAATTTCTTTTGAGCTGATAGCTGAAGGGAAAATAGATGGAGCAATGTGATAACTACGAGGTTTGTTTTTTTATTTTTCATTATAAATATTTATTTTTTGATTAAAAAATTGAAAAAATAGGGAGGGGTATAAATTTGTAGATTTCACAAATAACTCAACCACCATTTTTCTTTATTATTGGCTTTGTAGTGCATATACTTTTTACAAAATGGATAAAGGAATAACACAATGCCAATCCAAACCAAATACACTACAAAAAGAGAGTAGCCATAGGTAATAAGTTTTTGGCTCATAAATCCTTTGCTTGTTATAATCATATCCTGCCAATCACCTCCAAAAATCAACATGCCAATAATAGCAAAAACGTGAATCACTATCATGTGCAAAAAGTAATAGAATAGGGGCACTCTTCCATAAACCAAAAAGAAATCTGTTAATCTGTTTTTTGTATTTTCATAAGCATATAAAAACAACATGGCAGGACCAAGCGTAATGCAAAGAAATAATAAGGAAGGTGGATATTTTGTTACTTTAAAAAATGACAATATTGTTTTGCTTGTAGTATCTTGAACAGTCCATGGTACTAAGTCGCCATACACATTCAATCCTCTTAAAACAAAGAACAGCATAATACATCCTAAGCCCAGCCTCATTAACCATTTTTTACGAATTATGGCATCAAAATCTTTTTGATAAAACCCGCCAAACAAATATCCCAATGCCATTAAACCTATCCACGGGATAAGTGGGTATTTAAAATAGACCACATAATCTGAACCAAAGACCACCATATTTTCTTGATGGAGGAAATACCAAATAATGGAAATTACACTTTGTCCTTGCATTACAATATTATCCAAAGCATTATGCCCTGCAATTAATATTACGCCTAGTATTAAGATCACTTTTTTAGGAAAATAAATGAGCAAGGATAAACATACCATACTAAATCCTATTGCAAAAATTACTTGGAATATTTGAAAGCTGTAGGCAACATCAAAAGTCCAGATAAAAGTATTCACTACTATTTCAAGAAAAATGAGCCATAAACCACGGGTAAAAAGAAATTTAAAAAGCTGCGGCTTCGTTTTATTAGTACCATACAAAAAGGCAGAGGTGCCCGATAAAAAAACAAAAACAGGGGCACAAAAATTGGTTATAAAACGGGTGAAAAATAATAGGGGCGTTGTAGTTTCCAAATTGGTTGGGTCAATAAAAAATGTGCCATAGTGAAAATAATCTCTTACATGGTCTAATGCCATTATTACCATTACCACACCTCGCAAGACGTCAATGGATTCTATTCTGGGTTTTGTGATTGTTGTCATTTTGTTTTAATAGTTAATTTTTTGATTAAGGAACAGAGAAAATAGGGAGGGGTAGTAATTTTACAAATAACTCAACCACCATTTTTCTTTATAATGTCACTTTAAATACTTATCTAACCAATCCAATATATATCTATTCATTTCCTTGATTCTTATTGGGTCAGTTGGTATATGACCTGTAATGGGGAAAGCGATAAATTTAGATTCCACACCATTGTCTTGCAATGCTCTGAAATAAGTATATGATTGAGAAATAGGCACTCGTTCATCTCCAATATTCGATAAAATCAAAGTAGGTATTTTAACATTTTCCACATAAGTTATCGGAGAATTTTTTAACCAGTTTTCCTTTACTTTCTTATTAGTAAATGGAGATATGCCTTTGCCAACTTCGAACCTAGACATACTTCCCACATCGTTTTGGGTATGTTGAGCCAGCCAATCTGTAACTGCTGCACCAGCTACTGCACATTTCCAACCTTGGTAGTTTCCAATTAGCCAAGTAGTCATAAACCCACCATAGCTCCAACCGGTAACTGCAATTTTGGTACTGTCTATGTAGTTACGCTTTTTTAGTTCTGCCAAACCTTTCATTACATCTCTGCCCGGTCCTTCCCCTGCATCTTCATTAATAGATTCCGAAAAACGGTAACCCATATTATCGCTGCCACGATAGTTGGGTTGAAAAACAATAAACCCACGAGCCGCTTTTAATTGTACCGATGAATTGAATGATTCTTTTGATGTTGACCTTGGTCCGCCATGTGGTTCCAACACTAAAGGATATTTTTTAGTTGGGTCAAAATCGGGAGGGAAAGTAAGAATTCCGTTGGGTGTAAATTCATCTGATTTCCATGTAAAAGTTTCTTGTTTTCCTAAAGAAATATTTTGCACTTCATCATTAAAGTTAGTTAGCTTTTTAGGAATGGCTTCTGGAGTTGCCAATACGTATAATTCTTGCGGAGATTGTGACGAACTAGCTATAAACGCAATAGCATTATTTCTTCCTACATTGTATTCATACCAATAGCTGCCTGCGATGCTCAAATTATTTAGGTTTAATTTCTTTGCGGCACCTGTAAGCGGTTGCATCCACATTGAAGTAGTATTGAAGTCGTTCGCAACTACAAAAATGGCTTTACTGTCCGAACTCCATTCTGCCCTAAAGAAACATCGGTCCAATTTAGCAGTCAAATTAATCCCGTTGCCTCCATTGGGTGAGGTAAGAAAAACATCAAAGCCATAACCAACATTTTCCAGATTGCGTTGATAAACTATTGACTTACCATCGGGAGAAAAAACGGGCAGTCTTTCTTTATGCATTGCATCAGGTGGAATTTGACTGTTGGTAATTCTATTAATATTACCACTGGCTATTTCTACAGTTTTAATCATACTAATAAGTTCACCAGAATAAGGCGATTCATTGCTTTGAAATGCAATTTGTTTTCCATCGATTGCCCAAGAAATACAGGGGGCAGAGGGGATTGTCCAACTGCCAGCAGTTAGCCTTTTTGCTTCACCACCTTCAGAAGCAATGAGCCAAAGATGAGATGGTGTCGGTTTGGCATTCATAAACATACTATTATATTTCACCTCAAAAGCATCATAACCTTTCTCCATTTCTTTTTTATTGCTTACTTCGTCTGCCTGAGTAAAGGCAATTGTATTTCCGTCAGGACTCCAAGCAAATTGGTTTACACCAGTAGGTGAAGAAGTGATTTTTTTAGCTTCGCCTACGTTCATAGACAATACAAATAGTTGACCTTTGCCTGCTACATCGGAAGCAATAAAAGCAATAGCATTACCCGATGGAGACCATCTTGGATAACTTACTGAGGTTCTTTCAAAAGTCAATTGCTGTTTTGCACCAGTAGCCACATCTACTTTATAAATAAATGGTTTATTCTTATTGGTTGCTGTATCAGGCTTTGATACAACGATTAAAATGGATTTGCCATCAGGTGATATTTGTGGGTCGGTCAAAGTATATAGCTTTTCCAAATCATTTAATTGAAATGTCTTTTGTGCCAATAGCTGAAGGGAAAATAGATGGAGCAATGCAATAAATAGGAGGATCGTTTTTTTATTTTTCATTTTAAAAAATTGTTTTTTTTATTAAAAATTAGAAAAAATACGATGGGTTACATTGTTTTATATGCATCATCGTACCCTATCCGTTCCAGTTTGGGTTAACAACAGATTCAATTCTTTTTTCATCTTTTTAAGTGTTCTATACATTTTCGGATTATCAATTGAGTTTTGAAGTTCGTAAGGATCCTTAGCAAGATCATAAAGTTCATTCATTCCTTCCAAATCCACATAGTGTATATATTTGTAGCGTTCATTTCGAACTGCTTTGTAGCCCATTTTTAATATTCTGGGAAATACCGTGTCGCTATAATATTCTACGAGAAAAGATTTTCGCCAATCCTTGACAGATCCGTCAAAAATAGGTACCCACGATTTTCCTTGAAGATGAGCACTTGGAGTTTCTCCTGCCATGTCTAGTAAAGTTGAAGCAAGGTCTATACTCAATACCATTTGTTGTGGCTTCGTTCCTGGTTTGATCATTGGTGGATACCTGACAAGCATTGGAATGCGAAGACCTTCTTCGTAAGCAAGTCTTCGTTCTAAATCAAGGCAATGTTCTCCATACCAATAACCATGATCACTAGTGAATACCACAATAGTATTATTTAACGCTCCTTTATCTTCAAGGGTTTTTAATATTGCCCCAAGACCTTCATCTACTGCCATCAGCATTTCTGAACGCTCACGGATGGTCTTCTCCTTGGTTGAAGTTTCAGAACTTAAGGGTGGAACACCTTCTATTTTCCGTCTAAGGGCTGGCTTGTCAAGTGGAATGACATTATAGTTGGGTCTTCGGTTGAATAAAGCAGATTCATACATCCCTAAATGTCTTTCGGCTGGTATAAATTCACCTTCGCCATTATTTAGAACTTTGCCGTCATCGTGTTGTACTACATTGGGGTGAAGTGACTTGTGAGCAAGATACAGCAAAAAGGGTTGATTCCGCTCTTGATTAATAAATCGAAGGGAGTGATCAATCAGGATATCTGTTACGTACCCCTTTACAATTTGTTGATTACCATTTATGTTTAAAGAAGGGTCAATTGCTTCTCCTTGTCCTTTTAACGAAACCCAATAATCGAATCCGGGCCGTTTTGAATCATCATTGCCCATATGCCATTTACCGATGAATGCAGTGGCATATCCATTAGTATGAAGTTGTTTTGGAAATGTGTTAAGTTTATGACTTTGTTCATTACGTGCTGTATTGTCAATGATACCATTGGTATGGGCATATTGACCAGTGAGGAAATTTGCCCGACTGGGCGAACAAAGGGGAGTAATAGCAAATGCATTGACAAAACTGGCACCTTCTTTAGCAAGCCTATCTATGTTTGGTGTCTTTATATAATTATGCCCCACTTCACCATATTCATCCCATCGCATATCGTCCACGAGGATTACGACTATATTAGGGCGGTTTGGGACTCCAGAAAGTTGGATAGAATTACTACTTTGTCTCCCCAATTCAAATGCCTTTTGCGCTGATGCTAATTGAAAAGAAAATACATGTATCAATGTAATAAATAGAAGGGTTGTGTTTTTATTTTTCATTATTTAAATTGATTTTATTGAATAAAAAATTGAGAACCTAAGGTTTTAGCATCTATGAAGTATAATATTTGCTGATTATTTCCCCTGTATTCATTTAGTTTTTTGGCAATGTCAAATAATCAGGCTCTTCAATTGGAGACCGTGTTTCCATACTTGTATTAAACATATCGGTTTGTAAACGCCAGTTATTTTTCTCCTTCTTGTAGATTGCTATAAACTTTCCAATGTCTATGATTTCACCTTGCTTATTGTTCATCACATATTTACCTTTTGCGATTATTTTGTCACCACTTTGTTCAAGGTCAATAAACTGTAGCTCTATTGTGTGCATTCCTCTTATAGAAACGGTATGCCAAAAACTTGCAATTGCTTTTTGCCCTGTCACCGGGGGTGAGCCAGGAGCCATAATCATAGCATCGGTTGCATAAATTGCTGCTACACTGTCCCATGCTGCTTTATTAATTAATCTCACGAGCTCTGTTTCGACTTTAATTACTGCGGCTCTTGCTTTCAGATATGCAGAACCTTTTACATCAGTTGGCAAAACTAGACCGACACTTTTGGATTCCAAGACTGAATTACTAGGCCACTTATTCTGCAAAAACTGTTCTACAGCAGTGAAAAAAACTGCCGGTTTATCAACATAGGGAAGGTGACCTGTTCCATCAATAATCAATAATTGACTGTTTGGCAAACTATTTTTCCATTCTTCCCAAACGTCAATTGGGATTTCATCTTTATCGCCACCTACTATTAGAGTCCTTGACTTTACTTTTGAAAGTTGGGCTGTTATATCCCATTTACCCATTGATTGGAGCGAATAAAACAAAATTGGATTTAATAAATTTTGTTGATTACAATTACAGACATCACCCCATATTCTTCTTGCGTGGAGTGGTGTGGGAAATTTTCCACGAGCCCATACTGCATAATAATCCCAACAAGCCTTAATAGTGTCCGTAGGCGAGGTCCTGTAAATTTTTCTATTCTGCCTGAGAATTAGATTTGACACACTATCCAATCGATTTGAATTCTGCCATTTTTGAGACGCTGCTATTGGATTTATAAGTATCGTTGATTCAATATTGTTGGGGTAAAATATTGCGTAATAGCCGAATAATAAGCAACCAAGAGAGTGAGCAAGTACTTTCATTTTTTTTAGGTGAAAATGTTTTCTAACAATCTCCACATCTTGAACAAAGCGGTTAATATTTAGTCTCGCAGTATCTGTAACAACAGATGAAAAACCTGTACCTGGCTGATCAAAAAATAAAAGTGTATGGTGAGCAGCAAGGGGTGTCAAATCAGGAACAAGATAACTTGAACCAAATCCGCCACCATGAAACACAACAATGGTGTCTTTTCCTTCTCCAATTAGTCTGTAAAAAAGACGTACGGAATCATTTGTCTGTATATACCCTTCTGATGATTTTAGTTTTACGGTTTGTGCAACTAATACAATAGGTACGATTAGGGTTAGTGACAGCACAATGAAAAGTGTTCTTATTTTCATTTTTAAATTTGTTTTATTGAATAAAAAATAGTGGAAATATTTAGGGTAAAAAAATTATTGCTTCAATACTTTATGATGTAATTCCAAATGTTCTTTTAATAAATCCTTCCCGTAATCATTGCCATTCGGTGTTCGAACTACCGTATGAATATGCGTTTTGACTGGACCCGGATGTGGCTTCGATCTATCCCATAAAAACACAGGTAGTTTGTGGTCAAACTCTATCATAATTACGGGGCTGTGAATACGATAATAAAACGGCCCATCTATTTTATCACCTTGAATCCATGTGAAATGAGTTTCTTTTAGAAACATTTTCACTTCTTCCATTTTAGTTTTTGAGTGACCTTCTCGTATGTTGCCTACATATTCTTCAATCAAATTAAGCAAAACAGTTTGTTGTTTTTTTGATAATTCATTGGCAGGAAGTCCTGTTGTTGCAATGATTTCATTGTCGCGAAAAGCTTCACCACGATTAAAATCAAATTCCTTTTTATGCCAAAGTGTAGCTTTTTTCTTTTGTTTTGCGTTAAGTGACAAATAAAAATCCAAACCTTTTTTCTCTTCTATTTCGAATGTTCTCAAGCCTTTATGATCACCTGTTTCGATGAGCGTTGGTTCAGATCCCATAAAAGTAGGAGTCATTACAATTTGGTCACCTAAAATAAAGTAGTTAATGACCAAATGATGCCCCTCCATTTGCCATCCCCAAGGCGCTCTATCAGATGGACTTCCAAAAAAAGTGAACCAATATTTTTCACCCCCCAACCTATCGTTTCCTGGAACTAATGTCGCTAAATAGGCTTCCATTGACATAATATTCTTAGATTTTTGAAATCCTTTGGCACTTAAACTTTCTTTTAACAATGTAAATAACAAATCTTTTTGAACTTGATTCATTTCTTCCAAAACAATACCAGCCCTTGGCCAATTTTCTATATTATGCCATCTTCGCCATTCCTCTGATTCAATTGGAAAAGTACAATTTGTTCTTTGTTGCTCGTTGAGTGATTCGAGTAATGCTGTTGCTGCATTTTTTATAGATGCTGTAGAGAATCCAGTTTTTTTGATTGGAAACAGTTTTTTTACCGGCTTTTTGTCGGTCGTGATACCTACATAAGGTTTTGCTAATAATGTTCTTTCCTCAGATGATTCGGGAACAATAAAAAGCATTTGAGTTGCTTTCACTTTCATTTCCATACCGTCTACAAAGCCCCAACTTTCATGCCTGTCTTGGTTTTTACTTTTGTCAAGTACAAAACTCCCTTTATTATCATAATTCTCATGGATTTCTGTATAAAAGTATTGGATAGTCTTGCCAATCAAAGAATCGGGGAAACTAAGGGTTTGTTGATAAAGCCCATTTACGTCAGGTGTTTTGGGGAAATATGAAGTATTCACAACTGTTTTACCTTCCTCATAAGGCTGAACGAACCATAGAATGCCCACTGAATCAGGGTTTTCCATTTCTGTTATTTTCAACTTAAAGGTTATGTTATGGTCTGTGCTATTTTGTTGGGGAAAAGCAAAATTTGACAAAAGGCAAAAACCGAGGAACAAAATTATTTTTTTCATTTTTAAAAATTATTTTTAGATAAAAAAGTGAGGCTTCTCATGGCATTTTATAAGTAACTTAACCACCATTTTTCTTTATGTGACTGTTTATATGTATCAAACCATTTGATTATTGGATACATAAGGACAACAATCCCTATCCATACCGCATAAACTACCCAAAGTGCAAAACCAAATCCCTTGGGAATAAACCACTTAGGCAAAATCATAGCTTGCCATCCAAATCCTGAAAATTGTGCAAAAATCATAGCAACAAAATGTATCAGATACAGGTGAATGATGTAGTAAAAAAAAGGTACCCTACCGAAAGTACAGAAGAAATTTACGACTTTTCCCCGTACATTTTCTGTATTGGCTAAAAATAAAAAAGCGGCCCCCAACGTCACCAATAAATATAGTAGTGAAGGTGGATACTTTGTTAGTTGGAAAAATGACATTACGGATTGAGTGGACATACCAAAATCTTTAAAGTGGATCGACTCTCCATAAATATTAAACGACCTTAAAACTATAAATAAAGATATAGCAGAAATACCAATGATATTGAAAGATTTTTTACGCTTAATGGGGTCAAAAGATGGTTCATAATATGTGCCAAAAAAGTAGCCAAGTGACATCACAGCTATCCATGGTATGATAGGATATTCAATATAAAAACTTACATCATCTGAGATCTTAAAGATTTTCCGTTCGTGGATGATTGACCAAAACATGTGGCCACTCATGTGAAAATTGTCCAATAGATTATGTCCAAAAATAAGTATACAACTAAACGCTAAGATAAAATACTTAGAAAAGTGAACCAACACGCCTAAAACAATCATACTTATCCCCAAAGACCAGATCACCAGCAATCCAGGACTTCTGAAATAAATATCAAAAAACCATGCAAAATTTACAATAGTCATTTCAATAAATACCAGCCATAGACCTCGCTTGAAGAGAAATACAGATAACTCTTTTTTGGATTTTCTTTTTCCCACCATAAAAGCAGAAGTACCTGCTAAAAAAGCAAAAGCAGGTGCGCAAAAGTGCGTAATAAATCTTGTGAAAACTAAAGGTAAATTACTTTGTAAAGGGTCAGATGCATCAAACATAAATGAATCATAATGAAAATAATCCCTAACGTGGTCGAGAGCCATAATAATCATTGCCAGTCCTTTTAAAAGGTCAATGGATTCTATCCTGGGTTTTGTGATTGTTGTCATTTTAAAAATTTATTTTTGATTAATACCCATTAAAATATGGAATAGGTCGCCATTCTAAAGCAGGAGATACTGATAGCAATATTTTCATTCATTCCTTTTGATATTTATAAATGGGCTTTTCAATAAAAACCAGAATGATTGTCTTTCGGTAGTATCAAATTCTGTTAACCCATATTTGATTTCACTAACTGGCAAGGTTTTATAGGTGCCAAAAAGTTTATCCCAAAAGATAAATATATTGCCATAATTGGTATCTGTGAATTCCTGATTTTGATGGTGATGCACTTTATGGAAATTGGGGCTTACGATGATTTTACCAAAAGTACGATCAAACCATGCAGGAAAAACAAAAAGGCTGTGATGCATTATAAACAAAGGAAGGTACAATATAAAATTGAAAACAACGATATTTAAATCCAAACCAAAAATGAAGCATGCCACAAGGACTGAGCTATTATCCAAAAACCAGTCCAATGGATGAAACCTTAAAAAAGTACTGCTATCCATAGTCGTATCGCTGTGGTGCACCCGATGTAAACGCCATAAAACAGAAAAGGTATGATAGCCCCTATGAAACCAATACGACACAAAATCTAAACAAAACACACCAATAATGATCTTAAATACATAAGGAATCTGGATTTGATTGAATAGCCCAATCTGATTTTCAACTATCCAATTGACACAAAAAACTACCATAAATGCCAAGCCAAAATTTAAGATCAAATATCCTACAAATAAAGGAATACCATGTAGCAAATGAGGAATTCGATTAGGTGGTAAAGACGCCCTATTGATGATTTGCTCTACTGTAAAAAAAAATGTCAATAGAGACAACATTAATATATCGGTATTTACGCTGATGAGTTTTTGAAATAATTCTTCCATGAAATATTTGTTTAAAATTTGTTTTTTTGATTGGAAAATAGATAAATTATAGCGTACGGGGACATCCCGAAGTCTTTCGAGGCTTTGGGGTTAAAATTCGTTTTATAAATAACTCAAACACCTATTTCCATATTAAAGATTGATCAATACTTGCAATAGTAGCTCTCCCCGTCAATGCCATTGCCATTTCAAATTCTGCTCTTAAAATTTCTAAGGTTTTGGTAACCCCTTCTGCTCCAGCCGAAGCCAAACCAAAACAGACAGGCTTTCCAACTAACACGGCATTTGCACCCAGAGCAATCGCTTTTAAAACATCGGTGCCTCGCCTTATTCCACCATCCATTAAAATGGGTATTCTTTTATTTACGCTTTCAACTATTCGTGGTAAAGCCTCAATCGTGGCAGGAACAGTATCTAAATTTCTGCCACTATGGTTGGAAACTATAATACCTGATGCTCCAATTTTAATTGCTTTATCTGCATCATCAGGATTTAGAATCCCTTTTAGCAAAACAGGGATTTTGGCAAATGAAATTAACCATTCCATTTCTTTCCAAGTAAGGGGCATTTTCTGAGTAAATGCACCATTAGCGTAAGGGGCATTTAAACCGTCGGGCAATTTGAATTTCACCCTTTCTTGCCTATTTCTTGCACCACTAACTGGTGTATCTACTGTAATACATAAGGCACGGAAACCTAATTCCTCGGCTTTTTGAACAATATTTTTAGTAAATTCTTTATCGTCTCTCACGTACAATTGAAACCAAAGCGATTCACTTGCTACTTTTTTTATTTCTTCCAAAGGTGTAGTGGTATATGAACTAACCACATAGATTGCTTTTGCCTTACCAGCTCCTTTGGCGGTTGCCAATTCGCCTTCGGGGTGCATAATTTTATGAAAAGCAGTTGGTGCTATTAAAATGGGATAAGCTAATTTCTGCCCAAAAAGTGTAATGGTTGTGTCCAATTTGCTAACGTCATTAAGAACATTTGGGTTTATTTTAAGGGCATCAAAAGCCTGCCTGTTCCAACGTACAGTAAATTCATCGGCTGCACCACTTGCGACATATTCATAAGCCATTTTTGTCATTTTCCCTTCTGCCATTTTTTCAAAATCAAACAGATTGATAATTTTAGATAAGTCAACAGGGTCGCCATTATTAATTGGTAATTTATATTGTCCAACTATTTGGCTTTGTCCACCAGTTGGAATCATTAATCCGCCTGCCAAAGCCGTGAATGTTTTTAGTAAATCTCTTCTTTTTTGCTCCATTTTCTTAGCTTTTAAATTATGTCAGTTTTAGCTTTTTCGCTTTTTCATTTCCTATCCCAACTCAAAACAATTTCAGTAATTAACAAGGGTATTGCCCAACAAAACCAAATGATAGTTACCCCTCTGTCTGTAAATTCTGGCATGATTGATTTTACAAAGTCAGAATTATTTAATATCCGAAAAAAGAAGAAACCAAGGGTTACCACATAGCTTCTTATCATCCATTCTTTATGCTGTGTTATACGTCCTCTTCTCACTGAAAAATAAGCCATCAAAGCGGTCGAAATCCAAGCGAAAGCTAACCCTTGTAGACCGAAAGCCCACGCAAAACTTATCTTATACCCACTCGTCCAAGCTAAATTGGTTGCGGATATTGTACCGAATAAAATAGCAATAAGATAGATGCGCCCTAACATTCTATGTATTTTGATGTACTTAGCTCTAAATGTCGACCAAAATTGAAACGGGCCAATTAGCATGGCAATAAGTCCACAGGAAACATGAAAAAACAATGGGAATTTATAATCCCAAAACCTGCCATAGCTTTCCTTGTTGAGGTAGAAGTAGGGTAAAATTTCCTTGATAGTAATAGTGCCGACATATAGAATAAGAAGAAAGACGAAGGCGGTTTTAATATATGAGCTAAGCTTGGTTTGGTTTAATAGGGGTGTTGAACTGTTTTTCATTCTAATACTTGTTTTGTTAATTAAAAATAAAAAATATAGAGGGTTATGCTTTTATTTTTTAGCACCTTCCAGCTCTGCCAATTTCTTCCTTGAAACTTCATTTTCTTTAATTTCTAAAGCTTTTTTTAATTGAATAATGGCATTTGCCTTATCATCGATCGCGATCAAATAATCGGCATAAGAGTCATACACATTATAATTGTCAGGATAATTGTCCACATTAAGTTTGAACAAACGCTCTGCTGATTTATACATTTTCCTTCCCAAAAAATCATACCCCATGTAATTGATTTCACCTTCATCAGGTTTGATTTGGTAACCCATTTTTTTTGATAAATAGGCATAGTGGTTAAGATACTTTTCAGCGAGGGCACCTGTAGAATCTTCGAAGTCTCTCATGGTGAGTTTTAATGCAAAACCTTCGAAGAAAAACCGCAAGGCATCATACTCCGTAATGAGGGGGGCAGAGCCATGCGTGTCATCAGGATAGTATTTCCCTTTGTACTTTAGTCCACTATTTTTGTTCTTTTCAAATGCGGCTTGTAATTTCAAAATGGATCGAATATGTTCAGTAGCTTTTGCAGTATCTTTTTGAACCGTTTTTATGTCCATTCCTTCCTCCAATGTGTTGGCAATACCTAGATACAGGGATTTTCCTTCAAATTTTCTTTCTGACAAGGCTTTTTCGGTTTGCTTAAGAAGTGTTTGTTTATCCCACCACATACTCGGGTCTATGCAAATATAGGAATTAAACAGATCTGTGTGGTGTACGAAAGTCTGCATCACCGCCAATCCGCCAAAAGAATGCCCAATAAGTATTTTATGTGCGGCTGTAGGGTAATTTGCTTCAATATGCGGCATTAATTCCTTTTCTAAAAAAGCGATAAAGTTTTCGCCCCCTCCTGATGTTTTTGAGAATGTACTATCCATGAAAGGTGGGTCGGCATCAATGTGGGTAGGGGTAAGATCTCTTGTTCTATCCGTATTAGGAATGCCAACAACAATCATTTTTGGACACATCGTATTGCCATTGATGGTACTCAATTGCTGAATCATCCCTACTACAGATGAAAAATGTCCATCACCATCCAATAGGTACACCACAGGAAAACGTTCTTTATTGGTGGCGGGTACATCAGGCACGTGTACCCAGATTTTTCTGTTTTCACCTATTATTTTGGATTGAACGCTGTCAATTTTGCCTATGACAATGTTTTCTTTTTCTATTTTTCCTTGAGAGAAGGTAAGTGTTGCCAAAAGGCAAAAAGCGAGATGTAAGATTATTTTTTTCATTTAAAAAATTGATTTTGTTGATTAAAAAAAAAGATGAAATACTGAGCGAGGCAATCATTATGTATTATCAATATCGAGGTGTCGATTTCAAGAAATTGTCTAAGGTATCAATGGCCACTTTTGGTTGATCTAACCAAAACATGTGTCCTGCATTTGGAATCCAAACCATTTTAGAATTTTTAATATTGTAAACATACTGCATGGTGGCCTCTTTAGGAACTAAAGTTTTCTCACCCTCAATAACAATTGTTGGTACATTTATTTGTTTAAGCATTGGACGAAAATCGTAAATTTCCCCAAAAGAACTATAACAATAAACCAGAGTACTATAAATACTTTTTAATGTTAAAGGCGAGTAAGTGTATATTGTTCCTCTTGCCCTGTCAAAATGAGAAGGGACTAAAACATATGCTGGAGCAATTAATGAATCCAAGGTTTTCCATAAACCTTGAATCTCATCATCTCTTGAAATTGTCCATAAGCTGTCAATCTTTCGTATTTTTTGATTAGTTTCTTTTCCCAAATGTGAGTTGAATGTTTCCTCACGTTGCTTTTTGTCAATACTGTTTGTCCACATTGGGCCTAATAGAGCCATGCACTCAACATTATTTGGGAATTGGTATGCGTAAAAACTGCAGATTCCCGCACCCCATGAAACACCTGCAAGTGATAACTTGTTTATGTTGAAGTGTTTTCGCAATGCCTCTAAATCTGCCACAAAACTACTCATTGTCAGTATTGTACTATCCATTACCAATTCTGAACGTCCACAACCTCTTTGGTCGTAGCTTATAAAAGTGTAACCCCTTTCAGCAATTAATTCATAGTCTAATGCTGCGTCTTCAATCCCAATAGGTCCGCCATGAACAAAGACTAAAGTGTCTTTTCCTGAACCAACTATTCTATAAAAGAGCTGTACCCCATTCTCCCCCTGAAAATATCCTTGTTTTAGTTCCTGTTTGTCGGGTGCTGGTGGTAATGGTGCTTGTTGGGGTGGCAAAGATGTAGAGAGTGATTTTGAGGGTGGTAATGGAGAAAGACTCATCTGTTTTTGATTTTTATTAGTGCAGCCAACAAATAAGTAGAGCACGTTTACCACAAGGCAGAAAGTAAGAAATAAAATTGGATTTTTCATTTATAAAATTGATTTTTTTGATTAAAAAATAGAGAAAATACTGGGGGTATCAGTTTTGAATTAAGCCACACTCAAACTTCTAAATTGAACCTTTGCAAGCGGAAAATCCCAATTAGTATCTATAACTTTAATATATTGAAGTCTGCATAGTCGCCTTTCCATGTTTCTTGATTTTTTATTATGGGCTGTGTGGAGTTAAGGACTCTTTTACCGTCTACATAAAAACAGTAAGTTACCGAAGTTTCACTTGTATTCATTTTTAACAACCACTCATCTGACGTTTTAGTTAGTACATGGAAGAACCCATAATCACCATTTATTTCCATTAGCACAACTTTGGCACTTTCAAAGCCTTCTAATTTAAAAATTACATTATTTTCCGTGTTATCAATACCCTGTAATTCGTTCAATAGTATATCTTTCTTTTTAGAACTACCGCTAATCTTATTTAAACATGCTATTGCATCATCAAAATTGCCAAGTGAACTAAGTGAAAGAGCATTTTGAATTTCAACTGCGACTGTATCATTTTTTTCATTTGAATAAGCATATTTACTCCAATTAGTAAATGCAATTCGTGCCTTAGCAAAATCATTTTCCAGATAAAAATAATTTATAAAATTTTGTCTTAACATTCTCTCCTTTTCAGCAGTACTGAATTTACTCCTTATAAGAAAGTCATTTACATTATCCGCATTATTTCCTTTATCGATAAATCTCATCAGTTGGAGTCCATGGTTTTTTGGGAATTTTGATGCTAATAAAATATGCTGTTCACCCCCTTTAATTAGTTTGTGAATATTGGTTTTCCATGGTTGCTCATAATCTACTGCAAAGTATAATGTTATATCTCCGGTAGAAAGATTGTGAATATTTGTATAAAGTGTATTCGTAAAGCCATTTGGTGCTGTGGCTTTTGCAATGGTTAAAAATGTTTTGAAACTTACGCCATTATCTGCTATTTGCTTTTCTGCGATTGGATATCTATAGCATGCACTCTTCCCTTTCTCATCGCCACAAAGGTTAAAATTTGTAGATGTAAGGTGTTTGTTTGAAATAATAATGGTGTCAGGTGTTATTACAGCAAGGTTACCAAACTTATCCGCTAAATGCATTTGAGAACTTTGCATTTCTTCGTCATAATAAGTCTCCCAAACTTTAAGAAATTCAGGGACTGACTTACAATGTTGAAGAAGATACAGTCCCATATCACCTTCAAATGGTTTTTTACCCTTCTTAAGTTTATAGTCACTAGTTTTTAATCCATTATAATCAAAAAACAACCCTGCTTCATTTGCACCTCCTTGAATGTTTCCGTTTGGAACGCCATAAGTAAATGTAATATAACCTAAGGTCGTCTTTGTAGTAGGAAAAACATTGAGATAATTCGTGTAAGTATGAGGGAAGTCCTCATTGTTCATTGCCCAAGTGTTCCCCGATTTATCTACTCCAGAAACTATGGTACATGCATTGCTTACTAGATTAACTCCAGCAAGTAAGAGTATAAGAAATGTTATTTTTTTCATTTAAAAAATTGATTTTGTTGATTAAAAATAGTTAAAATTTAGAGCTCAACCACATCCCGAATCCTTTCTGGACTTAGGAAGATATTTCTTATTTATTGATCAGCCTATACATTCCTTTATCCCCATATTGTGTCGCATCCTTTAGTTTACTTTCATATTCTTTTATCTTTTCAGCATCACCTTTTTTGGTGTAGTTTTTTAATAATTCAAAATAAATCATAGCCGACTTTGGAAAACGTTTGAGTAATTCATGATACTTCTCAATTGATTTGTCTAATTCGCCAGCTTTTTCATGCATTTTGGCAATGCTAAATGCCACGGGCCTTGCATAAAGAGGTGGCTCCCCATATCCCAACTCTATTTCATTTTTCTCAGCCTTGACTAACAAAATATTAGCTTGATCATAATTACCTTGATGACTGGCAATACTGCCCTGTAATTCTAAACTTGCCGTGTTTAAGGTGTTTTGATAACCCCATGAAAAACGATCGGGGCCTTGGTTTAAAGAACTATCCTTTCCTGTTTGCTTTTCGTTTCGCCACAAGAGGGCATCTAAATTATTAGAAAATTGTATTGCCTCGTTTATTTTATTTTTTTCAAGTGCATCCATGCCTTTTACAAAAAGGGTAAGACAATTTTTAAATTCCATACTGGCAAAGCTGAATGCAGTGTCCGTATTCGTCACTTTTTCCAATTGCGCTATTGCTTTATCCCAGTTTCCAAAAGCTACTTCCATTTTGGCGGGTGCTAGTATGCCTTGGTTAAAAAATGTACCATCATAGACTTTCTTTCTTTCTTTATCCACTTTCATGTTTTTTAGTTTTTCAGCATAAAAAAGGGCAGTATTATGTCTGCCATCGTGAACACAATTATTGATTAAGTAATTGATGTTATGGATATAATTCCAATTATCTACTTCTTCTATTCCCTCTTTTTTCATGTAGACAGAATCCACTTTTACTGCAGCTACGAAGGCATCATAGGCTCGTTTGTAATCACCTACACGGTTGTAAATATGACCAGGCATATGGACAATGTGACCCGAATTGGGAGCAAGGGCCGTCATGACATCAGCACTCGCTAAAGCCCTTTCTGGACAACAATGCTCCATGAGGTGAATCCAATAATGATGAAAAGCATGGTTATTAGGGTCCATACGTTGCACATCTTTAAGCAAAAACTCGCTGAACATTTGGCCTTCATTTGGGTTCATCTTGGTATCAAAACCACTCATTTTACTCAAAGCTAAAAACAATTTCGCATCTATGTCTTCTGGGTATTTGTGGACAATTACCTCATACTTTTTAATCATTTCAGGATAGGCATTTTCTTTCAGCGAATCACTCAAAAGTGCCATTTCAGCATAAAGTTTTTCATGTTCGTTGGCAGTAGTTACCAATTTTTTTAATTGCGTTACGGCATTTATTTTCTGACTTGTGAGTACACTGTCTTCTTCGGGACCGGGTGTTTGGAGTAGACCCCAATAGGGCATGATTGCCGTTGAGTCGTGTTTAATGGCTTCTTTGAAAGCCCGATAGGCTTCTAAATCCCAGAAGTCGTGTAATAGATTTATCCCTTGATTGAAGTAGGCTTGCGTTTTTTCAGATTTGGTCACAATCTTCATTTTCGATTGCCCTATACCTGTCATCAATTTGGGCGAAGGCATGTTATGAATATAAAAATTTTGAGCCCTAGATGATTGCATGTGCACAAGGTGGTTATGACCATGAGATGCTGTTGTTTTGTCATCGTTTGTATGGTGGTCATGTTGTGCGAAGACAAGATTTACCAAGAGGCTAAGGAAAAGGAATGAGATTAATTTTTTCATTTAAAAATTTGATTTGTAAAAAATAGATTGTCTTGAAGATTACGGTTTGCCCATCATACCATCCAGCATTAAAACTGTATGCAGTATTACATTAGCCCCTTTTGCCATTTGTGAAGACGATGAGTATTCTTTGGGATTGTGGCTGATACCGTCTTTGCTTGGGATAAAAAGCAGGCCGACTGGCCCTAATCTCCCCATTTCCTGTGTGTCATGGCCAGCCCCGCTTTGCATTTTGATGTAGGAAAGTCCCAAGGATTTTGCCGTCTGCATCATCTTGTCCTGAATTTCTTGGTTGGTTATGGTCGGCATTGAGCTCCTCAGGTGTTCAAATACGATTTCTGTACGGGTTTCTTTGGCTATTTGGGTGGCACGTTTTTCAATGTCGGCAAACATTTTCATGACTTTCTCGTGAGATAAATCTCGCATTTGCAAACTCATCGTGACTTTCCCAGGAACAACATTGGGTGCCCCTGGTAGTACGGCCATTTTACCCACACTTCCCACCTGTGCACCTTCATAACTATTAACTACTTCGTTGACTGTCAAAACCAATTTGGAAGCCGCAATGAGGGCATCTTGCCTATCGTTCATGGGCGTACTTCCTGCGTGGTTGGCCATCCCTGTGACGGTAATGTCCCAATCACTAATTCCAACTATTCCTTCTACGACCGCCACATCAATCTTACGGGTTTCCAGCACTTTGCTTTGCTCAATGTGAATTTCCAAAAAAGCGGCCAAATCCCCCTTTTTTCTGGCAGCTGTCTCCAATTGCTCTGGATTTCCCCCGATTGCTTTGATGCCTTCTCCGAAGGTCAATCCACTGGTACTTTTTTGGGACAAAATCTCTTTGGGTAGATTGCCCGTCATGGCTCTACTGCCCACCAAACCTCCTTCTTCATTCTGAAAAATCAGAACCTCGAGAGGGTGGTTAGTGGTCATTTTATTTTCGTTCAGGACTTCAATTACTTCGAGGGCACTTATGCTACCCAATGGGCCGTCGTAGTTGCCTCCATCGGGTACCATGTCGATGTGGGAACCAAAAGCGATGGGTTTAAGGGATGGATTTTTTCCTTTGCGTTTGCCGATGATGTTTCCGCCTGCATCAATACTTACATCAAGGCCTGCTTTTTTCATCACGTCCATAAACCAAGCCCGACCTTCTATGTCACCTTGGGTATAGGCCACTCGGTAGCCACGCCCTTTTTCGTCTCGGCCAATTGTTCCCAATTCATTGATACGGCTTAAAATCCTCTGTTCGTTTACCTTTAGATTGAATGGGACAGGAGAGGTCACCTTAGATTGAGCAAATGTATAGTTGGTGATACATCCTAAAATAAGAAATAAAATTTGTTTTTTCATCTGTTTTTTTTGTAGCAAATATAATAGATCTTTTAACCGAGTATTTTACTTTTTAATAGGCCGCACCTTTCAATACGTCAAACTTCTCCATAGCCATTCGAGAGGCCCAAAATTAAAAATATTGATGTAGTAACTAAATTGAACTTTTTCATACATTATTTCAATAATTAGGGTCGAAGACGGGCTCATGTTAAATTAGGCTATAGTTATTCTTGTCGAAAGTCTTTGCTGAAAATACTTATAGATAATTCCCATTTGCCCATCTAATTAAAACACTATTTTTTTCTGTTGATAAAAAATGATTTACCATCATATGTCATTTTAAAACCTGTTGGTATTGTGCTCTTCGTATCAAAAACAAACTCAACCAATTGGTCTGAAAATTCTCGGATTTTAAAGGTATTCCCTTTATAAGCTTCAAGGTGTTGGGGTGGTGCACCTTTAATCATCAGTTCTTTACCTGTCAAAACAATCTCCATGGTATTGCCATCAAGCTCATAGAAGCCTGCAAGGTTCTTTAAAAAGTTCGGGTCAGAGAGTTTAGCCTCTGCTTTTTTGTTAAAAACGACTTCTTTTTCATCCATACTGACCATTACTTGATGAACACTACCTTGTGCATCAAGCCCAAAGCGCAATGTCCATTTACCCTCTATCTCATCATCCGATGATTGAAAACGGTCGTAATGGTAATGGCTGAGGGGTAGTGTGGTGTTATTAAATGTAAAACTTAAATTGTCATTTTTATAGTTGATTTCCATCAATCCGTAAGCTGCATCTTCATATGTTCCTGAATAATCGGCCAAGGCGTGCGACGGTTTTGTGTTAGGCACTCGGTCGGTATCTGGCTTTTGACGTGATTCTTTGTCCGTCATTTTTCTCTTTATATAATCTTTGAGATTCCTATCACTCCACGGAGTTGCTTCCAAATCAAGTACTTTATCATAAACAGTATTGGCAATTATACTTGGAAGGCCCCCTGCATGTGCCCCATTTGTGAACACTATAACCCCAATACTATCGGGCAACATGAGCGATATATGTGAATAAATACCACCAATGGCACCTGTATGTTGGACTCTGTAATGACCTTTATAAATGGATGAGCCTCTACCCATGCCGTATACAGCATTCATGTTTTCAAAGTATTTGTCAGGGACAGAAGCAGTGATACTAGCAGGTTGCATCGTTTCTTTGATAATACTAAGTGGAATCACTTGTTTTTCCTTGAATTTCCCGCCATTCATTTGAGCGATCAACCAGTTTGAAAGGTCATTGATATTTGAAATAATGGAACCAGCAGGACCAAGACCTTGTTGCTTGGTGTAAAATGGATAAGCCAATAAGACATTGGTGTCTCGCTTTTCATAATAAGGAGCCATGAAATCAGCTTTTTTCTGCATTTCTTCCACCACAAACATTGAATTTGGCATATTTAAAGGTGTGAAAATCTTTTCTGAGGTAAATGTCTCCCATGTTTTTCCCGACAGTATTTCTACAATATGACCTGAGGCAGCATACATCAGGTTATTGTACAAGTATCCTGAACGCAAAGGAAGACTCGGCTCCAAATATTTCAATCGGTCAAAGAGTTCTTGGCGATTAAAATCCGATTTATACCATATCCCATCATGACGCGAAATGCCTGTACGATGCGACAACATATCGCGGATGGTGACATTGGCATCTAAATTATCATTGTAAAACTGAATTTGTGGTACAGACTTCTTGATAGGTTTGTCCCACTCCAACTTCCCTTCTTCGACTAAAAAACCAATAGCAGTAGCGGTAAACAATTTTGTATTGGAAGCAATTTGGAATAAAGTATTGGGCGTTACCGGCAGTTTTTTTTCCAAATTTCGGTAGCCATAACCTTTGGCAAAGACCAATTTGTCTTTATAAACAATGCCAATGCCACAGCCTGGCACATTCCAATCTTTTAAAATCTTTTCAATGGTTTGATCAAAGCCTTGAAGCCTTTGTTCTACATTGATATTCTGAGCATTTAAAGAGATGGATGTTATTAACAACACACATAACATGCCATACATAATATTTTTATTTTTCATTTTTAATAATTGATTTTTGAATTAAAAAAATAGAGAAAATATTGAGGGGTGTTTGTTGTTTTTCTATCATACTATTACAACTTTTCAAATTCTATATTTCTTGCCCTAGCATTACTTACTTTCATGGTTACTATTTCATTTTTCTGGTTCTTTAAGAAATATAGATTGCCACCCAAACCATTAAATCCGTCTTTATAAGTTGGTTTTAATTCATAATCACTGTTTGGTTTTAAATTAATCATCAATTTCCCTTCTTTCAGATAAACTGTCATGGTAGAATTCGTTTCAGTGGAAAAGAATTTCCCTGCATATTTTTTCAAATATTGATTGTCAACAATAGGCGTTTCTGCTTTTGAATAACGAATGGTATCTCTATCTGGAATAATATAAAGCATTTCTTTTGCACCATTCATCTCAACCAATATTGAAGACCCCGCCATCTTAAACTTTTTCTCTGATTGTGGTATAAGGAATCTGTTATTCATAAATAAACTATCATTTCTGACTTCCATGTTAGTACCAAAACCATCTCTTTTATTATTATACCAACCAGCATAGGTATTCAAAATAGTATTTGAAACAGGAATCTTTTTTTCGGATGTATTTAAGGCCGGTTTGCTTTTTTCATTAATAAAAATATCCCGTATCGTATTTACCAATCTAATTTTAGCAGTATCAAATTGTGAAGTATTGCTTAAAAAAGCAACTGAAACATTTATTTCGGGGAATATTTCTAAATAAGCTCTGTAACCAGCAGTTGCTCCACTATGTTGAATAAGGTTCTGCCCTTTAAATTTCTGAATAAATAAACCTGCACCATAGTCATTCATTATACCATTGTTAAATTTTTCTACATTGATTTGTTTTGAAAGTAAGGCGGCTGTTCCGAGTTTCCCTGTCAGATAAAAATCATTCCATTTCAACAAGTCTTCTGTGGTCGTAAGCAAACCACCACCGCCATAAGCATCTTCATTAGGCATAAGCGTTTCATAGCCATTTTTTGTCAATCTGTACGCAATTGACCTATCTTTTACAATTCTTTTGTAGTTATCTCGCCATTCGGTATTTGTCATGCCCACAGGGATAAATATGTTTTGTTTGGTAAACTCCGCAAGGCTTTGTCCACTTACCCTTTGAACTATAATAGAAAAAAGATTATAGCTTGAATTACTATAAATAAACTCTGCCCCTGGTATATTATTCAGTTTTTTTTGAACCTTCATAATTTCCAAAACATCCTCATTCGAATAGTTTTTTGTGGTGCTTCCCCAACCAGTCAACTCCATAATAGAACGCCAATCTCTTAAACCGCTGGTGTGGTGCATCATTTGTTCCAGTGTAATAACATTGCCATAATCCGGTAATTCGGGTAAGTATTTTCTTACATCATCATTCAAAGAAAGTTTCCCTTGTTGCTCCAGCAATAGAATTGCAGCAGCTGTAAACTGTTTTGAAACAGAGCCAGCTTCAATTTTTGATGTTAATTTTAAAGAGACATCATGCTCCAGGTCTGCCATGCCATAAGCCTTTGAAAAGATGATTTCCCCATTTCTTTTTATAGACAATTGACAACCTGGGTTTTGTGGTAAGTAAATACGCATTGCTTTGTCAATGAGTGCCAATGTGTCTTGCAGTGTTTGTGAAAAGCAAGATGTTGATACTAATAGTAAAAGGTAAAGCAGTAGTTTGTTTTTCATGATATTGTTTTGCTTTAATGATTTGTTCTAATACTGCATTTAGCTATTTACTGTTAGTAAACTCCATTTTTTTGTACTCCGATGCATCGGGTGAACCAGAAGTAACTTGTAAAAAAGGTGTACCTGTCAAAGTCATAATAACCGAACCAAACGTAAATCCGCCTCGGCCCAATGAGAGAGAAACACAAACCGGATTTTTCGCATCGTCTTTTGACCGCAAAGTTTCTTTGATGAGGCTATCTTCAATGTTTGTGGCTTCGCTAATTCTTTTTTGAACTGATGCCAATCGAATGTAACTATTTGATTGTAGGGGCTTTACATCAACTCTAGGGTTGTATTTTTCAAACCAAGGTTTTACGTCATCATTCACAATGGGGTGGTTGGTATGATAGACTGTTCCGTTGGTGTTTTTTGGGTCAAACCTAACAACTTTATTTGCGGAGGCCTCAAAATCAAAGACTTCTCCTCGTATGCCAATGATGTAGTTTTGTCCAGATGCGTGCGGAATGGTCTGGATGAAGTTCAGTATGTCATTTTTATCGGTTGAGTTGAGAATACGACGTACGATAAAAGCTACGGGCAATCCTTTGTTGGAGGCTTTTAGTTGCATAAGCGTATTCATGCAAGCCCCGATCCCCTTTTCGTTCATGCCATTGAAGGCAATTGCCCCTGGATGTGTCAGAATAAATTGTTCGGGGCTAGTGGGTGTTCTTTCCAGCCGCATCACCATTTGGTACCCTTCGGTGTAACTCTCAATGTCCATATTTTGGGCAATATAGCCCGTACTTCCGTTGATGGATGGAACGCCCATTCCACTGCAATGGTGTTTTGAGATATCGTCAATATAGACCCAAAATTCGTCCAACAGATTGAAAACCATGATGTCGTTGAAGGACTGCCCTGAGCCATCAGCCATGCCTCTGATTTCTTCATTCAAGTCGGGTGTGTATTTTTTAATGTCATCAGTAAATTGGGCATAGGCCATAAACTCTTTGATGACTTGATCGGCATCTTTTTTCAGGTCATTTGCAGCGGTTTCTTTCATTTTCACCACCAACTCGCCGATTTCCTTCTTTAAGAGCTTGCCGTGCTGCAAGCCCAATTCGTAGCCCCTGCCCGAAAGCCTGACTTCCCTGATTTCTCTTGGTAAGGATTTGGTTTGACCTATTGCTCCCAAGGAGTAAGTGAGCAAGAGTAAAACAATTAAATTGATTTTTTTCATTGATTTGATTTTGATTTATTCTTTAAAAAATAACGGAAATACAGAAGTAGGAGCGTTGTTTTAGGGTTAATAAATTTTTTTTTATTTTAGATTAAAACATTTGAAAATAATAAGCGATTAATTATCTCTTCATCGGCTGCACCTTCCAATACGTCAAACTCCTCCACAACCATTCCAACGGTCCAAATCTAAAATGCTTCAACCATATAGGACTAATAATTAATTGAAAAATCCAAATCGCCAAGGCAACATAGTATATTTGATAGTACTCCAACTCACCAAAATAATTAAAGCCGTACCCAAAGAAGAAAAGTGTACAAATGATAGAGTGGGTAATATAATTGGTAAATGCCATCTGTCCTACTGCCTCTAGGCGTTTGAATAGTCCCTGCACCAAACCAGATTTGTACAATAAAATGATAGAAGCAGCGTGGCCCATGACGATCAAAATACGCTGAAATGGATATATCAAACCAGTCCACACCATAGGAGTCGCTTCCATTGTAGCAAGATTGGCCTCTAAAGTTGAATAATGGGTAAAATTGTAGTAAAAACTATACAAGACTAGAGGAATTCCTATACCATATCCAATGGCAATTACCTTCCAATAGTCTTTATTAGCCCAGCTTCCTGTGACAAATCCCCATTTGTACAAAGCGAGCCCCAGCAACATCAATGCAAGAGAATCCCACAAAGAAAGTAATAGATATTTCGTCTGTCCTTCGAATGCTAATGGCCTTAAATAACTGGCTACTGTTGCATAATCAGACTTCATCTTTTCTGTATTTTCTTTGGCGTCTTCCCTGCTTGGTATCATCGTTTTTTCTATTTCCCGCCATTCGGTTAGCGCCTTGGTTTGATCATCAGTCAATGTCTGATTGGCAGATTTAGCTTTTACAGCATCTACATATTCCAGTCTTTTAGCACGGATATCTTTATAAAAAATTGTACTTCCCGTAAAATCCATGATAGCCACCAATGGTATGCCCATCACCAAATATTTGGGTTTTACATTCCTGAAAAGATACAATATCATACCACATATACCATAAAGATAGAGGATATCACCAATCCATAATATCAAATGTGCGTGTACGAGGCCAAATAAAACAAGCCAAAACATACGACGATAAAACAAAGCATGTGTTGATTTACCTTTTCCTTTATTAGCAATAAATAGTAATACACCTGCACCAAATACCATCCCAAATAAGGCACGCATTTTACCTTCAAAAAATATAGATATCACCGCATAAACCCAAAAATTGACATTGGATGGGTCATTTTTAAAAGCTTCAAATGAGTAATTAGGCATTGAAAATCCTGGAATGTTCATCAATAAAATGCCAAGAAGTGCTACACCCCGAAGTGCGTCAATGACTTTAAGGCGGCTCGTTTCAGAGACAGGTAATTTTCCGTTAATTGTTTCTGTGTCCATTTTTTGTTAAATATTTTAGTTATTAAATTAATCCTCTAGTGCTCTTCCCGGATAAAATACTAATTTAAATGTCGCTCTTTTTCCAAATCTCTTCGTTATAAATGCTAAGCGTAATGCCGCTATTATTGCAGTAGCTGTGTCACGGAGACCACAGGCCCGAACTAAAATCGTTTGCGACGATTTCTTAACGCGCTCCATATTGATATTTGAAAAAATTACTGACATTATTATTTAAGTCTTTACCTAGTCAAAGTACTAAACTTCTACATTGAATTTAAAATAAAATTTGTGATTTTTAGGCATTACCATGTATTAACACCAGCCAAAACCCACTCTAACCCCTCATTTACGAGAGGGGTTGGAGCGGCTTGTGAAAGTGTTAAATCATTCAGTATGTGATAATTATTTGGGAACTTCATTGGCCAGCGTACATGCTTGGTCTTTTGTTTTTACGCAGAGTACATTCTTATCACTTGTGACTAATTTTTTGTTAGTCAAGTGACGTCAGGACCGAAATTTTTAATTTCTCTGATACAGAGCCATTTACCCTCTGTTTTCTTCCATATTGCCATATAGTTGATGGTATCAATGATTATTCCTCTTTTGTCTTTTATAATCATTTTTCCAATTTCTGTAAGAAGTTGGTTGCTGCCAAATACTTCTGCAGTTTCAAATATGACTCCATACCCTTCTTGATATTTTTCAAACCAAGTTTCGCTGTCATTTATCACCTCATCTTTACCAATGAGTGTTTGCTTCTTTTCGCGAATACAAACAATGTCGTCGGCATAATAATCCAAAATGGTAAGCAAGTCATTTGATGAGGCAGCCACTGCTCTGATCGTATTTATCGCCTTAATTTCAGATTTTAACTCATCTAATTCATTTTGGTCCGTGGGTAGATTAGCGACTGATTGAACACCATTTTGTGAGTTGGTCGCAGCGCTACCACAACCTAGATTTAAGATTGAAAAAAAATAAATGAACACAGAAAGTAAAGTAACTTTTTTCATAGCAAATTAATTTTTTTTTTAATAACCTATAAAATCTCAAATCGATTTCCATTGTAATTTTGACCTTCCCTATGAGAACCCATTTTTGATTTATTGGTACAAAACTATAATACTACAAACATAGGTTAGATCGGCTAAGATGGTCGGGTAATTTAGTTCCCATTTCAGGTAAAATAGAGCTAACACAGTATAAATTACAGGTAATTTTGTTGCAAATCTTCGATTTTATAAAATCTATACTATTGTTTATCAACTATTTACGGGTTGCACTTGGCGCCTCACCAAATTCTTCTTGATACAACTTAGAAAAATACGAAGGATCTTTAAAACCAACATTCCATGCAGCCTCTGAAACATTAGCATCACCACTTACCAACAGTGATTTTGCTTTATTAAGTCGATGTTTTCTGATGAGATCAGAAGGGGCAATATCTGTAAGCGCTTTCATTTTTCGGAACAACTGTGACCGACTCATACCTACTTTTTGGCATAACTGAGGTAAGCCAAAATCATCCTTAGAATAATTGTCCTCTATCACGGCCATCACGTTTTTCAAAAAGATATCTTCTAAATTTATAGATTCTACATTGGCAGGTGGAAGTTCTTTGTTGAAGATTTTCTGCTGATACTTTTCTTGCAATTTCTTTCTGGTTGACAATAAATTACTTACCGTCACAAGCAACTCTTCTTGATTAAATGGTTTAGACAAATAAGCATCAGCACCTTCTTTTAATCCTTTGATTCGACTACTAAGATCCGCTTTAGCAGTCAGTAAAATCATAGGGATATGACTGGTTCTTTCATCATTTTTTAAAATTTCCACTACTTCAAAACCATCCTTTTCTGGCATCATCACGTCACAAATGATAAGATCAGGAATGTTCACAGTGGCCTTCTCTACCCCTGCACTACCATTGTATGCATAGTCAAGGACATAATTGTCCTGGAGGCAAGCTTTTAAATATTCTACCACATCAGCGTTGTCTTCTATGACGAGCACATGGGGATGGTTCAAATCATTGGTAATGGAATAAATATCTTGAGTCGGTATCTGTTTTATACTAGATAATGCCAAATTACTTAAAGTTTTTCTTGTACCTATTTCTTCAAAAACACCATTGTTTGTGATAGGTAAATTGACATGGAAAGTACTTCCGTGCCCTAATTTACTTTCTACTGATATGGTTCCTTCCATAACATTGATCAATTGTGCCACTAAGGAGAGCCCTACACCTGTACCTCCCGTTTTAGAATGATGTTGATTTTTGGCTTGATAAAACCGATCAAATAAATAAGGTAATTCTGCTTCCGGAATACCTACACCCGAGTCTGTGACAGAAATGTGGAGCCGACTATCTTGGGTGCCAACTCGCAAAACGATTTGCCCTCCAGAAGGTGTGAAATTAATAGCATTTGATAAAAGATTGTAAACTATTTGAAGCATTCGCTCTGGGTCATAATCCATCACAATAACAACTTCTTCGCTTTCTACCCTCAGCATTAGATTTTGGGCATTGGCTAATGAATGTAGACTTTCTGTAATGTATCTTAAGTAAGAAATTATATCTCCTTGAATATAATTGAATTTAAGCGTTTTTGATTCCAATTTTGCTAAATCAAGGATTTGATTGATGAGGTGAAGAAGATTCTCACCACTGCGCTTGATTAATGCCAGTTGATGTGATTTAGATGCATCATTTTCTGAAGATGACAGTCGATCTGTCATGCCTAATATAACGGTCAATGGTGTCCTAAATTCGTGAGACACATTGGTAAAAAAACTACTTTTAAACTCATTTAGCTCTTTCAATCTTTCTGCTTCTAAATGATCTTGTGCTTGTAACAATTGACTTTCTCTAAGAGCAAAATCTGAAAGTTGTTTATCCACTATTTGTTGTCTATTTCGATAAGCTAGTCCCATCGAAAAAATTAAAATTTCTAACAGTGTTCCCATTTTAAGGTAAGAAACCGTAAAAGGAATTTGGGTCATTCTAGAATGCAAAGTCAAGATAAAACCAAGACTAAGTATAGCTATACCCGTAGTAATAAAAATACCCTTTTTATCTTTGGTTTTCCATAATGGGTAAATAAAAATCATTGCTGAAATGGATACCAATAGTATATATACCACGGTAATCCTATCGTCTATTAAATAATTAAAATTGTACCGTATGGCTAAAAAAACAAAGACAAAGATAAGTGGCAATCCTAACCAAATAAGAAAACGAAAATATCTATCCCATTTTGGTAAAAGATGCTCTAAATCTAAAAAACTGCGGATGAATGACAAGTAACTCATCAACCCTACATAAAGCGAAATTTTGAAAAAGCTAAGATAATTTGGATTTTTAACAAATACAAAATCGCCTATCCAATCTTTTAAGTCATCTGATATATAAGATGTATAAGTCAGCACCATAAATAAATACCCAGAATAATATAAGTAGCTACTATCTTTAATGAAAATAAAATTGAGTAAATTGTAAATCAACATCATCGCTAAAAACCCTACAAACAATGTACTCCAAATTTTTGATTCAATTAAATTATCATAAAATGAATCTATCGGTTGGATATTTGCTTGAAACTTAGGCGGGATACCTATTCGCTCATTCTCTCCTTGAAAATATAATGTTACAACTTTTCCTGGAGGAAAAGCCAATTTAAACCAATTTCCAGTTTTGGTTGGTACAAATTTTTTCTTACTTATCTGCTCAGAACTACCATTAATTTCTGCTATCCATTGGCCGTTTTCATCTTGGTAAAATAGTGTAAGCTTTGTAAATGTGTTGGAAATACTAAAAACCCATTCTAAGTGTTCATTGGCATTTGCCAACTTATTTTCGATTTGAAGCTTACTCCAATAAACTGTATTACTCTTTATCTTTTGAGTAATCTTACTTGGAGGTAGAAAACGATTTTGTAGATCAGGTCGGGTAATCTCCTCTATAGAAAAATCTGAAATTGTATCATTCAATACAAAAATATGGGTTTGGAGAGCCTGACTTTTAGCCTCCTTTAAAGTATAAATTTTTGATAACTCGGTAGTAGCTTCTTTAGGTACTTCTAAAGACTTCTGACATCCCCCAAATAGAATAATCAAAAAACCAAATATCACACATTTGATAATTTTTTCGAGCATATCCCCTATTATATTGCTTTTTTACCGTTCAGGGCACAATTTAAGTAATATTCACGTACTAAATAAATTAAGCGGAATAAAAGATAGCTCTTAGTAGAATCTTAATAAATAGGAAATGATCATTTTTATTAAAACCCTTAACTTCCAGTGCTCCGTATAGATAAAGACTTAAATTAAAATACCAATAATTTTTTCACAAATCAAGTCAAAAATTAGAATCATATCAGCGCTACGATGAGAATTTTTAACGCTTAGTTTTGGCAAAAGAACAACATTTAATTAGTTTCTTTAATTGGACGGAGCTCTAGTGCTCCGTCTAGATAAAGACTTAAATTAAGTTATGAGTTATTTTTGGATAGATCAAGGCGAAAAACGTAGTTGAACTGGCTAGTTCAGCGAGGCTTTTTAACGAAGAGATATCCAAAAAGAGCCACAAATTATTTAATTTTTTAATTGGACGGAGCACTAGTGCTGCGTCTAATTAAAGATTCAAATTAAAATCGGGTATTTATTGCTCATTTTGTTCCTTGCTAAGTCCGTTGTAAATGACCAAGATATCTTTACAGATTCTTTAT
>JALHLK010000041.1 GCA_022844565.1 Saprospiraceae bacterium
CAAACATAGCCAATCCAACAGCAATGCAAATCAACAACGCTAGCCTGTACACAGAGTTTAGAACAGTCAATGGACTAAGTACCGGTTTAGAATTAAGAGGAACAAATCCGACATTCACGTACCCAACTGGATTACCAGCAGGGGTGCATGGAGTACTATATATCGTAAGAGATGGATGTGGCAATGTGACAGAATGTAGAAACACGATTGGCATATGGCCAAAAGCACCAACCCCATATTGTGTGAGCTTAAGCAGTGCAGTGATGAAAAACGGATTGGTAGAATTATGGGCAAAAGACTTTGACAGAGGTAGCTTCCAAAATTGTAAATCACCTGCAGGTTATAGAGTTATCAATGATTCTGTAAGAATTGAGAATGACCTATTGTTCTTCACATTCAACAGAGCAGGACAAGCAGAACATCCGATAGTATCAAGACTACACGAAGAACACTACTTCAGAGGTTTGGGAGAAGCGGTACCGGGTACACTAGCCCAACAAGAAGCAGCATATAATGAAGGAAATGCCCAGAAATGGTTACCAATAGTAGAAAGAAGAACAAGACCCTTGTTACCAGATGGCAGTGTCAATCCAGTGAGCAGATGGGATTGGGTGATCACAGGAGGCACATCAGGCCAACAGTTTGGTTGTTATGCTGGCAATACGATAGGTATACCAATCATGGTAGAGATGAGGGTATGGGTTGTGAGATTGTTTGTACCGGGTACTGCTGAAGGCAGTGACTTCTGTAGCACAAGATTGACATTGATAGACAATCAAAGTGGCTGTGGAGCAAACACGTTAGTGACTTTAGGCGGTAATGTACAGACAGAATCGGTAGAGATGATGAATGCAGTAGAAGTAAGCTTAAAAGCTGAATTACCAGATTATTCAATAGCAACGAAGACAGACAAAGAAGGTAAATACGAATTCAATTCATTGCCAATCGGGGTAAACTATACGATCGAAGCCAAGAAGGTTGGAGACTACATGAATGGAGTGAATACGCTAGACTTAGTACAGATACAAAGACACATCTTAGGTATTAAGAAGTTGGACAATCCATATCAGATGATAGCAGCGGATGCAGATGGAGACGAGGCGGTCCGGGTGAACGATATCGTGACATTGAGAAAAATGATCTTGGGTATTACCGACAAAATCGACGATATGCCAAGCTGGAGATTTATCGATGCAAGTGATAGGATGGAGGACGGTCCTTGGCCATTCCGAGAAGTGATCAGCCACGGAGCATTGACGGAGACCACTACGAATAACAACTTCATAGGCGTAAAACTTGGTGATGTAGACGGTACAGCGAGTGCCAATGCAGTAAGCAAATCTACACAACCTAGAAGCACAGGCGTGAGATTGAGTGTAGAAGATAGAGTAATGAAAGCAGGTGAAGAGGTAGAAATATCCCTTACAGCAGAACAGTTCAACGAAGTACACGGTATGCAGATGACGCTAAGCCACGAAGGAATGGAGTTAATAAGCATAGACGGCAGAGCGATAGAAATGACAGCAGACCACGTAGGAAAAGTAAGCAAAGACAAAACTACGATGAGCTGGGCATCTGCAAATGGCACAACTGTAGCCCAAGGCAGTGAAGTAATGCGACTGACATTCAGAACTACAAAAGCACAGCAATTATCAAATGTACTACAAATCACCAGCGAAGTGACAGGAGCAGAAGCATATGTAGGTACAGACATGGAGTTGGGCGGCATCGTACTGGAAATGAGAGGCAAAGAAGGCCGACCATTCGAGGTAGGACAAAACGAGCCAAACCCATGGAAGACAAACACCGTGATCAACTACACATTGCCAGAAGCAGGAGCGGTGAAACTCACAGTCTTTGACCTAACTGGTAAAGTCATGCGAACATATGTTTCAAACGGCGAAGCAGGACAAAATCAAATTACAGTGTCACATGAGCATTTGAACGGAGCAACAGGTATCTTGATTTATAAGGTTGAAACGGGAGCCTTCAGCACACAGAGAAAAATGTTGGTTATTGAATGACCGAATGGTGCGTAGCAATTTTGATAATGATTTATCAAAATAATGAGGGAACCGAGCAAAGCGTTGCGAGGCTTCTTAAAATGCTAATCAATAATTATTAACAATTAAAAAAGGTTGAGTAGAAAAAGGGCATCAAACACGTAGGTTTTTGGTGCTCTTTTTTGTGGTTATTGTTTTAACTAAAATAGTAAATTGAACAAATAAATGAAACTAGTTTTAATTTTATTTGCTAAAGTTACACTTTTATCTAATTTTGACTCATCAGTACTTTGATTGGAATATTTACATAGTAATTTATTTTTCCAAAGGCTCTTTTATGTTTATTATCACGGTAAAAATTAACAAATGATCAATGTAAAACAAATTTTGGTTTTGTGCTTTATGGGATTTTGCACATTCGCGCAAGGACAAGCAAATAAAAACCTTGACTTAAACTTTTTGAAACTCAGGTCTATTGGGCCTGCATTCATGAGTGGTAGAATAATAGATCTTGCTGTGCATCCACACACGTCTTCAACTTATTATGTAGCAGTAGCGTCTGGAGGTGTATTTAAGACAACAAATAATGGTGTAACCTACGAGCCTATTTTTGAAAAATATGGTTCTTACTCAGTTGGGTGCGTGTACATAGACCCACACAATCCAAATAAAGTTTGGGTTGGCACAGGTGAAGCCAATAACCAAAGAAGTGTTGGATATGGAGATGGTATCTATGTTTCAGAAGATGGAGGTAAATCATTTACCAATAAAGGATTGAAAAACTCAAATCATATCGGAGAGATCATTGTTGATCCTAAAGATCCAAATACTATTTATGTTGCTGCGTATGGTCCTCTTTGGAGTAGTGGTGGTGAGCGAGGAGTTTATAAATCCGAAGACGGTGGAGCGACATGGAATCAAGTTTTAAAGATAAGCGAGCATACTGGGGTGGCTGACATCGTGATGGATCCACGCAATCCAAAAGTATTGTATGCTTCTGCCCACCAAAGGCAAAGAAAAGGTTACGGATATGTATCTGGTGGCCCAGAAAGTGCCATTTATAAAACGGAAGATGGAGGCAAAACTTGGTCCAAAAGAAATAAGGGATTTCCAAGTGGCGATATTGGAAGGATAGCTATAGCAATCTCACCTATTAACCCAGATGTACTTTACACGCACTTAGAGGCCCAAGACGGACAAAATGGTTCATTCATTAGTAAAGATCGAGGTGCTTCGTGGATTAAGGTATCTGACTACAGTTCAAGTGGCTTGTACTATGGTAAAATATTTCCTGATCCGATTCAAATGGATAAAATATTTGTTGGTGATGTCTTTAGCAAATATTCATTGGATGGTGGAAAGACTTATGTCAATATGACGGCTAGAAATGTGCACGTCGACAATCATATTATTTGGATTGACCCTAAAGACAATAGCCATTGGATGATGGGAGGAGATGGTGGTTTGTACGAAACCTACAACGAAGGCGAGCAATGGCATTTTAAATCAAATCTGTCCATCACACAGTTTTATAGAGTAGCAACTGATAATGCATTTCCGTTCTATAATATTTTTGGTGGAACGCAAGATAATAGTAGTATGGGAGGACCATCCAGAACGATTAATTCTGCAGGAATCCCTAATGACGAATGGTTTATAACCCAAGGTGGCGATGGTTTTGAGTCACAGGTGGACTGGCAAAATCCAGCAATCATATACGCTCAGTCACAGCATGGATTTTTGGCCAGATACGATAAAAATACGGGTGAAAGAGTGAGTATTAAGCCTACAGAATTAGAAAATGAACCTGCACTTCGGTGGAATTGGGATGCACCGCTTTTGGTATCACAACATGACCCAAAAAGATTATACTTTGGAGCAAATAAAGTATATCGGTCGGATGACAGAGGAAGTGATTGGAAGTTAATTTCTCCTGATCTTACTAGACAAATAGATAGGAACACACTACCATATATGGGAAAAGTTTGGAGCGTTGATGCAGTACAAAAGAACACAAGTACTTCTATTTATGGTCAAACCACAAGTCTATCTGAAAGTAAAATCAATGAAAATATTCTCTATGCTGGCACAGATGACGGTCTCATACAAATCACTACAGATGGAGGTAAAAATTGGACAAAAGTCGACAACATTCCTGGTGTTCCAAAAATGAGCTATGTACCTCAAGTTATATGTTCACAGCATGACCAAAATACAGCCTATGTCGTATTCAATCACCACAGATATGGTGATTTTAAACCATATGTATTCAAAACAAAAGATGATGGTAAAAATTGGACACCCATTATAGGAGACTTGCCAGAAAGAGGATCTGTATATACCATTGCAGAGGATCACATAAATCCTGACCTTCTTTTTATTGGTACAGATTTTGGACTTTTTGCCAGCTTAAATGGGGGGGTAAAATGGTCTCCCTTAAAAAATAATCTTCCTGTGATTGCCATAAAAGATTTAGAAATCCAAAAAAGGGAGAATGACCTTGTGATTGCTACTTTTGGTCGAGGCTTTTATGTTTTAGACGACTATAGTATTCTTAGAAGTCTTGCTTCGAGTGAGAATGCTAAAAGTAAAATCTTTCCAGTCAAAGATGCTTGGCTTTATAACGAATCAAGCCCTTTGGGTGGTGGCGGACTGGGTACCCAAGGTGACAGCTATTATGTAGGCCAAAACCCTGCAATTGGTGCTACCATTAGATACACGGTATCAGAAATACCAGAGTCTATAAAGCAAAAAAGGAAAAAAAGAGAGAAAGCGCTTATTGAAAAAGGTACTTTGGCAGGGTACCCAACACTGGATTCATTAGTAATGGAAGATGAAGAGATTATGCCATTTTATTATATTACAATTTATGACAGTAAAGGCGATATCATTAGAAAAGACCAAATCAATGCTTCACAAGGAGTAAACACCTATTTGTGGGATGGGAAAATTATTCCTTTTAACTCACTTGAAAGTGCGGCATCAGGTAGAAGAAGAGGCGGTGGAGGCGGAATGCCTGTAATGCCTGGTAAATACAGTGCTGAAATCTTTTATTTTGATGGTGCAGCCGCTAAATCAGTCACGAATAAAGAAAGTTTCGAAATCAAAGCTTTAGGTTGGGCTACATTGCCTGCTAAAGATATAGTAGGTCTTAAGGCATTTGCTGATGAAGCATCTCGACTTACAAAAGTAATTAATGGTACATCTGAGTATTTAGGAAATATGAATAATAAAGTCAAACTATTAAAATCTGCTTTATTGCTTTTACCTAACGCAGATGTTAGTTTGAATAAACAACTGAATGATATACAATATAAGATCAACAAAATTAATATTGATCTAAACGGTAATCAATCATTAGAGAATAGACAGTTTGAAACTTTACCTGGCATCAGAGGAAGACTATCAAGTGCTATGTGGAGTGCCTATGGACACAGTAGTGATGTACCTGAAATGCAGAAAAAATCTTTAAGTTTGGTTAGAAAACAGTTCAAACCTGTGTATGATCAAATTGTACAAATTGACAAAGATTTAATGGTTGTCCATAATCAACTAAAAGCGATTGGACTTCCGACCATTTCTACTGAATTACCCAAATTTGATTAGAGGTTTTTTGTAAATATTTGTTTAGCCCAGATTTAGATGACCTTAATTGATAACTTATATAAGGGTATCTGCATCTGGGTTAATACCAAGACTTATAATAAAATAGTCAAAACTATATAATTATTCTAGCTTGGTTTATATCGAGATTGCTTGAAAATAGTACAATTTGAATGAGCGAAGATTGTACTATTTTGAAAGCATTATCGGTATAAAATAGAAAGAGGCCTAAAATTAGACCTCTTTCCTTCACAAAAACTTTCATTAAAGGAAGGCTTCACAAGATGAAAAACTAACTTAACAAACTTTTATTTATAGGAACTTCCTGTTAATTTTATCCATTTTGAATAAGGGGACAATTTGTTTTAGCTACAGAAATATTTAATTTTTTCGTAGGAGGATTTGCAATTATGGCAAGACACACCGCACAACTTCCCATTTCAAATTTATCGTTTAGCTTTATATTGAAGTTTTTAGGATTTTTGTTTTGAGCGAGGTATTCCATGTCTTCGCAACTAAAAACGGTAAAAAAAACATGGTCATATTTTGTAATTCCTCCATCTGAAGACCAATTATTTTCACCCAAATCAAAATATTTTGAATCTTGAATTTGTAAAACTGCGGTTCCACAGATTTCAGCTATTAACTTCACTTTTATACAGTCATTATTAGCTTGTAGATCTTCAGTTTTTTCACATGATGCAAATGTAAATAGAATAAACAAGGTCGGAATTAAAATTTTTCTAATCATAAATCTATATTCTTTTTTTCTGTAAGACGTTCTTGTTTATAAAAAGGGTTGGCAAAAGTTACTTTTTATTTAAAATAATACCAATTTTTAAAAAGAATATGTATTTCTCAAAATGTTTTCGCACATTTGTCTTTAGGGGAGTTCCAAAAACTCTATTTCTATTATAAAAAACTGCAATGGCAAATTACTGCGTTGAATGTTAAAAAAGTCCTCGATGTAGCTTTGGCACACCTACGGTACTTTTTAACATTCGCCTTGTCCTTTACCATTTCGTATTTTTTTCACTACGAAAATGAGTATTTAGAACTACCCTTTATCTTTTCAATAATTTTTATCTAACTGTAATGAATAAATATATAGTTTTAAATTTTCTTTTTTTTGTTAGTTGTAGTGTGAATAAGCCTACAGAAAGCGAAAATTTGATAAAGAAATCTGATATCGGTCAAAATAAAACGGCAATTTCTAAAGAAACTTTACAAGAAGCTAAATCCGATAATATTGTTGCAACCTTAGAGTCACCCAAGATAAACTGTTTTTCTAAAGAAATGTACGAAGCCAATCAAAGAGATTGTAGTAAGGAGATAAACAATTGGGTTTGTGGATGTAACAGCATTTCTTATGTTAATGAATGTGAAGCCAAGAAAGCCGGTCTAAAAAGTTTTAAAAAAGGTAAGTGTGCTAAAGAGGCGGTAGGAATCTGATTATCGTGATAAAATTGAGTTTACCATAGATTTTCTTACCTTAGTATATTTCTTGTTTTTATAAATTCAGACTATTAATTAGAAGTAAATTTGAAAATTCCAAAGTAAATTATTATTTTTACATTGGAGTACTAAAAATATCAAGTTTAATCGGGTTTATGAAAATTAAAGATGAAATAAACTGGGAAACTATTTTTTCCAAGAAATCATTATCATACAATATAATAGGAGTATTGGTAGCTGTTGTTGCCTTAAAGGGCTTTATGGTACCTAATAACTTTTTAGATGGTGGTGTAACAGGTATTTCAATTTTATTTAGGGTTTTATTTAATATCGATATCAGTCTATTTTTGATATTACTTAATTTACCGTTTATTTATGTAGGATTTAAAAAGATAGGAAAGACTTTTGCAGTGCAGACATTAATAGATGTTTTGTTGATGTCATTTTTGATGAAGATACTTTATATACCTGTTGTAACGGAAGATAAACTGTTAATTGCTGTATTTGGAGGATTTTTAATTGGGCTTGGCATAGGTTTTGTTATACGTGGAGGAGCAGTAATTGATGGATTGGAAGTAATAGCGGAATATTCTACAAAAAAACTAGGTCTCTCTTCAGGGGAGATCATCTTAATTGTCAACAGTTTGTTGATCCTTGGGGCTACTTTACAATTTGGTATTGAGGCTGGCATGTACTCTATTCTTACTTATTTTACTGCAATGAAAACTACTGATTATGTAGTTGACGGATTTGAAGAGTTTACATCTATCAATGTAATCTCGGGGCATGAAGATGATATAAAAGATTTAATCGTTAATGAATTTGGTAAAGCAATAACTGTTTACAAAGGGGAAAGAGGCTACCTTCCTGATTCATTCCACATTAAAAGTGACTGTGATATAATTACTACAGTTGTCACTAGGCTTGAACTAATTCGCATCAAGCAAGCTATTTTAATAAAAGATCCAAAAGCTTTTATTTTCATCCAAAGTATAAAGGAAGTAACGGGAGGAGTGGTTAAGAAAACAAGAATACACTATTAAAATGAAAAACTACAAAAGCATATACAACCATATTATAGGAAGATTAAGAAATGAATTACCCTCGTATTTTACCTATCACGATTATAAACATACGCTACACGTTTTATCTATTGCGACCCATCTGGCTAATAAACTAAATATTTCTGAACATGAAACTTATTTATTGAAAATTGCATGTTTGTACCATGATACTGGTTTTTTGATAAATCGCATCGAACATGAACAATTAAGTTGCGGGATACTTCGCGCGGATTTGGCAAATTACAGTTTTAGGGAAGAGGATATTTTGAAAATGGAAGGGATGATTTTGGCAACAAAAATCCAAGCTCAACCTAACAACCTTTTAGAAATGATCATCGCAGATGCTGATCTAGAATATCTTGGCACTAAGTTATTTGTTCCGATCGGCGAAAAATTAAAAATTGAACTTTTGCATTTTAATCCAAGTATGACTGACGGACAATGGTATGAATTGCAATCAAAATTTTTAAAATCTCATAGATATTTCACGTCTTGGTGTAAAAGATATCGAGAACCTAAAAAGCAACAAAATTTAAGTTTAATTAATAGTTTGTTGTAGGCATTCGTTTAGAACTTCTTAATTTTTCTAGTATTTATCACGAAGACACCTATTAATAAGATACAAGATGCTAAAATTGCTTGTCTTGTTAATGGTTCATTAAGAAAAATATTACCTAGAAATAATGCAACCACAGGGTTGACGTAAGTATTGGTTGTCACTTTTTCAGGATCTACATGTTTGAGCAGGTAATTAAAAGAAGAAAAAGCAGCAATACTTCCAAAAGTAATTAAAAATCCTAAAGACAACCAAGTATTTGTACTCGCTGTATTTACAAGTGACCAATTCTCTTGCATAACCAATGAAATTGGTGCCATCAGCACTCCACCAACCATCATTTGAACTGCTGAATTGACAAATGTATTTGGAGGTAGATCTACTTTCCCCACAAAAATACTTCCATAAGCCCACACAATTAAACAACAAAATATGATCGCAATACCTATAAAATATTCAGAAGATGTGACAATTTTTGTTTCAGATGTCAATAAATAAATTCCGGTAATACCTAAGAAAATCCCAAATAAAGATCGCGGTGAAATCTTCTTTTTGTCAATAAGCCAAATCAACAATATTAAAACCAAAGGTTGGGCGGAAACCAACAACGCTGTAAATCCACTGTCTACATATTGCAATGCCCAGACAACACCACCATTGCCTAAAGTTAAAAACAAAAACCCCGCGAAACCAGCGTTTAGAAACTGAGCTTTAGTGAATTTGAATGGAATGTTCAATAACCTGGCCATTATAAAAATTAAAACACCAGCAGTTACGAACCTCAAGGTAGCTGATAAAAATGGTGGAATTTCTTGAATCACTACTTTATTGAAAAAGTAAGTGGAGCCCCAAACGATGTAAGTGGTAGCGAAAGCCAAGATGATGTTGGTACGAGAAGGCAAATTTTTAGTAGATTCCACTGTTATAATTAAGCGGTAAAAGTAATATTATTTTTCAAAAATGCATTATTCCCTAATTATTATTATAATAAATATTGTGTTTTGAGTTTTTAGATTTTATTTATATCTGATTCTAATTTTTTTAATTCATCAAGTGTTATCGCATATGTTTTAGCCTTAGTTACGACATAAGAACCACATTTTACAGCTAAGTCTACAGCTTCTTTGATGTGTTTTTTTTGTAGATAGCCATAAATTAGCGCAGCCATCACCGTATCACCTGCACCAGAAACATCATATACTTCCACTTGAGGAGCCCTAATTTTATAAAGATGATCCTCAAAAACTAATGTCATCCCTTCTTTACCTTGACTTATTATAAGAAATTTTATTTTTAATTCTTCAATTAATTGCTGATAATTAGATCTTGAGGAAGGATCGAATAAATCTCCGTCAATTAACTCCTCAAACTCAACTTGATTTGGTTTTATTAATGTTGCCCCTTTGTATTTATTCCAGTTTTTCCCTTTTGGATCGACGAAGGTTGGTTTGTTATATCGATGTGATGTTGTGATAACATTTTTTATGAATTCTTGACTACAAAAACCTTTTCCATAATCTGAAATTACAATAAGATCGTAGGTATGAATATCAATATCTTCTGGTATTTTATTAAAAACTTGGTAGTTTATTGGAGCGTCTTCTTTGTCAATCCGCAGAATTTGTTGGTTTCTTGATAGAATACGAGTTTTTGTAATGGTATTTACATCTATTATGCTTAAGATTGGTTTTATTTCATGTTTATAACATAATTCTTGAATTTTTTTTCCACTTTCATCATTGCCAACAACACTCAAAAGATCGATATTTAAACCCAAATTACGTAAATTGACACAAAGGTTGCCAGCCCCTCCAAGAGAAAATGTAGTATCTTTTTCTAATACAATTGGTATTGGGGCTTCTGGACTAATTCTATGGGTATCACCAATGATGTATTTATCAATCATCACATCACCTACTACCAATACTTTAAAATTCATATCTTAATAATCGAAAGTTTTAAAAAGGGTATTCATTCTTATGCCTAGACCAATATAATCATAACTTAAGCCTATATTCTCCATTCTTCTTAAGGCATTGAGATCGATAAACGTGTTAGGAAACAGTTCATAGGAAAGATTAGCCCTAAAATGATGTACATTAGACCTTACTCCTTGTAAAGTTTTAACATTACTGTCACTAGGCCTAAGATTATAGTCTAATAGTAGATTTCCACCATAACTTTTATTGTCCTTATCCAATCCTTTTGCCCAATAGATGTAGGTAGCATCAAATCTTATTTTATTGGTAATCTTATAATTTAACTTTGTAATGATTTCTCTGAAATTTGCACCTAGAGGATGAGCCAATTCTTGGCCATAGTGTGTATAGTTGGCAACAGTAATATCCCCTTTGAAAAAATCATTTCTCTTGTAATGTGCATAAGTGTAGGGCCTAATGGTATTGTATTCTAGATTAACATCCAAGTCCTTTATACTTAAGAAATCTGTTGCTTTTAACCCAACTTGCAGCCCATATTTGTTACCCCACCAATTGATATCATCCCTTAGTATGGAAAAGGCAAATTCATCCAAAATAAACTGACTATAGACCATCCAATTTTTTTTCAAATGATATTGAGCGCTTAAGCCAACGGTCACATTGTCTGGCGAGTTTAAGAATTGCTCCACCGTTCGGAATAAAATAACAGGGTTTAAGTATTGCAACTCCAGGTGGTTCTCCCGCGCAAATACGACAGATTCGAAAAGGCCAATTTCCAACTTTCGATTGGGTCTGAAAATAAGGTAGTGACTTGACATGTATTTTTTAGGTAATACATCTTGACCACCAATACCAGAATTTGCACTATTCAGGTTAAGTTCTGCATAAAGCGATTGATACTTAAACTTCCAAAATGAAGCGTCAAATTTAGCAAAGAGATAATTATTAGCAAAATTACCCAACATAAGTGATCTATGTCCTGCCCCATAAAAATGATTGCCGTGCCCTAAGTCAAAAGATATACTTTTTGAAATAGGAATTGACAAATAAGCTTGAGCATTGAGATAATCAAAACCTTTTATTTTTTCGGATATCCTACTGGCATAGGTTTTATAGAGTCCATTTCCAGGGATTAAATTCCTTTCTGATATGATTTGGTTGACATGAGGTAAAAATCCTGTTTGGTTTTCAAAGATTGATGTGTAGATCGAAATACGTTGATCGATCAATGCGGATATTTTAATCCCTCGAGTGTTATTAAAAACTGCATTGTTGTAATTAGAAGCATTTCCCCCTGATACATCTAAAACAGGATCAACTCTCAAAGAAAAATTTTCTTTGTCTAAGGAGAACATATGATGCTTGTTCTTGTAGAAATGGGTCAGAATACCGCTGTTTTTATTATAGTTATCAAAGTCTTTTTTTACAAAACTTTCTGGATTTTGATTGAGTGTATTTTGGGTGATTATATCTTGTTGGCTAAGATATTTTATCACTTCAAACTGATCGTCTTCATCAAATTTTTCATAATTTAAAATTATGGCAGTATTAATTTTATTTAAATCTAAAGGTTGAATACTGAGGGTTGACCCAAAATCTATGTCATATTTTGCAGTTATTCTTTTTAAAAACCCTACATAAGGATCATTTACATCAAGATGCATATTTTGAGAAAATGCGGTACATGATAAGAAAAGTGAAATTATCAAAATATGTAATATACTAAGGAATAATTGATTATTAAAATGAGGTATGATTTTTAAAATTTTCAAATTTGTTACATTAAATATTTAAGTGCAAATTTAAAGGAATTAGATTAGAAATTACGAAACTTATTAAAATCATCTATTAAAAATTGGAGGATCTAAATAGTGCAATATTTCATTCCAAAATAGAAGCTTAAAAAAGTATAATAGAATTTAAAAATAAAATAGTATCTTTGCACTCTTAAATTAGAGGTGCTGGCATTTTTTAACTTCTTAAATCATGGCCAGAATTTAATACTCAAAACATTTTTTTAAAAGGGCAGAATGAAATTATTGTACGTTACACAGGAGATGAATCCTTACACAGCCCTGAGTGAAATATCTGGAATTGTTGAAAAACTACCTCAGAAAGCTCAGGAAAAGCAATATGAAATTAGAGTATTAATGCCAAAATTTGGTAACATTAATGAAAGACGACACAGATTACACGAGGTAGTTAGGTTGTCAGGTATGAATATCATTGTTGATGATGAAGATTATCCTTTAATTATTAAAGTAGCTTCTATTCCTGGGTCACGATTACAAGTTTATTTTTTGGATAATGAAGAGTTTTTCAAAAAAAGAAATGAGTTCTGTGACGAAGAAGGTATAGCTTATGATGATAACGTAGAAAGAATGGTTTTTTTCAATAAAGGAGCAGTAGAAACTGTACGTAAGTTTGGTTGGGCCCCTGATATTATACACTGCCACGGGTCATTCACTGCTTTAGTTCCTGTGTACGTTAAAAAAGCATATGGCAATGATCCAATATTTAATTATGCTAAAATAATTTACTCTGGATACACAGATTTGGTCAGTAAAACGTTAACAGATAGATTCTGGGAAGTGGCTAAAATAGGTGACATGGAAGATGAACATTTAGATGTTTATAAAACAGAGGATGGCATTGACCTTAACAAAGGAGCTCTTCACTATTCTGATGGCTTGATCATAGGTAGTGAATCGTTCAAAAACGTGCCTGAAAGAGATATTCCCACATTAAATATTATTGACAATACAAATCATTTATCTGAAACAGTTGCTTTTTACCACCAATTTATTGAACAAGAAATTGATAATGAATAAAAGTTCTATTTTATTTTTTTTAGTTTGCCTTTCTTTATTTTATGCATCATGCGAAGACCCTAGTTCAATCGGAAGTGGACTACTGGATGATGATAAATTAAGTGTTGAAGTTGAGAATCAATTTGATATCGAAGGTGTAACGTTGCCTGGTAAGCCAGTAATAACACTTATTCAAAATTTTTCAAATTACACTTCTTATCCCATTGGTTCATATTCAGATGAAACTTTCGGCAAGGTAGAGTCCGAATTATTCACACGATTTGTGTTTAATAACTCTGTTTTACTACCTTCTAACATGCATAAAGCTACATTTGACTCCATAGTCTTGGTAATGAGCTACGACACATCAAGTATGTATGGGGATGCAAATGAGGTACACAACTTAACCATTAAAGAAGTTTTTGATGTTCCTATACTTAAAGACTCGGTATTTTCAAATACACCTATAAACACATCTGGTGCTATAGTGATAGGTAGAAAAGCACTTTTGCCTAGACCTAAAGATTCTTTGACAATAGTTGACTATTTTGTAGATACCGTTTCTACAAGAATAAGAGCACAAATTAGAGTGCCAATAGATAAGAATTGGTTTAAACAAAAATTTGAGGGAATAAAATCTATTGAAACTAATTTGGCACTTCAATCTCTATTTAAAGGGGTGAGTATAAGTTCAGATTCTAAAAATTCATTATTAGGACTTAATTTTGGAGCGGTTGCCGATAATAGTAATAACATCAATGGTATTAATGTGTATTATAGAGACTCTGCTGATGTTAAGAGGAATTACAAATTTTTGTTTAGTGCTTCAAAATATACCAACTTCAAATCCGAGCCATCACCTTTTTTAGCTACCAACTTAAATTCGCCTCAAAAAGGTGAGGACCTATTATTTGTACAAGGATTAGACGGTGTGAATACACAATTAACCTTTAAGGACATAGCAAAACTAAAAGGTAAAATAATAAGTCATGCTTCTTTAGAATTGACGGTAGCAGATATCCCTCGATTAGATAATTCAAAGTATCCTTATATTCCTCAATTATCAATAGTTTATGAATCGGATAATACTACTTTTCTTATCCGCGACATTTCAGATTTGTTAAACCAACAAATACAGTTAGATTTTGGATTTGGAGGTAATCCCATCGAAAAAGCAGGGACGAAAGGTGTTTATAAAATGAATGTTACAAAATTGGTCAAATCCATGGCTTTAGGTACGGTGCCTAATAAGATAAGATTGTTGGCAAGTTCTACCAACCAAAGACCTCATAGGACACCATTTTATGGTGTAAAACACCCTACCAATCCTGTTAAGTTAGTAGTATCATACACTACTCAAGAATAAAAACTAACATTTTATGTGTGGCATAGTAGCAAAGGTAAGCTCAGAAAATGTCCTTCCATTTTTGATCGAAGGTCTAAAAAGATTGGAATATAGAGGTTACGATAGCGCAGGAGTGGCTGTTTTGCAAAATGGAAAAATTGTCGTAACAAAACAAAAAGGAAAGGTCAATGAACTTGAAAAGTTGCTTGACGAAAACCCTATTGGAGGTAATGTAGGAATAGGTCATACTCGTTGGGCTACACATGGCAAACCTGATAATATAAATGCCCATCCCCATATGTGTAATGATCAATCCTTGGCATTAGTACATAATGGTATTATCGAAAATTATCAAGCATTAAAAGACATATTGATTGAAAAAGGATATACATTTTTAGGTCAAACCGACACAGAAGTACTAGTAAATTTTATAGATTTTATCAAAAAATCAGAAAAACTAAATACGCTGGAGGCGGTAAAGTTGGCACTAAAGGAGGCTGTTGGAGCTTATGCTATCGTGCTTTTTGATAAGGATATTCCTGATAGCCTAATTGCTGCTAGAAAATCAAGCCCTATGGTTTTAGGTATTGGAATTGATGCCCTTTATATAGCCTCAGATGTTACTCCAATTGTCAAATATACCAATAAAATTATTTATCTTAATGACGAGGAAGTAGTTGTAGCCAATAAAAATGCAGAATACTCTATATCTAACTTAAAAAATCAAGCGATTACACCAATCATCCAAGAGATCGAAGTCAAAATCGAAGCTCTTGAAAAAGGTGGATATGATCACTTTATGTTGAAAGAAATATTTCAGCAACCTTCTACGATTACGGACAGTATGCGCGGAAGAATCAATACAGATGAAAATTGGGTTCACCTCAATGGGGTAGAAGATAATTTAAGTAGATTTTTGAAGGCAAAGCGCATTATCATTGTAGGATGTGGTACATCTTGGCATAGTGGGCTGATTGGGGAGTACATGATTGAAGATTTGGCTCGTATACCCGTAGAGGTAGAATACGCTTCTGAATTTAGATATCGTAATCCGATCATTTCAGAAAAAGATATCGTAATAGCTATATCACAATCTGGTGAGACAGCAGATACAGTTGCTGCACTAGAACTGGCCAAAGAGAAAGGAGCCTTTCTTTATGGGGTAGTCAATGTGGTAGGGTCTTCTATTGCGCGCTTAGTTCATTCGGGGTCTTACATTCATGCAGGACCAGAGATTGGAGTAGCATCTACCAAAGCTTTCACAAGTCAAATCGTCATACTTTTGTTAATAGCGCTTAGATTAGGAAAGGCTAAGGGTACCATAGACGAAAGAAAATACATCGAGCTAATCAGTGCATTAGAATCTGTGCCTTCTAAAGTTCAAACGATTTTAGAAAACATAGATCAAATAAAATATATAGCTAGTGAAATAAAGGATCACAATAATGCGATATATTTAGGAAGGGGTATAAGTTTTCCAGTTGCATTGGAAGGGGCTCTCAAGTTAAAGGAAATCTCCTATATTCATGCGGAGGGGTATCCTGCAGCAGAGATGAAACATGGACCTATTGCGTTAATAGATGAAGACATGCCCGTTTTTGTCATCGCTACCAATGAAAGAGCATACGAAAAAATCATTTCAAACGTTCAAGAAGTTAAAGCGAGAAAAGGAAAAGTTATAGCAATTGTACCTTTTGGTGAAAAAATAATTAGTAAAATTGCAGATCATTGTATCTTTATACCAGAAATAGAGGATGAGATAAGCCCACTACTTTCAGTCATACCACTTCAATTACTTTCTTACTACGTAAGTGTAATGAGAGGATGTGATGTAGATCAACCACGAAATCTTGCAAAATCAGTAACAGTCGAATAAAAACATAGACAATATGGCGGTAAAAGTTTTTGATATGGAGTACAATTCTCAAAAGGGAGATTTGGTCATATCTGAGTACGGTAGAAATATTCAAAATCTCTTGCATTATGCACTTTCTATCGAGGATAGAGAAAAAAGATCAAAGGTCGCTGTCGAGATCGTAAATCTAATGAATATTATGAACCCTCAAAATAGATCTATCCCCAATTATAAAGAAAAACTCTGGAATCACCTTTTCAGAATGTCAAACTATACGCTAGAGGTAGACGTACCTGAAGGTATCACGATACACCCTATCAATGAAGTAAATAGAAATCACGATCTGCCATACCCTAGTTCTGAATACGATTATCGACATTACGGGCACTATATCCAAGAGATGATCCGTAAAGCTCTAACAATCGAAGATGAAGAAAAGAGAAATTGGTACTCTGAGATCATTGCATCATACATGAAACTTGCATACCGTACATGGAACAGAGAACATTTTGTAAGTGATACAGTCATCAAAAATAACCTTGAAGAAATGTCGGGAAATGTCTTGACATTTGCAGATGATTACACCATCGAAAATTTGATTAACTTTAAAGCTCAGAAGAAAAACTTTAAGCCTACCAACAACAACAGCAAGAACAACAATAACAATAGAAATAGTAACAGCAATAATAAAAACCGAAACCCTAATCAGTTTAGTAAGAATAGGAGGTAGGATAATTTTGAAGTAATTTTTATAATTACAAATGAGGATTATTTTAGTTGGAATAATTTTGGTTGTTTCGTGTAGTATGCTTTTAACCTTGTTTTATTTTCAAAAGCGGCAGAAGATAATGTTTGGAATTTTTAATTCCTTAAAGTCGTCACCCCTAATACATTAAGCACCCCACTATTATTTACTTGTTTATTTCCTTCAATTAGCACATTTTTCAAGGTAAGGTTACCAACATTATTGATGACAGTGTTGGCAAGTGTAGCTCCGTCTATGATAATATCTTCTATTTGAAAATTGATGCCATTGTTTATTTGTAAAAGGGCATTATTCGTGCAGTTTATTTTTAATTCTTGATTAAAAGGATTTTTTAGAACCAAGTTTTTGTCAATTGTCAAAGGACTGTCCGAAAGATCCAAGCTTTTTCCAACTAAGTAAGGTGCAATCTTAATAGTATCATTGTTCAACGAATTTTGGACGATATTCCTTAAAGAGCCAACTCCAGTATTGCTAGCAATGGTGATGACATTTCTACAAGAACTAGGCATGTCGAAAGCTTGAATACCGTCTGTGCGACTATTGGAGGATCCTTGTGATGCTGAGGCACCTAAACCTCTATTGGCAAAAGCTTTCCAAATCATGCACGAATGAATACCATTGTTGATCAAGGAGTCTGCTTTGAGTATCGCATTACGTCCAGTAACAAATCCAGGATTACAAGGTTGTAATTTCATGGCTTCTACTACCAAGGCAATCGCTTTATTATTACCTCCACTCCCATTATAAAAGTCAGTATTATAACCATATGCTTCTTGAAAAAGCCAAGTCATATCCCACAACATAGCACACCAGACAGATCCCACTCCATGTGGTACGGAGAAGGTTTTGATATTATCATATGTCACAGGATTGATAGTCATGTCAGTAGAATAGGGAAAAGGTCTTATGCCTTCACCAGTAGTTGGTTCTTCAAGTACATAGGTTCCGATTCCTCTTTTTTTAATACCTATATCCGTATTTTTTGCGGTGAGCACTAAACCCAGATAATCACTCCAACCTTCGCCCATTTGTTCTTGCCCGCTGAGACATGATGAGTTATTAGGTCCTCCTGTAAGTCTTATGGACAATCCGTGGCCATATTCATGTGCGATAATACCATTATCAAGACCACTATCGTAAATAGGTCCTAAGTCAGAAGAAATAGTGACCGTCAAGTTTGCTAAATATAACTTAAGCGTATCACATGTTCTTTTAGACAACATCACAGAAGGAATAGTAACTTGACTTCCTTCAGCCCCAGATGACATGGTTAATAAATCATCTACTCCTACATTATTGCAGATGATTACAGCAATAGCCCCGGCATCTTGAGCTTTTTTTGCTTTACTACCAAACTCACATCCTCCTCGATCAATCATTGCAATTTTACCTGAGATATTATTTGTAATCGGACTACAAGCTCTAACTGAGTCTGCCAAAATAACTTGACCAGTCACATTAAATTCACGTGGGCCAAATGCTCCTTTAAAAACTGGATAATTGCCAGCTTTAGAGCTAGGTGTATTCACTTTAAAAGTATCTGTGGATCCCCCTACAAACCATTCAAACATCTGCATTCTGGGTATAGAGCCGTCTATTGGAGTTGAAAAATTTGCATTATTCGATCCGCTTCCATCCAATGCATCTGCTCTGACATAATCATTGGCCAAACCACCGCGACCATAATTATTCTCTTGAAAATTGCCAGCAGCCTCTGTAAAACCATAATGATAAAGAACATCATGAACGATATTATTCCAATAAAAGAGGTTGGTGATGTGCGCATTTAAATTTTGCCTAGGACTTTTATTATTGTCAAGTATAAAATCAAATTCTAGATTGGGACCACCATTTGGAGCATAGCCCAGGATACTTTCATTTTGATCTAATGTATCCTCTTTTGCATATACATTATTACCGCGCGTGATCGTATGTTCAGGTCCCGCACTCCCATTCGTGTCATGCCAACCATAAGGAGAAGCTAAGGCATTGCTTGGGTTAACCAATAAGTTGCGTGGACCATGATTTGGCGACTCCACACCTAATGGGAATACATTATCTGAATTTGGAATGTTGGCAAAACCCATCATTCGAGTATCTTTTTTAGGGAGGTCCATGGATTTTGTACCTTTACATTCTCTGTTGTGTGTATGAGTTTGATGTCCAAAATTGCAGTACAAAGTGTAGTTTTCCTTTTCTAAAATTTCTCCATTTGTAGCATCAACTCGCATACTCCACCAATCACTAGAATTTAACTCAAGGATCGACACATCCCAAGCCAATCGCAATGAAGAGTCTTTCATAATATGATATTTTAGTACCATTTTGATCGGTTCTCTTGACATTTTGGTCATTCCAAAGTTGGTAGATTTATTGGCTTCTCTACCTTGTGAAATAGCCTCTCGCGGTATTAGGCTTTCATCGATACGGAGATCATTAGCAACATATCTAAGCGCTTCTATGGCTTGGAACTTCGGAGCAATTGCATTTACTTTATTTTGAGGACTTTTTAAAAATTGATTATGTTGATTGACCAACTGGCCATTTTTGTCAAAGTGAAGGCTCATCACTGCATTTTTTATTTCGATGTCTTGATAAGTCTGGCACAGATAATAATGCGTCACATTACTGACAGGGCTTGTATGACTACTTGTAATAGTATAACCCACATTATCAATTAAAGAATAAAAATCTGCTCCTATATTCTTCATAATATTGGCGACTTGCTCTGTATTATTTTGAGAAGCTAATTTTAATGAAAGGGATAAAATATAAATAAATATTATGTATTTCTTCATATAACAGAATAAAAATGAAGCCATAAAGATAGGTTTTGTTACCTATTATTATAATTTGGCCATCAACTTTTTTGACTTTAAAGCATTAATATTAGTACATTGTGATGGAATCAGTCTATTTCAAATATATGGTAAAAAATAAAAAGGTACTCATCATTGGGGCAGGGATTGCGGGGTTATCTAGTGCCATTCGTATGGCAGTAAAAGGCTACGATGTACATCTTTTTGAAGCGTCGGATAGGGTCGGGGGAAAGCTACATCAGTTTTACCTTGATGACTACAGATTTGACGCGGGCCCTTCGCTATTCACGATGCCTCAGTATGTGACGGATTTGTTTAGATTAGCCAATAAAAATCCTGAGGATTATTTTGAATATGAAAAATTAGAAGTGGTTTGTAATTATTTTTGGGAAGATGGGACAAAGCTGAGTACTTTTGCTGATCATCGAAAAAACGTGGAGGAAATAGCAGAAAAGTTATCGGAAAAAATTGATGATGTCGAAAAACATTTTAAAGATAGTGCATTAAAATATGAATTGACTGGCAAAACGTTTCTTGAATACACACTTCATTCGTTAAAAACTTGGATGACAAAGGATGTCTTTAAGGCGCTGACTCAAATTCATAAATTGGATGTTTTTGGGACAATGCATGGTGTCAATGCCCGACGTTTTCAAAATCCAAAGACCGTACAACTTTTTGATAGATATGCCACCTACAATGGCTCAAATCCCTACAAAGCTCCTGGTATGCTCAATATTATTCCCCACTTCGAGTATGGGTTTGGTGCTTTCATACCAAAAAATGGAATGAGTGATATTAGTCAATCTATTTACCAATTGGGTTTGGATTTAGGTGTTAAATATCATTTTAATACCAAAGTTGATCAAATTATTAAATGTCGAGACACGGTGCAAGGTATTAAAACATTGAGTGGTGAGAGCATAGAAGGAGATATCGTTATTTCAAATATGGATGCTTATTTCACATACTTACACCTACTTGACCAGCGGAAGGAAGCGGATAAAGTACTTAGACAAGAGCGTTCTTCTTCGGCACTTATTTTTTATTGGGGCATTAATAAAAGCTTTGCTGAACTGGATTTGCACAATATCTTTTTTGCAAATGACTATCAACATGAGTTTGATTGTATTTCTAAAGGCAGTATTTCAGACGATCCCACCTTATACATCAATATCACCTCTAAGTATGTTGACAAAGATGCACCAGAAGGTAAAGAAAATTGGTTTACTATGATCAATGTGCCCTATAATCAAGGTCAAGATTGGGATCAATTGATTGAACAATCGAGACAAAATATTTTAGGCAAACTATCACAAATTTTAAAAACAGAAATTGCACCTTTAATAGAATGTGAAGAGATATTGGATCCTAGAAGTATTGAGTCTAAGACCATGTCATATACCGGATCATTATACGGTACAAGTTCCAATACAAAATGGGCTGCTTTTGCTAGACATCCTAATCAATCACCACAATATGGTAACTTGTACTTTGTCGGTGGTAGTGTTCACCCAGGTGGAGGTGTTCCACTTTGCTTACTTTCTTCAAAAATCGTAGACGATCTCATTCATGAAAAATAAACAAATCATTCAATACATACCCCTCTTTTTAATTGTCAGTTCTTATTCTTTTGGGATTGCTTGCATACAGTTGGGTATGTGGCCGTGGTTGGTCAATGTCAGTTGGTTTCAGATGCTTTTGTCTGCTTCTTTGCTTGTATATACTTATCCTGATGGCGACCGAAATCATATTCTTAGGTATTTTGTCGTTTCATTTATCGTTGGGTTTTTGGTTGAGGTTTTAGGTATCAATACAGGGGTGATATTTGGTGAATATACTTATGGAGATGTTTTGGGTTGGAAAATATTGGGCACTCCACCTGTGATTGGAGTTAATTGGTTTTTGGTCACTTATGCTATCAATCAACTTGTAGATATCGTCAAATTAAATAAAATATCACACGCATCCATTGCAGCCACTTTGATCACATCTTTAGACTATTTGATAGAACCCGATGCGATCAGACTAGGCATGTGGACATGGGTAGAGGAGACTATTCCAATTAAAAATTACATCGCTTGGTGGGTCGTCAGCTTTGGATTGAGTTATTATTACACCACATTTCAATTCCAAAAGCATACATTTTCTTATTGGGTGATTGGATTGATGACGTTGTTTTTCTTGATAAAATAAGAGGAAAGTGTGATATTCTGCCTTTTTGAAAAATAATTGCAAATTTATTTGCCAAATTTGTGATATTTTAATGTTTGATGCGAATAACTAAGTGTATCAAACAAAATATAATGGAAAAATTAAAAAATTGCATTTATTCAGATTCAAAACATCATGTAAAGGTGTTTTACCAACAACCCTTGATAAAATTTAGTCTGATTATAATTTGCAAATAGGATGTTAGAAAACAAGAATCTAGAACAAAAATTTCAAGTTATAGCTGACCAACATAAAGGAATTTTCTTTAAAGTAGCTCGTACTTACTGCCAAAATGAAGAAGATAGGCAAGATCTGATTCAAGAGATTTTGGTGCAAGTATGGAAGGCTTTACCAAGCTATAATAGTCACTATACGCTATCCACTTGGTTGTATAGGATTTCATTAAATGTAGCTATTTCTTTTTATAGAAAAAATGTAAAGGGGCAAGATCATCTTCAACCTCTAAATGAAGCTATAGGGTGTAAGTCTGATGAAGTAAATAATGATAAAGAAGATCAGTTTGTCATGCTCGATCAGTTTATCTCAGAACTCAATCAGTTAGATAAAGCACTCATCTTAATGTATTTGGAGGATAAGAGCCATGCGGAGATTGCTGATATTTTGGGCATGTCAATATCAAATGTGGGCACTAAATTACTGCGCATCAAAGAAAAATTAAAGAACAAATTTTCAAAATTTAAATAAAAAAAAATGAACGAAATCGAATTAAAACAATTATGGCAATCTACAAATATGCAAATGGAAGCCAACATGACCATCCAAAAGCAAAATATGGAAGACATTACTAAACTAAAAGTACAAAATTTTCTGTCGTCTATGAAACCTATTAAATTCTTCACCTTACTTATCGGAATAGGGTGGGTAGTGATAGTAGGAAGTATTATATCTAATTTATTTATATTTGCCTATGATCAAGTGAGTTCATTTTTTCTTTTTTCTGCGATGGCTCAAGTACTATTAACAGCAATAGCGATTGGTGTGTATGTTTATCAATTGAATATTATTTATGGCGTCAATATGAGTGAATCTGTGTTGACCCTTCAAGAAAAACTCTCTAAATTAAGGTTGTCGACATTAAATATCACAAAGATCCTGTTTTTGCAGCTTCCGCTTTGGACTACATTTTATTGGAACGAAAGTATGATAACCAACGGGTCTACGATTTTATGGATTATACAAATTTTGATCACCGTCACATTTACTATTGTAGCAGTGTGGTTGTTTTTCAATATTAAATATGAAAACAGGAACAAAAAGTGGTTTATGCTTGTTTTTTCGGGTAAGGAATGGCAACCAATTTTACAATCAAAGGAGATACTTGATCAAGTTGAAGATTATAAAAAGTGATGTTAAAGGGCTTGCTGAAAAAGTCATCAAGCCCTTTACAAGCATATACTAATGTTCTTTTGTCTTGATACATGACTAAACGGTGCTTTAGCAAAATTGTGATACGAAATCACAATTTAGAGAAGGAACCGAAGAAAACTTTCTGAGGGGTACCAAAAAATCAAGGCTGTTAGAAATTTAGCTAAAATCTTTCCTTCAATCCTAAATTCTAAAAACTCGCTTTAACCAATGTACTTCTTTATTTACTAAATGTTATATTTCCTTCATGGCAACTTTATAAAGCAGAATGTGCTCAAACAGTTTAGAATTTTTAACGGATTGACTACAAGATTTCTTAACGCTAAATTTCTAAAGGCCAGCCGAAATAAGAAGATCCAGTAAATAAATATGAAAGGAAAATTAATACTAAATGTGTTGCATTTGAACATTTATAATTGAAAATACCTTATTCGGATTCAATAAAATGATTGATTTTTCTTTTAAAGAATCTCAGCAACTACAAAAATGGAGCCCCCAACAAATATGAAATCTTCTTTTCTAGCTTGGGCCTTTGCACTTTTATATCCTTCTAAGACCGTTTTGTAAGCAGTACCTACTAAATTGTGCTTTGTAGCTTCTTCTTTTAGCTCATCGGATGGTAAAGCTCTCGGTAATTTTGCATTGACAAAATAGTACTTTGCATCTTTTGGAAGTTGAGCTAAGATTTCGTCTCGCTTTTTGTCTTTTACAAATCCGATGACAATGTGGAGTGTTTGATTTTTAATATTGGAGAGATAATCTATCACGTATTCTAATCCGCCAATATTATGTGCGCTGTCCGCAATGATCACAGGCCTTTTGCCTAGCGTTTGCCAACGTCCGATGTAATTTACAGTTTTGCGGAATGTGTAGAGGGTTTTTTTGAGTTTATCTAAATCAGTAACGATCTTATTTTGAAATAAAAAATCCAAAATAGCCAATGACGTCGTGATATTGTTACTTTGAAAAGGTCCAGATAGATCGATAGAAAAATCAAATGATCCGATATGCTCTGCTACTGATTTGACTTGGGTGTAGGTAAGGTTTTGAATTTCATAATTTGCCTTCACGATGTCTTTTGCATAAACAATCGGACTTTTATGAAGTTTAGCTTTGTCAGTAAATACATCATATATTTCACTTTGATATTCACCAATAATGACAGGAGTATTTTCTTTGATGATTCCAGCTTTTTCAGAGGCTATTTGAGGCAGTGTGTCTCCCAATAATTCTGTATGATCCATAGAGATATTGGTAATCACAGAAAGGATAGGCATCACAATATTTGTAGAATCCAGTCTTCCACCTAAGCCAACTTCGATCACTGCGTAGTCTACTTTACATTGATCAAAATAAGAAAACGACATAGCCACGGTCAACTCAAAAAACGAAGGTTGGATTTGCTCAATAATACGTCTATGTTGATTGAGGAAGTCAATTACGAATTTTTTGGTTGATAACTTGCCATTCACCTTAAACCTTTCGCGAAGGTCTTTATAGTGTGGAGATACGTGAAGGCCAACTTTATATCCTTGGCTTTGTAAGATCGCTGCGGTAAGATGACTCACCGTACCTTTGCCATTGGTCCCCGCAACATGAATGATTTTATAGTTGTTTTGAGGATTACCTAAGTGGCTACATAATTGGGTAATATTATCGAGATTAGGTTTTAACGCTGCTGCTCCTAATCGACTAAACATGGGCAATTTGCTAAGTAAAAAGTCTGTTGCTTGAAGATATGTCTTGATTTTTGTCAATTTCTGTGGTTGAATTTATCCAGTATATTCTGCTTTTGACCAGTTTTCTTGCATTTTAAAAAGTGTATCATTTACCCACGTTTCTACATTTTGGACCAATATTTCGCCATTTTCATGGTGTATGGGTGCACCAAACTCTAATTTAACATGAATGGCCCACTTAGAAAATTGATTAAACACTTGCCTTACGAAACTTGGATAGGTCCAAAGATCACTCGTATCTCTATACTCTATAGCAACGGGTACAACATTAAAGCCATGCGCAGCTGCACTATGGAATGTTCCAGGGTTAAATGGCAATGCCTTCTTATTGGTACCGACCGTGCCCTCGGGATATACCAAAATATTTCTCCCAGATTGAATGGTATCGATCATCAATTTTCTCGTTTCTGATCGGGAAGACTTATCGGTACGTTTTACATACAAAACACCTGTAAGCTCAGCACCTCGATTGATGATCGGGTATTTAGCTACCTCGGCTTTTGCAATAACATAGGCATCGATATATCTGCACAGTACGACAGGATCTGCAAAAGATCGATGATTGCTGATGTAAAGAAAGTTACCTTCTTTTGGAGGAGATCCTATCAGATTAATCTTTAAGTTTAAGATGGGTATAGCAAGGTATTTTAAATAGTGTTTCCTCAGCCTAAATGCACGATCCTGATTGTTTCCCAAGAATGGAGCAGTAAGAAAATAGGCAGACATCCATACAACCATTGACAAAATAATGACAATAAATCGAATGGCGGCCAAAACTAAACCCAAACTATTTTTTAACATGAGCCAGATTATTCTCAATTATTCTTGCTTTTCTGGTTTCATCTGCGGGAAAAATAATACATCTTGGATAGAGGATTGGTTGGTCATGATCATCGCTAATCTATCCATACCAATACCTAGACCAGCCGTAGGAGGCATACCAAATTCCAATGATCTCAAAAAGTCTTCATCCAATACCATCGCCTCGTCATCTCCACGCTTGCCGAGCTCTAATTGACTTTCGAATCGCTCGCGCTGATCTATGGGATCATTAAGCTCTGAGAATGCATTGCATATTTCTTTAGCATTGCATATCGCTTCAAACCGCTCTACTAAACCTGGTTTTGATTTATGTTTCTTAGCTAGTGGTGACATCTCTACGGGATAATCCGTGATAAACGTAGGTTGTATCAACTTATGCTCTACATGCTCACCGAAGATTTCATCTATGATTTTACCTTTGCCAAGAGAATTGTCAACATGAACTTTAAGCGATTTAGCTGCCTCTCTTAGTTGACTTTCGTCCATTTCTGAGATATCCACTCCTGTATATTCTTTTATCGCCTCATACATTGTGTATCGTTTCCATGGTCTTTGGAAGTCTAGCACATTTTCTCCAACTTGTACTTTAGTAGTGCCGTGAAGCGCAATGGCGATCAATTCTACCATTTCTTCTACAAGATTCATCATCCACTCGTAATCTTTGTAGGCGACATAAAGCTCGATTTGTGTGAATTCGGGGTTGTGAAATCTGCTCATCCCTTCATTTCTGAAGTCTTTAGAAAATTCATAAACACCGTCATATCCACCAACAATAAGTCTTTTTAGGTACAGTTCGTTGGCGATTCTCAGATACAAGGTCATATCTAAGGTGTTGTGGTGAGTTTTGAAAGGTCGAGCAGCTGCACCACCGTATAAAGGTTGGAGTATAGGCGTTTCTACTTCGAGGTAACCTTTTTCATTGAGGTAGGTTCTGATGGTATTGTACATCGTGGTCCTTTGCTCGAATACTCTTCTTACATCGGGATTTACCACCATATCTACATAACGCATCCGATATCTCAATTCTGGATCTGAAAATGAGTCATGGACATTACCTTCAGCATCCGTTTTTACCACAGGTAGCGGTCTCAAAGATTTACTCAGTACCGTAAACTTAGTAACATGCACGCTGATTTCACCCACTTGTGTTGTAAAAGCAAAACCCTCTATTCCAATAAAATCACCGAGATCCAACAACTTTTTAAACACTTCATTGTACATGGTCTTATCTTCTTCAGGACAAATTTCATCCCTATTCAAATAGATTTGGATCCTTCCGCTACTATCCATCAATTCTGCGAATGAAGCCTTACCCATGATTCGCTTAGACATCAATCTACCTGCCAATTTTACAGATTCAAACTCTTTTGATTCCTCTGTATATCTGCTTTTAATATCTATTGCCTTAGTATTGACATCAAAGGTGTCACTTGGGAAAGGGTCTATACCCAGTTCTTGTAATTTTTTGAGATTGTCTCTACGTACAAGCTCCTGTTCGCTTAATTCTTTTTGCATTGTTGCTGATCCTTTTTTAATTGAAGGTGCAAAAATACTATTTGGTTTAATTAAACACAGCATAAGCATTGGAAAAATGATACAATATTAATTTGCAGACCAATTAGGAGGTAAATGCTTTTCTTTAATCAATGTTGGTTCTTAAAATTATTTTTCATTTTTATTCCTACATTTGTGCTTTTAAAATCTGGTATAAACTAAAGTTTTCAATCATTGGATCATCATAAAGTAGCACATATTATTCGCCATTTTTTTACACAAGCTGAGGTAAAAAGCTTTAAGCCACTTGGCAATGGACATATCAATGATACTTATTTGGTATGGCTTGATTCCGAGGAAGAGGCCTATGTCTTACAGCGAAAAAATCATGAAGTTTTTAAGGATATTGAGGGTATGATGGGCAATATCCAAAAGGTTACTCAACAAATTAAAGAAAAGTTGATCAGTGAAGGTGCGGTAGATATAAAAAGAAAGGTGATGACCTATCTCCACACATCTAATGGATCCAATTTTTTCTTAGATGGAGAGAACAATTATTGGACCATCTGCCTTTTTATCGAAAATAGTCGAACTATCGAAAATGTAACCCAACTGACACAAGCACTCAATGCAGGAAAAGCTTTTGGGAAGTTTCAATATTACTTAAAGGACTTGCCGGGTAGCGATTTGATAGAGACGATACCCAATTTTCATAACGGCATCTTTCGAGATCAGCAATTGAAGACGGCCATTGCGCTGAATCCGCAAAATAGGGTAGAAGAAGTCATTGCCGAAATTAACTTTCTGATATCCATGAGTGAAGAAATGTGTACCATTCAACATGCAATTAATAAAGGGGAATTGCCATTACGCATCACCCACAATGATACTAAGATCAATAATGTACTTTTTGATATCAATGAAGAAATACTATGTATCATTGATTTAGATACAGTCATGCCAGGTACTATTTTATTTGACTTTGGTGATGCTATTCGTACTTTATGCAACACAGGTGCTGAAGACGAAAAGGATTTGGAAAAAATTGATTTCCACTTACCTTACTTCAAAGCATTTACCGAAGGGTATCTTGCAGAAATTAAAGATTTTATTACACCTAAAGAAGCTGCTCAATTATCACTGTCGTGTTTGTACATGGCTTGGGAACAAGCATTGCGCTTTCTAGTAGACTATATAAATGGTGATAGGTATTATAAAATTAAGTACCCTTCACACAATAAAGTGAGGGCCCAAGCTCAAATTAAATACCTCATAACCTTAATAGCCAATCGTGATATTCTTCAAAACTTTATCAACGAGCAAATAAAACACTAGTAATGACTGTAGATGATTACATAGCGAATACACCAGCGGAGGTTCAACCGATTTTGCTAAAAATCAGAGCGATGATTCTCTCATTAGCACCTGAAGTAGAAGAATCTATAGCCTATATGATGCCAGCCTACAAGACATATGGCAAACCACTTATCTATTTTGGTCATAATAACAAACACTTAGGTTTGTACGCTACACCGTCTGGTCATAGCCAATTTGAAGATAGACTTGTGCAATACAAAGGGGGTAAAGGATCTGTACAATTCCCTTACAAAGACGACATCCCCTATGAACTGATTGAAGAAATTATTCGCTTTAGAATCGAAGAAAACAAAAAATTATACCTGAAAATATGTTAGAAAAATCCACCATAGATTTTATAAAAAATCAGACGGCTTACTCAAACAAAGCCATTGAAAATATCCTTCAAATGCAGTCAGAAGGGGCAACCATTCCTTTCATCGCAAGATATAGGAAAGAAAGGACGGGGTCGCTTGATGAAGTGCAGATTGGCGAAATTTTAAAATTGTCGAGCACCTTTGACCAACTTAACAAAAGGAAAACATCCATCCTCGAATCCATTGAAGAACAAGGCAAGTTAACACCCGAACTCAAAGATAAAATAGAGCAATGTTATGACCTAACCAGTTTAGAGGACTTGTACTTACCGTATAAAAAACGTAAAAAGACCAAAGCTGACATCGCAAAAGAGCAAGGGCTTGAACCTTTTTCAAAACAAATCATGGCTCAAACTTTGGCAAATCCCCAACAAGAAGCGCAAAAATACATCAATGAGGCATTGCCAACAGTAGAAGATTGTATAAAAGGTGCTCAAAACATTATAGCAGAATGGACCAGCGAAAACATAGATGTAAGGGACTTTGTAAGGTCTCAAATGCGGAAAAATGGCTTGGTCAAAAGCAAAGTCATTGGCACCAAAAAGGAAGAAGCCATTACCTATAAAGACTATTTTGAATTTGAAGAATCCGTACAAAAAATACCATCCCACAGGCTTTTAGCAATCTTGAGAGGTCAGATGGAAGGCTTCCTGAGGGTATCACTTATTACTGATGATGAATATATTTTGGACAAAATCTGTGAAAGGCAAATCAAAAAGGCAAGTCCATCTTCTTCCATTATTCAAGAAGCCATCGAAGACGGTTATCATCGCCTTTTACAACCTTCTGTTGAAAATCAGATACTCAATGAAGCAAAAGAACAAGCTGATAAAGAAGCAATCCTAGTATTTGCAAAAAACATGCGTCAACTGTTGCTAGCTGCTCCACTTGGTACAAAATCTGTTTTAGCCATTGATCCAGGTTTTCGCACAGGGTGTAAAGTAGTGAGCCTTGGCCAAAATGGGGATTTATTGGCACACACGACCATTTATCCTACAGCACCGACCAACGATATTTTTGGGTCTGAAACCAAACTTTTGGACCTCATCTACAAGGACAATCTCCAATGTATCGCTGTAGGCAATGGTACGGCATCGAGAGAAACGGAGACTTTCTTGCGAAAAATGATAAAAAATCATCACCTTGATATCCAAATTTACGTAGTATCCGAAAGTGGAGCTTCGATCTATTCTGCATCTGATGTGGGCAGGGAAGAGTTTCCTAACCATGATGTCACCGTTCGTGGTGCAATATCAATAGGTCGTCGACTTAAAGACCCATTAGCCGAATTGGTCAAAATAGATCCTAAAAGCATCGGTGTCGGTCAATATCAACACGACGTCAATCAGGTTTTGCTCAAAGAAAGTCTTGACGAAACAGTGGTATCTGCAGTAAATAGTGTAGGCGTCGATCTCAATACTGCTAGCCCCCATTTATTGCAGTATGTATCAGGTCTTGGTCCAACGCTCGCTCGAAAAATCGTAGAATATAGGTCGGAGGTTGGTCAATTCAGTACTAGATCAGAGATCAAAAAAGTACCAAGACTAGGCGAAAAAGTATTTGAACAATGTGCAGGTTTTCTCAGAATCAGAGATGGCAAAAATCCTTTGGATAATACGGGCATCCATCCAGAATCTGCCAATATTGTATTAGATATTGCTAAAGATTTGGGCATAAAAATTGATGATCTTATTGGCAATACAACTTTGATCAAAACCATCAAACTCAGTAAATATGTCAATGAAAATATAGGCTTACCTACCCTCGAAGACATCGTAAAAGAATTACAAAAACCAGGTCATGACCCTCGTGGTGAAGCCCAAATACGCGAATTGGATGACTCCATCACAAGTATAACTGACATAAAAGTCGGTATGACATTGATTGGTATTGTGGGCAATATGACCAATTTTGGTGCTTTTATCGACATCGGTATCAAAGAAAATGGTCTAATCCATATCTCTCAAATTACAAACAAATTCATTAGAAACCCTTCTGAAGTTCTTACACTAGGTATGCAAGTAAAGGTAAAGGTATTGGACATCGATGTGGACAGAAAGCGGATAAATCTTACGATGAAAGGTGTATAAATCCCCTTTTCTTAATGATCAATCATTTATGAGAAAATTCATCAAGAAAAGGGATTTAATGATATACTTTTTTATTGAATAGTAAACACCGCTGGTGTAATGGTCCTTCTCGCAGATACTAGATTTTGATCAGTAACAGCATCTACTTGTAATGAATATCGACCTTTTGTAGCTGGAAGTGTCCAAGGCACGGTGATGACATGTACTCTTTCGGCTTCTACAAAATTTGGTACAAATGGAATAGAGCGAACTAGATTATGATTACCTGATGTACCAAATCTTTCGTAAAATCTAAGTTCTTTGATAGTGGTATTTACGTAGTTGAGTTTTATTCTCAGATTAATTACACTACCAGCTGGGGCTGCATTGACCGGGGAGAATAGTTCTGAAATCTGGGCAACGTTTCCAATAATTTCAAAATTTTCATCATTTGGATTTACTTCTTTGTAACAACCGATGTTTGTAAGACCTATTGTAACGATAAACAGTAAGAAATATATTTTATTTTTCATTTTCTTTTAGATTAATCAATTAATTAAAAATCCACATTTTGGCATTAAGGTCTTTTGTGTTATTTTGAGACTCGCTTGTATTTCTCGATGCCTCTGAGTCAGGATAAGCTGCTCTTTGTATCCATTTACCCAATAAATCAGGATTGTGAAGCTCAGGTATATTAAGATTTGGTATGATCGTGTTGCTATAATCATATCTTCTTAAGTCGTTCCAAGACTCAGGATTGAGGAAAAGTGCTTTATACTTTTCAACCATAACATTACTTATTGTCAAATTTGCTGCACCCACTCCAACTTTAGTCCCAGCTAGGAAGGTAGTGATACTCGCTGCTGGTACAGTCATTTTTGTCATATTGGCTCTAATGCCATCTAAAAATGCATTATACGCTTCTGTTGTAGCTTTGCCTCCATTTTGTAACATGCGCACTTCTGCCTCAATAAATCTTGACTCCGCATTGGTGATCAAAAGATGCGGTGCTGCTAGAGCAAAGTGATACCCAAAAAATATGGTTCCGTTATTATATCGTGTGTTTGAACCCGAAGCTCTACCTGGTAGCATACCAAAAAACTTTGGATCCGTATTAGTTTTATGTGCTATTAAGGGTAGTCTTGGGTCAACAATGTCTTGTACATCACCATTCATTAAATCGATCAATGTTTCACTAAAGTTGGTCGTAAGGTTTCCTGTGTTGTTAGCAAGGGCCACTTGATGCCATCTACTAATGTTTCTTTCATTATAGATCAATTGAAAATCTTCAGTATTGGCTTTGATCCCTTTATCCAGCGCAGCTAAAATTGCAGGGTACGAAGATGTACCAGATCTTTTTGCTAAATGTAGAAGATATCTAGCTTTTAATGAGTGTGCAGTTTTTATCCAATTTGCTATATTACCCTTGAAAATAAGGTCATCGTTACCTGGTTTAAAAACTGAAGTGGGTTGACCAAAATCAACAATAGCTTCATCTAGTAATCTAATGATATCTTTGTAAACATTTTCTTGAGTATCATATTTCGGAAAGAAATTTGACAATTGATTGTCCGCATCTTTATAAGGAATGTTTTCCCAAAGTGAGGTGCCTAATCCTAGCGAATACGCTATTACAGTTTTGCCAATCCCAGCATAGTGGGGAGAATTGGATTCAACCCCCTTTCTGACCATAATATTTGCATTTGGTAAAATATTGAGATAAATATCATTCCAAGTACCTGCAAATGTATTTCTCAGTTGTGTCTCCGTACCACCTGCGGCAACACTACCTATCTGTTGTATATATGCCGATGTTACTGTAGCCGCTTTTTGTGTAGCCTCTGATGCAAAAAATAAGATCGTGGGAGTGAGCGTATTTAGTCCAGCATCATTTGTTTTATTTGGGTCAATATTGACGTCGCCCCCAAGAAAGCTTTCACAACTCGTAAACAAAAATACGAGACTGAAAAAGATGATACTTGCTTTTATTTTATTTTTCATTTTTTCTTATTTTAATTTAAGTTAATTTTATTAAAACCCAATGTTTAAGGTAAAATTGACATTGCGTGTAGCGGGTGTATTTCTACCTGTAAATCCTATTAAGTTACTTCCTGCCCCAAATGCCAAAGCCTCTGGGTCAAAACCTCTGAAAGGTGTACTTAAAAAGACATTATTGGCATTCACACCAATTCTCATATTACTGAAAGTATTTTTTAATAAACTTTTAGGTATGGAGTATGTAAGATTGATATTCCTCAATCTAAACCAAGACGCATCTTGCACAACATACGAATGATGGGCATTAATACCAAAAGCTCTGTATGTGTTTTCATCTAAAATAACTTGCTGAGTATTAGGTTGTCCGTCGGCTAATACACCTTTCCACACCACTACCTGATCTCTTTGCTCCGTAAATTTTAACACCCCATTACGGATACCATTATTTTCACCTAAGTCTACTACGTCTCCTCCGTGTCTCATTTCCAGTAAAAAAGCAAAGTTTAAACCTTTGTAAGAAAAAGTATTATTAAGTCCTCCTAGCCAATCAGGAGTTGCATTACCTACATTTACATAAGTAGCTTGATTTAGAGTCGGTAAACCGTTGGTACCAATCAATGTTTCGCCTCTTTCGTTTCTATTCCAATCAAATCCATATAAGTCACCCACAGTTCCACCTTCCTGCACTCTCAAAATAGCCCTACCACCTAAAGCTGAGACATAAGTGATTTCTTTCAAATCTTCCGGCATAGATTCTACCACTCCTCTTATCCTTGTAAAATTGAGATCCATACTCCATTTAAAATCACCCCTTAAAGGATTTATACCAAGAAGAAGTTCAACACCTCTATTCACAATCACACCTGCGTTTGTAGTGTAAGTACTGTATCCTGTAGCTGTACTTATAGGCACACTGAGAATTTGATTTTTACTATTTCGAATGAAGTAATTTGCCTCAAGACTAAATAGGTCGTTTAATAAATTTGTTTCTATACCTATCTCGCTTTCTGTGGTGATCTCTGGTAATAAATTAAAATTACCAACATTATTATCTCTTGCAAAACCACCAACAGTCCCAAAAGGAAAACCAGATACAGGACCAAAATAGTCTCCAATCCGATAAGGAGGGGCATCTTTCCCAACTTGAGCAAGAGAAGCTCTCAATTTAGTATAATTGAAAATACTATTATCTTTTAACAGTGAATTGGTAAGAATGTATGAGATACTAGCCGAAGGATAAAAGAAAGATCTATTTGCAGCAGGTAAGGTAGAAGACCAGTCGTTTCTCCCTGTGAAGTTCAAATATAAATAATCTTTGTAGTCAAATCTAACATCAGCAAAAACACCAACTAACCTCCTTAATGTATTACTTTTAAAGGTAAACTGATTAGAAGTATTTAAAATACTAAAAAAACCGGGAGATACAAAACCTTCACCTCTCGATCCAAGTGTACTTGACGTGATATTCGTTACGTTATTTCCAACAGTTGCTGAAATATTTATGTCATTGGTCAATTTTTTTTCTGCTGTTAAGAAAAAATTGGAGTTGATTTCTGTAAATCCTAATGATTGCTCCGTCACATACCCTCTTACTTGAGTACCTAAATCTAAATCCGGCCTTACCACTCGATCTCTAACATCGGTATAATTATCTAAGGTAACTTGATATCTAGCCTTAAGCCATGAAGTAAAGTCATAATTGAAATTTACATCTCCAAATACCCTATTGACACTCGTATTTTGTGGACTCACTTCTGCAAGATATCGTGGATTGTCGATCAACCCTGCAAAAGGGTTTTTTTGAGAGCCATCGGGATTGATATAATCATTAATATCAAAAGATGGGGCCCAGAAAGATAGAGAACTAAAAATCGATTTATCTCCCGAAGCAGGATTTATACCACCTGAATTAGAGTAATTGATTTGAGCTCCAACGCTAAACTTGTCAGTCATTTTTTGAGTAGCTGACAAACGAGCAGTAATTCTTTGGAAATTTGAATTTGGAGAAATACCGTCATTATTCAAGTAAGACACAGATGTCAAAAAAGTAGACTTTTCATTTCCACCAGAAAATGAAAGTGAATGATTTGCAGAAACACCTGTTTGGAAGAATTCTATATTGGGGTTATAAAAAACATCTGTGGCTAAGGCAGGTGGCCCAAATTGCCAAAATACCGTGGCGGGAGCTGTTCTTGCTAATCCTGTAAATCCTTGGTAATAAGTAGTTTGTATTTCTGGAGTTTTAAATACTTCCTGTAGGCCATAGTTTAGGGAGTAATTAATGGATGTTTTACCTGATTTTCCTTTTTTAGTGGTGATGATGATTGCACCATTGGCTGCTCTCTGACCATATAGTGCGGTAGCAGCAGCACCTTTAAGGACATTCATAGACTCTATATCATCCGGATTGATATCCGCCATTCTATTTGAATTCATAAATTGTTCGTTGTTATTCACTGCGTTTGAGCCTGCTGATGGTCTTACATTACCTACATCAGTATTATTGCTCACAATGATACCATCGATCACAAATAGTGGCTGATTATCATCACCTCCGAGTGAATTAATACCTCTAATATTAATATTTACTCCAGCACCCGGTGCCCCTCCAGAGCTATTGATTGTCACACCTGCCATCCTTCCTTGCATGGCATTTATAATGTTGGTTTGACCAGACTCCATAATTTCATCGGCATTAATTTTTTGCGAACCATAGCCCAAGACTTTTTTATCTTTTGCTATACCAAACGATGTAATCACTACCTCATCGAGAAACTGGCCTGATTGCAACACAATCTCTAAGTTACTTTCATTACCAATTTTCACTTCTTTCGTCGTGTAGCCTGTGTAAGATACCGTCAAAATTGAGCCAGGACTTGCATCAATACTAAAATTACCATCTACATCCGATACCGTTCCTTTTGTGGTACCTTTCACTAAGATGGATGCTCCTATCAAAGGATCACCTGCATTGTCTTTTACAATGCCTTTGATAGACTGTGAAGTTGCAATTGTAGTACTTGTAAGTAAAACTACTATGCAATAAAACATAATTTTAAAAATATTCACTTTCATTACTTTTAATTCTGAATTAAAAAAAAATTTGATTTACGTAAATCTGATTGTTCTTAGAAAAAACAAATTTAGAGCATTTTGTTTTATTTGAAAAACTATTTCATAAAATTTTAGTCAATTTAAATTGTAGTGTATTTAAAAAACATATGACATTTTACATCAATCGAAAGTTATTAGAAAGATAAGTGTAGGTTAAATATTTAAGTTTTGCGTTATCATTTTAATAATATACATTTGTTATGACAATGAATATTATGATCTTTACTATTTTTGATTTATTAAAAAAAAGAAATTCAATATAAATCTAAAATTTAGGTTAATAGTTTGCAAATCAGCAAAAGTGATGTCAGCAAATCTTAAAGACTAAAAAAATTATTATCAATAATACCTATATAATAAATGAAAAAATTAATATTTGTAAACTTATCTTTTGTGTTAGTCCTATCATGGGCATCTGCACAACAAAAATCGTCAACGACTGCACCATCCATTATCTTTTTAATAGGTGATGGTATGGGTATATCTCAGATTTCTGCTGGGCATTATTTGGGTGGCGAAAATTCTGTATTCAGCATTTTTGATAAAATAGGGCTCATTCGCACACACTCTAAAACAAATAAAGTCACGGATTCGGCAGCGGCATCTACCGCATTTGCCACGGGTCAAAAAACGTACAATAGGGCAATAGGCGTGGACATAGATAGTAATAAAGTAGCTAATCTTGTTGAAGTATTAAAAACATACAGTTACTCAACCGGCTTAGTCAGTATTTCTTCAATCACACACGGCACTCCCGCTGGCTTTTATGCGCATGTAAAAGACAGAGATGCACAAGAAGATATAGCGCAACAACTTACCAAAAGTGGTGTTGATTATTTTTCAGGAGGAGGACTCAAGTTCTTCAATCAAAGGGCAGATAAAATTGACCTAATAAAAGACTTAAAAGCCAATAATTACTATGTTGATACCGTGCAAGACTACAGCCTTAAGTTGGCTAAGAACAAGAAATATGGCTTTCTATTAGCTGAAGATGGTATGTCTATGGTTGCTGAAGAAAGAAAAGACTTCTTGGCAAATTCATTAAGACAAGGTCTACAATATTTGACTGATAAAAATGCTCCATTTTTTGTGATGGCAGAGGGGTCGTATATCGATTGGGCAGGTCACAGAAAGGACCCAGAAATGATGCTCAATGAACAATGGGATTTTGAAAAAGCAGTAAAAGTAGCTATCGAATATGTAGATAAGCATCCCAATACCTTATTGATCGTAACAGGTGATCATGAGACTGGGGGAGTAAGTGTACAAAAAGGCAAAACTATAGAAGAAGTCATCGTTACTTTTAGTGGGGATCAACATACTGCGGTTATGCTCCCTGTTTTTGCATATGGACCACATGCTGAGAAATTTACTGGAATGTATGAAAATACGGATATTTTTCATAAGATATTGAGTGTTGTAAAGGGAAAGAAAAAATAGATTTAAGGTTTTAAAATGAGATTTAAAGAAATGCTGTCAAGAATATTGATGGCATTTTTTAAAACAAATGGTTCTCATGGGATTTTAATGGATAAAGGGTTTAAAGCTTTTAGCCTTGAGCAGTTAGCTATTAGCTCTAAATAAAGGTTCTCCCTTTAAATTATTCAAAAGGATCATGTGAAGTGTTTTAAGTAATGGCCTCTAATTTCTGAGCTTCCAATTAAATTAGCAGTAGAACCTCAAAAGATATCTTATAAGGAAATAAAATGGTCTCCAAGATTTTCTGGGGTCTATTTTTTATTTACATATGATAACTTCAATATGATGGGTTTCTAAATCGCAATTAAAAACAAAAAACGATGAGGTAATGTTAGTTAGCTCTAAACAGCTCACAATGAATATTTTGATTCCTTTTTACTTCATCTTGCTAATCAATTTACAAAAACAAAAAGCTTTAGATATCAAAGACTATGAGTGGTCAAATAGATTAATTTGTATAGAGGCGCTGGATAAAATTGAAGCAGTTAAGCAGGTAGCTTCTTTTAAGCAATCCATTGAAGAAAATGAAGATAGAAAGCTACTATTTTATGTAAAAATTGCCAACACATATTTCGAAGGTTTGGAATTCACAAAAGTAGGACATATTAAAAATTTTCCATCAAAACTAAAGGGTCATGAGTATACTATAAGTCTAATTGGTCTAGACGGTGGTGTAAAGAATCAATGGGAAGAGCGGGTAGAAGCAAGTGAGGTTTATGCAAGAATAGACGGTATGCCCATGAGGCTGGGGAGGATAAAGAGGTGAATGATACCTAGAAATTACATATTAGATTTTTGGTTTTAGAAATCCTTTTAATAACATAGAATACTTTTACACACATTATTTCAATACAATTCCTTAATATTACCTCCTAATTTATTGCCATGGCTAACTTCCGTCTTTCCATTCTTATTTTGTTGTTGCTTACATCTGCATCACGGTGCAAGTTTTCTGACAATTCTTCTGATAAAGCTGAAGATATGAATGAAGAATCCTTGCCATATGAAGAACAAATGGCGATGGGAAAACTAGAAAACAAAGATTTAAAAGAAGCATCTGGAATTGTTGCATCACATTCATTTCTAGGGTATTTTTGGTCTCACAATGATTCTGGTGGTAAAGCTTTACTTTTTTTAATAGATTCGTTGGGCGGTGGAAAATTGGAATTTAAGATTGAAGGAGCGAAAAACCGTGATTGGGAAGATATTTCCATTTTCAAAGATTCTTCTACCCAGAAAAGTACAATAGTAATTGGTGATATTGGTGATAATAGTACCAAGCATGACAATTGTACCTTACTTTTTGTAGAAGAGCCAAATACCTTTCCATTCGAAGATCAATCACTTACCGTGTATAAAAAAGTTGTATTTGAATATCCTGATGGTGCAAGAGATGCGGAAGCTTTGATGGTCGATCCCATCACAAAAGACATTTTTATTGTGAGTAAAAAGGAAAGAAAAGTTTCAATGTATCGAATTCCTTATCCGCATGATGAATCTGGTACAGTGACTGCAGAAAAGATTTTGACCTTGCCGATTAGAAACATAACTGCGGGTGATATCGCACCTGATGGTTCGGCAATTTTACTAAAAAACTATGATGCTATATACTATTATACCCGAGAAACTACTGAATCTATTGTTGATGCGATGCGAAAAACACCCCTTAGATTGGCCTACACTCGAGAACCTCAAGGTGAAGCAATATGTTTTGCACAAGATAGCAAAGCTTTTTATACTTTAAGTGAAAAATCGAGTAAGAACAAACATCCTATCTTGTATAAATATATCAAAAAGGAAGGTTAGGAAACGAGTTTCATACCTTCCAATCGGTCCTTCATCGCTTTTGCAATACCTTTGTCCATAAGCGTATTATTCAAAGCTAAAGACTGCTCTAGTTTATTATTCATTTGGTCAGTTTCGTTTTTTAGATTTAAAATGGCAGCCTCAGTAGCATATTCTTGGGCCTTAGGTACCATTGGTGAAGGTTTGAAAAGACTGAAATATTGATTGGCCTTCTCTATATCCTTTTTTGCATAAGCATAGAAAAAGGCAGCGTCAAGCCATATACTTCCTCTAAATCCGTCTGGCATTTTTTCAATCTTCGCAAGATAATTTGTCAAATGATTTTCAGCAGCTTCAATATCATTTTTATCAAAGGCATGTTGGAACAAAAAACCGTCTAGATATACTTCGTAGGAATCCTTAAGCTCCATGGCTAAATTTTTTGCTTCCATTATTTCTTCCATGTTATAGTCTCTCGGTCTTATTCCGCCCATTACTTTTGATATTATTGTAAGAATAAGACTTTCAAGTTTTCCAATATTACCTCCCTTGATCAATCGCAAAACCCTAGCACCATCCGTGTGAAATCCATTTGCACTCATGGGGATAATCGTAATGATAAAAACTAAAAATGATAAAAAAGTATAAACTAAAAGTAGTATCGCTATTGCATTTTGAACAAACGAGTTGGATTCATCACTCCCGCCAATGATTTTATAAATACAGAAACTTACTAATGCCGAAAGCAAACTAGCTAAAGGGCCACTAATTACAAAAACAAGAAAACGATTTACTAAATTGTAGGTGTCTTTTGGTAGGCATAGAACAAGGCCTCCTGCTAAGTTAAAGCTTTTATTCCATTTAAAAACCCATTGATCATTTGCTTTTTCAAACATAAAAGGGCCAGCAACATACATCGTAAAATCAAATTTTTGTGATACACCAGCTAAAGCGTGCCCACCTTCATGGATGGCAATTGCCAACAGATACAGAGGAAAAATAGATAAAGCCAAAATCCAAATACTGTTTTCAGGTATGTAAAAAGCATTTGATTTAATCAATCCACCTATCCAATATCCTATTAAACCTCCTATTGCTAAGGAGATAATGAAAAACAATATCTTTTGTAAAACTTTTTTTGTTTTTGTCATTTTGTTTGAAATTTGGCTAGCAAGATAACTTTTTTTTGAAATAAATAATTGATGTAGAAGGTTCATAAATTAATTTATTTTTTGAAGTTGGTTAGAAAGTTACTTATCTATAAATTCCTACTTTTGGAAAATAATTTTATGCTAGATATTTATTCATAATTGATCCTATTATTAGTGTGTATAATTGTTCTTTTCAATTTTGTACTTTCGCCATAAGTCAATTAATTTGACACTTATGGCAAGAGTAACATTTTCTTTTTTAAGAGACTTAGTTGTTAAAAATTAAGCTGATTAAATAGTACATTGGCATCTATATGTATGTCTATCAGCATATTATATTTGCTATTTGTTAATCCATTTGCTGTAATTAATGTAAGAAATAGTTGATTTTTTGTCTTTGTAACTTCCTGAAAAATATTCCTTTTTGCTTGGAGTTTATTTACCGAATCGTCTGTCAATACATACGCACTATCATAAAATTTCATTTCACAGATATTAATAGCATTATCTCCTCTTTCTATCAGCATGTCTATCTGGCACTCAGGTATATTATTATCTTTCTTTTTATAAAAACTTGATTCTTGAGTTAGTATTCCTGAAATGCCGAGTGCTTGCTTTATAGCATCAATATGTATCAAGCAGATGTTCTCAAATGCATATCCTTGCCATGCCTTAACTTCTGGTGTGTTATATTTTTTTTACCAATAATTTTTGATGTTTTTATTTTGCTCAACAAAATGTAAATAAAATAAAGTGTAAGCATCTGTAAGTCGATATAGGGTATCTCTTTCCTGCTTACCAAAGGGTAGTATAGATTGGATAAATCCTGAAGTTTATTATTAGATAAAAATCCTCTCATTCTCTTTATCTCAAAGTCTCTTCCAATGATAGAATATTCATTCTGTACTTCTGCCATAAGTCCTATTATTTGATACTTATGGCAAAGATCCAACTTTTATACTTTTGCCACAAGTTAATTTATATCATACTTATGGCAAGAGTACGAAATTAAATTATTTTTATAATATCAATATTTACAATGCTTTGAGTGAGTTTTACGGATTGTATTTTATAGTATTTATTGATTGATATATTTCTATAAATCCTTCGTAAAATCCTGTCTCCCTTTTGAACCTGCTGCCGTATTAGCCAAGATTAACACACTTTGCCTTTATCAAAAGCAACTCTCTAAAAGATAGCTAAGTTTTTACTCAATATTAGAATAGGTCTACTTACTTCTTGCCGTTCGAAAATCCAGCTATCTATTTTTCGACTATTACATCACCATCTCACCCTCTTTCAACAAGGTACTATTTTGTATCTCTACAGAATACATTGAATTAGCAATCATCCTATTTATCAAATCTGAAATATCCACTCCATGATGTTGACAAAGAGCAGGCATCAATGATTTCTCTGGATCCATATTTGGCATAGCATTTACATCAAGTGTATAAATCGTACCATCAGCGTTCATTCTAAAATCTGTTCGAGACATACCTTTGAGACCTAGATATTTATGCAATTTTTTGGCTTGAAACATCAATTGTGACCGAGAGTATGCTGATAATTCAGGCCCCAAAGTCGCTAATGCAAGTTTGCAACTTGCTTTCTCTATTAGTATTAACGCTTTTTTATGGTAAGGTAATAAATTATATTATCTTTGATTAAAATTGTAACAGAATGAAGCAATTATTTTTAGTCGTATTAGCTTGTATGATTTGGAGATGTGAAACTGAAGAATTATCGAGTTGTGAAAAAGATCATCCAGTTAATATAGAATATATTGATTTTAATATCGATCGAATTTATATTAAATGGGTAGGAACTCCCTTATTATATTTTAAACTGAAGAATAAGAAGACCGGTTCGGTAATTGAAAAGTCGATTGCTTCGGAATATTCCTACACATTAGTCAATGGTGCAAATAATTATATAAAAACTACCTATCATGATTATTATTTTTATCAAACAACAGAGCCTTCGACCGATTATATTTTATCAATCTATCAACGTTGTTATACCTATGGAAAAAAATTTGAACTGGAGTTCTTTAAAGACTATGAATTCCCTTCTTGTCAAACAGAAAAGATTAAAAATTTAAGAGTTGAGAAATTTTCTGACGGCAAGTCATATGTTGTTTTTGATAAGATCCCTAGTATCAATTCTTATGCAGTTAAAATAAAAAATAGTTTTAATAATTCGTTTGAGAATATCATCGAAGAAAATTCGATGGAAGTTATTTTTTCTACTTCAGATAGTTATGAAATCTCTATAACACCTTTATGCAAAGGCATTGGTATTTTCAGGAGAGGACTTCCTGAAACTATTAAATATTAATCAATTCTGTCCAGTGACTAAAAGCCAATTGTGAATATATAGCAGTATTTTCATTGCTGAAAAAATCAAAAATTACTTTCCGTATCAAAGTATTGAATATTTATATCTAAAAATAACTCATATTTAGATATTCTTTTTTTTAATAAGGCTTTTCTAAATTAAATATTTAATAATTAACGTGAATAATGGATAAAAAAATAGCATAAAAAAGTGAACATAAGAAAAATATTGTATATATTAGTGGTTCAAAATCATTAAATAATAACAAATATTAGACTTATGTTCGAGGAT